>NZ_KV790984.1:0-27992 GCF_001807785.1 Streptococcus sp. HMSC10A01 | reverse complement strand
AGAATTGAAAATAGATACTGTTAATCGTGTTGCAGAAGCCAGTAAAACAGCAGGCGGAAAGGGTCTCAACGTAACCAGGGTCTTGGCAGAAATTGGAGATAATGTTGCTGCGACGGGCCTGATTGGTGGGACTAATGGAGAGTTCTTATTACAAAACCTTCATCCTAATGTTAGACAATGCTTTTATAAGATTTCGGGAGATACGAGAAACTGTATTGCTATCTTACACGAAGGCAAGCAAACAGAAATCCTAGAAGCCGGTCCGACTATTACAGCGGATGAAGCAAATGGTTTTTTACATCATTTTAAATCATTAATGGAATCAGCTGAGGTAGTTAGTATCTCGGGAAGTCTACCAGCCGGTTTACCAGTTGAATATTATATTCAATTGGTTGAAATTGCTAATCAAGCTGGCAATAAGGTAGTGCTGGATTGCTCTGGAGTAGCTCTGGAAGCTGTGCTCAAATCAGATGTGAAACCAACTGCCATCAAACCTAATAACGAAGAACTTTCTCAGTTGTTGGGTCGCGAAATTTCCAAAGATTTGGATGAGTTAAAAGCTGTCCTTTCAGAACCGCTATTTGAAGGAATCGAGTGGATCATCGTATCACTCGGTGCAGATGGCGCTTTTGCAAAACATGGTGATACTTTCTATAAAGTAGATATTCCTAAAATCCAAGTGGTCAATCCAGTTGGCTCTGGCGACTCAACTGTTGCAGGGATTTCTTCAGCCTTGAGTCATCAAGCAGATGCTGCCTCCCTGCTCAAAAAGGCAAATGTTCTCGGCATGCTCAATGCCCAAGAAAAAATGACTGGACATGTCAATGTCTACAATTATGATAATTTATATAATCAAATCACAGTAAAAGAGGTATAAAGAATGGTATTAACAGAACAAAAACGCAAGTACATGGAAAAACTTTCTGACGAGAATGGGATCATCTCAGCTCTTGCCTTTGACCAACGTGGTGCTTTGAAACGCCTCATGGCTCAATACCAAACAGAAGAACCAACAGTAGCTCAAATGGAAGAACTGAAAGTTTTGGTCGCAGAAGAGCTAACTCCTTATGCTTCATCTATGTTGCTAGATCCTGAGTACGGACTGCCTGCTACTAAAGCTTTGGACAAGAATGCTGGCTTGCTATTGGCCTATGAAAAGACAGGCTATGATACTTCAAGCACCAAGCGCCTGCCAGACTGTCTGGATGTTTGGTCTGCAAAACGTATTAAAGAACAAGGTGCAGATGCAGTGAAATTCCTTCTTTACTATGATGTAGACAGCTCTGAAGAACTCAATCAGCAAAAGCAGGCTTATATCGAGCGTGTGGGTTCAGAGTGGGTGGCAGAAGATATTCCATTCTTCCTTGAAATCTTGGCTTACGATGAAAAAATCGCTGAAGCAGGTTCTGCAGAATATGCCAAAGTAAAACCACACAAGGTTATCGGTGCCATGAAGGTCTTCTCAGACCCACGTTTCAATATTGATGTCTTGAAAGTGGAAGTTCCAGTCAATGTTAAATATGTTGAAGGCTTTGGCGATGGTGAAGTGGTGTATACTAAAGAACAAGCAGCTGCCTTCTTCAAGGAACAAGATGAGGCAACAAACTTGCCATACATCTACTTGAGTGCTGGTGTATCTGCGAAACTTTTCCAAGAAACACTTGTGTTCGCTCATGAGTCAGGTGCTAACTTTAACGGCGTTCTTTGCGGACGTGCGACTTGGGCTGGCAGTGTCAAAGACTACATTGAGCAAGGTGAAGAAGCAGCTCGCAAGTGGCTTCGTACAACAGGATTTGAAAATATTGACGAACTCAACAAGGTTCTTCAAAAAACAGCTACTTCTTGGAAAGAAAGAGCCTAAAATTTGTTAAAAAATAAATGAAGTAAGGGTTTACATTCTGAGACTGATATGCTATAATGAAGTCAGAAATTGAATAGGGTGAGCGTTACTAAGCTGGATTAGGCGTGACCGCAAATAAATTGAGGGAAGATATAGCCTTAGTTTGTTTGTGGTCTTTTTGTTTTGCCAGAACCCTAGAAAATGAAGAGGAGGAGATATGTATCGAATCATACATCCTATGAACAACAATGTTGCTCTAGCTAAACATGAAAATGGTGAAGAGGTTGTTCTGATTGGCAGTGGCATAGCTTTTAATAAAAAGAAGGGTGACATCGTTCTGGAAAGTAAGATTGAGAAAATCTTTCGCCTAAGAACGGAAGAGTCTAAAGAAAACTTTGTGGCCTTGCTCAAAGATGTTCCGCTGGACTTTATCACAGTGACTTATGATGTGATTGATACCCTTTCTAAGAAGTATGATTACCCTGTCCAGGAGTATATCTATGTCACGCTGACGGATCACATTTACTGTTCTTATCAGGCTGTGCAGCAGGGCAGGTACAAGGAGAGTGACCTGCCGGATGCTTCGGATAAATACCCTGTTCCTTATCAGATTGCTCAGGAAGCCTTAGCGATATACCGCGAGAGGTTGTTGGATAATTTTCCTAGCGACGAGGTCAATCGCATTGCTTATCACTTTATCAATGCTGAAGGGGAGACCAATCCTGAGGGACAAAGCCATTTGGACAGGCGAAAAGATATTCTGGCTGCAGTTGAAGCAGAGCTGAAGAAAAATGGCATTAAAAGAAGTGCAGAAAACAGCAACTTTTATGACCGTTTTATGATTCACCTGAACTACTTTTTGGACTATCTGGACAGAAGCCGTGATGACAATGTTTCCCTGTTGGAAATGGAAAGTCAGATCCAGATGACCTACCCTCAAGCCTATCAGGTCGGAAGCGATATTTACCAAATCATTGCCCAGAAGACGGGAATCGATCTCTACCGCAGCGAACGAGTCTACCTGGTGCTGCATATCCAACGCCTTTTATAATAGAAAATAATAAAATTTCACACAAGAATACAAGGAGGAACTCTCATGAATAGAGAAGAAGTAACATTGCTCGGTTTTGAAATTGTTGCCTACGCTGGTGACGCTCGCTCCAAGCTCCTAGAAGCTTTGAAAGCCGCAGAGGCTGGGGATTTTGCTAAGGCAGATGCCTTAGTAGAAGAAGCCAATGGCTGCATCGCTGAAGCTCACCATGCTCAGACCAGTCTCTTGACAAAAGAAGCTGCTGGTGAGGACTTGGCTTACAGTGTGACTATGATGCACGGCCAAGATCACTTAATGACTACTATCTTGCTAAAAGACATGATGCACCATTTGATTGAACTATACAAAAGAGGAGTAAAATAATGAATAAACTCATCGGACTTATTGAGAAAGGGAAGCCTTTCTTTGAGAAGATTTCTCGGAATATCTATCTCCGCGCTATTCGGGATGGCTTTATCGCTGGTATGCCAGTCATCCTCTTCTCATCTATCTTTATCTTGATTGCCTATGTGCCAAATGCTTGGGGCTTCCACTGGTCTAAGGATATTGAAACTTTCCTAATGACCCCTTATAGCTATTCGATGGGGATTCTGGCTTTCTTTGTGGGTGGGACCACTGCTAAGGCGCTGACAGACTCTGTCAACCGCGACCTGCCTGCGACAAATCAGATTAACTTCTTGTCTACTATGCTAGCTTCTATGGTCGGCTTCCTCCTCATGGCAGCTGAGCCTGCCAAGGAAGGTGGCTTCCTGACTGCCTTCATGGGAACCAAAGGTCTTTTGACAGCTTTCATCGCAGCCTTTGTTACGGTTAATGTCTACAAGGTTTGTGTGAAAAATAATGTCACCATTCGTATGCCAGAAGAAGTTCCACCAAATATCTCGCAAGTATTTAAAGACTTGATTCCATTTACTGTCTCAGTCGTTCTGCTCTACGGTTTGGAACTGCTTGTTAAAGCAAGTCTGGGAGTGACGGTTGCTGAATCCATCGGAACACTTCTCGCTCCGCTTTTCTCAGCGGCAGATGGCTATCTGGGAATCACACTTATCTTTGGTGCTTATGCTTTCTTCTGGTTTGTGGGAATTCACGGTCCGTCTATCGTTGAGCCTGCCATTGCTGCCATTACTTATGCCAATATTGATGCCAACTTGGCTCTGGCTCAAGCTGGTCAGCATGCGGATAAGGTCATCACTTCTGGTACTCAAATGTTCATCGTTACCATGGGTGGTACTGGTGCGACCTTGATTGTTCCATTCCTCTTTATGTGGATCTGTAAGTCAGAGCGTAACCGTGCAATTGGACGAGCGTCTGTTGTCCCAACTTTCTTCGGTGTTAATGAGCCCATTCTCTTTGGTGCTCCAATCGTACTGAATCCGATTTTCTTCATTCCGTTTATATTTGCACCTATCGTAAACGTATGGATTTTCAAATTCTTTGTTGATACTTTGAACATGAACTCCTTCTCAGCAAACCTTCCTTGGGTGACTCCTGGACCACTGGGAATTGTGCTGGGGACCAACTTCCAACTTCTGTCCTTTGTTCTTGCAGTCCTTCTTGTTGTAGTGGATGTGGTTATTTATTATCCATTTGTCAAGGTTTATGACGAACAAATCCTAGAAGAAGAACGTTCTGGTAAAGCTAATGATGCTCTAAAAGAAAAAGTAGCAGCTAACTTTAACACTGCTAAAGCGGATGCTATCCTTGAAAAAGCAGGAGTGGATGAAGAAGCTCCAGCTCAAAACAATATTAGCGAAGAAACCAATGTTCTGGTGCTCTGTGCAGGTGGTGGTACCAGCGGATTGCTGGCTAACGCTTTGAATAAAGCAGCAGCTGAATACAATGTTCCTGTCAAAGCAGCAGCGGGTGGCTACGGTGCTCACCGTGAAATGTTGCCTGAGTTTGACCTAGTTATCCTTGCCCCTCAAGTTGCCTCTAACTTTGAAGATATGAAGGCGGAAACTGATAAATTGGGGATTAAGCTGGCTAAGACTGAAGGAGCCCAATACATCAAACTAACCCGCGATGGTAAAGGAGCACTGGCCTTCGTTCAGGAGCAATTCAACAACTAAATCTATTTATTTGAGATGAAGCAACTTGATAGAGTTTGGGACAAAAGTCCTAGCCTCTCAATTGTCTTTGGATTGTCGAGCAAGACGCAGTGGTTGAGTGGGCTCTACTACGCTTATTTCATCAGCTTTTACAGCCCTACTCAACTGTGCGGAGGTGGGACGACGAAATCGAATTCTAACGAATTACCGATTTCTGTCCCACTCTCCAAATGTTATTGAAAGGAAAATAAGATGACAAAAAGCTTACCTAAAGATTTTATTTTCGGTGGTGCAACAGCGGCCTATCAAGCTGAGGGAGCAACCCACACAGATGGAAAAGGACCTGTTGCCTGGGATAAGTACCTGGAGGATAACTACTGGTATACGGCAGAACCTGCCAGCGACTTTTACCACAAATACCCTGTGGATCTGAAATTGGCTGAAGAGTATGGTGTCAATGGTATTCGGATTTCCATTGCCTGGTCACGGATTTTCCCGACGGGCTATGGCGAGGTCAATCCAAAAGGTGTGGAATTTTACCATAATCTTTTCGCAGAATGCCACAAGCGTCATGTAGAACCTTTTGTGACCCTTCACCACTTTGATACACCAGAGGCTCTTCATTCAAATGGCGATTTCCTCAATCGGGAAAATATTGAGCACTTTGTGGACTATGCAGCTTTCTGTTTTGAAGAATTTCCAGAAGTTCGCTATTGGACAACTTTCAATGAAATTGGCCCAATTGGTGATGGTCAGTACTTAGTTGGAAAATTCCCCCCAGGTATTCAGTATGACTTGGCCAAGGTTTTCCAATCTCATCACAACATGATGGTCTCTCATGCCCGTGCCGTTAAGCTTTATAAGGACAAGGGATACAAGGGTGAAATCGGTGTCGTTCATGCACTTCCTACAAAATATCCTTTCGATCCAGAAAATCCAGCAGATGTCAGAGCAGCAGAGTTGGAAGATATTATCCATAACAAGTTTATCCTAGATGCGACTTATCTGGGGCACTATTCAGATGTAACTCTGGCAGGAGTAAATCATATCCTTAAGGTCAATGGTGGTCAGCTGGATCTACGAGATGAAGACTTTGCGGCTTTAGAAGCAGCTAAAGACCTCAATGACTTCCTCGGCATCAACTACTATATGAGTGATTGGATGCGCGACTTTGACGGTGAAACAGAAATTATCCATAACGGAAAAGGCGAAAAGGGAAGCTCCAAGTACCAGATTAAGGGTGTAGGGCGCAGAGAATCTCCAACCCATATACCAAAAACTGATTGGGATTGGATTATCTATCCGCAAGGTCTTTATGATCAGATCATGCGGATTAAGAAAGATTATCCCAACTACAAGAAAATCTATATCACAGAAAATGGTCTGGGTTATAAAGATGAATTTGTGGACAATACAGTTTACGACGATGCTCGGATTGACTATGTTAAGCAGCATCTGGAAGTTTTATCCGATGCGATTGCGGACGGGGCTAATGTCAAGGGCTACTTTATCTGGTCTCTGATGGATGTCTTTTCTTGGTCTAACGGTTATGAAAAGCGCTACGGCTTATTCTACGTAGACTTTGAAACTCAGGAACGCTATCCGAAGAAATCCGCTCACTGGTATAAGAAACTAGCTGAAACACAAATGATTGAATAGAAAGTAAAGCCGTTAGAGTTGAACTCTCTCGGCTTTTCGAAAAGAGGTAAGCCATGCTTGAAAAAACAAAGAGTTTACTAAAAGCAGTATCAGGTTCTCTATATAAAAAAGTTTAAATTATTAATTTTGAACGATGTTCTCAAGTACCTTGGATTAAAAAATGGAACTTATTCTTATTGGAGATTGGTTCGTATCAGAAGGTTTAGAATGGATTTGCCATTCTAAGTTGACTATTGATTGTTTTGAGTACATGTTTCTAAGTTTAGTTGAGGAATCTGACAGAAGTTTGGTTAGTTTTGATGTAGATATAATACCTTATAAAAAGGATAAATAGTAAAAAGAGAGGTAAAAATATGGTACTAGAGTTATCAAATGATTTTCTAAAAGTTCAATTTAAGGAAAAGGGTGGAGAATTATCTTCCATAAAAGATAAGGATGGCGTGGAATATTTATGGAAGGGAAATCCTGAATATTGGGGAGGACAGGCTCCTGTCTTGTTTCCTAACTGTGGTAGTGTCCGTGATGATGCTCCTCTCTTTATTATGGGAGATGAAGGAGTTATAGAAGGCCATCTTCCTCGTCATGGTTTAGTTAGAAAGAAAGATTTTGAGCATAAGATAATAAATGATCATCAAATTATGTTTTCAATTGAAAGTAATTCGGAAATGTTAAAACAATATCCTTATCCTTTTCGTTTAAGTATATTTTATACTTTAGATAAATCTAAGATTGAAGTAGAATACTTAGTTGAGAACTTAGGATTAAATCAAGATATGCCTTATTTCATAGGCGCGCACCCGGGTTTTAATTGTCCCTTATTTGAAAATGAACGGTATGAAGATTATTATCTCGAGTTTGAAAACGAAGAAAATTGTAGTATTCCAGCATCATATCCCGAGACGGGATTACTTGACATAAAAAGCCGTTCGCCTTTTTTAAATAAAGAAAAAGTATTAGCTT
Source organism: Streptococcus sp. HMSC10A01 (assembly GCF_001807785.1). Classification (NCBI taxonomy): domain Bacteria; kingdom Bacillati; phylum Bacillota; class Bacilli; order Lactobacillales; family Streptococcaceae; genus Streptococcus; species Streptococcus sp. HMSC10A01. The sequence goes on along the minus strand of NZ_KV790984.1, from coordinate 20,434 downwards.
TAGATTATGATCTATTTTCAAAGGATGCAATTACTTTGGATAAGCTGGTTTCTCGTTCGGTAACATTAAAGTCTAAAAATCATAATAAAGCAGTAAAAATTGATTTCCAAGATTTTCCATATTTAATTTTGTGGTCTACTGCGAATAAAGGGCCGTTTATTGCAATTGAACCATGGGGTGGCTTATCTACATCAAAAGAAGAATCTGTATTTTTTAATTACAAGGAAAATGTAACTTTTATTGAGCCTGAAATGTCTGATTATAAAACTTATTCCATTGAGATAACAGAAATTTAAACGAATAATGGATAAAAAGTACTTGCTTTATTAGATTAGTAGGTAAAAAATCTGTAAAGGTATCGTTGGGAGGGGGATTATTATGTCGTTTCAAAAGTTACTCCAAGACACTATTTATAATGTATTGTTTGCCAAGATAAGCTAGTATATTTATGAATGTAGAGAATCATTGGATGTATCCACGTATTTGATTTGAAAACAAAAATATATTAGGTTGGATGATTTTGCTATTAAAAGCATAGCTGTAAGCAATAAAGATGAGGATTTCATTGTTTCGGATTTACTTGTTATAGGTTATTTAGAGATTGCTGGATATTCTAAATATGGCGTAGACCTCCCAATCTGTATCTTGATTCAGCTCCATCCATTACTAGACAATAAAACATCAGGAGCAACAATAAGGTTGCTCCTGATGTTTTATACTCTTTATTTAAACTTAAAGCCTTCATAGACCAGATCTGCTTTAGGCTTGGTCTTTTTGAATTCGCTGGCTAGTTTATCCATCATTTTGACAGGCCCGCACATGAAGACGGTGGTTTGGTCATCCAAAGGATAATTCTTGAAGTCCAAATAGCCAGAGACCTTGCTATCGACCAAATGAAGGTCAAACTGCGGATTCTTAGCAGCGTAGTCTTTGAGTAGGTCGAGGTAAACAGCATTTTCTGCTCCAGTATAAGCGTAGTAGAAGCTGACTGGACGATTCAGGTTAGAATTTTCACGGATATATGAAATGAAGGGCGTAATGCCAATCCCACCAGCAATCCAAATCTGCTTTTCCTGCCCCTGATCAAGAATCATATGACCATAAGCGCGGTCAATGGTGACCTTGGTTCCCGCTTGGATCTTGTCATAAAGTTTCTTAGTGTGATCACCAGAGTTCTTGATAGTAAAATAGACAATATTGTCATGGCCGCCAGAGATAGAGAAGGGATGCGGCGCTTTTTCAAATCCTTCTTGGAAAATCTTGACGAAGGCAAACTGACCGTACTGGTAGTCTAGCTTTTGACTGAGTTGGATTTTCAACTCTACTGTATCATGGTTGAGGCGTTTGACCTGCATGATTTTTCCCAGATGGCGAAAAGCCAAACTTTGATAGAGGAAGATGATGTAAAAGCCAGATGCCAAACCAATGATTGCATAGAATCCGACTACGAAGCCCAGCAATGTCGGTGTTAGGAGTCGAGCCCCCATTAGCATATAGGCGTGGAAGAGACCAAAGATATAGGCCAAATAAACTAAGCGGTGAATCCAGCGCCAAGCCTCATACTTGATGTGCTTGCCAAGATAGGCCACCAAAACAATGCTGACAAATAAATAGATACCAACATTACCAAGCTGGGCTGCCAGATGAGAGCCCCAGAGACTGCCACCCATGGCAACATTGTGGAGAGCGAGCAGAACGACGGAAAAGATAGCTGTAAACTTATGATAAGCGTACATATTTTCGATGCCATGGAACCATTTTTCCAATAGGGCGTTCCGAGTCGCAAGTAAAAATGTCAAGGAAAGGGTAGTCAAGGCTAGGCCAGGTACGATAAAGTTGGTCATTCCAGCTGAAGCCCAAGCATAGATGGTCAAGAGTATGCTGACAGCAATAAGGGCAATTCCTTTGATAGATTTCATAGTTTGTGTCCTTTCTAAAAATATCACTAATTAGTTGTAATATTTTTTGTTACATTTTAACAAAGAAAAAACAAGCTGTCAAGGACAAGCTTGTTTTAAATTGATATGGATATGATGAACAGAATTTATTCGAGAAAAAGCGAGGTGGAATATTCCATTGAAAGAATTTAGTATAGAAGAAATCTTCTTCAGTCTGAAAAGTGTTAGCTACAAAGCAGCATCTGTCAGACCCTTGCTAACACAAGGTCAAAAAACATTCAAGAAAGCTATGTCTTAAAATGGCTACTCAGTTGAAGAATATTTTATGATTCAGTGTTGTGGAAGGGCAAATTCTTGGTGAACTCTGAAATATTATCCTTAGCTTCTTGAAAAAATTGGCCGAAGTCTGGGAGACTAATATCGTCCTTCCAGCTTTGGACTCTCATATCTACTAAAAGACTAGTGAGTCGTGTCAGCATTTCTCTTTCCTCATCCGATAATGCGTTGGCGTTTTTAAAAATCTCTAAAACTTTTCTAACGTTTGAAATCTTAGAGAAATCATCAATAGAAGTGATACCGGCATCTAGTACAAGTCCGAAGAACAAATCAAAGAAATCTTTTAATTCTTCGTCAGATGTACTTCTTACCCAATTCTTCAATGTTTTATCCGTCTGGAGGCTATCTGGATTTAAGCTGTCTAGGAGGACAAAGCTGTCTCCCTCAATCTGCCATGAAAAAGTATCGTGTTGAGCTAGACCTCCTAGGGCAGTGCTTTTGACAATTGCTATCTGTTTAGGAATTTCTAACATCATGCCCACAATAGAACCTTGCGGAATGTAATGCTGAATTTTATTGGCAATTGCCTTATAACCATCGCTTTCAATGATGGCCTTGTTAAGGCCAGGAGCATCATAACTATAGATCTTTTTAATACGCTCCTGCAAGAGAGGATTAACTTGACTAGCAGCATAAGCAGCCAAGTTCCCTCCCTTGGAATGCCCAGTCAAGATGAAGTCTCCATCAAGCTCTCTGAGAACTTCTTTTAGGTATTTCTTGGCATTTTTTTGGGCTGGAACCCGATCCATATAGGTCATATGAAAGTCTTCTTTCCAGCCAATGATAGAGTCATCGGTTCCTCTGTAGGCTAGGACGTAAGTGGCAGGTTTAGACTGAATACAGTATACTAGGGCAGCAAATTGTTTTTCAATCTCCATGTCAATGTCGTTTATAAAACCCATCAGTTTAATATTCTTAAAACGTTTAGTTTGGGAGGCTTTTTCAAGTAGTTTAAGACGATTGCGGGTATGCATCATAGATTGTTCTTGAGGGTAATTTTCTGCAATGTCTTGTAGCCGCTTGCTTTTATCTAGATCCAGATCGCTTGCGACAAGTCCGTCAAAAGAAAGGTAGGCTAATTCTGTTAGGATGAGCAGGTCAAGTTCATTAAAGGGACGGTCATAGATATTATCATACTGCGTATCATCTAGGTACTTAAAAATATTTTCCATTTGTCTATCTCCTAGGAATCCATATATAGATAGTATATCATAAGCTAGAAGGGTTTGGTGGAAGGAGACAAAAAAGAACAGAGGACAAAAGCTTAACTTTTGAGCCATCTGCTCTTTCTTTTATTTAGTAGGCCTTACCAATCACTAATGCGTAGATGAAGAAGAAAGCAAAACCAAAGAGGAAAATAAGACCGAGAATAGAGAGTGCTTTCAACCATTTTGCTAGGTTTTTATTTTCACCTGTAACTAGAAGGTAGTTCAATAGGGCAAAAAATGGGGTAGTTAAGAAGGAAGCAATCATAGCAAATCGTAGCATAGGTGCGACACTTCCTTGGAAGAAATAAATGATGATACCACCGATGATAGAAGTAGCAGTCATCCAAACATTCAGCTCTTTTTGTGAGATTTCTTTTTTCTTGAAAAGAAGACGAAGAGACTCAGCATTGACGCGGGAGTAGCCGTCGATGACTGTGATTACAGTTCCAAATATACAGAGAAAAGCGATAAAGGTAATTAAGAAGCGAGACCAATCCCCAAGGACAGAAGCATACATTCCCACGAATTGTTGGATGTAGGCTGCTCCAGCTGCTTGGACTTCCTGCCCAGTTGGGTATTGGATTAAAGCGCCCATGGCGACGAAGAAAACGGCTAAAATAGCAGTCCCGATGAAACCAACGTTGAAGTCAAAGAGACCATCCTTGATAGAAATGTCAACTGTTTTTCCCTTTTCGGCAGTCCAGAGAGAATTGATGGCAGAGATTTCAATTGGAGCTGGCATCCAACCCATAAGAGATACGATAAATGGTAAAGCAGTCATTTGCCAAGGAGTTTTTTCAACAAAATCTGCCCCATATTCTGGATGCTCAATGATTGCAACAATGACAGCTAGGACAGTAGAGAGAGTCAAAGCGGACATAATCCATTTGGCCAGCCCGTCGAGGAATTTGTAGCCTCCAAAGAGAAGCATGGCCCAAATGATAACGATCAAAATTAGGGACCATTGGGTGATACTTAGGCCTAGAGCATTAGGAAAGGCACTTGCTACGATAGCAGCACACAAAATCCCAACAGCAGCAGTGTTGACTAAGGCAGAAAAAACATTGAGAATAAAGAAAATACCCAAGTAGACCTTTCCTTTTTCAGCGTAGCCTTCTACCAAGTTTTTTCCTGTTTCTAGCGTATACTCAGCACCAAAGCGGAAAAATGGATACTTAAAAAGGTTGGCAAGAATGACGAGCAAGAGAAGGGACCAGCCGTACATGGCACCTGCTTGAGCAGATGAAACGATATGAGAGCCACCAACAGCAGCAGAAGCCATAAGGATCCCTGGTCCTAAGGCTTTTATTTTTGACTGCCAGGTAGATGTTTGAGTTTGTTCAATCATAATAATCTCCTTTTCGTACAAAGAATGAATTTTCAGATAATTCCGAATGTTCTGTTATTCTATCAATTTATAAAGAAAATGTCAACAAATTTTCGGAAAATACTTGAAATTCCATGAAAACAGATGATTTTTGTGCCATCAAGAGAACTTCTGTGAATTGCTAAAGAATTTGGTATAATAGCTATAAATAATTTTGAGCGAGGCGAAAATGCATAAGATTATGTTAGTAGAGGATGATCCAGTCATCCGTCAAATGATTAAAAAGATGTTGGAACAATGGGGTTATCAAGTTTTTGCGGTTGAAGATTTTATGGAGGTTTTATCTCTTTTTGTTAAGGAGGAACCTCAGCTGGTCTTGATGGATATTGGTCTGCCCCTCTTTAATGGCTATCATTGGTGCCAGGAGATTCGCAAGATTTCAACGGTTCCAATCATGTTTTTATCTTCACGAGATCAGGCTATGGATATCGTCATGGCTATCAATATGGGTGGTGATGACTACGTGACCAAGCCTTTTGATAACAATGTTTTTCTGGCTAAGGTTCAAGGACTGTTGCGCCGCTCTTATGAGTTTGGTACAGATCAAAATCTCCTAGAACACCGAGGCGTGATTTTAAATCTCAAGTCTATGGACTTGATGTATAATGGTCAGGTCATTACTCTGACTAAGAATGAATTCCAGATTTTACGTGTTTTATTTGAGCGAGCAGGCAGTATAGTTGAGCGGGAAGATTTGATGAAAGAGCTATGGAACAGCGATTTCTTTATCGATGATAATACCCTATCTGTCAATGTTGCTAGGCTCCGGAAAAAGCTGGAAGAAACAGGTCTCAAGAACTTTATTGAGACGAAAAAAGGGATTGGATACGGTCTGACAAATGGACACACGGAATAAGTTTTTCTTTATCAAATATTATATTTACTCAAGACGCTATTTTTTCTTGCAGTTCTTGCTGTTTTTTGGTTTGTTACTATTTTTTAGTTTTATATTTGAAGATAGCCGTGTAGTTCTTCAGTATATTTTTATTCTTTTGCTGGTTTTGGGGATTTTGACTCTTTCTATAGATAGTTTGATAGCCTATAAGAACTATCACAATCAGCTGCTTTATGGACAGGGACAGACCCAAACAGCTGTGGAAGCTCTGCTATTTGAAAAGGTTCAAAGAATGGAAGCTGAAAAAAAGAGTCAATCAGTCCTAGAACGAGAGCGCTACAACGACTTGATGGACTACTATACCCTCTGGGCCCACCAGATTAAGACTCCTATTGCGGCTGGATCTTTATTGGTGCAGGACTTGACAGATCCAGATGCCAAGAAGCAACTGGGTCAAGAGTTTTTCAAAATAGAATCTTATGTCAACCTAGTCCTTCAATATCTGCGCTTGGAAAGTTTCCATGACGACCTCGTCTTGAAGAAGGAAAATCTGGAGGATTTGGTCAAGGAAGTAGTCAAAAAATATGCTCTTTTCTTTATCCAGAAAGGTTTGACACTGAACTTGCACGATTTGGATCGAACTATTGTGACAGACAAAAAATGGTTTATGATTATCTTGGAGCAGGTCTTATCTAATAGCCTCAAGTATACCAAGGAAGGCGGAATTGAAATCTTCTGCCAAGATGACGTTCTTTACCTGAAAGATACTGGTTTGGGGATTAAGGACAGTGACATTATGCGGGTCTTTGAAAGAGGTTTTTCAGGCTATAATGGTCGCCTGACTCATCAATCATCTGGATTAGGACTTTATTTATCAAAAAAAATATCCGATCAACTGGGTAATTCCTTGTCATTAGATTCCCAAGTCGGTCAAGGCACTATAGTAAAAATCGGACTAGCGGAAAAACGCTTGGCGATTGATTGAGTATAATCCCTAGTAGAAAGTTCTAACTGAAAGGTAAGTGAAAATGTGAAGTCAATCATTAATTTAGGAATATGGAACAATAAAAAATACCATTTTGATTGGGAAAATAAGATCCTAATGGAGGAGACTTCTACTCCAAGTAACTGGTATTACGTCTGGGTCCCCATCACTTTATCCCTTATATATAAAATTTCTGCTCTGATCACTCAAATTGGTTTATTGGAAAATATGTGGACCAGAGTATTTTTGGTCGTTTTCCTGAGTCTACCAGCTTATTTTTCAGCAAAGTTAATAATCCGCTATTATCATTCTAGTCTAAAATTAAAAAGATCAGAGTTAGAAGGTGCTCAAAAAGAAGCATTTATTAAGGGATTAAAAAGACGAAAAGTTTTTTTGCAACTTATGCTATCTTTTTTCATCATTACAACTCCAATTTCCGTGGCTTTATTTATTATAGAGAAAGAAGTCAAGGCAGTGATCTTTTGCTTCCTCTGTCTATTAGTAATCTTCATGTTCAGATTTGACTATCAACTTAGAAAATGGCCAACGATCATGCAATTACTTGTGGGAGAAAAGAAGGTCAGGGAGAGAAACATTTCATAAGAGAAAGAACTGGGGGAGTGGGAGTATGAGTCAAATAAAAGGAAATGGGTTTATTATAACTGAAGAAAATGGTTGTTATACAATGTCCTGGATGACAGGAGGGCATCAAGAAAGAGAAGTTACTTATCCAGTTAGTAAAGAATTAGTAGACAAGGCTTTGAGATCCGAACAAGATGCTTATGAGGTGGAACTATTCTTAGAAACTGGAGAATGGGTGACTAAGGAAAGTAAGGAAATAGCTATGCAAAGTTATTTTAGATCAACACCCACTCGTATTTTAGTAAATCCGTCGTCAGTGGAACGGCTATTTTCTAATCAAGAATTTGAAGAATTGTTACATAAAGCCATCTCTTCAGAACTAAATCCAACTGAACTTGATGCTATTGGCACTGTTGATAATCATTTGGAGCTTCTCCTAGCGGACCCAGTTGGCTGGCAGGAAGAAATAGAGGCAGTCCATCTGGAAATTCTGCAAGAAAAACTCAATAATTATATCTACTTCCTCGAAAGCAAACAGTATGTGGAACGATACGGTGATAAGTTTGATAAAAAAGTCATCCATATCACATTCCAGTATTCCCCATCTGATAATGGTCTAGCCTTTCTAGCGGCAGTTCAGAAAGTGTTACAACCTACAGATATGAGCTTGAAGGTAGAATTGCCGGAGTAAAAAAGAGAGCGAGGAATATAGACCGGCGAGTCCAAGGCATACTTTCTCTCGAGAAAGCAGAAATTTTCCTCCACATTATAACTTTCTCCTAACCTTACAAATTTGTAAGGTTTTTCTTTTGAATTGAAAGGTTATGTTATGGCAGGTGTTCTTTAATTTTTATAAGATAAGACTATAAAAGAAAAAGGAGAAAGAAAATGAAAAAAGGGAATGGCCTCAATGGCTTTCAAATAAAACTAATCATGGCACTTTTAATGGTTTTGGATCACGTTGATAAGATTCCTGGCTTGCTACCAGTTGGATGGGATGGTATTTTTCATGCAGTGACCCGCTGTGTAGGAGTTTGGTTTGCCTTTGCGGCAGTAGAGGGTTTTATTCACACGCGCAACCGCATTACATATAATCTTCGTCTCTTTTTCTGGGCGGGGCTCATGTTCTTTGGAAATGTCATTTTAAATTTTCTTTTACAGTCAAAAGAAATACACAACTCCAATAATATCTTTTTAACACTAGCTTGTGGTGTTTTGAGTTTGGGGATTTTCTTTGGATTTTCTAAAGAGAAACTTGAACTTAATGGGCGTGATAAATGGATCCGTTATGGCTTAGGCGCAGTAGTCTTTCTAGTAGCTGCTTTCTTGACGGAAGGTGGCATGGTCATGATCCCCTTTATGCTTATTACTTACGGGTATCGAAAGAACGAAGCTCTGCGCAATCTGCTTTACCTTGCTCTAGCTGTTCTGCTGTTTGTCATGAGTATCGAAGTTTATCCAAGCTTGTCAGAAACCCTTTCGATGATGCTCTACAATTCAGACTGGCTCTTTATCACTGTCTTACCTTTTCTTTATCTCTACAATGGCGAGCGCGGTTATACCAGTAAGTGGAGCAAATATTTCTTCTACATTTTCTATCCAGCCCATCTGTGGTTGATTGCTTTGATAGCCTTTTGGGTAAAATAAGATTTATTCCATCTTACAAAAGTGTAAGATTCCTTTCTGAATTGTAAGATTAGGTTATGGAAAGCCGAGTGCAAATTCGGTAGAATAAGATTATCAAAAAGAAAGAAGTGTTTAGAATGAAATTATTTAAGATCAGTCAAAAGAAAGGCAAATCTTCCATTCGGCCAAGTCAAAAAGAAATTGAATGGACGAAATTCGGATGCCAGGCCAATCAGGTGGCTCAAGAAATGTACTTAGGATTTTAAAGGAGAAGTTATGAGTTTATTAGATGTACAACACGTTAAAAAGATTTATAAGACCCGTTTTCAGGGCAATCAAGTAGAAGCGCTAAAGGATATCCACTTTACAGTGGATGAGGGCGACTATGTGGCTATCATGGGAGAGTCCGGCTCAGGTAAGTCGACACTCCTCAATATTTTAGCCATGCTGGACAAGCCAACAGAAGGGCAAGTCTTTCTGAATGGGACTGATACAGCGACTATCAAAAATAGCCAAGCATCCAGCTTCCGCCGAGAAAAGCTAGGCTTTGTCTTTCAGGATTTTAACCTGCTGGATACCTTGTCAGTTAAGGACAATATCCTCTTGCCTTTAGTGCTTTCTCGACGCCCCATCACAGAGATGATGCAAAAATTGGTCAGCACTTGTACTGAATTAGGAATTAATCAGCTACAAGAAAAGTATCCATACGAGATTTCCGGTGGTCAGAAGCAGCGGGTTGCAGTGGCGCGTGCTATCATCACTGATCCAGAGATTTTGCTGGCGGATGAGCCAACAGGGGCACTGGATTCCAAGTCATCGGCTGCGCTTTTAGATGTTTTTGATGATATTAATGACCAAGGTCAGACCATTCTCATGGTGACCCACTCGACATCAGCAGCCAGCCGAGCAAAGCGGGTGCTCTTTATCAAGGATGGCATTCTTTACAATCAGATCTTCCGAGGTGATAAGACGGAACGTCAGATGTTCCAGGAGATTTCAGATACTTTGACTGTTATGGCAAGTGAGGTGGGTGATTATGTTCAAACTAACCAGTAAGCTGGCTCTTTCAAATCTTATTAAGAATCGCAGTCTTTATTATCCATTTATCCTATCTACATTTGTGGCAACCGCTATTCTCTATAGTTTTATTTCCTTGACTTATAGTGGTAATATGGAGACGACTTATGGAGGGTCAGCAGCTCGTATGACCCTGCAATTTGGGATTTGGGTTATTCAAATTGCGGTATTGATTCTTGTGACATATGCCAATAGTTTTGTCATGAAAAATCGCTCCAAAGAGCTGGGGATTTATAGTATACTTGGTATGGAAAAAAGGCACCTACTCACTATGACCTTCATAGAGCTGTGTCTTTTATATACTGGGGTTGTCGGACTAGGAATTATCTGTGGAACGCTACTAGATAAGCTCCTTTATGCTCTGCTCTTGAAGTTTATGGGGATGCCTGTTGTGTTGACCTCAACCTTCCAATGGTCTAATATTTGGTTGACTTTAGTCAGTCTGGGACTAGCTTTTGTTATCATTCTTTTTCTTAATTCTATGAGGCTTTTGCGCTATAGCTCACTCCACCTCATGCGAGAAAAGAAAGCAGGAGAAAAGAAGGGGAAATTCTTAGGTTTGCAGACCCTTTTGGGAGTCATTCTCATGGGAGTTGCTTATTATATAGCCTTGACAGTTACAAAGCCTGTTGCAGCTATTGCTAATTTCTTTGTAGCGGTCCTCATGGTTGTTGTAGCGACCTATTTGCTCTTTAATGCTGGATCAATTACACTTTTAAATTTTCTAAGAAAACGTAAAAGTTACTATTACAAGCCTCAGAACTTTATTTCAGTATCTAACTTGATTTCTCGGATGCGTAAAAATGCTGCAGGCTTGGCTACGATTTCCATCCTTTCAACCATGCTTCTTGTGACCTTGGTAGGAACGATTAATATTTATGTAGGTGGCCAAGACTATATTGATACTCTCTATCCAAAAGACTATAATGTTACAGTATCCTTGCCAGATACAGTAGATAGAAATGAACCTCTACTAGAAAAAGTGAAAGAAATTGCTCAAGAGACTGGACTGAAAAATCCGACTTACTCTGACTATCTCTATCAAACATCGATGCTTTCTCAGATATCAGGTAATGAAGTAACTGTTGGCGATCGTAACTTTGTGCAAGCACCTCAATCTTTCAGCAAGGCGGTAGGTAGCTTTATGCTTGTAAGCCGTCAGGATTATGAGAAGATGACAGGAGAAAGATTAGACTTAGCTGATGGTGAAACACTTATCTATGGTAGAAACTTATCTTTAGATAAAAATCAACCCTTACGTATCAATGGCAAAGACTGGAAAATCAAGCAAATTACCTCACAAGATTTTACTCATGGAAATTTACCCAACGGGCATATCATGGCTGGGGGTGCTATGTTAAACATGGTTGTCAATGATATAAAAGAAGTCGGTTTGGACGCTTTGCATGAATATTATATCGGTATCTCTAGTAATACGAAGAGCAACCAGGAGTTTTCTGATAAAGTACAAAAAGCAGTAACAGAAGAAATGGACCGTCTGCAAGTCGGAGGTTATACTGTAACTACTAATAAAGAAGAAGCTAAGCAAAACCAAAAACAGGTGACGGGAACCTTACTCTTTATAGGCCTGTTTCTCTCAGTCATTTTCTTGTTGGGGGCTGTTCTGGTGATTTACTACAAGCAGATTTCTGAAGGCTATGAAGATCGTGATGGATTTGTCATCTTGCAAAAGGTTGGTCTTGATGAGAAGCAAACCAAGCGCACTATACGTAAGCAAATCGTAACAGTGTTTTTCTTACCCCTAATCTTTGCTTTCTGCCATGTTGCGGCTGCTTTTCATATGCTTAGTTTGATTGTGGCGCTTTTAGGTGTGACCAATACGCCCTTATTAATTCAGACAACGATCATAACCTGTAGCGTCTTTTTACTAGCTTATATTTTAGTATTCTTATTAACTTCACGTAGCTATCGAAAGATTGTTACACGCTAGTCTATTATCCCTGACCTCTGGTCGGGGCTTTTTTGATGTCTAGATTTTCACCTCTTGTCTCCCTCATTTTACCGCTTGTCCAAAAAGCTGAGATTTTTCAAAAAAGACTTGCTATTATAGTCTCAGAAGTTAAGGACAGGAGAAAATATCATGTTAGTAGAAACAAGAAATCTTAGCAAGCTTTATGGCGATAAGGTGGCAGTCAATGGCCTCGATATTCAGATTGAGAGAGGCAGTTTTACCGCTGTCTTGGGCCCTAATGGAGCAGGCAAGTCTACGACTATCCAGATGCTGATAGGTCTCTTGAAGCCAACGTCCGGGCAGATTTGCTATGCTGAAAAGCTTAGACTGGGTGTGGTTTTCCAAAACAGTGTGTTGGACGCTCGGCTGACAGTTTTGGAAAATCTGACTATCAGAGCTAAGCAGTACAAGGAGATGCCTGCAGGTAGAATCGAACGCTTGGTCTCTCAGCTTGGTCTTTCAGCCTTTGTCAAGCAACCGTACGGGACACTTTCTGGTGGTCAAAAACGTCGGGTGGACATTGCACGAGCCTTGCTCAATAGTCCAGACCTGCTTTTCCTAGATGAGCCTACAACGGGGCTGGATATTCAGACTCGGGAGAGTATTTGGAGCCTACTCAAGCAAATTCAGAAAGAAGAGAAGATGACCATTGTCCTGACAACCCACTATCTTAATGAAGCAGACGATGCGGATAAGATTTATATCGTAGATCATGGTCAGGTTATTGCCCAAGGATCTGCAGACCAGATTAAGGGAAACTACGCCCGCAATATCTTACGGATTATGAGTCCGGATGTAGCAGGTTTAGAGAAAAGTTTGCCAAGAGACTGTGCTTGGGAGCAAGTCAAGGAAGGGGAATTTATCCTTCACCCTAAAACGACTCAAGAAGCACTGGACTTATTGGCTCAGGCAGGTCCCTATATTGAACAATTTGAATTCCAACCCGGAACCATGGACGATGCTTTTATGGCACTGACAGGAAGAGAGGTACGCTAATATGCTCGCTTTGATTAAACGCAATTTTTTACTTTATTTTCGCAACCGCAGTGGGGTAATTTTGTCCCTCTTTGGAGCCATTATTCCCTTTGTGCTTTATATCGTTTTTTTGAAAAGTAATTTTGGAGGCTATTCCAGCCAGCTGATGGACTTGTGGCTGATTGGTGGCGTGTTGGCAGTTACAGCATTAACAACCACATTGGCAGCTTTCTCACGGCAGGTCGAAGACCGGGAGCGGATGGTAACAGACGATCTTTTTATCACGGACTTAGGACCGTGGGGCTTGCAGCTTAGTTATCTTGTCAGTTCTGTTATTATCGGCTTTTTGATGCAGGTCATTATGTTTACCTTTATGCTCAGCTATTTTATGCAGGCGGATAAAATTTCCTTTGAATGGGGAAAACTTTCTTACCTGGTGCTTCTGATGATCTTGAACAGCCTCTTGGCCACACTAATAAACGCTCTGATTGTTCTACGCTTCAAATCAGTGGATAGTCTAGGTAAATTAGCGACAGTAGTCGGAGCGACCTCTGGTTTTCTAGTGGGAACCTATATCCCTATTGGAAACTTGCCGAACATGGCACAAAACCTGATGAAGCTTACGCCTTCTAACTACATGGCATCTCTTTTCAGACAGCTTCTCATGAAGGAAAGTCTAGCAGACACTTTTGCCAATAACAGCCAGTCACGAGTAGCTTTTGAAAAAATAATGGGAATTCGCATTGAATGGCAGGAGCTCTTGACAAGGACAGAAACTTTCTATATAGTTGGAATAGTTTTAGTTGCAATAGCGCTTATTTGGATAGTGCAAAATATGATTGTCATCCGCCGGCTGAAACTACAATAGAATGTGAATAGGGAGCTTCCTCTTGCAAGCAAAATTTGAAACAGATCCAACCATTTCATCCAAGGATCCGCTGGTTGTGGTCAAGGCAGACCAGCTAGCGGCAGAGGCCAAGGCCATCTTAGATTATTTAGAGCAGTACAAGGCTGGGCCAAGTGGTGTCCTGCCTATCAAGTCGGACGATAAGCTTATCATGCTGAAGACTGAAGATATAATCCTAGCAGACATCAACCAGACAACTTTGATGATTTACAGCAGAGAAGGCATTTATCAGACGACAGAGACCTTGACTCGCTTTCAGCAACGGATTAGCAGCTCGAACTTTATCCAGGTTTCCCGGCATGCTGTCATCAATATTGACCATCTGGAGTCTTTGTCTGACAGTTTTTCTGGCAATATGACGGCCAAGCTGACCAATCAAATCAAGACCGAAGTCAGCCGTCGCTATGTTAAACTCTTAATGAAATATCTGGGAATCTAGGAGGTAAGTGATGAGTATAAAAAAATGTCTACATGCTATATTAATGGGCATCCAGACAGGGAGTGCAGTCTATCTGATTCTCCTTGCTTTCTCTATTCAAAAACATCCGCCCACAACTAGTAATATCATCAGTGTCATGGTGATGAGCGGTTTGATTGGGATTGTCAGTTCAATTTTAAAAACTCTTGAAGACCGATTCTCTATTTTAGTCTCGATTTTACTGCATTTTGTCGCCGTCTCAGTCTTAGTATGCTGTTTCATGGTCTACAATAACTGGGGATTTTTAATTTTCAACTGGCATTTTTGGCTAGATTTTATTCTGATTTATCTCTTTGTATGGCTCTTTCTTTACTTGGATACAAATCTTAAGACTAAGAAGATTAACAGTGCCTTGGCCAAGCGCAGAAGGGAAAAAGAAGGCAAGTAATCTACCGAAAAACGTTCTGACAAGCATATCATAAAAAATGGAGCTGGGATTGTATCCTGCTCCTGTTTTTATATAAAAAACTCAAGCTGGAAAATCTAGCTTGAGTTTTATGTGACATTACACTCCTAATTTGATATGAGGGAAGTAATTGTAGAGATAGTCAAAAGTAGACCGAAGTTGAATATCTGTCGTTTTGCCAATATTTCTAATAGGCATCTGATATTTCTTGTTATTTGATCGAACAGCTATCAGAGTAGAATTTCTGTTGGATGCAAAGCCTCGATGCATGGTGAAAATATGGTGGTAGAGGTGGATAACCTGTTTGAGGTCAACAGTTCTTACACCACGATAATAAGTGATCAGGTGATCTTTATAGATGATGATTTTCAATTCTTCGTCATGGAAGGAAGCTTGTTCTAGTAAGAGATTAAGATTTTCTTGGACTTCTGGATAAATTGAATAAATTTCATTATAAGCTTGCACATTCTTTCTGCGGTTGAAGAGTCCAGTTCCGATAAAAATGGCAGATAAACCGACTAAGAATAGGACGTAAAAGATGAATTTGGAATGATCAGAGTCAAACTCAGAAAGAGAGATATAAGAGCTAGTTGCAATTTTGGCCGAGATATCTCCAACTTCATTTCTTAGACTATGCATCAAGCTAGAAAAGTTGGAGATATATGATTGGTCCTTCTTTTGAACACTTGTATTTATGTAAGTACCGACAAGTCGTGCGGGATTTTTCTTTAGCTCTCCTTTATTTGCTTGCTCCACTAGCTTGGCGATCTGCTTATCACCTTTTTTCGCTTGAACGCCAACATATCCATCCTTATATTGAACCAGCCAAACCTCAGTTTTATCATTTACTGGGAAAATAGGTTCTGGAGAGATATCATAAACTTCAGTATAAACTGTTTCAGAAGAAACTTTAGCGGTGTCTGCTGAGTAGGCAATTTTAGGATTAGCCTTTTGGTATTGGATAAAGGCCATGGCACCAGCTATCCCAAGAAAAATTAGAGTAATAAATAATAGGCCAATCATTCCCTGATTGCGTTTTTCTTTAAGCATTACTAAACCTCCAATAAAATTCGGTATAATAATTTGATGTTCAAAGAATATCTAGACTGTAGTATAGCAAAATACTTGACTTTTGTAAAACAAGTGTTAAAATATGAATGAATATAAAATAAAATTCATTCACAAAAGAGACAGGAAAATGGATAAAAAAAATGAGCTCCTGGCTGCGGCTAGAGAAGTCTTTGCGGAAAAAGGCTATAAGGCAGCTGGAATTTCTGATATTGCCAAGAGAAGCCATATGGCTGTCGGATCCTTTTACAAGTATTATGAGTCCAAGGAAGCTATCTTCTTGGAGGTTTATGTAGCTGAAAATAGCCGTATACGTGAGGGAATCATGCAACGCGTAGACTGGCAGGGCGAGCCCGAGACAATCGTTGAACAGCTTTTTGCAGTCACTTTTGAATTGATTTCACCCAATAAAATTCTGGCTGAGTGGAACAAGCCAGGGATTTCTAAAATTCTGCATGATTACTATAATCAGGATTCCGGACGAGCGTCCAATGCCTTTCATCAGTTTCTGATTCAGACCTTCAGCCAGCGCTTGCAGGAAGAGGGCTTTTCGCAGGAGAAAATAGCTGAGATCATGAAGGTTTATGACTTGATTTATTACATAGACATGCATGTTACAGAACAGGATTTTTCAGGCTACTTCGATAGTCTTGAGACTTTAGTGAAATATTTTGTTAAGGGGATTTTTTCCAAATAGAGGAAATTCCTTTTCTTAAAAGCATTAGTGAATGAATTTCTAAAACTATTCATTCACAAACAAAGGAGGTGATGTCTTATGTAGTGCGAATAGGAATGGTTAGAAAGCTTTGAATGAATATTTGGAAGCGTTCATTCAAAAATAGAAAGTGAGGAAATAGAATGAACAAGCAAGGAGGATTTGCTATGAGTGGAATGGCTATTTTGGGTATCTGTCTGGTCGCGATTGGTCTTTTGACCATTGGCTACGGCGGTGTGACCGTTGGTTTTAGTTTAAGTGTGGATTTTCAGTCATTTTTAGTCGGAGGTCTCATCATTGTTCTAATCGGAGCAGCTTTGATTCCGGGCTTGCCGGCAGTTGCGAAGCTGGCGGTACTGGCTTTGACAACTGTGGCATTGTTAATTTATATTCACATGATGCCAGATTTGGAGTTTATGCTTATGCTCATCTCAGATGTCGTGGTTTTAGGCTTTGCGGCTTGGTTTGCTATTCTCTTTTTAAGAAAGTAGGTGATGAAGATGATTGTAGTTTATGATTCAAATACTGGTATTGGAAAACGATTTGCAGAATCACTGGGCTATCCGACCCAGAGCATCAAGGAGAAACTGGAAGAGCCTTGTATTCTCATTACTCGAAATGCTGGTGCTGGGAAAATTCCTTGGTCTACCAAACGCTTTATCAAGAAACATCCTGGGCTGATTAAAGGTTTTGTTAACAATGGCGACTCTGTTAAACACGGCCGGACCTTTTGTGGGGCAACTACCTTGATTATTGAAAAATATGGTCTCCAGCATATCTGTGATATTGACCGAGGCGGTAGCGCAGAAGATGTCAAGACTGTGCAGGCGTTTTTGGCGGAGTGCTAGTCTCATCAAGTTTCGCCTAAATGGAGGACTCGTATGCCTAGGTTTAAGAAAATTGGGAACTTGTTTCTGGCTCTGATTTCTGCCTTTATCCTAACGGCCTGCGGGCATACACAGAAAGAGCCCGACACTTCAGATAAGACGGAAAGAAATTCTAGCAAATAAAAAGCATCAGATAAGAAGCAGGTTAGTACAATTTCAAGGATGGTAGAAAGCTGACCAATTGGACCCAAAGTGCTGAAAGCGGAAAGCTCCAGACTCTTTTGTATAAAATTCGTTTCTTTTTCTGCAACTTGTTAAGCAATTTCTTCCGGTTGCTAACGCTGGGTAGCCACTTGCTGAAAATCTCTTGTTTTTGTTTCAGAATTCTCTATAATAATTGTCAAATAGAAAAAGGAGATAAGAAACATGATGGAAACAAAGATACAAGAGAAACTGAAGGAAGACTTGAAAGTGGATGAACTTCAAAAAGATGGAGACATCTACCTGGCTCTGAATCCGGACTATATCTCTGGCGATAATGCTAAGTATATGACCATGTATAATCGCTTCGCTCGCTGGTATGATATGAGCGAAAAATGGCTGGGTGGCCTTCTCTATGGAAAGGCAGTCGATAAGCTGAGAAGGGAGCTAATGGCAGAAATAGAATGGAAGGACCATCTGTCAGTTCTTTATGTCTCTATCGGGACTGGTCAAGACCTGCGCTACATTCCTGAGAATATTGACCTGAAAAGCTTAGACTTTTTCGGGGCAGATATTTCTATAGGCATGCTGAAAAAATGTCAGAAATCTTGCTCTAAGAAGACCAATCTACAACTCTTTCATGCCTGTGCGGAAGATCTACCCTTTGCGGATAATAGTTTTGATATCGTTTATCATATTGGTGGAATCAATTTCTTTACCGATAAGGCCAAGGCCATGCAGGAAATGCTCCGGGTGGCTAAACCAGGGACTAAAATTATGATTTCAGATGAGACGGCGGATTATGTGGACCAACAATATAAGAAAAACCACTTTAGCAAGGACTATTTTAAGGATGCTACTGTTGATCTTGGAGAAATTGAGGCGGCAGTTCCAGCGGGCGTCAAAGAAAAGGAATTGAAATTCCTCTGGGATGGTAAATTCTACGCCTTGACTTTTAGGAAATAAATCATTCGAACCGGATATTTTTCCGGTTTTTTTGTAGCATTTTGGACCCAAAAAGTCAGAAGAAATTTGATTTAGTAGCACCAAATTTAATTTGAAAGTTAATGTAATTATTTGTTCAATGCTAGCAAGTTAATGAAAATTGAATGAATATTAAAAAAAGACTGATTACGTATGGTCTTTTTATTGATAGTATGGTAGAATGAAGGCGTAATGTATCTATAAAAATGTTTGCTTTTTTGTAAAGGTAAACACTTATAAGATGGGGAAATCAGTTAGTATACAATTACATTGTACATTCAAAACTGAATATTATGAGAAAGGAAGATTGCATGAACAAAAGAATTAGAACTTGGCTTCACGTCATTATTCTTTGTTTGGGAGTGGTTTTGCCATCATTAACTCCTCTTGCCCAAGTGCAGGCGGCCGAATTTAATGATGTCATTACTGAGATGAGTCTCAAAAATTCTTCTGGAGGAGACTTAACACAAGGCATTGATATTTGGCAAGATTTTCGCGTTTACGCAAAGTTTGTATTGCCTGATAACCAAGTACATCAAGGAGATACGACGACAATCACCTTGCCGCCAGAGTATGCTTTTGCGAACTCTTCAGCCATTGAGCTTAAGGACGAGTCAGGTAATCTTGTTGCAAATGGATTTTTGGATTCTGCAAACAAAACGATTACCTTAACATATACAAATTATGTTGAGCAAAAATCTGGTGTCCGTGGAGAATTTTTCTTCTATGCTCGGGTTGACCATGATGTAGTGAGTCAAGAAGGTGACTTGAATGCTGGATTTACAATAGGAACACGGACCTTAGTTCCAGGGACTGTTCATTATAATGGACCTCCTAAACAGTATGACTCTAAGATTGAAAAGAGTTCCTTCCAGTATAAGGATGACGAGAAAAATGTTATTCGTTACAATATTACTGTAAACCGCAATATGGCCAACTATAGTGATATAACCATCAAGGATGCGTTCTCGTCTCCAAATTTCACCTTCTTACCAGATACTTTTCGTATTTATAAAGTAGATTGGCGTTGGAATAACGGAGATTGGAAATGGTCTAATGCTCAGGATATGACAGAAACATTTAAGAAACAAATGACTGTAAATCCGGGCGGAGATGGATTCACTTTACCTCTAGGAGATACTAATGGCTTTGGTTATATGATTGAATATAGGGCTAAAGCAAATTATGATTTAGTTGATGGCGAAAAAATTACGAACGTAGCCAAGATGAATTATAATGGTGGTCTGACTGAACAATCAACTAGCACTCGTACCTATCAGATTGCTGGTGGTGTAGCTGAAGGATATGTATTCTCTATTAAGATCCACAAGGTAAATGAAGCAGGTGAAAATCTTCAAGGTGCTGAATTTGAAGTGGTTCGTGACAGTACTGGGGCAGTAGTTGGCAAGTTGACAACAGATGCTGATGGTAATGCGAGCGTAGGAGAGTTGTTGAGAGACAACTATACTATCCGAGAAGTGACAGCACCAGAAGGATATGACAAATCAACTGAGGAAATCAAGATTGGTTCACAAGATTTCGGAACTGATAAATCGGTATCTCGTGATATTGTCAACAAGAAGACACCAACCGAAAAGGATATCACCTTTAAGAAGGTGGATCCAAATGGAAAAGAAATTCCAGGTGCGGAACTGAAAATCTATAGTGGAGATACAGTCAATCTTGAAGAGGCACCTGTTGCAGACTGGACTACTGTAGCTGACACTTCTAAAGTGATTAAGCTGGCACCAGGCACCTACACTCTAAGAGAGTTCGATGCTCCAGAGGGATATCAAATTGTAGGAGATATTACTTTTACAGTTAATGCTGACGGTTCTATCACTATTAAGAATAAGGGAGCTGATGACACTGTTCTTGCAGCTGGTCCAGTTCTGACTATTACTGATAAAGAGGATACTAGTCCAAAACCAATTACCTTCAGTAAGGTTAACCTTGGTGGTACAGAA
>NZ_KV790983.1:479019-668123 GCF_001807785.1 Streptococcus sp. HMSC10A01 | reverse complement strand
ATCTCCTCTCCCTTCTTTTTAATCTAAACGGGGATTGAAATCCCTTAAGTGATAGGATAGATTTTTGAGCATTGCCTTACGTCCTTTGAACCTTTCATCTGCCATCAGACGCTCATATTGTTTTGATTCTTCTGGACTGAGCTGACTTCTATACTCTGCCATTGCACTTCTAAAGGCTACCAATTCATCCAGATACAGCTCTTTCATTCTTAAACGATGACCTATCTCGCTGACCTCTTCATAGGGTTGCCTGTCCAATTTCCGCTTTTGACTCTCTTGGCGACGAATCAAATCATGAATTCTGTTCCGAAACTTGGTCTTGAAGTAACGGTACAGGCGTGGATGATCTTCCAGTAGGTTGGGATGACTTTTTAATAATTCGTACAACACCAACATTCCTTCCTGCCTCCAATCTGCATACTCCCATAAGTGCAGATAATAATCTTTATAACATCGCTTGACTATCCCTTCAACTTGTTTGTATACGTCCTCAAACTTCATTGACTAGTCCTTTCTTTTGGTTTTAGAGGTTTTATCCTCACCTATTAATCTATCAAAGATCCTGGTTTTCTTGCACATTGTTCGGTATTTGTTTCTTTAAAATTATTGTCATGTACTAATTGATTATTCTTGTTGCATGTTATCCTCGTTTTAAAACATAAAAAAACAGGAAGAAAATTCTTCCTGTTTTTTATACCAAACTCCGGCAGTAGGACTCGAACCTACGACATCATGATTAACAGTCATGCGCTACTACCAACTGAGCTATGCCGGATAATATAGTCCGTACGGGATTCGAACCCGTGTTACCGCCGTGAAAAGGCGGTGTCTTAACCCCTTGACCAACGGACCATAAATACACAACATAGAACATTATATCAGTTCCTTTCATTTTGTCAATACTTTTCTATTTATTTTTTAAATGCCTTCTATTTGGTAATCTGATAGTTAAGTTATATGCGACAATTGAGTTTGTTTTAAGATTAAATTCTTAAAAAGAATCCCAAAATGAGATTCTTTTTTAAATTTTATTCAGATGAATTGTTTTCTTCCATTTTTGATTTAATTTCATCATATGAAAGTGCGTGTGACTCTTTATCTTCATCCAATTGATCTTCAGATATTTTCCCGTTTTCATAAATAGATTTAATTTGATTACTATCCAACGTTTCATATTTCAGAAGCGCCTCAGCTATCAATTTATGAGTTTCACGATTTGATTGAATGATTTCTGCTGCTTTGTTACGAGCTTCATTTAAGAGGTCACGTACTTCAGCATCAATTTCATAGGCAGTCTGCTCAGAGATAGATTTTGGTGGATTATAAGCACCTGGAATCATAGCATGATTTCCTTCATATTGTACGGGACCAAGTTTGTCGCTCATACCATATTCTGTAACCATGCTTCGAGCCATTTGTGTTGCCTGTTCGAAGTCATTAGAAGCCCCTGTTGTTTGAACATTAAAGATGATTTCTTCTGCAACCCGTCCACCCATGAGACCTGCTAATTGCTCTTTCATATCTTCTTTAGATAGAAGCATTTGATCTTCCTTAGGCAAGGCAATCATGTATCCTCCCGCACGACCACGAGGTACGATGGTTACCTTATGCACAACACGAGCATTTGAAAGAACCAAACCAACAATTGTATGACCCGCTTCATGATACGCAACGATTTGGCGGTCACGTTCTGAAACTGTCTTATCTTTTTTAGACGGTCCGGCGATAACTCTATCTTCAGCTTCATCGATATCAGAAGCGTCGATTACTTTCTTATTGCGGCGAGCTGCTACCAAGGCTGCTTCATTTAGGACATTCTCAAGATCTGCACCAACAAATCCTGGGGTCTGCTGAGCAACTAATTTCAAATCAACATCTGTAGCCAAAGGTTTGTTTTTAGCATGAACACGTAAGATAGCTTCACGACCTTTGACATCTGGACGACCGACTAAAACTTTTCTGTCAAAACGTCCAGGACGAAGAAGTGCAGGATCCAGCACATCTGAACGGTTTGTTGCGGCGATAACGATAATGCCTTCATTTCCTTCAAAACCATCCATTTCAATAAGGAGTTGGTTTAAAGTTTGTTCTCTCTCATCATTACCACCGCCAAGACCAACACCACGCTGACGACCGACTGCATCAATTTCATCAATGAAGATGATTGCTGGAGCTGCTTTTTTAGCATCTTCAAATAATGAGCGAACACGACTAGCACCAACACCAACAAACATTTCGACAAAATCTGAACCAGAAATACTGAAGAAAGGAACGCCAGCTTCTCCTGCAACTGCTTTAGCAAGAAGAGTTTTACCTGTTCCTGGAGGTCCTTCAAGTAGAACACCAGCAGGGATACGCGCTCCAAGCTTAGTATAACGTTTAGGATCTTTAAGAAATTCAACTACTTCAACCAATTCTTGCTTTTCTTCTTCAGCACCAGCAACATCAGAAAAACGTACCTTGATTGATTCTTTGCTAGCAGCACGCGCTTTGTTGCGGCCAAAATTCATCGCACCACGGGCTCCACCGCCACCACTTTGATTCATCATTGAAAAGAAGAAGAATCCGACAATAACAAGTGGAAAGACAGAAATTAAAATATTAAGCCACATTCCACTTGAGCTTTCACGCTTGATGCTAATCTCTGTCTTGTTTTTAGCTGCTAAATTTTGTAACTCAGAAATAGTTGAATCCGCCGGCAATATGATGCTGGTGAATTTTTTAACTGATAATGAAGGGGATGGGAAAAATTGAATGCCTGTTGTATCTTTCACTTCCTTAGATTTTTTATACGTTCCGGAAATCTCAACAACACTTCCATTTGGCTGGTAACTAATATCTTTTACGTTACCTTTTTCAATTTCTTTAACTAATTCTGAGTAATTAATCTGCTGACTGCGGTTGACAGAATTTCCAGCCATCAAATACTGAAAACCTGTTACCAAGGCAATCACAACTAAAATGTAGAGAAGTGGATTTTTTACTAATCCATTATTTTGCTTATTTTTCATTTATATATAGTAAACCTTTTATTTTGTATATACTTCTTCCTTCAAGATACCTACATAAGGTAAATTGCGATAGTTTTCAACATAGTCCAACCCATATCCAACTACAAATTCATTTGGAATTGTGAAGCAAGTGTAATCTGCCTCTATTTCAACAAGGCGTCCTTCTGGCTTATCCAAGAGTGTAGCAATTTTAACTGACGCCGCATTTCTATCTTTGAACATTTCACAAAGGCTTTTTAAAGTCTTTCCAGTATCAATGATATCTTCAATAAAAAGGATATGGCGACCAGCGACATCTTGGTCAACATCTTTTTTAATGTTAATTACACCACTGCTAGAAGTTCCACCATGATAGCTAGATACAATCATGAAATCCAGTTCAATATGAGTATCAATGTGCTTAATCAACTCAGCCATAAAAGGAACCGAACCTTTTAAAACACCAACTAGAATAGGATTCTTCCCATGATAATCTTCTGTTAATTGGGCTCCTAGTTTTTTAGCAGCAGCAACTATCTCATCGTGCGAAATCAGTACTTTTTTAATGTCTTTTTCTAACATAATCTTACCTATCTATTTTTTTAATATAAAGAACATCTTTCATTATATCACGTTTCGAGTTCTTACTCAAATCACCTGTTACGATTCCAGCAATCCCTAAAATTTCATTAAATTGTTCCACAATGACAGCTTCATCTCTTTCTTTAAGAGAGTATTTTTTATCTATAAAATAGCGAGCTAGTTTTTTATGGTGACCATTTAATAAAATTCTATCTCCAGACTGTCGGTGACGGAGCACAATAGAAGTTTTACGTGAAACAGGAATCATCTGAACCTCTCCACCAATTAATTCTTTCCCAAAAGAGAAACAATAACCACCTAGTTCAATAATATCTTCAAATTGTAGCAAAATAGCTCCCTTTTTTGAATCAGACTTAGGACCGATTTTCTTAATTTTAAAGGTTTGATAGTCTTGGATGAGCTCATATTGATTTTTAAGATAATGGTGATAGTTGGTTTTAGTATTTACAATATGTAAAATATCATCAAACTGTGCTTTACTTAGTTGTAAATCAGGAAATTTTTCAAGATATTCCTGCAATAAAAAAACTTGAACTTCTCTTTTTTGCTTCCTAAACGTCTGTAAATCCGTCAGATTTAAGTCTTTTGTTAAGCCGGAAAGAGCTTTTTGTAATTGAGCAATTTCTAAACCTAAACCTATAATAGCTTGTTTGATTCTGGGGTTTTCTGTTTCTAAAAGCGGGAAATATTGGTTTCTTACACGATTTCTAAAATAAGTATTTTCAAAATTTGAGGCATCTTCAAAATGAAAAACCGTCGGAAAATCAGTTTTAGAAAATTCCAACAAGGGTCTAATTAACTCGCCACCACCAAAAGGCTGCCTATCTTTCATACCAGACAAATAACGTAAGCGACTTCCACGTAGAATCCGCATAAAAATCGTTTCTGCTTGATCGTCTGCATGATGGGCTGTCACCAAGGCAGTACAATCTTCTTCTTGCATGACTTTTTTGAAAAAATTATAACGAAAATCTCTAGCTGATTTTTCTGAAAAAACTCCAGAAAAACTTGATGTAAGAATCTTTACACCAAGTTTTTGAGCAATTTCTTTTAATTGTTTTTCTTCTTGATCAGCTTCAATTCGTTGTTTATGGTTGATATGAGCCAAGATAAGTTCTATATCCAACTCTTTTTGATACTTATATAAAAGGTTCAATAAGGTCATAGAATCAAGGCCACCAGAAATGGCCAACAAAACTCTTTGATGTTCAATAAAATAAGCTTTTTCTTTACACTGTTTCAAAAATTGCTGCTCAATCATTTCAGCACCTCATAGACATCATTGGCTATTTTTGAAATAGTGTCATAGTTTGAATGATTAGTGAAAACCGATATGATAAAAGGTGATTCACTGTAAACAATGGCAACGTCATGTTTGAAATCATAAGCATCACCAATCTTATGAGCAACCTTCACTGGAATATCCTTAGAAATCCTCTGATTATCAAAGTTGGTCTGCGAAAGAGTGTCAATAATAGAACCATTTTGATAATAAATAGCTTCTATTACATTTCCTGCCATTTTAGCAGAGGCATTTCTTTCTTCCACATCCCATTTTCTACCTGCAATGTTTTCAATAGTGGAACGGTAGGTCGAGCTTGATTTATCTGTAACATAGTAACCTAAAATATTGGTTGCGGCGTTATCAGATTCTTTGGCAATATGATTAATGAGATCCTGTACACTGTATTCTTTATTATCCGCTTCTTTGGGTAAACTCCCACTTCCTTCCGTATCATAAGCTCCAGAATAATCATTAACATCCTGAATATATTTTAGTCCTTGTGCAAGTGTAAATTTCCCTTTATTTAATTCTTCTTGAGCATAATAAAGAATTGGCAATTTAGTTACACTGGCAGAATACATCTCTGTATCTTGATTAATTCCTGCCGTTTTTCCTGTATTCAACTGTTTGACATAAATAGAAAAGTCCGCCTGATTATATCGACTAGTTAAGATTTCTTGAACTTTTTCGATGCGATTATCTGTATCTGAAAGATAATCCGCTCTTACCCAACCACTATTTTCAATTTTTGCATATTGAGCTGTTGGTGTTGTAGCCAGTTGAGTAATTTTTACAGAAGTATAGGCTGATTTATTACTATTAATTTTTTTGACACCATTTACATAAGCTTTTTCATAAACTGTAAAACCTGGTTTAAGCCACACTGTTTGATTTGTATCTTCCAAAGTCAAGACAGTATCATCATAAATGGAACGTTTATCAGCAACTACAAACTGACCATTGGATAACTTAAAGAGAGGTAACCCTTGAGAATTGACTACTAATTCAGTCAACTTGAAAGGCTGATTTGGAGATAGCTTCCCAGAAATCTTATCTAGTTCTGCAGAAGAAAAAGTTAAAACTTCTTCATAAACATTTGGATTGGTAGGAAGTGTTTGATAATAATTGCTGTAGCTTGTATTGGTCAATTCATACTGTTGACTTGTTGTCAATGGAATATCTTTTTCTGTGCTAATGACTATATTACTGCAAAAGAAAGCCGGTAACAACAATAAAGCTAAGTATTTCCTCATCAATCCTTCCTTTCTGTATTTTTTTCTTCTCTCAATTCTTGATTCTTTTGTGAAAGTTCTTCCAATTTCTCCTCTGAGAAAGTTAAAAATTTCTCCACTGTTTTAACGATATTATCCATGATTACTGTGGTAACAAATCTGGTATATTATAGATTGTTTCTCCTTCTTTGGCATAGAAATATTTTGCTCGAGCGTACTTAGCGGCATAGTCATCATCCTTTAAACGCTTAGATAAGTTTTCCTGATATTCTTTTTCCCTACTCAACTCATCATATTTTTCTTGTAAGTCAACAAGCTTTTGCCGGCGTTCTAGAAGGGTTTGATAGGATTGTACTAAATTATAAGTTGGTAAAATGAACAAAAGCATAACTAAAATTAAAACCCAGCCCATAAAACGATTTTTTTTGCGACGTTCTTCTTCTAAGTAGCGTCGACGCTGATTTTCATCCTGAATGTACTGATTATTTAATTGAACAATATTTTTAGACATCTTCTTCTACCCTTGTTTCACTAACAATTTCATACATACTTGCTGCATCTTCTTTTTTGGTACTATCTTTCATTTCTAATACTTTCACAGTGAGTAGTTTATTACCAAAACGAATTTCAACAATATCATCTGTTTTTAAGTCTGTTGAACTCTTGGCTAGAATTCCATTTACTTTTATTCGCCCTTTATCAGCAACTTCTTTTGCAACAGTTCGCCTCTTAATAATTCTTGATACTTTTAAATACTTGTCTAATCTCATATTCCTTACCTCAATTCTCTTAATATTCTATCATGTTTTAAAGAAAATGAAAAAACAAAATCCCCTCAATCCTCTTTTCTTTGTTTTATCTCCACCAACTTTTGACCAAACTGAATTAAATTTTCTAAGATTTCGTAATCCTTTTTCTGACGAACATCAAAAATAACTTCAATTAGTTTATCGCTTTCTCCTATACGAGCTTTTAAAGTTGTTGCAGCCAAAGCTTCAAAATAATCCTGGGTCAAGAATAGTTGCTGAGACATCTTTTCAAATCTAACAACTACAGTCTGCTGTCTGCGTTCGACTAAAGAAACAAAGGATTTATCCAAATATGATTTCAACAGACCAATTTCCAATAAATAGGCAACAACATCTGGATACTCTCCAAAACGATCTATCAATTCTTCTTGTAAATCTTCATAATTTACACGGTTGTCAATTTCACGAATACGTTTGTAAATCTCAATTTTTTGACGTTCATCTGATATATAATCACTAGGTAAATAAGCATCAATTTGGAGATTAATTTCTGCATTACTTTTTTGTCTTTTTTGCTCTTTACCTTGCTTCTTAGCGATTGCTTCTTCTAAAAGCTGAGAATACATTTCAAATCCTACAGAATCAATAAATCCTGATTGAGAAGCTCCAAGAATGTTTCCTGCTCCTCGAATGGACAAATCTCTCATAGCAATTTTAAATCCTGAACCTAATTCTGTAAAACCTTTAATTGCTTCTAAACGTTTTTCAGCCACCTCAGTCAAAGTTTTATCTGGTCGATACATAAAATAAGCATAGGCGATACGATTACTTCGACCTACTCGCCCCCTAAGTTGATATAAGGTTGACAAACCTAGATGATCAGCATTTTCTATAAATAAAGTATTTGCATTTGGAATATCAACTCCGGTTTCAATAATGGTAGTTGTAACCAAGACATCATATTCTCCATTTATAAAGTCAATTAGAGTATTCTCCAAGCGAATTTCACTCATTTGACCATGAACAAAACCAATATTTGCTTCTGGAACTAACTCTTTTAATTCAGCTACTTTTTGCTCAATTGTGTCAACTTTATTGTAAAGATAGTAAACTTGTCCTCCACGATCTATTTCTCTTACAATTGCATCTCGAATAATAGTTGGATTAGTTTCTAAAACATAAGTTTGAACTGGATAACGATTGGTCGGAGGAGTTTCAATGACTGATAAGTCTCGAATACCTAACATTGACATATGTAAGGTACGAGGAATAGGAGTAGCAGTTAAAGTTAAGACATCAACTTTTGTTTTTAATTCTTTTAGTTTCTCCTTATGCTTAACTCCAAAACGCTGTTCCTCATCAATAACTATCAGACCTAAATCTGCAAATTCAACATCCTGTGATAAGAGTCTGTGAGTCCCAATAATGATATCCACTTGACCTTTTTTCAAACCTTCTAAAGTCTCATTCTGCTCTGCCTTTGTCCTAAAGCGACTTAGAACATCAACATTAACAGCAAAGTCATTAAAACGTTCTTTAAAATTTGTATAATGTTGCTGAGCAAGTACAGTTGTTGGCACCAAAATTGCAACCTGCTTATGATCATTAACAGCCTTAAAAGCCGCCCGCATTGCTACTTCAGTTTTACCAAAACCAACATCTCCTACCAATAGGCGATCCATTGGTTGCTTGCTTTCCATATCCTTCTTTATTTCTTGAATACTTCGTAATTGATCCTCTGTTTCAACATAAGGAAAATCATTATCAAATTCAATCTGATTTTCGTCATCACTAGAAAAGGAAAAACCTTCTAGCTGGCTCCTCTCTGCATACAATTTAATTAAATCATCTGCAATATCTTCCACTTGATGCTGAACTTTTTGTTTTGTCTTTTGAAAACGACCGTCATTTAACTTATTGACTTTTGGTGTCTTTCCATCACTGGCTACATATTTTGATAAGAGTTGGATTTGGTCAACTGGAATCGATACTCGATCGGCATTTTGGTATTGAATGGTTACATAATCTCGATGAATACCAGAAATTTCAATGGTTTCAATTCCTAGATATCGCCCAATACCATGTATGTTATGGACAACATAATCTCCTTTTTCTAACTCATTATAATCCTTTAATCGCTCTGCATTAGATATATTTTGCCGTCTTACACGTCTTTTAACTTTCTTTTGGAAAATTTCATATTCTGTAATTAATACAAGTTTTTGGTCTACAAAATTAAACCCTTGGTTTAAATTTCCTTGTATAAGTTGCACTGAATTTTTATGGATTTCTTTATCATTTATATACTCTACTTGAATATCGTATTCTTGTAAAGTTTTATGTAAAGATTGTAAAGAAGATAATGAAGATGCTTGCAGGATTACTGTAGAACCTGCCTTTTTATAGCGGTCAATTTCATCTTTCAATAAAAGAAATTGACTAAAAAATTCCTGCATAGGGTATTGATTAAATTGATAAAGAAAATCAAATTTTAAGTTACCTAAGCCTTTGTGAAAATTTGAAAGAAAAGTAGAAGGTTTGTAATTTCTAAAATCTGGATAAGCATTAACAAAATATTTCTGATTTGAAACAGCTTTACTAGATTGTAAACCTTCTGTCAAAATAGTTGCAGCTTCCATTTCAAATTGTGCATTTCGCTCCATGATTTTTTGAAAATCATCAAAGAAAATAGGAGTATGTTTTGGAAGATAATCTAGAATAGTCCATTCTTTCTCATAAAAATAGGATAAAAATTTTCGAGAATCTGGATGAAGTTGACGTTTTTTAACATTCTGTAAGATCTCTTCAAGATAAGATTTTAGATGGTTATCTTGACTTGCTTTTACTGCCTCTTCTATTTTTTTCTGAGCTCTTAGATAATCTTCATCCGATAACAATATATCGTTTGCAGGATGAATTAAAACTTGATTTAAATTTTCAATAGAAGTTTGGCTTTCTGAATCAAAAATACGTATTCCATCAATCTCATCTCCGAAAAATTCTAAGCGGTAAGGAGAAATACTATCTTTATCAAAAATATCTAGGATATCACCTCTTAAACTGAACTCACCCTGATTAAAAACTTGTGATTCTTTTCTATAACCAATCTTAATCAAAAAGTTTACAAGGGTATCAAGGTTATATTCTTGACCAACTTTTAGTTCTATAATTGAAGATTTTAATTCATTTGGATTTGGCAAAAAAAGGCGACTAGCTGAAAGATTTGTGACTAGAATACCTGACTCATTGTCATCTAATAAAAAATTTAATGCTCCAATCCGAGCATATATTTTCTCTTGAGACGAGAAGATAAATTCAGCCATAGGTGCATCGTCAGCTAAAAAATTATATACTTTTTCCTCACCTAACAAAGAAATCAAGTCACTAGATAACTTTTCTGCTTCACTATAACCTGATGTCATAACGAGAATTTTTTGATGTTCATCAAGAGCGGAGGCTATTGCAAGTGCCTTAGTGGAACCAGACAACCCCATTAGTAACTGTCTAGTCTTTTGATTTAGATTTTTTTTCCAATCTAAAATTTGCTGGTTTTGACAAAATAAATCAATCAAGTTCATTTTATTATCCATTATACTTCTGCATTGCTTGTTCAAAATTTCCTGATTGTAAATAATAATTTACAGCATTGTCAACCTTGTCAATAGTATTCAAAATAGTTATGTAATCATCTCTATCGAATTTTCCTAAAACATGATGAACCACTGTCATACCTTCTTTAGGACGACCAATACCTATTTTAACTCGTTTAAAATCTTGAGTACCTATATGTTTAATAATCGATTTAATCCCATTATGACCACCTGCTGAACCTTTTGCGCGTAAACGAATCTTACCAACTTCCATATCTAAATCATCATAAATGACAAGTAAATCCTCAACTTCTAAACCATAATAAGTTAACAAAGCATGAACTGCTTTTCCACTTTCATTCATAAAAGTTGTTGGTTTGATAAAATATACCTTTTCACCATTTAAGAATGTTGAAGCGATTTCTGACTGAAAAATTTTATCAACTGTAAACTTTAAATTTAAATCTTTACATAACTTGTCAACTAGCATAAAACCAACATTGTGTTTCGTTTCAAAATATTTTTCTCCCGGATTTCCTAATCCAACAATTAATTTTGTCATTCTTATCCTTTCAAAGCTTAAAAGGGTTGGAAATTTTTTTCCAACCTACTCTTTATTCCATTTATACTTTCTTTTACACATTAAATCGGAATTCCATAATATCGCCATCTTGAACGATATATTCTTTTCCTTCTTCACGTAAACGACCAGCTTCTTTCACTGCTTTTTCACTTCCATAATGCAGTAAATCATCATAAGACATGGTTACCGCTCGGATGAAACCTTTCTCAAAATCTGAGTGGATGATGCCTGCTGCTTGAGGGGCTTTCATTCCACGTTTGAAGGTCCAAGCGCGAACTTCTTTTTCACCAGCTGTAAAGTATGTTCCAAGTCCCAACAGGTGGTAAGCTGCTCTGGTCAGTTTATCCACACCTGATTCAGTCAAGCCAATAGCTTCTAAAAATTCTGATTTATCTTCATCATCCAATTCAGAAATTTCCTCTTCAGCACGCGCTGAAATGACTACAACTTCTGCATTTTCTGTTGCTGCAAATTCCCGAATTTGCTTTACATAGTCAATATTATCTGGATCAGCCACCTCATCTTCACTGACATTGGCCACATAAAGCACAGGTTTAGTCGTTAAGAGAAAGAGCCCTTTAACGATCTTCTGTTCTTCTTCTGTAAACTCAATTGTCCGAGCTGAGATACCATCTTCGAGAACTGGCTTAATTTTCTGTAATACATTAAATTCCGCCACAGAATCCTTATCTTTTTGAGTTCTCGCCATCTTCTCTACACGCGCATAACGTTTGTTGATACTTTCTAAGTCTGCTAAAATCAATTCTAAATTGATTGTTTCAATATCTGCCATTGGATCAACAAAATCAGACTCGCGACCCTGTTCCCTCATGACATTTTCATCATCAAAAGCACGTACAACGTGGACGATAGCATCTACTTCGCGGATATTGGCCAAGAATTTATTCCCTAGTCCTTCTCCTTTTGAAGCACCTTTCACAATTCCAGCAATATCTGTAAATTCGAAGGTTGTTGGAACTTTTTTCTGTGGTTTGATGAGCTCTGTTAATTTATCAAGACGTGCATCCGGAACTTCCACTCTTCCAACATTAGGGTCAATTGTTGCAAAAGGATAGTTTGCTGCTTCTGCCCCCGCTTTTGTAATTGCATTAAATAAAGTTGATTTGCCGACATTAGGTAATCCGACAATTCCTGCTGTTAAAGCCATTTAGCTCTTCCTTTCATCTTTTCAATTCAAATTATTATACCATAAAACAGACTAAGTCTGTAGAGGAAAATATAAACAAAAAAACACTCAATTAATTGAGTGTTAGCGACTCCGGCAGTAGGACTCGAACCTACGACATCATGATTAACAGTCATGCGCTACTACCAACTGAGCTATGCCGGATAATATAGTCCGTACGGGATTCGAACCCGTGTTACCGCCGTGAAAAGGCGGTGTCTTAACCCCTTGACCAACGGACCATATATGTCTCACAATAAGACATATTTTATTATACCAGTTTATCTCACTTTGTCAACAGTTTTATTTTTTATTTTCTTCTTTTTTACTTTTTGCTTTCAGTATTTCTTTTAAATATCTGACACGTAATCGAGAAATTGGTGAACGATGACCATCATAATACAAAACATCTTTTGTTTTTTTGTCGTATCCACTAATATTACTAATATTAGATAGGTATGACTTGTGTGGTGAGAAAAAATATCCAAGTTCTTTATCTTGTTCCTGAATTTCTGCTATTGTCCCATAGAATTCCTTAAAGAAATTTTTTCCAACAACTCTTAATTTATAAGGACTTCCTGTTGTCTCAATATATAAAATATCTCTAAAAGGAATTCGAATTTCGTTTCCTCTAAAACTATACTCAAAAAAGTCAACAATATCTGTATTTTCAATTAAATTATTTCGTGTATAAACGATACAATCTTTAACTCTTTTCTTAAAAGAATTATCATTTATGTCTTTATCTATAAAATCTAACGCTGATACTTTATACTTAAAAGTTAAAGTCGCAAATTCTGAATGACTCGTGACAAAAACAATGATAGCATAGGGATTATGTTGGCGTATAAATTGCGCCATTTCTAGACCTTTTTGTTCTTCTCCTTTGATATCTATATCTAAGAAATAGAGTTGATTTACCTCGTCTGACTCAACATATTCTTTAAATTCATGAATTTTTCCTGTTACTTTTGCTTTAATTTCAAGATTAAGTTCGCGAGAAATTTCTTCGAAGACATTTTCAATTCTCACTTGATGTTCAATAGTATCTTCTAGCACTAATACTTTCATATTTTTTCCTTTCTTTTAAATCTTACAACTTGTATAAAATAATTTGTTTCTATATCTGTTTCCAGAATAACTTCATCATATTTGTCAATAATTTCTTTGACATTATTTAAACCTAATCCTCGATTTTCTCCTTTTGTCGAGAAGCCTACTTCATAAATTTCTTCTAAATTAATGTAACGGCTTTGACGAGAATTCTGAATTACAAAAACAATTTCTTTATCTAGCTTTACTAAAGACACGTTCATTGTTTTTGAGGGACTTTCAGCTGCCCCTTCAACCGCATTATTGAGCAATACACTAGCTACTCGAACTAAATCTAAAAGTTTCATAGGTAATGTCTCAATAACATCCTTCATTTCAAATACGATCTCTACTCCACACTCTCGAGCCTTAAATATAGTTTGAATTAACACACTTCTCAAGGCAGTGTCTTGAACATTATTTAACTCAAAAAAAGTATAGTCATCTGATCGAAGAGAAATATTAGCTTGACTTAAAACATTATGAAAGATTCGCTCTACTTCTTTCATATCACCTGAGTTAATTCCGGTTTGCAAACTTGTTAACATACCAGCATAATCGTGACGAAAACCTCGAATTTCGTTATAAAGACCTACAATTTCATCTGTATAAAGTTGTAGTTGTCTTTGTTCTTCCTTTTTTTGCTGAATTTCTTTTGCTTTTTCATGTTGTTCACGAGCAGACTTTAAATAAAATAAAGTCGACAAAAACATAATAAATCCTATAGTGGCAATCATACTAGCAAAACTATTAAGATGTGCGTTTTCGCTAAACCAATGAGAAATATTTAATAAGATATGAATTACTATATATGACTTATTAACATTATATAGATCATTTTTATAAATTGGTTCTTTATAATATTCAAAATAAAAGTCAAAAAAATCAACAACCTTTAAAATAATAAACAAAGATAAAAGATTAATTATAATGTAAAAAATATCGTAATGTTGTTTTACAAAATAATCTCCTGTTATTGAAGAAATAATGACAGATAAAAAAGTTTCGGAAGTCTCCACAGATAAATAGATAACAAACGATAAAAACAAATTCAAGTAATTATCATACTCTTTTCTTTTAAGAAAATATTTGTAGAAAATAAGGGGTTGAATAAATAGGAAAATATAGTGGAAAATACTACTTATTACATCTCCAAAACTTGGAATTTCAATAAGAATTGAAGAAATAATTGAAATTCCAAAAACAATACTAAAGAATAAACCAATAAATTTTATATCTATCTTTTTACTCTGCATAATTTTCTTATGAAATATCTCATAAGAAACAACTTGTATAATAGTTGGAAAAAATGCAATTATTATCTTCAAAATCATCTTTAACCCCTAAAATTATTTTCTTTTTAAAAAAATATCTCTCCAAATTGAATTATTAATCCTATGTCGAATATCTCCACCAGTAACTTGCTCTAATTTTCTTTCTGTCAAAATTTCAAATTGTTGTAACTCTTTTGGCAATAGATTTTGTTTGTTTTTCTTTTTCATAAAAATATCTCCTAATAATTTTTTGTAAAGTTAACTTACAAGATTATTATACAGGGACATTTTCCAAATATAGAAAATCAGCTTCATATGCAAGTAAATATAACTGAAATGTCATTTTTAAAAATTTTATTAAAAAAAGAGTGCGCTTGAGCGCACCCTCAATCTTATCTGATCCCAGCAAGATTCGAACTTGCGACCGTTCGCTTAGAAGGCGAATGCTCTATCCAGCTGAGCTATGGGACCATACTTTATTATTGTAACAAAAAGACCGTATAGCGTCAAGATTCATTTATGATAAGGACTACCTTGCTGAATCATAAAAGCGCGATAAATTTGCTCCATTAAAACTAAACGCATTAATTGATGAGGTAGGGTTAACTTACCAAAACTCATCAAAAGATTTGCTCTTTCTTTCACTTTAGGAGACAAGCCTAAGCTACCACCAATAATAAAAGTGATATCTGAAAAACCTCGAACTGAAGCATCTTCAATAACTTTACTAAATTTTTCAGAAGGAAATTGCTGACCTTCAATAGCTAAAACAATAACAAACTCACGATCTAATACTTTAGATAAAATTCGTTCCCCTTCTTTCGACAGAATTTGTTGGTTCTCTAATTGACTTGCTTTATCTGGTGTTTTTTCATCAGCTAATTCAATTATCTCTACTTTCGTAAAACGACTGAGTCGTTTTGAGTATTCTGCAATACCTTCTTTAAGGTATTTCTCTTTTAATTTTCCAACTGTTACAAGCTTTATTTTCATAGTTTCATTTTATCATATTCACACCTTATTCACACTATTTCAATGAGAAATTTTTACCTCATCTATAGATTTTCTAATAAAAATTAACGTTTTTTCTAAGTTTTCCACAAACTGTGGAAAAGTACTTTTTTTTAAGATATAATTAAGTTATCAGTTCTATACTTACAACAATTTGAAATATTAGGAGGAAGATATGAAAAATTCTTCAAATTTCTTCAAAAAAACATTGCAAGTTTTCATTATCTTGTTTGTTGGTTTTATAGGTGGTGTTGCTGGAACATGGGGACTTTCTTATTTTTCAACACCTCACTCAGCCACAAATAATAATCAGAAAACAGCTACTACAATAACAACATCCTATAAAAATAGTAATTCTACAACAAAGGCTGTTGATAAAGTTAAAGACGCAGTTGTCTCTGTCATTACATATTCTGAATCTAGTTCAGATGCTATTTTTGACAACAATAATTCAGGAAACGAAAATGATCAGGTAGCTAGCGAAGGATCTGGTGTTATCTATAGAAAAGATAAAGACTATGCTTACTTAGTTACCAATACACACGTTATCAATGGAGCAAAAAAGGTTGATATCCGTCTTGCTGATGGGAATAAGGTTCCTGGTGAAATAGTCGGAACTGATACATATTCTGATATTTCTGTAGTCAGAATTCCTGCTGATAAGGTTAAAAATGTGGCTGAATTTGGGGATTCTAGTAAATTAACTGTTGGAGAAACTGCCATTGCAATCGGAAGCCCTCTTGGTTCTGATTATGCTAATACAGTGACTCAGGGAATTGTTTCTAGTCTAAGCCGTAATGTTTCTTCACGATCAGAAGATGGTCAGACAATTGCTACTCAAGCTATTCAAACTGATGCAGCAATTAATCCAGGTAACTCTGGTGGTCCTCTTGTAAACATTCAAGGTCAAGTTATTGGTATTACCTCTAGTAAAATTGCTAACACCAATAATGGTAGTACTTCTGTTGAAGGTATGGGATTTGCAATCCCATCCAATGATGTTGTAAATATCATTGAACAATTAGAAAAGAATGGTAAAGTCATTCGACCAGCATTAGGAATTCAAATGGTCAACTTAAGTAGTTTGTCTTCTTCAAGCTCTGATCGATTAAAACTTCCAGACAATGTTAAAAATGGTGTCGTTGTTCGTTCAACACAAACTGGAATGCCTGCTGATGGTAAGTTACAAAAATATGATGTGATTACAAAAATTGATGATACAGAAATATCATCTGCTAGCGATATCCAATCAGCTCTTTATAAACATTCAATTAATGAAGAAATTAAAGTTACTTATTATCGTGATGGAAAAGAGCAAACAACAACTATTAAACTAACTAAATCAACTGATGATTTAAGTTCTGAATAAATACCATTTACAAGACTGTCAACACACCTTTACTCTTTCGTAAAGGTGTGTTATGCTATATACAAATGGAAAATTATCAATATATTTTAATTAAAGATATTCACACCAATCCCTATCAACCAAGAAAAGATTTTTCAATAGAGAAATTAAACGAGTTAGCAAATTCTATTAAAGAAAACGGATTAATCCAGCCTATTATCGTCAGGAAATCATCTATCATTGGATACGAACTTTTAGCTGGGGAAAGAAGATTTAGGGCAGCTAAAATAGCAGGCTTAACTGAAATTCCTGCCTTAGTCAAATCACTAAGCGATGATGAAATGATGAAGCAGGCTATTATTGAAAATCTTCAAAGAGAGGATCTCAATCCAATAGAAGAAGCTGAATCTTATCAGAATCTTATTTACAAGGGATTGACGCATGATGAAATCGCTCAGATTATGGGGAAATCAAGGCCTTATATTACAAATCTTGTTCGCTTGCTACAGCTACCTGATTTTGTCTTAAAAGCTGTAAAAGAAGGTCATATTTCTCAGGCTCATGCTCGATTATTAATAAAACTTAAGGAAAAAGACCAGAAAAAATGGCTTGAAAAAATTATTTCTTCAGATATTTCTGTTAGAAAATTAGAGAAATTATTACAGACTTCTCCTACTAAGCCTAAGTCTGAAAATGTCCAAAAAATTTTTATAGAGGAAGAAGAAGAAAATCTAAAGAAATTATTGGGAGTTGATGTAAAGATTAGTCTCTCTAAGAAACAAACTGGCAAAATCTCAATTTCTTTTTCTAATCAGGAAGAATATGAAAGAATTATTAACAGTCTTAAATAGTACTGTTATTTTTCTTTTATCATTTCACAAGCATTTCCACAAAATATAGTATCCAGAAAACTTTATATAGCAAGAAAAATCTTAACTTTCCACAACTTGTGGAA
Source organism: Streptococcus sp. HMSC10A01 (assembly GCF_001807785.1). Taxonomy (NCBI): domain Bacteria; kingdom Bacillati; phylum Bacillota; class Bacilli; order Lactobacillales; family Streptococcaceae; genus Streptococcus; species Streptococcus sp. HMSC10A01. Next base: position 650,225 of record NZ_KV790983.1, on the reverse strand, counting down.
AACTTTGATAAACATTGTGGATTTCTATTCACAGTTGTGGAAAACTTTTTAAGTTTATGTTAAAATATTGAAGAATATTATAAGTAGAAGGGAGAAATAATGGCTCAGGAACAAGAATTTTGGGCGCGTGTATTAGAGTTAGCTCACACTCAGCTAAAAAAAACAACCTTTGACTTTTTTGTAGCAGAAGCCAAATTGATTAAAATTGAAAATAATCAAGCGACAATTCACTTAGATAGTCCTGTTAAAAAGCTTTTCTGGGAGCAAAATTTAGCAGATATTATCCTAACGGCTGGTTTCGAAATCTACAATTATCAAATTACTGCCTTATACGTATTTGAAATAGAAGACAGAGTTAAAGAAGAACCAGTTCATTTAACTTCACAGCAGCCTGATTTAACTGAAAAGAAAAAATCTCCTCCACTAGCTACTGGCTTAAAATCTAAATATACTTTTGAAAATTTCGTACAAGGGGATGGCAATCAGTGGGCAAAAGCAGCTGCCTTAGCTGTCGCTGATAATCTGGGAGGTATCTATAATCCCTTATTCATCTATGGTGGACCAGGTTTAGGAAAGACACATTTATTGAATGCTATTGGAAACGAAGTATTAGAAAACACACCTGATGCTCGGATAAAATATGTTCCTGCTGAAACCTTTATTAATGATTTCCTAGAACATCTTCGTTTAGGAGAAATGGATAGTTTTAAGAAAATCTATCGCAGTCTTGATTTATTATTAATCGATGATATTCAGGGACTTAGTAAAAAAGTATCTACTCAAGAAGAATTCTTTAACACTTTTGATAAATTGCATGGAGAAAATAAACAGATTGTTTTGACCAGTGACCGGAGTCCGGATTATTTGGAAAATCTAGAAGAAAGATTAGTCACGCGCTTCAAGTGGGGCTTAACTAGTGATATCACTCCTCCAAATTTTGAAACTCGGATTGCTATTTTGCGAAATAAAATTGAAGAATTTGATCTTATTTTTCCAAATGAAACAATTGAATATTTAGCTGGACAATTTGATTCAAATGTACGTGACCTTGAAGGTGCTCTAAAAGATATCAATTTACTTGCTAGTATGAAGCAGATTAAAGAGATTACTATCGATATTGCTGCTGAAGCTATTCGCTCTCGTAAACAAGCAGGTAGTCAACTATTAGTCATCCCAATTGATCGTATCCAAACTGAAGTTGGGAATTTTTACGGAGTTAGTGTCAAAGAAATGAAAGGAACTAGGCGAGTTCAAAATATTGTATTAGCTCGTCAGGTTGCCATGTACTTGACCCGAGAATTAACAGATAATAGCTTACCAAAGATTGGACGTGAATTTGGCGGAAAAGACCATACAACAGTAATTCATGCCCATGGAAAAATAAAAAGTATGCTGGAAGAAGACGATAATCTACGTCTAGAAATTGAATCGATAAAAAATAAAATAAAATAAAATAGTTGTGGATAAGTTTTTAAAAACATGGAAATTAATCCACAAATTGTGCACAAGTAAGAATACTTGCTGTAACTCTGATTGAACTATTTTTCCACATTATCCACATGGCCTACTATTACTATTAACCTTATAATCATAAATAATAAAAGGAGTTTTCATGATTAACTTTTCTATTAATAAAAATTTATTTTTACAAGCCTTGAACACAACCAAACGAGCTATTAGTCATAAAAATGCGATTCCTATTCTTTCAACTATTAAAATTGATGTTACTAACGAAGGAATTACCTTAATTGGTTCTAATGGACAAATTTCGATTGAAAATTTTATTTCTATAAATAATGAAAATGCAGGTCTCTTAGTTACTTCCTTAGGTTCAATCCTTCTTGAAGCGACTTTCTTTATTAATGTTGTTTCTAGTCTTCCAGATGTGACTCTTGATTTTAAAGAAATTGAGCAAAAGCAAATCGTACTGACTAGTGGAAAATCAGAAATTACTCTAAAAGGAAAAGATGCTGATCAATATCCACGTATTCAAGATGTACCAACTTCTAATCCCTTAGTTCTTGAAACAAAGATTTTGAAGGATTTAATTAATGAAACAGCATTTGCAGCTAGCTTACAAGAAAGTCGTCCTATTTTAACTGGTGTACACTTTGTTTTAACGGATCATAAGAATCTTAAAACAGTTGCTACAGATTCCCATCGACTCAGTCAAAAGAAAATTATTCTAGAAAAAAATGGGGATAACTTTGACGTTGTTATTCCAAGTCGTTCTCTACGCGAATTTACAGCTGTTTTTAGCGATGAAATTGAGACAGTTGAGGTTTTCTTTGCTAATCATCAAATTCTTTTTAGAAGCGAAAATATTAGCTTCTATACACGTCTATTAGAAGGAAATTACCCAGATACGGATCGTCTTATTCCCACAGAGTTTTCAACAGTTGTTACTTTTGCTACATCTGCTTTACGTGCTGCGATGGAACGCGCTCGACTATTATCTAATGCCACACAGAATGGAACTGTAAAACTAGAGATTGAAGGTGGCGTTGTAAGTGCTCATGTAAACTCTCCAGAAGTTGGCCGAGTAAATGAAGAAATTGATGCTGAAAATGTTTCAGGAGACAATCTAACTATTAGCTTTAACCCAACTTATCTTATTGAAGCTTTAAAAGCTGTGAATAGTGAAAAAGTAACTATTAGCTTTATCTCAGCTGTTCGCCCATTTACTCTTGTGCCTAGTGATCAAGAAGAAGATTTCATTCAATTAATTACTCCAGTGAGAACAAACTAATGTATGATAAAGGAAGTTATGTTGAAATGAAAAAGCCACATGCCTGTACGATTAAGTCAACAGGTAAAAAGGCAAATCGTTGGGAAATCACCAGAGTTGGAGCGGATATAAAAATTCGTTGCACAAATTGTGATCATGTTGTCATGATGAGCTGTTATGACTTTGAGAGAAAAATGAAAAAAGTCTTAAGTGATGAAACTTAAGACTTTTTATTATTTTTATTATTTTTTTAGTTCTTCAAATTTACCATTTTCGACTTTTTTGAAGCCACTTTTTTCAAGCGCTTCTCCACTAGCTTTCATACTAATTTTTTTAGCATTTTTTTCGTTAGAAATCATCATACCTGGAAGAGAGGCTAATTCTTTTAAATCAGCTTTGTCGTAATCAATTTCTATATTTTCTTTAATACCGTTTTTATCAAAGGAGACTTTTTCTTTAATTCCTTTGACTGTTTGATATTGTTTTGAAAGCTCTTCTATTTTAGCTTTAGCAGCATTTTTTTGCTCTTCTTGGCTTTCATCGATTCCTAAAGACTTATAAGAAATGAAATTTTCAGTAGTTTGTTTGGTAACTACGTCACCTTTATGATAATAGGTCAGACGCATATCAAATTGATTTGATTGATCAATTCTTTGGTAATAAGTAACATCTTCTTTTTGACCACAAGCTACTAAAAGAAAAGCAAAACATACTGTAAGTATAGTAAGGGACAATTTTAATAAATGATTTTTTTTCATCATGGAAACCTCCTTCATATACAAATATTATAAAATAAATTTTTAAAAATTCAAATAATTTTTTTGAATTATCATCTTTTTTTGTAATTATAAAGAGTGAAAAGAGTAATTCCTAAAATAAAGCATCCTATTCCTTCCTTAAAACCTTTAGGAATAAATTTTAGGATAACTCTTCCTGTTCCTTTTTTTACATCAACCTTCATGAAACCATCTTGAGCCTTGTAGATAGTAACTGGGTGACCATTTTGTGTTGCACTCCACCCCTTGTCGTAAGGTAAAGTTAAAAAGAGAGAGGAATCTTTTTGAGCTTGATAATCTACAGTTATTTGGCTATTTTTTGTAGTAACTTCAACTTTTTGAGAATGAATTTTATCAATTGCTTCTTGAAAGTGATTGATATTTACTTTGTAAAATTCAGGTTTATCAAAAGAAACTTGAGAATTATCAGGAAATGTAAAGCGAACAGTTACAGTTTGTTTATCCGTAAAATGACCAAGATTAAAAAATGTAAAGACATTATTTGTTGTAAAGCGTCTTGTTTCGTTTCCTATCGAAATATCAACAACTGTCTGATCATCATTAGAAAAATGTATATTTGGAAGACTGACATAAACTTGACTATTCTCAGGAACATCTAGTGTATAAGTCATACTAGCAAAGCTCTCATTATTCTCTTTGTCAACATTTACAGTGATATGATCATTATTTTCAATAATGTTATGAGAGTTTATTGGATGAATTTTTTGAAAGTACTTATAGTTTAAGCCTGATAATTGATTTAGAAATTTTGTTTGATTATCAAGAGTTAAATTATTAAACTTTACATCTTTGTAAACTTTATTAGTTAAAAAAGCTAAGGTAGTTGCATTTTTATTTTGATATAGGGTTAGATTCTTTTCTGTTTTAATTGGAGTGAATCCATACTTTTGAGGATTTACTTCAGAAATATTATAAGCAAGTGAGAAGATAGCATCCATTAAAATGCTGTTGTTTTGATAGCGTAGATTAAGATTAGTTCCAGTTGATTTAAAACCAAGTTTATCTAGAGTTGAACTTGTCATTGTATTTCGAACAGAAGAAAATTGTGAAATACCATTGTAGTTATATTTCATACTATCATTTCCTGTTTGAGGATCCAATGTCTCTGTGCGAAAAAATTCTGTATTTTTATCTTTTGAATACTTTACAAGCTTGTCAATTTCTTTTAAATTTTTAGCATAGGAAGAACGGCTAGCAAATACCCATTCTTTAGCAATGCCATCAACTTGGTAAAAAGCGTTTAAAGAAACTTCAAAACAAACAAAAGCTAATGTTGTAACAAAAAACACTTTCTTTGAAATAAAAGATTTAGTAAAAGTACCAAATATTAATAAGTAGGCTAAGAGAAACTCTAAAGTTAAAATAAAGTTTACAGGTCCTAAAAAATCATAATGTTTTCTAAAAACAAAAACAAAAATAAATCCAATGGATAAAATCGTGAAAGATATGATTAGATTCTTAAATTTAATTTGTTTAAGACGTTGTAAGGTTTCTGCTGCTAAAAAGATAATGAAAAGAGAGAAGAGCCAGGAATAGCGATGTAAAAACATATTAGGCGCGTGCATCCCTTGCCAAAACAAGTCTAATCTTTCAAGAGAAAAACTTGCAATAAATATTATAATTAGAAAAAAATAGGAAAGTTTCACGTGAAACTTAATCGATTTTAATGTAAAAAACAGGATAGCTAGCAATAGTGGAACTATTCCAACATAAATCATTGGAATGGATCCATATTTAGTTGTATCAAAGCTTCCAATAAAATTTTTAGCAAAAATATCTAAAAACCAAGTTTTTTCTGTAAACAGTCTATCAACTGAAGTTAATTTTTCTCCATGAGTTTTTAAATCCAAAAATGTTGGCAAAATCATAATTAGACTTGTGACGCCAGATAATATTGACACAATTGTAAAGTCTAAAAAAGTTTTAATTCTATTTTTAAAATCCCATGTTGTTTGAACAAAAAACCAAAAAATTAAAAATAGTGCCATCATATATCCAAAATAATAATTCTGGATAAAGAGAATTGACAAACTCGTAAAGTATAATACTCGATTTTTTTTGAGGAGTAAAAGGTGTAAACCATAGAGAATTAGAGGAGCAAGGATAAAGACATCTAGCCAAGTTTTGATTTCAATTTGACTAGTTGCAAAACTCATAAGAGAATAGCAGGTTGACAGCATTAAAATAAGAAAGTTTGGTATTTTTTTAAATATTCCTTTTAAACTGATAGCAGCTGTTAATCCAATTAATCCAAATTTAATCAAGGTAAAGAGATAGACAGCATCTGGCATATTTTCTAGATTGAAGAAATAAACAAAAGGAGATAAAAAACTTCCTAAATAGTAACTAGTCAAAGCATAAAAGTTTAAACCTAATCCACTTGTAAAGGTATAAAAAAGACTATCACTGCCATGAAGAATATTTCTAAGCGTAGTATCAAAGATAACATATTGATGAAAGCCATCTCCTAGTAAAGGAGATGTATCACTATTCCAATAAATACCTTGGGAAAGATATACAATGAACATAATTAAAAAAGGAATTAAAAATGCTGCAAAGTAAACCCAATAATTTTTAAAATAATTCTTTATTTTTTTCATAAACTATATATAGCTAAAAAGCGAATATTCATTCGCTTTTTAGTCTTTCCATAATTCTTTTACTTTTTGCTGAACTTCTTGATTTTCTAAGAATTCATCATAAGTTTCATCAATACGATCAATCACACCATCTTTAGATAACACAATAATATGATTTGCTAATGTTTGAATAAATTCATGGTCATGGCTAGCAAAAATAATGGACTCTTTGAAGTTTTTCAATCCATCATTTAAGCTGGAAATTGATTCCAAATCTAAGTGATTTGTTGGATCATCCAATACTAAGACATTGGATTTAAGCAACATCAATTTAGAAAGCATAACACGAACTTTTTCTCCACCTGACAAGACGTTTACAGACTTGTTAACCTCATCTCCAGAGAAAAGCATACGCCCAAGAAAACCTCGGAGGAAAGTATTGTCATCTTCTTCTTTACTTGCAAATTGACGCAACCAGTCAAGGATTGATTCACCACCAGCAAAATCACGAGAATTATCTTTAGGTAAATAAGATTGACTAGTTGTTACACCCCACTTAACAGTTCCTTCGTATTCAATATCTCCCATTAAAGCACGAATTAAGGCTGTTGTTTGAATATCGTTTTGACCAATCAAAGCTGTCTTGTCACCTGGGCGTAAAATAAAGCTAATATTATCAAGAATAGTTTCCCCGTCAATCTTGACAGAAAGATTTTCAACTGTCAAGAGGTCATTACCAATTTCACGTTCTGCTTTAAAGCTGATAAATGGGTATTTACGGCTAGATGGAACAATTTCTTCTAACTCTATCTTGTCAAGCATCTTTTTACGGGAAGTTGCTTGTTTTGATTTGGACGCATTGGCAGAGAAACGAGCAACGAACTCTTGAAGTTGTTTGATTTTTTCTTCTGCTTTGGCATTTCGGTCAGCGAGTAGCTTAGCCGCTAGTTCGCTTGATTCTTTCCAGAAATCATAGTTTCCGACATAGAGCTTAATTTTTCCAAAGTCAAGGTCGGCCATATGAGTGCAGACTTTATTCAAAAAGTGGCGATCGTGGGATACAACAATAACTGTATTGTCAAAATCGATAAGAAAGTCTTCCAGCCAACTAATCGACTGAATATCCAGACCATTAGTTGGCTCGTCCAGAAGTAAGACATCAGGTTTACCAAAAAGGGCTTTTGCCAAGAGTACTTTAACCTTGTCCCCATTAGAGAGTTCACTCATATTTTGGTAGTGAAGATCTTCTGGAATATTTAGGTTTTGCAAGAGTTGAGATGCTTCACTTTCTGCTTCCCAGCCACCTAGTTCAGCAAACTCTCCCTCAAGCTCAGCCGCTCGAACACCATCTTCATCTGAAAAATCTGGCTTCATGTAGATAGCATCTTTTTCCTTCATGATACTGTAAAGTAGGTCATTTCCCATAATAACAACATCAATGACTCTTTCATCTTCGTAGTCAAAGTGATTTTGACGAAGAACTGAAAGACGTTCATTAGGACCTAATGAAATATGACCAGTTGTTGGTTCAATATCTCCAGCTAATATTTTTAAAAATGTTGATTTTCCAGCGCCATTGGCACCAATTAAACCATAGGTATTACCAGCTGTAAATTTGATGTTAACTTCATCAAATAATTTGCGGTCACTGAAACGTAATGAAACATCTGATACTGTAAGCAATATAATTCTCCTCTTTAATATAACTAGTACTATTTTACTAGAAAAATCACCATATTTCAAATAATTCAAGAAGAAACTCTTGTTTTTAATTGTAAAATTTTTGTCAACTTATTGTCAATTAAATTGACAAAGTTGTAAAAGTTATTTTTATATAGAAATTTATCCAATCTCCTTTCTCATTTTTATTGAAAATGTTATAATGAATTCAACATTAATTGAGGAGAAATAGATGACAAAGCCTATTATTTTAACAGGAGATCGGCCAACTGGAAAATTACATATTGGCCATTATGTAGGAAGTTTACGGAATCGAGTTCTTTTACAAAATGAAGGAAAATATGATTTATTTGTTTTTTTAGCTGATCAACAAGCCTTGACAGATCATGCTAAGGACCCACAAACAATTATTGAATCAATAGGGAACGTAGCTTTGGATTATTTAGCTGCTGGTTTGGATCCAGAAAAGGTTACTATTTTTATTCAGAGTCAAATTCCTGAACTTGCTGAATTAACAATGTACTACATGAATCTAGTCTCTTTAGCTCGGTTGGAAAGAAATCCAACTGTCAAGACAGAAATAGCTCAAAAGGGCTTTGGTCAAAGTATTCCTACAGGATTTTTGGTTTATCCAATTTCTCAGGCGGCTGATATTACAGCTTTTAAGGCGAATTATGTACCAGTAGGGACTGATCAAAAGCCAATGATTGAGCAAACTAGAGAAATAGTTCGTTCTTTTAACAATGCTTATCAAAAAGATGTCTTAGTTGAACCGGAGGGAATTTATCCTGAGAATGAAGCTGCAGGAAGATTACCAGGGTTGGATGGAAATGCTAAAATGTCTAAATCATTAAATAATGGAATCTACCTTGCTGATGATATGGACACACTTAAGAAAAAAGTGATGGGAATGTACACAGACCCTAATCATATTAGAGTAGAAGATCCGGGAAAAATCGAAGGTAATATGGTTTTTCATTATCTGGATGTTTTTGGAAGACCAGAAGATCAAGCAGAAATTGCTGCTATGAAGGAACATTATCAAAGAGGCGGCTTGGGTGATGTAAAGACAAAACGTTATTTATTGGAAATTTTAGAAAGAGAGTTGGGCCCTATTCGTGAGCGTCGCATAGAGTTTGCTAAAGATATGGGACAAGTCTATGATATGCTTAGAAAAGGAAGTGAAAAAGCACGTCAAAAAGCTAGCCAGACTCTTTCTGAAGTGAAATCAGCTATGGGGATTAATTATTTTTAATAGATGATTGACAAATCATAACAGAGTGGTATTATATTATAAATTAAGTTGGTCTAGAACATGGTTCTACTATATGGATGAAAATAGAAAAGAGGAAACTTCGAATGTCTAATTGGGACACTAAATTTTTGAAAAAAGGTTTTACCTTTGATGATGTATTGTTGATTCCAGCTGAAAGTCATGTGTTGCCTAACGATGCTGATTTAACTACGAAATTGGCAGATAATTTGACTTTAAATATCCCAATTATTACAGCAGCAATGGATACCGTAACAGAAAGTCAAATGGCCATTGCTATTGCGCGTGCAGGTGGTCTTGGAGTAATCCATAAAAATATGTCTATTGCGCAACAAGCAGACGAAGTTCGTAAGGTAAAACGTTCTGAAAATGGTGTTATTATTGATCCATTCTTCTTAACACCAGGACATACAATTGCTGAAGCAGATGAATTGATGGGACGTTATCGTATTAGCGGTGTTCCAGTTGTTGAAACATTAGAAAACCGTAAGTTGGTTGGTATATTGACCAATCGAGATTTACGTTTCATTTCTGATTTCAATCAACCTATTTCTAATCATATGACTAGCGAAAATTTGGTTACAGCTCCAGTTGGAACAGATTGAGAAACTGCTGAGCGTATTCTTCAGGAACATCGTATTGAAAAACTTCCTCTGGTTGATGAAGATGGTCGTCTTTCAGGTTTAATCACGATTAAAGATATTGAAAAAGTAATTGAATTTCCAAATGCTGCTAAAGATGAGTTTGGTCGTCTTCTAGTTGCTGGTGCGGTAGGTGTCACTTCAGATACATTTGAACGTGCAGAGGCTCTTTTTGAAGCAGGTGCTGATGCTATTGTTATTGATACAGCTCATGGACACTCTGCAGGAGTTTTGCGTAAGATTGCTGAAATTCGTGCTCATTTCCCAGACCGCACTTTAATCGCAGGAAATATTGCAACTGCTGAAGGTGCGCGTGCCCTTTATGAAGCAGGTGTAGACGTTGTCAAGGTTGGTATTGGCCCAGGTTCTATCTGTACCACTCGTGTGATTGCTGGTGTTGGTGTCCCTCAAGTGACTGCTATTTATGATGCAGCAGCTGTTGCGCGCGAATATGGTAAAACAATCATTGCTGATGGTGGTATTAAATACTCAGGTGATATTGTCAAAGCTCTAGCAGCAGGTGGAAATGCTGTTATGTTAGGTTCTATGTTTGCAGGAACTGATGAAGCTCCTGGGGAAACCGAAATTTTCCAAGGACGTAAGTTCAAAACATATCGAGGTATGGGATCTATTGCAGCAATGAAAAAAGGTTCAAGTGACCGTTACTTCCAAGGTTCTGTCAACGAAGCTAATAAGTTAGTTCCAGAAGGAATTGAAGGCCGTGTAGCATACAAGGGTGCTGCAGCTGATATTGTCTTCCAAATGCTTGGAGGGATTCGCTCTGGTATGGGTTATGTTGGAGCTGCAAATCTACAAGAACTACACGAAAATGCTCAATTTATTGAAATGAGTGGTGCTGGATTGAAGGAAAGTCATCCTCATGATGTTCAAATTACAAACGAAGCTCCTAACTATTCAGTACAATAAAAAATGCGCTATATTTTGGTGCATTTTTATTTTACAATGGATATAGAAATCTTTACATTATATGTAAAGGTTGTAAAAATAGAGTTTACAATATTGTAAACTCTATTTTATATTTCCATTTGAAATTTCAAAAATCTTGATATCTTTAGGTAGGTTTTTTAGGTGTTCCAAAGTAGTTGTGGTAATAAAGGTTTGTATTTCTTGAGAAATTGTTTCTAGTAATTTAAGTTGACGATCATTGTCAAGTTCACTCATCACATCGTCAAGCAGGAGGATAGGAGATTCTTTTGTTATATTTTCAATCAATTTTATTTCTGCTAATTTAAGAGAGAGTACCACACTTCTGTGTTGCCCCTGACTTCCATAATTAGCATCCATTTGATTGATAAAGAAAGCTATATCATCTCGATGAGGACCTACACCAGTATTTTGTTTAAATAAATCTCTTTTTCGATTTTTACTTAAGCTTAATCTAAAACTTTCTTCAATACTGTCAATATCTTGTAAAGGTACAGAGGATAGATAGTCAATTGTTAAAGTTTCTTTTTTTTGTGAGATATCAAGGTGTTTTTCCTGAGCGAATATTTCGAGTTTCTTTAAGAAATCTAGACGATGTTTGATAACACGACAACCATATTCAATAAGCTGTTCGTCTAAAACAGATAGAAAATTCTCATCAATGTTTTGACTATTCTTTAAATAAGAATTCCTTTGTTTAAGGACATGATTGTAATTGGAAAGATCAGCTAGATAAATAGGCTTGATTTGACCTAATTCAATATCTATAAATTTTCGTCTTAATGAAGGTGAACCTTTAATAAGTTGTAAATCTTCTGGCGCAAACAGAACAACATTCATTGCCCCAATATAGTCAGACAGTCTATTTTGCTTGAGATGGTTGATTTTAGTAATTCGTCCCTTAGCTGTCAACTCAATGTCAAGCGGAATTGTCCCCGTCTTTTTTTCAAGGATACCAGATACTTTGAGATCTTTTTCTTGAAAATGAATAAAATCTTTATCTGATCTAGTTCGATGACTACGAGTCAATGCTAAGAAATAAATTGATTCTAGAATATTTGTTTTTCCTTGTGCATTTTGACCAAGAAAAACGTTTAGACCAGAGTGAAAGTTGATTTCCGCGTCTTGATAATTACGAAAATGTTTAAGAGTCAGTGATTTTAGCCACATATTATGTTCCTGGGAAGCGTACAGGGGCTTTTTTCTCTTGCTTTATACCTGTTTGCTTTCTGTTATTCTTTTTGGGAGCAGTAGTATTTTTTTTAAGATTTTTATTCATTTCTTTAACCATGTTAGCAATGCGTTGTTTTTCAGCTGTTTCTTCTGTATGCCGAACTTTTTCGTCTGGACTTGGTTCAAGAATAGATAGAGTTAGGTTTTCTCTAGGAATCGTTATTTGGTCTCCAACTCGAATTTTTTTTCCTCGTCTTGTTTCTAATTCACCATTGAAAAAAACATCATTTTCAGCTAAAAACGCCTTAATAGCACCGCCACTTTGGATTACTCCAACCTCTTTCAGGAGAGCTTGCAGTGTGATATATTCATCAAATAATTTATAATCCATATTTCACCTCAATCCTTGTCATTATACCATATTTTAAGACTGAAAGTGTATAAAATATTCAGGAAAGAAAACGTTTTAATCTGTTATAAGGAACACCAATTTCACATCATTTCGTGATATAATAGAATTCATATTAGGAAGCAAGAGGAACCTTATGGAATTAGCAAGAGGAGTCAATCTCCATTTTATTAAATCAACTAAATTCAAAACAAATAAAATAAAACTTCGTTTTTCTGCACCAATGAGTCCGGCTACTGTTGCTGAGCGAGTTTTGGTTTCTAGTATTTTAGAAACGGCAAATGCTGTTTATCCAACTTCTCAGCTATTTCGTGAGCGTTTAGCTAGTTTATATGGATCAAATTATTCAACCAGTGTTTCAAAAAGAGGTTTGGTTCATTATGTAGATATAAATGTTTCCTTTGTTAGGGATTCTTTTTTAAGTAGGAAAAACGCCCTAACAACGGAGATGGTTGAATTTATCAAAGCAAGTCTCTTATCTCCTTTAGTTGACCAGAAAGGTTTTGATTCCTCTATCTTTGAAATTGAAAAGAAAAATATTATTCATGAGTTGGAATCTGAAATAGAAAACCATTTTTACCACGCTCATTTGGAATTGAATAAGTTATTTTATTTAAGTGAAGAAATGCAACTTCCTCGGGTCTCAAGACTTGACTTAATGAAACAAGTGACACCTGAGACTAGTCTTGCAGTTTTTCAAAAAATGCTGAAGGAAGATAAGATTGATATCTTTTTTATCGGTGATTTTAATGAAGTGGCTATGCAGGAACAATTTTCTCAATTTGGCTTCACGGATCGTGAACAGGATTTACTATTGGATTATCAGCAACCTTTTTCAAAAATTTTACGAGAAGGGATTGAACAAAAGGAAGCTAATCAATCCATTTTAGAAATGGGATATCATTTCCCTATTCAATATGGAGATACTAGTCATATCCCTTTGATTGTAATGAATGGTCTTCTGGGTGGTTATGCACACTCAAAATTATTTGTAGAAGTTCGTGAGAAAGCAAGTCTGGCCTATACTGTTTCTAGCACTATGGATATTTTTTCAGGAATGTTACGAGTATATGCTGGAATTGATAGAAAAAATCGTAATAAAGCTATGACTTTAATTAACCGACAAGTAGCTGATCTAAAAAGAGGAAAATTTTCTGAAGAAGAGCTTCAACAGACAAAAAATATGCTTAAAAACAGTGCTCTCTTATCTCAAGATCGTCAAAATGCTTTACTGGAAACAACTTATTTGTCGGCTGTTTTAGGCAAGAAATTTTTAAGAGTCGATGAATGGTTAGAAGTTATGGAAAATGTTAAGAAGGAAGATATTGTTTTAGCAGCGAATACCTTAAAACTTCAAGCGGTGTACTTTATGGAAGGGAAATAATGCAGAATTTAGCGCTGAAAAAAATAGAATATACAGCTATTGGAGAAAGTCTTTATCGGGTAATTTTACCAAATGGATTGCGACTTTTTTTACTTCCTAAAACAAATTTTCATGAGACATATGGTATTATGACAGTGAATTTTGGGTCAGTGGATACTTATTTTGTACCAAGAGGGACCAAGCAAGCTATCCATTATCCAGCTGGAATTGCTCATTTTTTAGAACATAAATTATTTGAAGATGAAAATGGAAATGACTTATTACAGGAATTTGTAGACTTAGGAGCAGAAAGTAACGCCTTTACTAGTTTTACAAAGACAAGTTATCTTTTTTCAACAACTGAGAATGTAGAAGAATGTTTGGAATTACTACAGGATTTGATTGGGGAAGCTTATTTTACAGAAGAATCTGTTCAGAGAGAACAAGGAATTATCCAGCAAGAAATAGAAATGTACCAGGATAATCCAGATTATCGTTTGTTTTTTAGCGCTTTAGCAAATCTATACCCAGGGACAGCTCTGGCACAAGATATAGCTGGGAATCGCGAGTCGATTGCTGAAATCACAGTGGAAGATTTGGATGAAAACTTTGAAACTTTTTACCATCCGTCTAATATGAGTTTATTTTTAGTTGGAAATTTTGATCTGGATAAAACTGTAACGACTATTAGTGAACAACAAAATTCGTATGAAATAGAGGATGAAAAATCAGCCATCAAAAGGCGTTCATTAAAATTATCTCCTGTAGTTCCAACTGCTAGTATGAGGATGGAAGTCAGCCGACCTAAATTAGCTGTTGCTATGCGAGGAAATGACAAAATTTCAAAGAGAAAATTATTTCGCTATAAACTTATTTTGAAATTATTATTTGATATGATGTTTGGCTGGACTTCTAAACGTTATCAAAAAATGTATGAAAATGGGAAAATTGATGCTTCTTTGACTCTGGAAGTTGAAGTAGAAGAACGCTTCCACTTTGTTATGCTGACGATGGATACCCAGGAGCCAGTAGCTCTATCTCATCAAATCCGTACAGCAATTAAAGAATTCGCTCAAGATATGGATGTAACAGAAGAGCATTTAGATATTGTTAAAAGTGAAATGTATGGTGATTTGATGCATGGTCTAAATTCGTTAGAATATATGGCAACGCAGTATGAAACCCTTATAGATGGAGAAAATCTTTTTGACTTGCCAAAAATTTTACAGGATATTCACTTAGAAGATATTTTAGAAGTTGGTCATGAGTTTATTGATCACTGTGACATGATAGATTTTACAATTTTTCCAAAATAATCCTAACAAAAGAAGAGAAAAATTTGGTACAATAGTCTGTAAAAAAATGATAGAAGATGTTTTCAGAAAAGAGGATATAAAACATAAAAAATGAAACAAAGATCTAGTCCCTAGTATTATCTTTGTAAGGCTGATTCATGTTATTGGCTATGAAATCTAGATTTTATAAATATGATAAACTTTAAAGCTTGTGACATCTGGCTTGGGCACAGCTTTTTCTAGTATTTTTTAGAGGAATTTGAACGTATGAGAAAAAAAACGATAGGTGAGGTATTAAGGTTAGCTCGAATTAATCAGGGACTAAGCCTAGAAGATTTACAACAAAAAACAGATATTCAGTTAGATTTATTAGAGGCTTTAGAAGCAGATGATTTTGATAAACTACCTAGTAGTTTTTATGCCAAATCTTTTCTCCGTAAGTATGCTTGGGCAGTAGACTTAGACGAAAAAATCATTTTAGACGCCTACGAATCAGGTAGTATGGTTACTTATGATGAAGTAGATGTTGATGAAGAAAATATGGGGAGAAGAAGAAGCAACAGACAAAAAACATCTTATTTGCCACTTTTCTATTTTTCTGTCATATCGTTGGCAATCATTGCCTTTGTAACTTATTATGTCTGGCAGTATGTTAACCAGATGGAGACGGAAACTGAGAATTCAGCCTCTTCAAGTTATAGTGTGGTTAAAAGTGAAGGATCTTCAGAATCCGCTTCAAGTAGCTCTAATCAGACTAGTTCTTCCTCAACCACATCATCTAGTAGCAATGCTTTGACAGTTTCTGGTAGTGGACAGAATCTTACAGCTACTTATTCTGGGGCAAAAGATCCTGTAACCATCAAATTATCCGTCACATCTGCAACCAGTTGGGTCAGTTTGTCAGGAACAGATTTGGACAATGGGGTTGTTTTATCTCCAGAAAATCCAAGTGTAACAACTACTGTGTCTCCTGGTTCATCTACAGTTATCACCTTAGGTGTTGTAGAGGGTGTAACGGTCTCTGTAAATGATCAGATCCTTAATACGTCTGCAATCAATACCCAATCGGGAACGATTACTTTAACAATCAATAATTGAGAATGCTTATGAAAAAAGAAAATATTCCAAATGCTTTGACGCTCCTGAGAGTGGCGTTAATCCCAATTTTTATCCTATTACTAACCCTTGGTTCATCTAAGACTGCTCATGTCATTGCTGCGATTATCTTTGCGGTGGCCAGCATTACTGATTATTTGGATGGATATTTAGCTCGCAAATGGAAAGTTGTCACCAATTTTGGGAAGTTTGCTGATCCGATGGCAGACAAACTTTTAGTTATGTCAGCATTTATCATGCTGATTGAAATGAAAATGGCACCTGCCTGGGTGGTAGCTGTGATAATTTGTCGAGAATTAGCTGTGACCGGATTGCGTCTTTTGTTGGTAGAAACGGGAGGAACTGTTTTAGCTGCAGCGATGCCCGGTAAGATTAAAACATTTACACAGATGTTTGCTATTATCTTCCTACTAATCCATTGGACGCTTTTAGGACAAATCTGTCTGTATATCGCTTTAATCTTTACAATATATTCTGGTTATGACTATTTCAAAGGGAGCGCCTATCTCTTTAAAGATACCTTTAAATAAATGATGAAAAATATTATCGAAGTACACAACCTCAAATATAAATACGATAACGATGCTGAAGAATACATTTTAAATGATGTAACGTTTCACGTGAAACAAGGTGAATGGTTGTCCATTGTTGGTCATAATGGGAGTGGTAAATCGACTACGATTCGTTTGATTGATGGCCTTTTAGAAGCTGAAAGTGGAGAAATTTTTATCTTAGGTGATCAACTGACTCCAGAAAATGTTTGGGAAAAACGTCGTCATATTGGAATGGTTTTTCAAAATCCAGACAATCAATTTGTTGGAGCAACTGTAGAAGACGATGTGGCTTTTGGTTTGGAAAATCAGGGAATGGACCATGAGACTATGGTTGAGCGAGTAAATGAAGCGCTTGAGATCGTAGGGATGCAAGACTTTAAAAATCGTGAACCAGCTCGTCTTTCTGGAGGGCAAAAGCAGAGGGTGGCTATCGCAGGAATAGTGGCTCTTCGTCCGGATATTATTATTTTGGATGAAGCGACTAGTATGTTGGATCCAGAAGGACGTTTAGACCTGATTCAAACAGTGAAACGCATCAAAGATGAGAATCAAATGACGGTCATTTCGATTACACATGACTTGGATGAAGTTGCACTTAGTGACCGTGTTTTGGTCATGAAAAAAGGAAAAGTAGAATCAAGCAGTACAGCTAGAGAGCTGTTTTCAAGATCAGATTTACAGGAATTAGGACTTGATGAACCCTTTTCAAATCAAGTCAAGGCAACCTTGAATGAAGATTTTGATTTGCCAGCTGACTATCTAACAGAAAAAGAATTGCAGGAATCTTTATGGGAATTACTTTAAAGAATGTTAGTTATACTTATCAAGCAGGCACACCATTTGAAGGGCCTGCCCTTTTTGATGTGAATTTGGAAATTAAAGATGGCTCTTACACTGCTCTAATTGGTCATACTGGTAGTGGAAAATCTACTATTTTGCAACTTTTAAATGGCTTGTTGACACCTTCTGTAGGAAGTGTCACTGTTAATGATATAGAAATTACAGCTACTTCTGTTAATAAAGACATAAAGCAAGTAAGAAAAAAAGTTGGTTTGGTGTTTCAATTTGCAGAAAGCCAAGTCTTTGCGGAAACAGTTTTAGATGATGTGGCATTTGGTCCACAAAATTTTGGAGTTTCTAAAGAAGAAGCGGAACGTTTGGCGCGTGAAAAACTTCTTTTGGTAGGAATTTCTGAGGACTTGTTCTCACGTAGTCCTTTTGAGCTTTCAGGAGGACAAATGAGACGAGTAGCTATTGCTGGAATCCTAGCAATGGAGCCTGAAGTTTTAGTCCTTGATGAGCCGACAGCTGGGTTAGATCCAGCAGGTCGTAAGGAACTAATGGAAATCTTCCAAGGTTTACATGAGGATGGTATGACTATTGTGCTGGTAACTCATTTGATGGATGACGTGGCAAATTTTGCTGATACTACGTATGTTCTGGAGAAGGGACATTTAGTGAAAAGTGGTTCTCCAAAGGATATCTTTCAGGATGTGGAATTTATGGAAAAAATCCAACTGGGAGTCCCTAAGATTACAAAATTTGCTCAAGGTCTGGTAGAAAAAGGTTTAAACTTGCCTAATTTACCGATTACAATTACTGAATTTAAGGAGATACTGCATGGATAAGATGATTTTAGGGCGGTATATTCCGGGTAATTCTCTGATCCACCGTTTGGATCCTAGAAGTAAACTATTATCTATGTTCTTGTTTGTTTTAATTATTTTTTGGGCAAATAATTTAGCAACAAACCTTTTGCTTTTTGTTTTTACATTTTTTTTAGTTTTTCTTTCTAGAGTCCCTATTGGATTTTTTGTAAAAGGTCTCCAATCTATGCTTTTCTTGGTTGCCTTTACGACTGTTTTTCAGCTCTTATTTACTACAACGGGAAATACTCTTGTCCAATTTTCCTTTATTCGCATTACAGATATAGGCTTAGCACAAGCAGGCATTATTTTTAGTCGATTCGTTTTGATCATTTTTTTCTCAACATTGCTCAGTTTGACTACAATGCCTTTAAGTTTGGCGGATGCGGTAGAAGCTCTCCTAAAACCTCTGACTGTTTTTAAATTTCCAGTGCATGAAGTAGGCTTGATGTTATCAATGAGTTTGCGATTTGTACCAACCTTAATGGATGATACTGTTCGAATTATGAACGCTCAGCGAGCTCGAGGAGTGGATTTTGGTGAAGGAAATATTGTACAAAAAGTGAAATCCATTATACCGATTTTGATTCCTTTATTTGCTTCTAGCTTTAAAAGAGCAGATGCTTTAGCTATTGCAATGGAAGCGCGTGGTTATCAAGGAGGAGATCAAAGAAGTCGCTATAGACAGTTAAAGTGGCAAAATAAAGATTCCTATGCGATTCTTGTCTTATTAATTTTAGGAGCTATATTATATTTGCTAAAAAATTGATGTCAAGTCTGGGTTTTGTGTTAATTTCACATATTATTTAAAATTAATATGTAGAAGTACGATGGATAAGGCAATGTTGGTGTTTAAATAAAATACATTTGTAATTTTTGTAATCCTATTTTAAATAACCTGTAATATTTAAAGTGTATGATGGAACTATCAGTGAAAAGGAGAACCAGAATTATAATGAAATTACAACCAATGAAAGGTGCCTTCGCATTTGTTGCTACAGCAGCTACCCTATTTTTGACAGGAGTTGTAGCTAAGGCAGACACATATACAGTAAAAGCTGGCGACACCTTGTCAAAAATTGCAAAAGAAAAATCTACAACTGTTGAAAGCTTAATTAAATTAAACAAGCTTGAAAATCCAGATTTAATTTTTGAGAATCAAGTGCTAGAACTTGGTGATACAAAAGCTAATAAAAAGGCACCTGCTGTTGCTCCAGCACCAGGACCAGCTACACAAGCTAATCAAGCAGCACCTGCACCGGTGGCAACTATTACAGTCCCTGCACCATCAGCTAACTATTCTACCTATAATTCTACACCTGTTCTTGCCAACGGTAATACAGCAGGTGAGACAGGTACTTATGCAGCAGCTCGCATGGCTGAGTTGACAGGAGTTTCTGCTTCAACTTGGGAAGCAATTATTGCTCGTGAATCAAATGGTCAAGTAAACGCCTATAATGCTTCAGGTGCTAGTGGATTATTCCAAACTATGCCAGGATGGGGTTCTACAGCAACTGTTGAAGATCAAATCCAATCTGCATACAATGCCTATAATGCTCAAGGTTTATCAGCTTGGAATTATTAATATAAAATTAAAAACGGCTCAAAGCCGTTTTTTTTATGTTATAAAAATCAATAGGTTTACACATTTGTCAATCTGTGTTATTCTCCAAATATCTCTTTTGAAAGTCTGCGACCTGTAGGTGTTGTAGCTAAGCCACCTTCAGCCGTTTCTCGGAATGCAGTAGGAAGACTTGACCCGACTTGATACATGGCGTCAATGACTTCATCAACAGGAATTTTAGATTCGATTCCCGCAAGAGCCATATCTGCTGCAATAAAAGCATAACTGGATCCCATTGCATTTCGCTTGACACATGGCACTTCTACTAGACCAGCAACTGGATCACAAATCAAGCCCAGCATATTTTTAATAACAAAACAAATAGCTTGGCTAGCCTGAAAAGGTGAACCTCCAGCAGCCAGAACTAAAGCAGCTGCGCTCATGGCAGAAGCAGAGCCAACCTCTGCTTGACAGCCCCCTTCAGCACCTGAAATTGAGGCGTTATTGGCAATGACTAGGCCAAAAGCGCCTGCAGCTAACAGAAAGTTCAGCTGTTCTTCTTCTGAGAGTCCTAATTTTTCAATAGCAGATGTAAGGACGGCAGGTAGACAGCCAGCACTACCAGCTGTTGGTGTGGCACAAACCAAACCCATTTTAGCATTATGCTCATTGACAGCAATAGCATTTTTTGCTGCAGTCAGTACAGTGTGATCTGACAATGTTTTTCCAGATTGGATATAGTGGTCAAGTTTTGCTGCATCTCCGCCAGTCAATCCGCTGCGAGACTTGCTTTCATCAAGTCCAAGAAGGACAGAGGCTTTCATGACTTCTAGATTGCGACCCATCAGTTTCAAGATTTCATCTCTTTCGCGACCAGTCAATTCATACTCAGTAGCAATCATTAGTTCTGCAACATTTCCTTGGTAATCCAAGTCAGCTTGCTCTACTAATTCTTTTATAGAATAAAACATATTTTCTCCTACTTAAAGAAATTTACATTATGCAGATGAGGAATGTTTCGAATTTCTTCGACAGCTTCTTCACAGCTACGGCTATCCACTTCAATAATCATTATTGCTTTCTCGCCAGCTTTTTCACGTGTGACATTCATTTGAGCAATGTTGATATTGTAGCGTGAGAGTGCCTCGGTAACGTGAGCAATCATACCAGGGACATCTTGATGAACAATAATAATAGTAGGTGTGTTCATGCTGAGGGAAACTGAAAAACCATTCAGCTCTGTTACTTGAATATTGCCCCCTCCAATAGATACCCCAGTAACACTAATTGTTTTATGATCGTTTTTTATTGTAATTTTCGTTGTATTGGGATGTGGAGCATTACTATCTTTTTGAATAGACCAGACAACTTTTATGCCTCGTTTATGGGCTATTTCTAGACTATTGGGAATCTCTGGATCATCCGTATCCATTCCTAAGATTCCCGCTACAAGAGCTAAATCAGTTCCGTGTCCTCGATATGTTTTAGCAAAAGAATTAAAAAGCTGAAATTCCACTTCAGTAGGTTCATCGTTAAATATAGAATAGACTATTTTTCCAATACGAACGGCTCCTGCTGTATGGCTACTAGATGGTCCAATCATTACAGGGCCAATAATATCAAAAACAGATTGAAATCTTAATGATGTCATGATTTCTCCTCGTGTAAAGTTCTATCTTCATTATAACAAAGTTGAGGGGTATCTGCTTCATTTTTAAATAAAAAATTATAAAATAACAAATCCTATAAATTAGGATAATGATTTGAAAACCAAAATAAAATTTCTTATTTTAAGCCTTTTATAAGCTTTCTTTTTCTAATTTAAACAATTTTGTAACATTTATCATATACTTTAAAAATAGAGGTAACATAGAACCTGTATGATAGGAGTATAGCAAAATGATAGATATGAGACCAAGAAAAAATCATGAACTTTTTGTATCTTGTTTTGCTAGTTACAAGAAAAGGAGAATAAAATGCAAGTACAGACATTTTTAAAAAATAAAAAAAATACAGTAAAGACAGGTGTAGTAAGCTTAGCAGCTTTAGCTTTATTCCTACCAGTAATAGCAAACGCTGATAGTTATACCGTGAAGTCAGGAGATACACTTTCTGCTATTGCGTCAGCTAATAATACAAGTGTTGAAAAGCTAGCTGAACTGAATAAAATTTCTGATGTAAATCTTATCCATGTTGGACAAGTCCTAGAAGTAGGAGGACAGAAGGAAAACAAGACAGAAACTGCACCAACTACAACAACATCTGAGGTTAACAATACGAATACAAACACAGCAAATGCTTCTTCAGGTTTAAGTGCGGAAGATGCAGAAGCTAAAGAATTTATCGCTCAAAAGGAATCAAGTGGTAGTTACACTGCTCAAAATGGTCAATATTATGGTCGATATCAATTAACTATTACATACTTGAATGGAGATCTCTCGCCTGAAAATCAAGAAAAAGTGGCGAATGAATATGTAACAAGTCGATATGGTTCATGGTCAGCTGCTAAAAACTTTTGGTTAGCAAATGGATGGTATTAAAAGGAAACTCTCAATTTTGAGAGTTTTTCTTTACACTATTGTAAACATTCTTTACAAAAAGTAAACTTGGCTAGTAGAAGGAAGCATTCTCTATTTGTTTGTTCTTATAAAAATTTCGTGCTATAATAGAGCTTGCTCAAGCGACCTTCAATCGTTGAAAGCACAGCACGACCTTCAATCGTGAAATAACGAAAAGATGGGAGAACACAATGAGTGATAACTCTAAGACTCGTGTCGTTGTTGGTATGAGCGGAGGTGTCGATTCATCAGTAACTGCCTTGCTCTTAAAAGAGCAAGGTTACGATGTAATTGGTATCTTCATGAAAAACTGGGACGACACGGATGAATTTGGTGTCTGCACAGCCACAGAGGACTACAAGGATGTAGCAGCTGTTGCAGATCAGATTGGCATTCCTTACTACTCTGTCAACTTTGAGAAAGAGTACTGGGATCGCGTTTTTGAATACTTCTTGGCGGAATACCGAGCTGGTAGGACTCCAAATCCAGATGTCATGTGTAACAAGGAAATCAAGTTTAAAGCTTTCCTTGACTATGCCTTGACACTAGGTGCAGATTATGTTGCAACGGGTCACTATGCTCAGGTGAAGAGAGACCAAGATGGTCTAGTACATATGTTACGTGGTAAGGATAACAATAAGGATCAGACTTACTTCCTAAGCCAACTGTCACAGGAACAACTGCAAAAAACCATGTTCCCTCTGGGGCATTTAGAAAAGCCAGAAGTTCGAGCAATTGCTGAAAGAGCTGGTTTAGCTACGGCCAAGAAAAAAGATTCGACAGGTATTTGCTTCATTGGTGAGAAGAATTTTAAAGAATTTCTGAGTCAATATTTACCCGCTCAGCCAGGTCGTATGATGACCTTGGAAGGCCGAGATATGGGCCAGCATGCTGGGTTGATGTATTATACTATTGGCCAGCGAGGTGGTCTTGGAATTGGTGGTCAGCATGGTGGTGATAATGAACCTTGGTTTGTAGTCGGAAAAGATCTCAGCCAAAATATTCTTTATGTTGGTCAGGGATTTTACCATGACAATTTAATGTCAACCAGCCTTGACGCTAGTCAGGTTCATTTCACAAAAGAAATGCCAGAAGAATTTACAATGGAATGTACAGCTAAGTTTCGCTACCGTCAGCCAGATTCTAAGGTGACAGTTACTGTAAAGGGTGACAAGGCGGTTGTCAACTTTGATCAGCCTCAAAGGGCAGTTACACCAGGTCAAGCAGTCGTCTTCTATGATGGGGATGAGTGCTTAGGTGGAGGCTTAATTGACAGAGCTTATAAGAATGGTCAAGTCTTGCAGTACATTTAGATTGACAATTTAGCTTAATTTGCTACAATAAGATAAGCAATACCTATGATGGTCAAAGCTCATGGATGTTGCAGGCTTTTTTGTCCTGCACTTCTGGAGACTTGGCCTTTTTTGGTGAAAAAAACGAAGGAAAAAGAAATGTCACACAATTTTACTGAAAGTTATGATATTATCGTGATTGGAGCGGGGCACGCTGGAGTTGAGGCTTCTTTAGCTGCTAGTCGAATGGGTTGTAAGGTTCTTTTGGCAACCATCAATATTGAGATGCTGGCTTTCATGCCCTGTAATCCCTCTATTGGAGGGTCTGCTAAAGGGATTGTTGTCCGTGAAGTAGATGCATTGGGTGGAGAAATGGCCAAGAATATTGACAAGAGCTATATCCAGATGAAAATGCTCAATACTGGTAAAGGACCCGCTGTTCGGGCTCTTCGGGCGCAGGCAGATAAAGAGCTTTATTCCAAAGAAATGCGGAAGACTGTTGAAAATCAAGAAAATCTGACCTTGCGGCAAACCATGATTAATGAAATCTTGGTAGAAGATGGTAAGGTCATTGGGGTTAAAACGGCAACTCATCAGGAGTATGCAGCTAAAGCCGTCATTGTTACGACTGGAACAGCTTTGCGGGGAGAAATTATTATTGGTGATCTCAAGTATTCATCTGGTCCAAACCATAGCTTAGCAGCAATTCCTTTGGCAGATAATCTGCGTGACCTAGGATTTGAAATTGGTCGTTTTAAAACTGGAACTCCTCCACGTGTTAAGGCGTCATCTATCAATTATGACGTGACTGAGATTCAGCCAGGTGATGAAAAAGCCAATCATTTCTCTTACACATCTCGTGATGAAGACTATGTGAAAGATCAAGTGCCTTGCTGGTTGACTTATACCAATGCAGAAAGTCATGAAATTATTCAAAATAACCTGCATCGTGCTCCTATGTTTTCAGGTATCGTTAAGGGTGTGGGTCCTCGCTATTGCCCGTCAATTGAGGATAAGATTGTCCGTTTTGCGGACAAGGAACGCCACCAGCTTTTCTTAGAACCTGAGGGTCGTGATACAGAAGAGGTTTATGTGCAAGGGCTGTCAACTAGTTTGCCAGAAGATGTGCAGAAGGACTTGGTTCACTCTATCAAGGGTCTAGAAAATGCCGAAATGATGCGGACAGGCTATGCCATTGAGTACGATATGATTATGCCTCACCAGTTGCGGGCAACCTTGGAAACCAAGAAAATTTCAGGTCTCTTTACAGCAGGTCAGACAAATGGGACTTCTGGCTATGAAGAAGCTGCAGGTCAAGGGATTATCGCTGGGATTAATGCGGCCTTGAAAATCCAAGGTAAGCCGGAGTTAATCTTGAAGCGCAGTGATGGATACATTGGAGTCATGATTGATGATTTGGTCACCAAGGGAACCGTAGAACCTTATCGACTTTTGACTAGCCGAGCTGAGTACCGTTTGATTCTCCGCCATGACAATGCCGATATGCGTTTGACAGAGATGGGGCGAGAAATTGGTCTGGTAGATGATGAGCGCTGGGCTCGTTTCGAGATTAAAAAGAATCAATTTGACAATGAAATGAAGCGTTTGGAATCCATCAAGCTAAAACCTGTCAAGGAAACCAATGCTAAGGTAGAAGAGCTTGGCTTTAAGCCTCTGACAGATGCAGTAACTGCCAAAGAATTTATGCGACGTCCGGAAGTGTCTTACCAGGATGTGGTTCAGTTCATTGGTCCGGCGGCAGAGGAGCTTGATGAAAAGATTATCGAGCTAATTGAAACAGAGATTAAGTATGAAGGCTATATTTCCAAAGCTCTTGATCAGGTTGAAAAGATGAAGCGCATGGAAGACAAGCGCATTCCGGCTAATATTGACTGGGATGATATTGATTCGATTGCGACAGAAGCAAGACAGAAGTTTAAGAAAATCAATCCAGAAACAATTGGTCAGGCGAGTCGTATTTCTGGTGTCAATCCAGCAGATATTTCTATTTTGATGGTTTATTTGGAAGGAAAAGCACGTAGTATTTCAAAAAATAAAGAAAAACAAAACCACGTTTAATAAAAAACGTGGTTTTTACACTATATTTACAATATTGTAAATATAGTGTAAATAATATTCGCCTGATATGGATTGAGTTTAAAAGCTTGTGAAAAAAGAACTTTTAATTATTAAACATGACTAAATAACTAGCTTTCTTGAGTGGAGTAACCAATATGTTTACTTTGCTGTAAAATTGTTTTACAACTATGACAACAAACAATTAACTAGAGGATGATGCAATCCATCGAGAAATAATTACTAAGTTTACAAAAAGTTTAAACATCACAAATAAGCTTAGAACCAGTAGAAACTCGCTTTTTTCTTGAATTTATGGTAAAATGGCGGATAAGAGGTTTGTGATGAAAAAATTTCATTTTGCCCCAATTCACTTTGTAATGCTGGGCGTTATTTCTTTTGGAATCTTAGCAGTTTTACTGCGAGCGTTTGGTGAAGGAACGCTTGTTTTGCTTGCTACCTTCTTGGTGGTGGCCTTTTTGGTTTCCCTTCTAATTTATCAACAAAAATTTTTTGAAACAGCTGAATTTGAACAAATTCAGTATGTCAATCACCATGCAGAAAATAGTTTGGCGTCTTTACTAGACAAAATGCCCGTTGGAGTTATTAAAATTAAAGAAGAAACTGGCGAAGTTGAGTGGTTTAATCCCTATGCTGAGTTGCTTTGTACAACAGAAGATGGGGATTTTGATACACAAATGCTACAGCAGATGATGGAGACAGGTTTAGAAGGTTCTGGTCGCTACATGACAATTGGTGACAAGAAATATTCGATTTATCTGGATCGTTCCTCTAATGTTTTCTACTTTTTTGATGCTTCTAATGAGTATGATGCAACTGCAGAATTAGCAACTACACGACCTGTTATTGGTATCATATCTGTTGATAACTATGATGATTTAGAAGATGTTGTATCAGATTCCGATATCAGCCAGATTAATAGTTTTGTTGCCAATTACATTGCAGAATTCTCTGATCGCCATCGGATGTTTTATCGTCGTGTAGGTATGGACCGTTTTTATCTGTTTACAGATTTTACAGTACTAGATCAATTAATGCAGGATAAATTTTCAGTTATTGATCAATTTAGAATCGAGGCCAAGAATCGTGAAATTCCTCTGACTCTCAGTATGGGCTTTGCTTATGGGGATGGGGACCACGATCAAATTGGTAAAACGGCTTTGTTAAATCTAAACCTAGCTGAGGTTCGTGGAGGAGATCAGGCTGTTGTAAAAGAAAATGCTGATGGCAAGAATCCTATCTTCTTTGGAGGTGGCTCTGCTGCAGCTGTGAAACGTACACGTACACGTACTCGGGCCATGATGACAGCTATTTCGGATAAAATCCGTAGTGTTGATCAAGTTTTTGTTGTAGGTCATAAGAATTTGGATATGGATGCCTTGGGTTCGGCAGTTGGAATGCAACTTTTTGCAAGCAATTTAATTGATAAGACGTATGTTGTCTATGATCAGTATCAAATGGCTGCAGATATTGAGAGAGCTGTCAATAAACTCCAAGACGAAGGTCAGACTAATTTGGTAACTGTTGCAGAAGCTATGACGATGGTGACGGGAAACTCCTTACTCATTATGGTTGACCATTCTAAGCTCAGCTTGACCCTATCTAAGGATTTTTATAAACAGTTTTATCAGACTATTGTAATTGATCATCATCGACGGGATGATGACTTCCCAGAAAATGCTGTCATTACTTATATTGAAAGTGGAGCCAGCAGTGCTAGTGAGCTTGTGACGGAATTGCTTCAGTTCCAAAATTCTAAGAAAAATAGATTAAGTAAGATGCAAGCCAGTGTTTTGATGGCTGGAATGATGTTGGATACTAAGAATTTCACATCTCGCGTTACTAGTCGGACATTTGATGTGGCTAGTTATTTACGGACACGGGGCAGTGATAGTGTGACCATTCAAGATATTTCTGCAACTGATTTTGATGAATATCGGGCGGTCAACGAGCTGATCCTACGAGGAAATAAGATATTACCAAACGTCATTGTAGCTAGTGGACCAGAAGATAAGAGTTATCAGACGGTCGCAATCAGTAAGGCGGCGGACACCATGCTTGCTATGTCAGGTATTGAGGCAACCTTTGTTGTAAGTAAAAATACTCAAGGTTATGTTTCGATTTCAGCTCGAAGTCGCAGTAAGATTAATGTCCAACGTATTATGGAAAATATGGGTGGTGGTGGCCACTTTAATCTAGCAGCTGCTCAGATTAAAGATCTAACGGTTGCAGAGGTTACCCGGAAATTAAACCAAGAAATTATTGATGAAGTTATCAAAAAAGAAGAGGAGATAGTAGAATGAAAGTAATCTTTTTAGCAGATGTGAAAGGTAAGGGGAAAAAAGGGGAAGTAAAGGAAGTTCCTACAGGATATGCTCAAAACTTTTTGATTAAGAAAAATTTAGCGAAAGAAGCAACTGCTCAGGCTATTGGTGAGTTACGGGGGAAACAGAAATCTGAAGAAAAAGCCCATGCTGAATTAGTTGCTGAAGCTCAAGCGATTCAGGCTAAATTAGCAGAAGAAGCAACTTTGGTTGAATTTACTGAAAAAGTTGGTCCAGATGGTCGGACGTTTGGCTCTATTACCAGCAAAAAAATTGCAGAAGAGTTAGAAAAACAATTTGGTATTAAGTTGGACAAACGCAATATCAAAGTGGATTCACCGATTCGTTCAGTAGGTCTGATCGATGTTCCAGTGAAGATTTACCAAGACATCACAGGTGTCATCAATCTGCGTGTCAAGGAAGGATAAGTAAGTAGGGGAGAGAGGAGTTCTTTATGGCAGAGATTGATGAATTACGAGCACAGCCTCAAGATATTTTAGCTGAGCAGTCTGTTCTGGGAGCTATTTTTCTTGATGAGAGCAAGCTCGTTTTCGTTCGTGAATATATCGAGCCAGCTGACTTCTTTAAGTATGCCAATCGCTTGATTTTTAAGGCCATGATTGATTTGGCTGATCGTGGTGATGCAATTGATGCCACTACCGTTCGCAATATTCTGGATAGCCAGGATGATTTACAAAACATTGGTGGACTCAGCTATTTGGTTGAAGTGGTTAACTCAGTTCCGACCTCTGCCAATGCAGAATATTATGCTAAAATCGTAGCTGAAAAAGCTATTTTGCGTCGCTTAATTGCTCGGTTGACAGACTCTATCAATCAAGCTTACGATGGAGCCAGCCCAGCAGATGAAATTATTGCTGGTGCGGAGAAGGCGCTCATTGATGTCAGTGAGAATGCTAACCGTAGTGGTTTTAAAAACATCAAAGATATCTTGAATATCAACTTTGAAAACTTGGAGGTTCGTTCTCAACAAACTTCTCATATCACAGGGATTGCGACTGGCTATCCTGAGTTGGATAAGATGACCACAGGTCTACATGAGGAAGAATTGATCATTTTGGCAGCACGTCCTGCGGTCGGAAAAACTGCTTTTGCCCTTAACATTGCTCAGAATATTGGGACCAAACTAGATAAGACTGTCGCTATTTTCTCTTTGGAAATGGGGGCAGAGAGCTTGGTAGACCGGATGTTGGCTTCTGAAGGAGTTATCAATTCGCATTCTATCCGTACAGGACAACTAAGCGATGAAGAATGGCAGAAAGTAACCATCGCTCAAGCAAATCTGGCACAAGCCAGCATTTATATTGATGATACACCAGGGATTCGGATTACAGAAATTCGCTCGCGGGCGAGAAAGTTGGCTCAAGAAACAGGCAATTTAGGCCTAATTTTGATTGACTACCTGCAGTTGATCACAGGAACCGGACGCGAAAATCGTCAGCAAGAGGTATCAGAAATTTCTCGTCAGCTGAAGATTTTAGCAAAAGAGTTAAAAGTACCAGTAATCGCCTTGAGTCAGCTCTCTCGTGGAGTAGAGCAACGACAAGATAAACGGCCAGTGCTGTCTGATATCCGGGAATCTGGATCTATCGAGCAGGATGCGGATATCGTAGCCTTTCTCTATCGGGATGATTATTATGATCGTGCTGGCGAGGAAGAAGAAGGTATTCCAAATAACAAGGTGGAAGTTATTATCGAGAAAAACCGTAGCGGTGCGCGTGGTACGGTAGAATTGATTTTCCAAAAAGAATACAACAAGTTCTCAAGTATTTCTAAAAGGGAGGAAGTATAAAATGAGTGATGCATTTACAGATGTAGCAAAAATGAAAAAAATTAAAGAAGACATCAAGGCACATGAGGGGCAGATTGTCGAGATGACTCTGGAAAATGGGCGGAAGCGTCAAAAGGATAAAAAAGGACGTTTGATTGAGGTTTATCCTTCTTTATTTATAGTAGAATATACAAATGACAATGTTCCAGCTGGAGACTCTGCAAGTACTTATGTAGAATCTTATACTTACTCAGATATTTTGACAGAAAAGAACTTGATTCGCTATTTTGATGATGAAAGCGAAGAACAATAAAGAAAGGATACAAGATTGGGCTTGAGCTGCAATCTTTTTCCTTTTGTGTGATTACAGTCAGTTTTTGCGACGGTCTTTTATTTGTAGTATAATATTTGAAAAGATAAAGATACGGAGGCAATGTATGGATTTAACGAAACGTTTTAATAAGAATTTAGATAAAATTGAAGTATCGATGATTCGTCAGTTTGATCAGTCCATATCAAGTATTCCCGGGGTTTTACGCCTAACTTTAGGTGAGCCAGATTTTACAACTCCGAACCATGTAAAAGAAGCGGCTAAGGTTGCCATTGATGCCGATCAGAGTCATTATACCGGTATGAGTGGTTTGCTTGAGCTAAGACAGGCAGCGAGCGAGTTTGTCAAAGAAAAATATAATTTAGACTATAAACCAGAAAGCGAAGTGTTGGTGACTATTGGTGCAACAGAAGCTTTGTCTGCAACCTTGACAGCTATCTTAGAAGAAGAAGATGTTGTTTTACTTCCCGCACCTGCTTATCCAGGATATGAGCCGATTGTTAATCTTGTAGGAGCTAAAATTGTCGAGATTGATACAACAGAAAATGATTTTGTCTTGACCCCTGAAATGCTAGAAAAGGCTATTTTGGAGCAAGGTGAAAA
The DNA here is from genome assembly GCF_001807785.1 of Streptococcus sp. HMSC10A01. Lineage (NCBI taxonomy): Bacteria > Bacillati > Bacillota > Bacilli > Lactobacillales > Streptococcaceae > Streptococcus > Streptococcus sp. HMSC10A01. Next base: position 619,468 of record NZ_KV790983.1, on the reverse strand, counting down.
AGTCAAGGCTGTCATCCTGAACTATCCAGCCAATCCAACTGGTGTGACCTATTCTAGGGAGCAAATCCAGGAATTGGCAGTAGTGTTGAGTAAATATCCAGTCTTTGTTGTCTGTGATGAAGTTTATTCGGAGTTGACTTACAGAGAAGAGGCTCATGTTTCCATCGGTCAGTACCTACCTAAGCAAGCCATTGTTATCAATGGTCTTTCCAAATCTCATGCTATGACTGGTTGGCGATTAGGCTTTATCTTTGCGCCTGCTGAGTTTACCGCTCAGATCATCAAGAGCCACCAATATTTGGTAACAGCTGCAAATACTATGGCCCAATTTGCAGGGGTAGAAGCCTTATCAGCTGGAAAAGACGACGCTCTTCCTATGAAGAAGGAATACATCATAAGGCGAGATTATATCTTGGAAAAGATGAGGGACCTGGGCTTTAAAATTATAAAACCAGACGGTGCTTTTTATATCTTTGCTAAGATTCCGGATGGATTTACGCAGGATTCGTTCGCTTTTCTAAAAGATTTTGCTGAGAAAAAAGCTGTTGCTTTTATTCCAGGTGCAGCTTTTGGCCAGTATGGGGAAGGCTATATTCGGCTTTCTTATGCAGCTAGTATGGAGGTCATTCAAGAGGCTATGAAGCGACTCAAGGAGTACATGGAAGAATATGATGCAGTCCATCACGAGTAAAGCGCTAGTACTCTATAATCGAAACTTTCGTGAAGACGACAAATTAGTAAAAATCTTTACAGAACAGGCTGGCAAACGTATGTTTTTCGTGAAACATGCCACCAACTCTAAGCTGAGTCCTGTTATTCAGCCCCTTACCTTGGCAAATTTGCTTATGAAAGTGAACGATGATGGTCTGAGTTATATTCAGGATTATCAGGATGTCCAGCCTTTTACTCGAATTAATAGCGATTTGTTCATCATGGCCTATGCGACCTATGTAGCTGCCTTGGCAGACGCTAGTATTCAGGACAATCAAGCAGATGCAACTCTTTTTGCTTTCCTGACAAAAACCTTGGAGTTAATGGAAGACGGTTTAGACCATGAGATTTTGACAAATATTTTTGAAGTTCAGATTTTGTCACGTTTTGGTGTTTCTCTAAATTTCCACGAATGTATCTTTTGTCACCGAACTGGATTACCTTTTGATTTTTCCTTTAAATTCAATGGTGTCCTCTGTCCAGACCACTATCATGAAGACGATCGTCGCTGTCATCTTCATCCCAATATCCCATTTTTACTTGATCAATTTCAGGCAGTAGAATATAGCACTCTGGAAACTATTTCACTAAAAGCAGAAATTAAACAACAACTACGCGAATTTATAGATCAAATTTACGACGATTATGTTGGAATTCATTTGAAATCAAAGAAATTCATTGATTCTCTAGGAGACTGGGGAAGTATTTTAAAAGATAAAGAAAATAAGGAGTCAATATGAAAAAAATTGCCATTGATGCTATGGGAGGCGATTTTGCCCCTCAGGCCTTGGTAGAAGGAGCTAATCAAGCTCTTCAAGAGTTTTCAGATATCGAGCTGATTTTATATGGAGATGAGGCCAAGATCAAGCAGTATCTGACTGCAAGTGAGCGAGTTAGCATTGTCCACACAGATGAAAAGATTAATTCTGATGATGAGCCAACCAAGGCCATTCGTCAAAAGAAGAACTCTAGTATGGTCTTAGCTGCTAAGGCTGTTAAAGCAGGAGAAGCAGATGCTGTTCTTTCTGCTGGGAATACAGGTGCACTTTTAGCGGCAGGCTTCTTTATTGTAGGCCGTATTAAAAACATTGATCGACCAGGTCTGTTGTCAACTCTACCAACCGTTGATGGTCAGGGATTTGATATGCTGGATTTAGGAGCAAATGCAGAAAATACCGCTCATCATTTGTATCAGTACGCCAAGTTAGGATCTTTTTATGCTGAGAGTGTGAGAGGAATTAAGAAACCACGTGTAGGTCTTTTGAACAACGGGACAGAAAGTAGCAAGGGTGATCCTTTACGTAAGGAGACCTATGAACTACTTGCTGCAGATTCCTCTCTTAATTTTATTGGAAATGTGGAAGCGCGTGAGTTGATGAATGGTGTAGCTGATGTTATAGTGACAGATGGATTCACCGGAAACGCAGTCTTAAAGTCTATTGAGGGAACAGCGCTCAGCATTATGGGGCAGCTTAAGAAGAGTATTTTAGGTGGTGGTCTCAAGGCCAAGTTGGGTGCCTTGCTTTTAAAAGATAGCCTGAAGGAACTAAAATCTAGACTAGATTATTCTGATGCTGGAGGAGCCGTATTATTTGGTCTAAAAGCGCCAGTTGTTAAGACTCACGGCTCAAGTGATGCAAAAACAGTTTGCAGTACGATTCGTCAAATTCGAACAATGCTACATACTGATGTGGTTGGTAAATCAGTTACAGAATTCTCAAAGGAGGAAACACAATGACGCAGGAAACAATCTACCAAAAGATCGTATCTATCATTCAAGAACGCCAAGGTAAAAGTTTTGAGGTAACTCCGGAATTAAGCTTTAAGGATAATCTTGGGGCGGATTCTGTTGATATGATGGAGTTTATTCTGACTTTAGAAGACGAATTTGGAATTGATATTTTAGATGAAGATATTGATCGTCTATGCAGTGTTGCAGATGTAGTAGCATATATTGAGAAAAAAACAAAGTAGGCCTTGACCTACTTTTTTCTATATTTTGATAAGGAAGGTAGTTTAAATAAAAAAATCAATGGAAGTTAGACGCAAAATACGGATACAGCTTGTAAATATCTAGTTCGTATGATAAAATGAAGGCATAAAAATTACGAAAGGCGAACATTAAAATGTCAAATAAATTGATATATTCGGGAAAAGCCAAAGATATTCTTGCTACAGATGATGAGGATGTGATTGTAGCACATTATAAGGATCAAGCTACCGCTTTTAATGGGGTTAAGAAAGAACAGATTGTTGGTAAGGGAGTACTCAATAATCAGATTTCATCATTTATTTTTGAAAAACTGAATGCTGCGGGTGTAGCCACGCATTTTATTGAAAAGATTTCAGATACAGATCAACTCAACAAAAAAGTAAAGATTATTCCATTAGAAGTAGTGCTTCGGAACTATACAGCAGGATCTTTCTCTAAGCGTTTTGGAGTAGAAGAAGGGATTGCACTTGAGACCCCGATTGTGGAATTTTACTACAAAAATGATGATTTGGACGATCCTTTCATCAATGATGAGCATGTAAAATTCTTGAAGATTGCTAACGACGAAGAAATTGCCTTTTTGAAAGAGGAGACTCGTCGGATCAATGAGCTTTTATCAGACTGGTTCCGCCAAATTGGATTGAAATTGATTGATTTCAAGTTAGAGTTCGGCTTTGACAAAGAAGGAAAAATTATTCTAGCAGATGAATTTTCACCTGATAACTGCCGTCTCTGGGACGCAGAAGGACACCACATGGACAAGGATGTTTTCCGGCGTGGTCTTGGTGAATTAACGGATGTTTACCAAGTTGTTTGGGAGAAGTTGCAGGCGATTAAGTAAGGACGGGTGTGAAAAGTCATGGACAAGCGTATTTTTGTAGAGAAGAAAAATAACTTTGGTATCAAGTCACAGAGTTTAATGAAAGAGCTGATATATAATCTCCAGTTAAAAACATTATCAGATCTTCGTATAATTCAGGTTTACGATGTTTTTCATCTGGCAGAAGACTTGTATACTCGGGCTGAAAAACATATTTTTTCTGAGCAAGTAACAGATAGATTGCTGACAGAAGAGGAAGTAGAGGTTGCACTTGCAGAAACAGCGTTTTTTGCTATCGAAGCTCTGCCGGGTCAGTTTGACCAACGCTCAGCTAGCGCTCAGGAGGCTTTATTGCTCTTGGGCAGTGATAGCAATGTAATTGTAAATACAGCTCAACTTTATTTAGTCAACAAAAATATTGATGCCAATGAACTGAAGGCGATTAAGCGTTATCTTCTAAATCCTGTGGATTCTCGCTTTAAAGATATTCTCTCAGGCCTCCGTCCTCAGGAATTTTCAAGCTCTGACAAGGAAATTCCAAATCTAGATTTCTTTGAAAACTATACGGCAGAAGATTTTTTGCTCTACAAGTCTGAACAAGGTTTGGCTATGGAAGTTGACGATCTCTTATTCATTCAAGATTATTTCAAATCCATTGGGCGCGTGCCAACAGAGACAGAGCTAAAGGTCCTAGATACTTATTGGTCTGATCATTGTCGCCATACAACCTTTGAGACTGAGTTAAAAACGATTGATTTTTCAGCTTCTAAGTTTGAAAAACAATTGCAGGCTACTTATGATAAATACTTGGCTATGCGCAATGAGTTGGGACGTGGGGAAAAACCGCAGACTCTCATGGATATGGCGACTATTTTTGGCCGCTACGAAAGAGCCAATGGCCGTCTAGATGATATGGAAGTTTCTGATGAAATCAATGCCTGCTCAGTCGAAATTGAAGTGGATGTCAATGGTGTGAAAGAACCATGGCTGCTGATGTTTAAAAATGAAACCCACAACCACCCAACAGAAATTGAGCCTTTTGGTGGCGCTGCGACTTGTATTGGTGGAGCTATTCGTGATCCACTCTCTGGTCGTTCTTATGTTTATCAAGCAATGCGGATTTCTGGTGCGGGCGATATTACCCAGCTGATTGCTGAAACGCGAGCTGGAAAGCTTCCTCAGCAGATCATTTCTAAAACAGCAGCGCATGGCTATTCTTCTTACGGTAATCAAATTGGTTTGGCAACAACTTATGTCCGTGAGTACTTCCACCCAGGTTTTGTAGCTAAGCGGATGGAGCTTGGAGCGGTTGTCGGAGCGGCTCCTAAAGAAAATGTTGTTCGTGAAAAACCAGTAGCGGGTGATGTGGTCATCTTATTAGGTGGAAAGACAGGGCGCGACGGAGTTGGTGGCGCAACAGGCTCTTCAAAGGTGCAAACTGTAGAATCTGTAGAGACTGCTGGTGCTGAAGTTCAAAAAGGGAATGCCATTGAAGAACGCAAGATTCAACGCCTTTTCCGTAATGGAAATGTGACTCGACTGATTAAGAAATCAAATGACTTTGGAGCTGGTGGTGTCTGTGTAGCTATTGGTGAATTAGCAGATGGTCTTGAAATCAATCTTGATAAGGTACCTCTTAAATACCAAGGGCTCAATGGAACAGAAATCGCTATCTCTGAATCACAAGAACGGATGGCTGTTGTTGTTCGTCCTGAGGATGTGGATGCCTTTGTTTCGGAATGTAACAAAGAAAATATTGACGCTGTTGTTGTTGCGAAAGTGACTGAAAAACCAAATCTGGTTATGCACTGGAATGGTGAAACAATTGTCGACTTGGAGCGTTCTTTCCTTGATACAAATGGCGTTCGTGTTGTAGTCGATGCCAAGGTGGTTGACAAGGATGTCAAGCTACCTGAAGAAAGGACAACATCAGCTGAAAGTCTTGAAACAGACCTATTATCTCTTCTATCTGATCTCAACCATACTAGTCAAAAAGGTTTACAGACGATTTTTGACAGTTCTGTAGGACGTTCAACTGTCAATCATCCTCTGGGAGGTCGTTATCAAATAACTCCAACAGAAGCTTCTGTTCAAAAACTACCTGTTCAGTCTGGTTTTACGAATACTGCATCTGTAATAGCTCAAGGTTTCCATCCGTATTTGGCTGAATGGTCACCTTATCATGGAGCAGCATATGCTGTGATCGAAGCAACTGCCCGATTAGTTGCCGCTGGTGGAGAATGGTCTAAGGCTCGTTTCTCATACCAAGAGTACTTTGAGCGGATGGATAAGAAAGCTGAACGTTTTGGTCAGCCCGTATCTGCCCTTTTAGGATCTATTGAAGCACAGATTCAGCTAGGCCTTCCATCTATTGGTGGTAAGGACTCTATGTCAGGTACTTTTGAAGAGTTGACAGTGCCTCCAACTCTTGTTGCATTTGGTGTAACAACTGCAGATAGTCGAAAAGTCCTGTCTCCAGAATTTAAAGCAGTGGGAGAATGGATTTACTATATCCCAGGACCAGCCCTATCTCAAGAAATTGATTTCGAGACTGTAAAGGCAAACTTTACACAGTTTACAAGTCTTCAAAAAGAACATAAAATCAGTGCGGCATCAGCAGTTAAATATGGTGGAGTACTTGAAAGCTTAGCTCTTATGAGTCTGGGGAATCGTATAGGAGCAAAAGTAAACTTAACAGATCTGTCAACTTGTTTAACTGGTCAGCTAGGTGGCTTTGTCTTTACATCTAAAGAGGATATTCCAAATGTAGCTAAGATTGGACAAACAACTCAATTGTTTACATTGACCGTAAACGATATTGACATAAATGGTTTAAATGTGCTCAATGCTTTTGAAGGAAAGTTAGAAGCAGTTTACCCAACTGAATTTGAACAATCTAAAGTTTTAGAGGATGTCCCTGCACTAGTCTCTGATACAGTGATAAAAGCCAAGGATACAGTAGCTGAGCCACTGGTTTACATACCAGTCTTTCCTGGAACAAACTCAGAATACGACTCAGCTAAGGCCTTTGAAGCAGCTGGTGCAAAGGTTAATCTAGTTCCCTTTGTTACTTTGGATGAAGTAGCTATTGTCAAGTCTGTTGACGCAATGGTTGACAATATTGACAAGGCAAATATTATCTTCTTTGCAGGTGGCTTCTCTGCTGCAGATGAGCCAGATGGGTCAGCTAAGTTTATCGTCAACATCCTGCTCAACGAGAAGGTTAAGAAAGCCATTGATGCTTTCATCAGTCGTGGTGGCCTCATCATTGGTATCTGTAATGGATTCCAGGCTTTAGTCAAATCTGGACTTCTTCCTTACGGAAACTTTGAAGATGCAGGTGCTAGTAGCCCAACTCTCTTTTACAATGATGCCAATCAGCACGTGGCCAAGATGGTGGAAACTCGAATTGCCAATACCAACTCACCATGGTTGGCTGGCGTGCAAGTAGGAGATATCCATGCCATCCCAGTGTCGCACGGTGAAGGGAAGTTTGTCGTGACGGCCGAGGAATTCGCGGAGCTCCGTGACAATGGTCAAATCTTTAGCCAATACGTTGACTTTGACGGCAAACCAAGTATGGACTCTAAGTACAATCCGAATGGTTCTGTTAATGCCATCGAAGGAATTACTAGCAAGAATGGTCAAATCATCGGTAAGATGGGACACTCAGAACGTTATGAAGATGGTCTTTTCCAAAATATTCCAGGCCAGAAAGACCAGAAATTGTTTGAAAGTGCCGTTCGTTATTTCCAAGCGGGTCAAGATAACACTGGCTTGTAATAGAAAGTAATCAAAAAGGAGTCTACTTGGTCTGTCAGATCAGGTTTTCTCCCTTTTCAGGATAAAAGAATTTAGGTAAAAAAATGACATACGAAGTAAAGTCACTTAATGAAGAATGTGGTGTTTTCGGTATTTGGGGACATCCGGATGCGGCTAAATTGACCTATTTTGGGCTCCATAGTCTTCAGCACCGCGGTCAGGAGGGGGCAGGAATCCTCTCCAATGACCAGGGACAACTAAAGCGCCATCGTGATATGGGACTTCTATCAGAAGTGTTCAGAAATCCAGCTAATTTGGATAAACTGACTGGAACGAGTGCGATTGGGCACGTTCGTTATGCGACTGCAGGAGAAGCTTCTGCGGATAATATCCAGCCTTTCATTTTTCGCTTTCATGATATGCAGTTTGGACTTGCTCATAATGGGAACCTAACTAATGCAGAATCTCTAAAGAAAGAATTGGAACAAAGAGGCGCTATTTTCAGCTCAACCTCTGATTCTGAAATCTTGGCTCACTTGATTCGTCGTAGTCATAATCCTAGTCTAATGGGTAAAATTAAAGAAGCACTCAGTCTTGTCAAAGGTGGGTTTGCTTATATTCTACTTTTTGAAGACAAGTTGATTGCGGCGCTTGACCCAAATGGCTTCCGTCCGCTTTCTATTGGGAAAATGAGCAATGGAGCAGTTGTGGTTTCTTCTGAAACTTGTGCTTTTGAAGTGATTGGTGCTGAGTGGATTCGTGATGTGAAGCCAGGGGAGATTGTCATCATTGATGACAGTGGCATCCAGTACGATAGTTATACGAATGATACCCAGTTGGCGATTTGCTCTATGGAGTATATCTATTTTGCGCGTCCTGACTCCAATATCCATGGTGTCAACGTCCATACAGCCCGCAAGAGAATGGGGGCTCAATTGGCGCGTGAATTCAAACATGAGGCGGATATCGTAGTCGGTGTTCCGAATTCTTCACTAAGCGCAGCCATGGGCTTTGCGGAAGAATCTGGTCTGCCAAACGAAATGGGATTAATTAAAAACCAATATACACAACGCACCTTTATCCAGCCAACTCAAGAATTGCGGGAGCAAGGGGTGCGGATGAAACTGTCAGCTGTTTCAGGCGTTGTCAAAGGCAAACGTGTGGTGATGATTGATGATTCCATTGTTAGGGGGACAACCTCTCGCCGTATCGTTCAGCTCTTGAAAGAAGCAGGGGCGTCTGAGGTTCACGTTGCTATTGGCAGTCCAGCGCTAGCTTATCCATGTTTTTACGGGATTGATATCCAGACGCGGCAGGAGCTGATTGCTGCCAATCATACCGTTGAAGAAACCTGCCAAATCATTGGTGCGGATAGCCTGACCTATCTTTCTATTGATGGCTTGATTAACTCTATCGGGATTGAAACAGATGCGCCAAACGGTGGTCTCTGTGTCGCTTACTTTGACGGCGACTACCCAACTCCTCTCTACGACTATGAAGAAGAATATCGTAGAAGTTTGGAAGAAAAGACGAGTTTTTACAAATAGACGGATGAGATTTTCCATTATACAAAAGGAAGAGGAGACTAAATGACAAATAAGAATGCATACGCTCAATCTGGTGTGGATGTTGAAGCGGGGTATGAAGTAGTTGAACGAATCAAAAAACATGTGGCTCGTACGGAGCGTGCAGGGGTTATGGGAGCTTTGGGTGGCTTCGGTGGTATGTTTGACCTTTCAAAAACAGGTGTCAAAGAGCCTGTTTTGATCTCAGGTACAGATGGTGTTGGTACCAAGTTGATGCTAGCTATCAAGTATGACAAGCACGATACCATTGGTCAGGACTGTGTGGCCATGTGTGTCAATGACATCATCGCTGCAGGTGCGGAGCCCCTCTATTTCCTTGACTATGTCGCGACTGGCAAGAATGAACCAGCCAAGCTAGAACAAGTGGTTGCTGGTGTAGCAGAAGGTTGTGTGCAGGCAGGCGCCGCTCTTATCGGTGGAGAAACGGCTGAAATGCCTGGTATGTACGGTGAAGATGATTATGACTTGGCTGGTTTTGCAGTCGGTGTGGCTGAAAAATCTCAAATTATTGATGGTTCAAAAGTGACGGAAGGAGATGTTCTTCTCGGGCTTGCTTCAAGTGGGATTCACTCCAATGGTTACTCACTTGTGCGTCGCGTCTTTGCCGACTATACAGGTGAGGAAGTCTTGCCAGAATTGGAAGGCAAGAAACTTAAGGAAGTCCTTCTTGAGCCGACTCGTATCTATGTCAAGGCTGTCTTGCCTCTCATCAAGGAAGAGCTGGTCAACGGTATTGCCCACATCACAGGTGGTGGTTTTATCGAGAATGTCCCACGTATGTTTGCAGATGACTTGGCTGCAGAGATTGAGGAAAGCAAGGTTCCAGTGCTTCCGATTTTCAAAGCTCTTGAAAAATACGGTGAAATCAAGCATGAAGAAATGTTTGAAATCTTCAATATGGGTGTTGGACTCATGTTGGCAGTTAGCCCTGAAAATGTAGGCCGTGTCAAAGAATTGCTGGATGAACCAGTCTATGAAATTGGTCGCATCGTCAAGAAAGAAAACGAAAGTGTCATCATCAAATGAAAAAAATAGCGGTTTTTGCCTCTGGTAATGGCTCAAATTTTCAGGTGATTGCCGAAGAATTTCCGGTAGAGTTTGTCTTTTCAGACCATCGTGACGCCTATGTGCTCGAGCGTGCAGACAAGCTTGGCATTCTGTCCTATGCTTTTGAACTAAAGGAGTTTGAGAACAAGGCAGACTATGAAGCAGCCCTTGTCGAACTCTTGGAAGAACACCAGATTGACTTGGTTTGCCTCGCCGGCTACATGAAAATCGTTGGGCCAACCTTGTTGGCAGCTTATGAAGGTCGAATTATCAACATTCATCCAGCCTACCTGCCCGAATTTCCAGGAGCTCATGGGATTGAGGACGCTTGGAATGCTGGGGTTGCTGAGAGCGGCGTGACCATTCACTGGGTGGACTCGGGTGTGGATACAGGCAAGGTCATCAAACAAGTCCGTGTGCCACGACTAGCTGATGATACCATCGAAAGCTTTGAAGCTCGCATTCATGAGGCAGAGTACAAGTTGTATCCAGAGGTGTTGGATAGCTTGGGAGTGGAGAGACGATAGGAAGGAAGTCTGAAATGCTTTTTGGAAGGGTTAAAGCCCTCTTCAAAAACTACCTCTATTAGGAGTTGGTAAATCATGAGTAAGAATCTTAGCTAAGGAGAATTTATGGGTTTATTTGATTTTTTTAAGAAGAAATCTTCCGGTGAGGAAAAGCCGATTGAAGATGGAGACAAGACTGTTATTCAATCTGATAATACAGATGATAGCGCTCCAGGATGGGAAGCCATTGATGCAGAATTTGATCGTCTCTATCCTGATCAACCCAATCCTCGGCATTATGGAACACTTATTAAATATATGTTTGGTGGTCCAGATCCTCTTGATGGTATCAGTGTTTATGATGCGGGGGGATTTTGGCATTTTGTTGGCTATGGCTTGTCAGAATTATATACAAAGGAAAGCTCAGATCCAGAATACAGTGGTTATGGGATTGAATTGACTTTTAAGTTAAAGAAATCAGATAATGACGAAGAAGAAATCAAAAATGGCTGCGGTTTATTGCAATATGTGGCAAGATATATTTTTAAAACGGGTAAAGTTGTTTTACCAGAAGAATACATTTACACCAAGCAAACGGTAGGAATTGATGCCCAGCAAAAATCAAAGTTGACAGGTTTTCTGACTGCTCGCGATAATCTAGCTAAGCCCCTAGACACTCCGCATGGAAAAGTAGAATTTGTAACCCTGATTGGTGCAACAGATGCATAACTGCGAAGCGTGTATGAAAGTGAAACAAGTAAGCTTGAGGTAAGAAGATTATTGCAAGAACTTGGGAATCAGATTACAGACTATGATCGCCAGTCTTTAGTTTAAATGATGTGAAAGATACAAGGAAAGGAAAGAAAATGACTAAACGCGCCTTAATCAGCGTCTCAGACAAAGCGGGCATTGTTGAATTTGCCCAAGAACTCAAAAAACTTGGTTGGGATATCATCTCAACAGGTGGGACCAAGGTTGTCCTCGATAGTGCTGGGGTAGAGACCATTGCTATTGACGACGTGACTGGCTTCCCAGAAATGATGGATGGTCGTGTCAAGACCCTGCACCCGAATATCCACGGTGGGCTCCTCGCTCGTCGTGATCTCGATAGCCATTTAGAGGCGGCTAAAGATAATAATATTGAGCTTATTGACCTTGTGGTGGTCAATCTCTATCCTTTCAAGGAAACAATTCTCAAACCAGATGTGACATACGCTGATGCGGTGGAGAATATCGATATCGGCGGGCCGTCTATGCTTCGTTCAGCAGCTAAAAACCATGCCAGTGTAACAGTTGTGGTAGACCCTGCTGATTATGCTGTAGTTCTTGAAGAATTGTCAGCCAATGGCGAAACTACTTACGAAACTCGCCAACGTTTAGCAGCAAAAGTTTTCCGCCACACAGCGGCTTATGACGCCTTGATTGCAGAGTATTTTACTACTCAAGTCGGAGAAAGCAAGCCTGAAAAATTGACCTTGACTTATGATCTCAAGCAAGTTATGCGTTATGGTGAAAACCCTCAACAGGATGCGGACTTCTACCAAAAAGCCTTGCCGACAGACTACTCAATTGCTTCAGCGAAACAGCTCAACGGTAAGGAATTGTCCTTTAACAATATCCGCGATGCGGATGCAGCTATCCGTATCATTCGTGATTTCAAAGACCGTCCAACCGTTGTGGCTTTGAAACACATGAATCCATGTGGTATCGGTCAAGCAGATGACATCGAGACTGCTTGGGATTATGCTTATGAGTCTGATCCTGTCTCAATCTTTGGTGGGATTGTCGTCCTTAACCGTGAGGTGGATGCTGCGACAGCTGAGAAGATGCATGGCGTCTTCCTTGAAATCATCATTGCACCGAGCTATACGGATGAAGCGCTAGCCATTTTGACCAACAAAAAGAAAAACTTGCGTATCCTTGTCTTGCCATTTGATGCTCAAGATGCCAGTGAAGTGGAAGCAGAATACACAGGTGTTGTCGGTGGACTTCTTGTGCAAAACCAAGACGTGGTGAAAGAGAGCCCAGCTGAATGGCAAGTGGTGACCAAACGCCAGCCAACCGAGACAGAAGCGACAGCTCTTGAGTTCGCATGGAAGGCTATCAAGTACGTCAAATCAAACGGAATCATCGTGACCAACGACCACATGACACTTGGTGTTGGCCCAGGTCAGACTAACCGTGTGGCTTCAGTCCGTATTGCCATTGACCAAGCCAAAGATCGTCTTGATGGTGCTGTACTTGCTTCCGACGCCTTTTTCCCATTTGCCGATAACGTGGAAGAAATCGCCAAAGCCGGTATCAAGGCCATCATCCAACCAGGTGGCTCCGTCCGCGACCAAGAATCCATCGAAGCTGCGGACAAATATGGCTTGACCATGGTCTTCACAGGCGTGAGACATTTTAGACATTGATAACCGACCTGTCCATTTTCGATATGTTTTTCCTTTTAAAGACTTCCGGGTAAAGGAAGAAATGGCTTAGTTAGTCAGGAAATTTGTTTGTTTGACTAAAGTAAGCCAACATACTCTCAATAAAAGAAAAATCAAAAAAGCTATCAATTCAGTTAATTGATAGCTTTTTGTTTAAATAAGTGTTCATATTATATATTTTAGCAAACAAATTAAAGGTATCTAACAAAATAACTTTTCATTTTAGGTAAAACACGATATAATATAAACATCAATGAAAGCGCTTTTACAAAAGAGTGTAAGTGCTTGATAGAGTTCGTTTTTACTACTATTAACGACTTTTATCAGAGGCAATAAACTTGATTTTATAAAAGTCTCCGCGTTTGTAACTCTCAACATATTCCAGGATTTGTCCAGTACTTTCAAGATGAGTAGTTTTCACTTGATGTACAGAAGGAAATTGAGGATCGATTCCTAGTTTTTCAGCTACATGCTTAGGTGTTGGGAAAACAATTTCGTTGATTTCTTCAAAGGGTTCATCGTTCATATGAATATGATAATCTGCTTTGAAGCGACCATAAATAGAACTATAGTACTCTAAGTTTGGATAGTTCGCATTTACATATTGTTCTGGGATATAGGATTGCTGATAGATATAGGTCACACCATTGGTTTCTCTGACCCGTTCGATCCTATAATAGAATTGGTTGCTCTTTAGACCGAGTTTGTCTAGAATGGCTCCATCGTTTCCACGCTCAATGGATAAGACAGTGACATGGTCACTTTGGGATGGAAAAACCTCTACATCAGAAAATTCGACTAGTTTATGCTTACGGGCTCTAGATACGAAGGTGCCTTTTCCTTGCTGGCGGATAATATATCCGTCGTTGGCAAGATCGTTTAGTGCTCTGACGACAGTGATAGAACTAACATCATACATCTGTATCAATTCAGCCTCAGTGTAAAACTTATCGCCATTTTCAAATTGACCAGAAATGATTTTTTGTTTTAGTTCATCTTTTATGTATTGGTATTTAGGGATTGCCATTATTTTTTCACCTCACTTCTATTCCCTCTTACTAGAATTTTACCATATTTTCTAAAAAATAGTTCAAAACTATTGACTTTTTTTCAAAATATTATTATATTAATTAATGAAAGAGTTTTCTTTGAAAGAGGGTGGGCGTTTGGAAAGATTTGAAGTGTCTGATAATTTTCTACTAGATCAGAAGCCATTTAAGATTTTATCGGGTGCAATCCACTACTTTCGAGTGCATCCAGATGACTGGCATCATTCGCTTTACAACTTAAAAGCTTTAGGATTTAATACGGTTGAGACTTATGTTCCTTGGAATATACATGAGCCCGAGAAGGGGCGATTCAATTTTCAAGGACAGTTGGACTTAGAAAGGTTCTTGCAGATAGCTCAAGACTTAGGACTTTACGCCATTGTTCGACCGTCGCCTTTCATCTGTGCGGAGTGGGAGTTTGGTGGTTTACCAGCTTGGCTTTTGACAGAAGACATGAGAATTCGTTCATCTGATTCCAGGTTTATTGAGGCTGTAGCAGCTTACTACGATGAACTGCTTCCTCGCTTAACACCTAGATTATTGGATCAGGGTGGCAATATTCTCATGATGCAGGTTGAGAATGAGTATGGTTCCTATGGTGAGGATAAAGCTTATCTCAGAGCTGTCAGAGACCTAATGATAGAGCGAGACATAACCTGTCCACTCTTTACCTCAGATGGACCCTGGCGAGCAACTTTAGAGGCAGGCACACTGATTGATGAGGATTTGTTGGTTACTGGAAACTTTGGCTCTCGATCAGATGAAAATTTTGCTTCGATGGAAAAATTTTTCCAAGAGCACGACAAGAAGTGGCCACTCATGTGTATGGAATTTTGGGACGGCTGGTTTAATCGTTGGAAGGAACCTATTATTACAAGGGATCCTGAAGAGTTGGCAGAAGCTGTTCATGAGGTTCTCAAGCAAGGTTCGATCAATCTTTATATGTTCCATGGCGGAACCAACTTCGGTTTTATGAATGGTTGTTCAGCGCGTGGAACAATTGATCTCCCGCAAGTCACTTCCTATGACTACGATGCCTTGCTAAATGAAGCTGGGAATCCAACACCTAAGTATTTTGCAGTTCAAAAGATGTTAAAGACTTATTACCCAGAATTCCCACAAATGGAACCTCTGGTGAAAGGCAACTTTGAACAAAAAAATATTCCTTTGAGCGACAAGGTTAGTTTGTTTGAAACTTTGGCGGATTTGGCAGAGCCTGTTCAAAGTCTCTATCCTAAAAAGATGGAGGAACTAGGACAGGACTACGGTTATCTACTCTATCATACAGAAGCTGACTGGGATGCAGATCAAGAAAAGATTCGTATTATTGACGGTCGCGACCGGATGCAACTTTTTGTAGACCAAGAACATATTGCTACCCAATATCAAACTGAAATTGGTGCAGATATCTTTGTCGATAGACAGGTCAAAACGAAGCATAGTATTGACATCCTCCTAGAAAATATGGGGCGAGTCAACTACGGCCATAAACTCTTGGCAGATACTCAGAGAAAAGGAATCCGAACAGGGATTTGCAAGGATTTACACTTTATGCTAGATTGGCAGCACTACTGCCTTACTCTCGATCAACCTGAAAAGATTGACTTTTCAAAAGAATGGTACCCGGGGCATCCAGCTTTCTATGCCTTTGATTTTAACCTAGAAATGAAAGCGCTTAAAGATACCTATCTTGATTTGACAGATTTTGGGAAAGGCGTCGCTTTTGTCAATGGAGTCAATATTGGGCGTTTCTGGAATGTCGGGCCAACCTTATCTCTTTATATTCCTCATGGCCTTCTAAAGGAAGGAGCAAACCGTATTATTATTTTTGAGACGGAAGGGGAATTTAAAGATTCTATTCATCTTGTTAACCAACCTACATTTAAAAATATAAAGGGGGAAAATTTATGACAATCGTAGGGAATCGAATCGACGGACGTCTGATTCATGGACAAGTAGCCAATCTTTGGACTACTAAGCTTAATGTGACACGCATCATGGTAATTGATGACGAAGTGGCACAAAACGATATTGAAAAGAGCGGACTCAAGTTGGCAACGCCACCAGGAGTGAAGCTCAGCATTTTGCCAATCGCTAAAGCAGCAGAAAACATCTTGGCTGGAAAATATGACTCACAACGACTCTTTATCGTTGCTCGTAAACCAGACCGTTTCCTTCGTTTGGTAGAGGCTGGCGTGCCATTAGAAACACTTAATGTCGGAAATATGTCTCAATCAGACGAAACTCGTCCAATCACTCGCTCCATCAATGTGGTTGATGCGGATGTGGAAGCTTTCCACAAACTGCATGAAAAAGGCGTGAAGCTGACAGCTCAGATGGTTCCAAATGATCCGGTTGCGGACTTTATGAATTTGTTAAAATAAGGAAAAATTTTTAGGAGGTCTTTGTCATGATACAATGGTGGCAAATTTTACTACTCACTCTGTACTCAGCTTATCAAATCTGCGATGAGTTGACGATCGTTTCTTCAGCAGGCTCACCGGTCTTTGCTGGTTTCATTACAGGACTTGTCATGGGAGATTTAAAGACAGGTCTCTTTATCGGAGCTTCTCTTCAATTGACAGTGCTCGGTGTTGGTACTTTCGGTGGAGCTTCTCGTATCGACGCCACTTCTGGTGCCGTTCTTGCGACTGCCTTCTCAGTAGCACAAGGGATTGATGCAGAGCTTGCTATTGCTACAATCGCTGTGCCGGTAGCAACTTTGTTGACCTACTTTGATATTCTTGGTCGTATGACTACAACTTACTTCGCTCACCGTGTAGATGCTGCAATCGACCGCTTTGACTACAAAGGTATTGAACGCAACTACCTTCTTGGAGCGATTCCTTGGGCTCTTTCTCGAGCTCTCCCAGTTTTCTTCGCGCTTGCTTATGGTGGAGCTTTCGTAGAATCTGTTGTTAAAGGTCTTGCTAATGTACAATGGTTGGCAAACGGTTTGAAACTTGCAGGTCAAATGCTTCCAGGTCTTGGATTTGCGATCTTGCTTCGTTACCTTCCTGTTCGTCGTAACCTTCACTACTTAGCACTTGGCTTTGGCTTAACAGCGATGTTGACAGTGCTTTACAGCAATGTTCAAAGCCTTGGTACTGCAGTGTCTAGCATTGTTGGTTCTGAAGTGTTCTCTAAACTTCCAAAAGAACAAGCTATTACTTTTGTTAACAACTTCAAGAGTGTATCTATGATTGGTATTGCCATTATCGGTACCTTCCTTGCAGTACAACACTTCAAAAACAGCCAACGTACAGTCGTAGCTGCTCCAGTAACTGAATCAGAAAGCGGGGAAATTGAAGATGATGAATTCTAATTACAAACTAACAAAAGAAGATTTTAAACAGATTAACAAACGTAGCTTGTTCACCTTCCAATTAGGTTGGAACTATGAGCGTATGCAGGCTTCTGGTTACCTTTATATGCTCTTGCCTCAGTTGCGTAAAATGTACGGTGATGGCACTCCAGAATTGAAAGAAATGATGAAATTGCATACGCAATTCTTCAATACTTCACCATTCTTCCATACCATAATCACTGGTTTTGACCTTGCTTTGGAAGAAAAAGATGGCGTCAAATCAAAAGATGCGGTCAATGGTATCAAGACAGGTCTCATGGGACCATTTGCCCCTCTTGGAGACTCTATCTTTGGATCTTTGGTTCCAGCTATTATGGGTTCAATCGCAGCAACTTTGGCTGTTGCAGGAAACCCAGCCGGTATCTTCTTGTGGATCGCTGTAGCAGTTGCTTATGACATTTTCCGCTGGAAACAATTGGAATTTGCCTACAAAGAAGGGGTTAACCTCATCAACAACATGCAAAGTACTTTGACTGCTTTGATTGATGCAGCTTCTGTACTTGGTGTTTTCATGGTTGGTGCCTTGATCGCCAGCATGATTGGTGTTGAAGTTTCTTGGGCTCCACACATTGGGGACAAAGCGATTGAAATTCAAGATATGCTCAACCTCATCTTCCCACGTTTGGTACCAGCTATCATCACAGGTGTAATCTACTGGTTGCTTGGACGTAAGGGTATGAACTCTACAAAAGCTATCTTGCTCATCATCCTTGCAGCAATTGCATTCTCAGCATTTGGCCACTTCTTCTTTAGAATGGCGTAATGGAGTAATTTATGAGTAAGCAATTAGTATTAATTAGCCACGGTCGTTTCTGTGAAGAGTTAAAACACAGTACAGAGATGATAATGGGCCCACAAGAGTCCATCCATAGTGTTGCCTTGCTTCCAGAAGAAGGACCAGACGATTTTTTGGCAAAATTTTTAGATACTATCAAAGATTTTGATGACTATCTGGTATTTGCAGATCTTTTGGGAGGCACACCATGTAATGTTGTTAGTCGCTTGATTATGGAAGGTCAAGAAATTGAACTCTATGCTGGTATGAATTTACCAATGGTGATTGAGTTTATCAATTCTTCCTTGATCGGCGCCGACAGCAACTATCAAGAAAAAGCGGCCGAAAGCATTGTTAAAGTCAACGACCTCTTAGCAGGACTTGCTGACGATGATGAAGACGAGTAGGCAGGTGTCGAAAAAAGTCTTGTAGACACCAGTCACTATTTAGGGTTTTATAGACTACAAATGAGGGGAGAGGGAGCTTTTCCTCTCCTCTTTTTTAAGAATAAATGTTTGAAAACATTCGAATAAAATAGAAAGGAAACAAAAAAGAAAATGCTTAATTATTCAAGAGAGCAATTAGTAGACTTAGGAGCTGAAATCACCACGCGCGAAATCCACCAACAACCACAAGTTTGGCAGACAGCCTTCGATGCTTATAGAGCTCACCAAACTGAAATTGAGGCTTTCATAGACTCGATTGATGGTAAGCATGACTATGTCAAGGTTATCTTTACTGGAGCGGGTACTTCTGCCTACGTTGGGGATACTTTAATTCCCTATCTCAGAAGTATTTACGATGAGCGAAAATGGAATTTCAACTCGGTTGCGACAACGGATATTGTAGCCAATCCTTTGACTCATTTGCGTAAGGATGTTCCGACAGTCTTGGTTTCCTTTGCCCGTAGTGGTAATTCTCCTGAGAGTGTAGCAACAGTCGATTTAGCTAAACAGTTGGTAGATGAGCTTTATCAGGTAACAATTACCTGTGCAGCAGAAGGGAAATTAGCCCAGCAGGCTCATGGGGACGAGAGAAACCTGCTCTTGCTCCAACCTTCTCCATCTAATGATGCTGGTTTTGCTATGACATCGAGCTTCACTTCTATGATGCTAACGGCATTACTGGTCTTTGATACATCCGAACTTGCAGTAAAAGAGGAAAAAGTTGCGTCTTTGATTGCTTTAAGCCAGCAAACTTTAGACCGAGTAGATGAGATTCAAAATTTGGTAAACTTAGACTTCAATCGCGTTATCTACCTGGGAGCAGGCCCCTTCTTTGGTCTAGCCCATGAGGCTCAATTGAAGATTCTAGAATTGACGGCCGGCCAAGTGGCAACAATGTATGAAAGTCCAGTCGGCTTTCGACATGGACCAAAGTCCTTGGTCAATGAGCAGACAATTGTCCTGATCTTTGGATCGACAGATCCATATACTAAGCAATACGATCTAGATTTAGTCAGAGAAGTTGCTGGAGATGAGATTGCCCGCAAGGTTATTTTGCTGACAGACAAGGCAGAAGGATTGGCAAAAGTAGAAGAAGTAGAAATGGCAAGTGAATTACTGGATGATATCTATCGGACCTTCCCTTATATCATTTATGGCCAGCTTTTTGCTTTGCTTACTTCTTTGAAAGTTAAAAATCGACCAGATACACCTTCGCCAACTGGTACAGTTAACCGTGTTGTGCAGGGAGTCGTTATTCATCCTTTTGCTAAATAGGAAAAAAGAGGATTAGTTGTAGTGCTTGGCTCTACTCAATAGGATTTAAGCGAACAAGATTCTTTCGAAAAGTGCCCACAGCTGGTTTGATAAAGTAGAAGAAACTCTTTAATAAGTAGGTGTTTTTAGGATGGGTACTGTGTTATAGTAAAAGAAGTATGGGATAGGAATTGCTAAAGAAGATTCTGATTTCCCTCTTTTACATTTTCATCACAAGGAGTTATTATGAAATCGTATCAAAAAGATCTATTTGGAGAGTTTCAAGGGCAAAACATTTTTCGCTTCACCTTTGAAAACGATCTGGGCTATCGTCTCAGTGTTATGAACTATGGAGCGACGATCCTGGAATACCAAACACCAGATAAAAAAGGCCAGTTTGCTAATGTTATTTTAGGATTTGATCAATTTGAAGATTATATTGGCAATAGCCCTAAACATGGAGCCAGTATTGGACCTGTAGCTGGTCGAATTGCCGGGGCAAGTTTTGAATTGGGTGGAGAAACCTATCACCTGGAAGCCAACAATTGTCAAAACTGCAATCACAGTGGATCGACTGGTTGGGACAGTGCTGTTTTTCAAGTGGAAGAAGTCACTGACGAAGGCCTAGTCCTTTTTACAGAAAGAGCAGATGGGACTGGAGGTTTTCCAGGTCATCTCAAGGTTTGGATTTCTTATACACTTTCTGAAAAAGGGGAGCTGGAAATTTCTTATCAGGTACAAACTGACCGAGATACCCTTATCAATCCAACCAACCATAGCTATTTTAATCTTTCAGCTGATTTTGCTCAGACCATTGATGACCATGTCTTTCAGGTAGATAGCTTGGGGGTTTATCCAATTGCGGCGGATGGAGTACCAGCTAAAGAGGTAGAAACAAGTGATTTTGTAAAGCATCTGCAGCAAGCTATGCTCCTGAAGGACCTCTTTGCTGAAAAGGATGAGCAGGTTCGATTGGTGTCAGGCCTAGATCATCCTTTTGCACTGAAGCCAGGACATGAAACGGCAGGCTTCCTCTATCATCAGGAATCCGGGCGTTTCTTGACCTTTAAGACAGAGGCGCCATGTTTGGTAGTCTATACCGCAAATTGTGTTGATGAAGAAATTCGTTTTGCTGGTCAGACAATGAAACAGCACAATGGAGTAGCGCTTGAAATGCAGGCTCTTCCTGATGCTATACATAGCCATCAGAAAGACCAGGTCATTGTTAGGGCTGGTCAGGAGTTTACCAGCACAACCACTTATCATGCAATTGCTAAATAAAAAATAGGCAGGGATAGATATCCCGGTCTATTTTTTTATGTATTCATATCCATCCACAGACGGATGCAGTTTTTGGTGGAAGTGTTAAAATAATTTTACTCAGCAACAGACAGCTCGATACTTCCGGCGCTATCTCTTACAAAAACTTTTCCGCTACTCTTATCCAGTTGGCGTTTCAGTTTAGAACCAACCTCGTCATTTTCACCTGTGATAGATTGAAAATTGTGGGGGACAGTGATGCTACCCATGCTTGTTTCTATATCAAATGAAAGAGTTTCAAGGCTTTCTTTGACTAAGTTTAGCTGAATATCACCTAAGCTATTGTCAATATTGATATCACCTGACAGAGTGAGTTGCTGAGAGTTAATGCTACCTGATGAAAGCTTAATTGTGCTATCTGATAGCTTACTTTTATTTAGGTTGATATCCCCTAGAGAACTTGCTAAATACCCTTTTTCAACAGTAGTGTTATCGATAGTCACACTGCCTGATGAGAGCTTAAGATCCAATTTTTGGATGGTCAGATCAGATAAAGAGACATCTCCAAGAGAATTCGATAAGTCTCCCGTGGAAATCGTACTGTTTTTGACGGTTAGGCTGCCTGCTGAAAGACTAAGGTCTAATTTTTGAACGGACAAGCCAGATAGGGAAACGTCACCTAGACTGCTGTTGCCTTTAAGGGTTGAAAGTTTTGTTCCCTTAGGTAGGCTGAGGGTAACCGTTGAACGCCCTCCTTCGTTGTCAAAAAAGTTCAAGATAGAACGGATGCCACTGCTCCAGCCGAAAGTTATCAGGGGCCTTGGTTGCTGAATCTTTAAGGTTCCTTGATTGGCTGAGGTAACAATTCGCTCAGAAGCTTCCTTGCCTTGATAATAGGTCAAATGTGTTTTATCATCTTCTGATTCTTCAATGACTAGGTTTCGATTTCCGAGATCGATATCCAGAGCAGAAATATCGGAGAAGTCCTCTGTCTTTTTACTGTATTTGGTATGATTGGCTTGCAACAAGTGGTTTATGCCACCAGTTGCAGTTCCTGTAGCAATCAAAGCACCTCCTAGTAGACATGCTGAGATTCCGACAGTTAGTAATGTTTTTTTCCAGTTAGGCATGGCGTGCTCCTTTCTTTGAAAGTCGTTTCGCTAGCTTGATAAAGTTGTTTTTGGTGAACTGTATGAGCGGTGAAACACCTAAAGCGCAGAAAGCGGATAGTCCAAAACCTAGAAGGCTGATTCCAATAGTAAGTAGGAAACTAGGAATCGAAACTCCTAGTGAGATGGTCAGGCTGTCCCAGATCGAGCTGATACCAAAGACAAAAAAGGCGAAAGAGCCGATAGCTAGGACAAAAGCAAAAACTCCAATCAAGAAGAAGAAGACAAAGACTAAAATAGCGACGACCAGAGCCAGCGGAATAGCTAGAGGTGCTGCTAGAATAGATAGGATAGCAATTTGGATAACATTCTTAGTATTCTTTGGCTCGTCTTCTTCTATGATCTTATCTAAGAGGTTGACCATGATTTCATGTGCGGCTTCACGAGGACTGCCGAGTTCGGCTATGACTTGGGATTCATTTTCAGGACCTGCTTCATCAAAATACTCAACAAAGTAGTCCATAGCTTCTTGATAATCGTGTCTGGGGAGTTTCTTCAGATATTTATCTAACTGAGCGAGATATTCAGTTCTTGTCATGATGGATGTTCCCTTCTATAATATTGTTGATTGTACTAATATACTGATTCCATTCTTCTCTGAGCTTGTTGAGCTGGTCGAGCCCCGAACCTGTGAGAGAATAATATTTTCTTTTACGACCTTGAAACTCTTGTGAGTAGGTGGTTAGGTAGCTATTCTTTTCTAATTTTTTCAGAATTGGGTAAAGAGTGGACTCTTTGATATTGGCTAACAATTTAATGGTCTGGCTGATTTCATAACCGTAGGAATCTTCTTTTTCTACGAGAGCCAAAATGAGAAACTCAATTAGGGCTGATGAGGTTGGGAAGTAATACACATTTTTTCCTCCTTTATCAATATAAAAAATATTTATATATAATTATTTTATATATAAATTATATACATAATAAAATGACTTGTCAAGAAAATATATAAAAATTTTATATATAAATTTTTTCACTTAGAAACAAAATAGATTTAGGATTGAAAACTGAGTGAATAAAATGGTAAAATAGAGTATATTTATTGAATGATTTGGAATGAAGAATGAAAAAACATCAAACAATTTACACTTTTTTGTGGAGAACCCTGCTTTATTTTGTTATCTTTTTAGCACTTCTCTATTTCTTTAGTTACCTGGGCCAAGGCCAGGGTGGCTTTATTTACAATGAATTTTAAGATTAAAAGAGGTATCCTTTCGTGACGAATACGACCATTAACGATATGATCGAAACAATTGAGCACTATGCTCAGACACAACCAGACTTCCCTGTATACAATGTATTGGGGGAGGTTCATACATACGCTGACTTGAAGGCTGATTCAGATTCGCTAGCAGCTAAGATTGACAGTCTAGGTCTACCTGCTAAATCTCCCGTTGTGGTCTATGGGGGCCAAGAGTATGAGATGCTTGCGACCTTTGTAGCCTTGACCAAGTCAGGTCATGCTTATATTCCGATTGATAGTCATTCAGCTTTGGAGCGCGTGGCAGCAATTGTAGAAGTTGCTGAGCCAAGCTTGATCATTGCAATTGCAGACTTTCCTATGGAAGTAACTGTTCCAAGCCTGAGTTTAACAGAATTACAGGCAAGCTTTGCTCAAAAGACAGCTTATGAAATCACTCATTCTGTCAAGGGAGATGATAATTACTACATCATCTTTACCTCTGGAACAACAGGAAAACCCAAAGGTGTTCAAATTTCCCATGACAATTTGCTGAGCTTTACCAACTGGATGATTACGGATAAAGAGTTCGCAACGCCTGCGCAACCGCAAATGTTGGCTCAGCCACCTTACTCTTTTGACTTGTCTGTGATGTACTGGGCACCGACTCTGGCTTTGGGAGGAACGCTGTTTGCACTTCCAAGTGCTATTACGCAAGACTTTAAGCAACTCTTTGAAACTATTTTGAGCTTGCCGATTGCTATCTGGACCTCAACACCATCTTTTGCAGATATGGCCATGCTCTCAGATGATTTCAATAGCCAAAAGATGCCAGGACTGACTCATTTCTACTTTGATGGAGAAGAGTTGACGGTTAAGACAGCTCAAAAACTGCGTGACCGTTTCCCAAATGCTCGTATCATCAATGCCTATGGACCGACGGAAGCGACAGTGGCTTTATCAGCTGTAGCTGTTACAGATGAAATGCTAGCTACCATGAAACGTCTGCCAATCGGCTATACTAAGGAAGATTCTCCAACCTTTATCATTGATGAAAACGGCCAGAAGCTTCCGAATGGTGAGCAAGGAGAAATCATCGTATCTGGTCCAGCAGTTTCTAAAGGCTATATGAACAATCCAGAAAAAACAGCAGAGGCTTTCTTTGAATTTGAAGGCTTGCCTGCTTATCATACTGGAGATGTGGGTTCCATGACTGATGAAGGACTCTTGCTTTACGGCGGTCGGATGGATTTCCAAATTAAGTTTAATGGCTACCGCATCGAGCTGGAGGATGTTTCACAAAATCTTAATAAATCAAAATACATTGATTCGGCAGTGGCTGTGCCTCGTTATAACAAGGACCACAAGGTACAAAATCTTTTGGCCTATGTTATCTTAAAAGATGGGGTGGCAGAACAGTTTGAGCGTGAGATTGATATTACAAAAGCTATTAAGGAAGACTTGGAAGATATCATGATGTCTTATATGATGCCATCTAAATTCCTTTATCGTGAATCTCTACCTCTGACACCTAATGGTAAGATCGATATCAAGGGCTTAATCAGCGAGGTCAATAACCGATGATGGAAATTTTAAAACAACTTCCTCACCTGGAACCTTATGGCGATCCCCAATATTTTGTTTATATTATTTTAGCAGTTCTACCTATCTTCATCGGGCTCTTCTTTAAAAAAAGATTTCCGCTTTATGAAGTCTTGGTAAGCCTAGCCTTCATCATCTTTATGTTGGTAGGACCCGACCTGACTCAGTTTCTTGCTTTTATCTTTTACGTAGTTTGGCAGACCTTCTGGCTCTTTCTTTACAAGTTTTATCGGAAAAGATGGGATAATAAGTGGGTCTTCTATCTGCACGTTTTCTTGGCAACTTTGCCCTTAACGATTGTGAAAGTCACACCAGCTATTCAAGATCACCATCAGTCCTTGCTAGGTTTTCTAGGGATCTCCTATCTGACCTTCCGCTCTGTTGGTATGATGATGGAGCTACGAGATGGGGCTCTGACAGACTTTAGTCTTTGGGAGTTTTTGCGCTTCATGCTCTTTATGCCCACCTTCTCTAGTGGGCCGATTGATCGCTTCAAACGTTTTAATGAAGATTATGTTCAGATTCCTGATCGAGAAGAACTTCTTAATATGCTTGAGAAAGCCGTGCACTATATCATGCTAGGTTTCTTGTATAAGTTTGTTCTAGCTCATATCTTTGGCCATTTGCTTTTGGGGCATGTCAAGACTTATGCACTTTACACTGGTGGTTTCTTTAATCTAGGAACTTTGGGTGTTATGTATGTCTTTGGTTTGGATCTCTTTTTCGACTTTGCAGGCTATTCTATGTTTGCGGTAGCCATTTCCTATCTGATGGGGATTAAGAGTCCGATTAACTTTGACAAACCATTTCTCTCTCGGGATTTAAAGGAATTTTGGAATCGTTGGCATATGAGTCTGTCCTTCTGGTTCCGTGACTTCGTCTTTATGCGAATAGTCATGGTCCTGATGCGCAATAAGGTCTTTAAAAACCGAAACGTTACCTCGGGAGTGGCTTATTTGATCAACATGACCATCATGGGCTTTTGGCATGGTGTAACCTGGTATTATGTGGCTTATGGAGTTTTCCATGGTTTTGGTCTGATTATTAATGATGCTTGGATTCGCAAGAAAAAGACCATCAATAAAGAACGAAAGGCCAAAGGCTTAGCACCTTTACCAGATAACAAATGGACTCAAGCACTTGGTATGGTAATTACCTTCCATGTTGTTATGCTGTCATTCTTAATCTTCTCAGGATTTTTGAATGATCTTTGGTTTAAAAAATAAAAATAAATGAGGAAAATACAATGGATGTAAAAGCAGAAGTAATCGAAATTATAGATGAATTATTTATGGAAGATGTCTCTGACATGATGGATGAAGATTTGTTCGATGCAGGTGTCCTAGATAGCATGGGAACAGTTGAATTGATTGTAGAATTGGAAAATCGTTTTGATATTCGTGTACCTGTTTCTGAATTTGGTCGCGATGACTGGAATACGGCCAATAAAATCGTTGAAGGTGTAACGGAGCTTCGTAATGCTTAAACGATTATGGCTGATTTTGGGGCCAGTTTTTTGCGCGCTACTGATGGTAGTTGCCTTGCTATTTTTCTATCCGATTAACTACAATCATAATTATGAGAGTGAAAAGCGTTCAGC
Source organism: Streptococcus sp. HMSC10A01 (assembly GCF_001807785.1). Classification (NCBI taxonomy): domain Bacteria; kingdom Bacillati; phylum Bacillota; class Bacilli; order Lactobacillales; family Streptococcaceae; genus Streptococcus; species Streptococcus sp. HMSC10A01. Next base: position 592,909 of record NZ_KV790983.1, on the reverse strand, counting down.
CGTCACTTTAACGGCAGAAAATTTCAAAAATCGAACCCAAAAGAGTAAGGCTTTGACTGATGAAGAACATCGCTTTGTCCCTTTCTTTGGTTCGAGTGAATGGCTACGCTTTGACAGTCTGCACCCGGCTGTTTTAGCAGAAAAATATGACCGTTCTTACCGACCTTATTTCCTAGGTCAGCGTGGCGCGGCCTCTCTCAATCAGTACTTTGGTATGCAGCAGATTCTGCCACAACTGGAAAATAAAACAGCTGTCTATGTGGTATCCCCCCAGTGGTTTACCAAGAAGGGATATGATGCTTCGGCTTTCCAGCAATACTTTAATAGTGATCAGCTGACCAGCTTTTTGAGGCAACAGAGCGGGGATCGTGCCGCCCAATACGCAGCGCAGCGTCTACTGCAGCTTTATCCCAACATTGCTATGAAAGACAATGTTCAAAAATTGGCTAATCGGCAAAAATTGACGAGCTTTGATCGTTCTTTTATCCGTTTTATGGCACGGATCAATCGGCGAGAAGATGCTTTTTTCAGCAATTTTGTCGCAGCTAATAACGACAATTATGAAAAATTTGTATTGTCTAAGCTGAAGAATCTGCCAGACAAATTTTCTTATGATGCCTTGGAAGAGGTCGGAACAGAAGAAGCTAAGAAAAACACTAGTAGCAATGATCTTGGAATTGAAAACAAATTCTATAAGAATCGTCTAAAAAGAGCCTTGAAACGCCTCAAGGGTTCTCAGCGGAATCTATCCTATGTGCAATCTCCTGAATACAATGATTTGCAATTGGCTCTGGATCAGTTTGCTAAATCGAAGACTAATGTTCTCTTTGTTATTCCTCCGGTCAATGCCAAATGGATGGAATATACGGGGCTGAGTCAAGAAAAGTATCAGCAGGCTGTTGAGAAAATCAAATATCAGCTGACTGAACAAGGTTTTAATAACATTGCTGATTTTTCGAAGGATGGCGATAAGTCTTACTTTATGCAGGACACCATCCATATGGGTTGGCTAGGTTGGCTTGCTTTTGATAAGGTCGTGGATCCATTTGTGGCAAATCCACAGCCTGCGCCGACTTACAAGCTCAATGACCGTTTCTTTAGCCAGGAATGGGCCCAGTATACTGGTGAACCAGAAGAATTTAAATAGTATTCTTTCAAGATGGGGGCTGGGACAAGAATGTTTCAGCCTCCTTTCTTATAATGTAATGATTGGAAAGGATCAAGAAGCTAGCTATTATCCGGTAAAGGAGGAAAAGATGAAGGTACGTCTATCCAAAGAAGAAGATCTAAAAGCTATCATGGAGATCTATGCTCTGGCTCGTAAGTTTATGAGAGAGCAAGGAAATCCGACTCAGTGGGGAGAGGATTATCCTAGCAAACTTTTAATAGAAGCAGACATAAGCTCTCGTCAGTCCTTTGTTGTAGAGGAGGATGGAAAGATAGTCGGGACTTTCGCTTTTATCATAGGAGAGGATCCAACCTATCAAGTCATTGAAAAGGGAGCCTGGCGTTCGACAGAGCCTTATGGAACGATCCATCGTATCGCTTCAAACGGCCAAGTCAAAGGTCTGGCACGTCAGGTTTTTGATTTTTGCTATCAGGAGATTCCCCATCTACGGATCGATACTCATGCAGATAATAAGCCCATGCAAGCAGCTATCTTGTCTTATGGCTTTACTGAGTGTGGCATCATTTATGTTGCAGACGGAAGTCCTCGGTTAGCTTATGATTACTATCGGTAAATGAAGGCATCTGCTGAGGAGCAGATGTTTTTTTCAAGAAAAGGAATTGGTGATATTACTAGCCCTCTGTCTCTCAAATTTTTTCATACCGGTTTTTGGGTGCTCTTTCGTCTTACCTATTTAAAAAATTTGCCGACTTATTTGAAGATAGGGTGAGAAAATGATGTCATTTTAAGAAAGAAAATAGGAAAAAAGGTAGAAAAAATTCGGAAATAATACGGATGAAAAGTATATTTTCAAAAAAAATGTATAAAATTCACAGAAAAATGTTGCAACGAAATATTTCTTATGATAGAATATACAAAACAAATAAAAAGGAGAACGTTATGGCTCGGATTAAATTAACTCCAGAAGAATTGCGTGCTTCAGCGCAACGTTACACAGATGGTGCAGAAAATGTGAATCAAGTTCTTTCATCTCTTACGAATGAACAAGCGATCATTTCTGAAAACTGGGAAGGTTCAGCCTTCCAAAGCTTTGAAGAACAATTCAATGAACTGTCTCCAAAGATTAAAGAATTTGCACAATTGCTTCAAGACATTAACGCTCAGTTAGTGAAAGTTGCTGATATCGTGGAACAAACTGACCAAGATATTGCAGCACAAATTCATTAATTTTGAATAAGTGGCTTTAGTAGGAAGGCGAGGGCCTTCCTCTTTTTAGTATCAGAAAGAAAATTAAAAAGCGAAAGAATGAAGAATAAAAAAATCTTTAAATATATCGGCAATAGTCTCTTAGTGGTTTTGCTGTTTACAATCGTTACAATTTTAAATATATCTGTACAGAATAATACGACGAGCAGCGGTAAAACAAAACAAAAAACAAGTCAACAAACTAAATTAAACGTAGCCATTGTTAATGAAGACCAAGCTGTACGTGTGGATAAGAAAGAGTACAATCTTGGGGCTAGCTATGTAAAAAATATTGAGCGAGATAATTCCCAAAATTGGTTTGTCGTGACACGCGGGGCAGCTGATGCAGGTTTGGAAAAAGGGACTTATCAGCTAGTCTTGACCATTCCGAGCGATTTTTCAGAAAAAGTACTGGATGTGAACAGTATTAATGCGGATAAGACAACCGTGACCTACAAGGTTAATGCGGCTGGAAATCTGCAGGTGGAAAATGAGGCAAACAAGCTAGCGAAAGATATTGTGGCAGATTTGAACAGCCAGTTGGTTGATATGTATATGGCCAGCATTTTAAGTAACCTTTATACTGCCCAGAAAAATGTTCAAGCAAGTTCACAAGTTCAAGCGACCAATATTGGCAAGTATAAGACCAATCTATTGGATACAGCTATTAATTCAAAAAATATTTTTCCGACACTTTACAGCATGACCAGTTCATCAGTAGATGCTAATAACATGCTGAAATCAAATTTGGAGAATTTTACACAGTCATTTGATACTCTTGGAACGTCCCAGACAGCTTATGACAATAATTTTAGTAGCTTGCTCAAGCAAAGAGGTGAAGATCAGATTAGCTATGCGGCCTTTATGGACCAGCTGATGTCTATGAGCCGTGATTCATTGAGCTCAGAAACAAAGAAACTTTATGATGACTTGCAAAAGCAACAGGAAACACTTGGTAAGCAGATTGGCTCGTCAGAGAGCAAGGATGCAACAGATGCAAAAACTTATACAGGTCTGGCAACAAGTGTTTCTCAGAAAATTGAAGATTTAGAAAAAGATCTCAAAGCTGAACGTGATAAATTCAAAGAACACCAAGATAACATAAAGGACTTTATCACGAAAAAATTGGCGAGCTACTATGGGGTTGAATCTGGGGACAAAGTCACTCTAAATCAAGTCTTCGAAAAAGGGGGCTTAAAGGATTTAGAGAACTCTGAGAGCTCAATCAAGGCTGAACTAGCCAATGCTATCGCTGCTTTGCCAGCAGAAGATTTCAGTGGAAAGACATTTAATGCTTTTGGCTTGTCTATTACTGTGCCAAGTATTAACTATGCTGAGCTTAAGGAGTACGGGACTCCTAGTGACGGGACAAGTTCTGACACTCTCAACCAATTGGCAGCTAAGGCAGTGACAAGCACTGACGCAGTTGATGGCGCTGTAGCCAAGGCTAAGGTTTCTTGGCAAGCGCCAGATGGTGTGACAGTAGATTCAGTGTCCTACAATGGTAGCACTGTAACAGATGGCCAAGAAATTAATCTTGTAGAAAACGCTAAGTTTGATATTCGTTATAGCGTCAAAAGTGCATCATCTGATACAAGTGATAGCGATGCCACTTCTGCGACAAATACTCAGATCTCAATCACCCTCAATGGTGTACAGTCGGCTACTGCAGCAATTGATATTCAAGGAGTTCAGCAGGCGGCGGCTAGTTATGGTATGCAGTCTCAGAGAATTGCCTCAGCCTATCAGCAGGTAGATTCTCTTCTTAAGGTTTATTCTACAATAGAACAATTGAAAAAAGGGGACATGGCAGATGCCTTGACTCAACTTCTATCAGAAGCGATCAATGCTAACTTGAAAGATTACAACGATAGTCTTTCTCAAGCGAACAGTTCCTCAGATGACAAGGATCATAAAGAAACAGGTGTTCGTCAAAAATTAGACGAGACCTTGAAAGATTTGAAAGAAACAGCTCCTGAATTGAAGGAAAACCTAGAAAAAATTGCACTTAGCAATAAGGAATTAGGAACAGCCATCGATGGTCAGCTAAAACAATATGAAAAGCTAAGAGAAAGCTTGTCTGAAATTGCTACATCTCAGACTGCTAGTACAGCAGCTTTGGCCAAAACGGACTCTGAACTGTCTTCACTTAATTCTGAATTCAGATCTTTGTTAAGTACGACTTCAGGCGTTAAGGCTTCATCTCAAAGCAATGTTCAGGCGGCTGAATCTGCGAATCAGATTTTCAGTAATTTCCATCGGGAATTGGCGAATGCTCAGGGTAACACAGAAAAATTGTCTAGCGATGCAGAAACTTTGATGGCAGAGTTTAATGAAGAATTAGCAGCGAATGGGAACTTTGTAGAATCCTTTATCAAGGTACTCAATAACGCTTATGAAAATGGCGTGCCAAATGAGGTTCTTCTTAAATTCTTATCTAGTCCAGTAGCGCAACGTTCTTCATCAGTGAAAGCAACAGTCAATGTCTATCGTCCATTCACTTGGATATTGCTCCTAGAAATTGTGAGTCTCTTTACAGCTTATCTTTTTGCGACACAGAATATCGTTCGCAAAGTCAAAGACAAGTTCAAGCTAGACAAATTGCACGATACAGATATTACGACAGTTGGTGTCCTATCCAGCTTAGCCTTGACCATTGGTTTAGCAATTGGGATTATCTCAAGCATTCAGCTCTCAGTTGGTCGTGAATATGTGCCATCTTGGGTACTCTTGCTAGTATTTGCCAGTCAAATTCTTGTCCAAGGGCAGTATTTCTTATTGAAACATCTCCGTGTTGTCGGTATGGGTCTTGCCTTCTTTATGATGATTAGTTTTGTTTATCTATCCAATGCTATTGGAACAACGGCTAGTCTGACAGGCTTCCCAGCCTTCATCAAGGACTTGAATGCACTGTCTGTTTTGGAAAATCTACTCTCAGCTTACTTTGACGGGCAAGCAGCAGGCTTCTTTGTCTTCTTTGCTCTCTTAATTGTTTTGGGCTTATTAGCAGCAGCTAATATCTTTGTCAAACCCAGAAGTTTTCAAGGAACAATCAGTCAAACCCAGAAAGTATAATAGGATATGAAAAAATTAATTCTCTTGCTTTTTACCGTAGGGGTGTGTGCAGCAGTCTCAGTGGCTGCTGCGGACGACCTCCAAGATAATAGTTTGCAAATCGATAACTCCAGACTTGAGAGAGAAGAGGAGTTACATTTTGGTGCGCAGTCGGAACGGATTAAGGCGCTTTTTAATGCCGCAGATCAAAAGAAACTGCAGGAGATACAGCATGATCAGAATAAACAGTTGGCCACAGAAGGGGGACAACTGTTTTCTGCTATACAGGGGCCAGTTAAGGAAGCCAAAGAAAAGCAGTTATTTCAGTCAAATAGCCAAGCAGTTTCAAAGCTAGAAATTAGCCAGAGAGAAGATGGAACCACTAGCTGGGGAGATTTTTTGCCAGGAGTTTTCTATATTGGCTTAGTCGTCCTGTTAGTTGGGATTACAGCCTTTATCAGTTACAAGGTAGCTACGGACTGAGTTTCATAAGTGGATCTTTAAAAAGTAAAATTCATGACCAGATATGAAATTGTAAATTAGGAGAATTGAGAGAATGAAGCAACATATCAATATAACCCTACGCCTATCAGATAGGGATGTCGATATTCGAATTCCTCGACGAATTGAAGTACGTCGGCTGATTCGAGAAATAGATAGCATTTTTGGGCCAGAAGTAAAAAGGCCAAAATACCAGTTAAGAATTATTAATAAAGGCTTGCTACTTGATGAGGGCAAGTACCTATCAGATTATCCAATTACAACAGGAGATTTAGTAGAGATAGAGGAGGCATCAGGTGACTGAGGAAAAATTTGTATACGGAGAACAAACCTTTACCTATGAGAAAAGTGACAAGGAATGGAAATTAAGTTTACGCCGTTCAGATGTGGCTACGCAAGACTTACGAGAGTTACTGATTTTGGATTTACACCATCCGCTCTTTTTGGAGCAGACCATGGATGCGGATGAAGATGGCTTAACTTTTACCTACCAGCTAGAGCCACATAGTCTCAGCTATGAAGAGGTTAAATCTCGTCCAATCTCAGAAAGAATCCGCTTGGCTCTCAATGTCTTTGCTCTTGAAGCTGCTTTGGAGCTACCAGTGACTTTTCTTCTTCATCCGAGCAACCTCATGATTACCAAGGATGCTCAGGCTAAGATTGCCTATCGTGCGGTTCCAGGTATTATGACACCGGAGGCACTGACTGCTGAGGATTTCTTGCGCCAGGCCAAGTGTTTTGCTGCGACCTTGTTTGCGGATGTGGACTTTATGGAACTCTACAATGGTTCTTTGGAGTTGGAAACCTTACCAGACTTTTTGGTTGAACTCCGTGAAGCAGAAGACCAGGCCGCTGCAGTGGCTGTTCTAGAAAAGGCTTATCTAGATAAGACCAAGGAAGAAAAAGCGACTCTGATTCAGGTGTCTAGTCGATGGCATCGGGTTTTCAAGTTGGCATCTATCTGGCTGTCAGTAGCTGTTGTTCTTTTGATCATTCCCTTGATTTATCTCATTTTCCTGCAAAATCCTTTTAAAGAAAAGCTTCTGCAGGCGGATACTGCCTTTATCAAGGTCGATTATAGTGGTGTTATCAATGAGTTAGAAGGGATTACACCTTCTAGTCTTCCAACGACTCAAAAGTACGAATTGGCTTACTCTTATATTCAAGGGTTAGAATTCTCATCTGATCAAAAGAAGGTCATCTTGAATAATGTGAGCCTTAAATCAGATGAGCTCTACCTGATTTACTGGATCCAAATCGGGCGCAACACCTTTGAGGATGCATTGGATACAGCCAAGCGGATTAATGATAATGACCTCATCCTTTATGCTTTGGCACAGGAAATCAAACAAGTACGAGAAGATGACAAGCTATCAGGTAAGGATCGAGAAAGCAAGCTTAGCTCGCTGGAAGGTGAATACAAGAAGTACTGGGATAGTCGGAGCGAACTACTGACAAGTGATTCAAGCTCAAGCGACTCCAGTGAAAAGGAGGGTTCATCTACTGAAGCTTCAAGTTCAACTGAAACCAGTGCATCTAGCAGTCACTAAGCAGGTCAAGGAGTAAAAAATGACAAAACAAGTAATTTTCTATACCCAGGGCCTGCGTTATGAGGTTGAACCCACAGAAGGACGCCAGCTTCTTCTTGGGGCCAGCGAAAAGGCTCAGGTCTATCTGCCTCAGCAGGAGGAGGAAATTCGACTCAAGGCTGATGGAGACGAGATTTTCTACCAGTTTGGGGAGGAGACAGGCCTCTTGACAGATGGACTGGTACTGAATCAAATCCGTTTTTGCCTTAGAGATAAAACTCCGACAGTTTATGATCTTTTGGACCAACAAGAGCTACGGATCGGTGCTCAGAGTGGCTCTAGCCTTCAAGTCTCTGATGATTTAGAATTGCTCTTGCAGAAAAACGGAGAAAACTGGCATTTAACCAAGTTCAAAGGAACCTTTTATCGAAATAACATTTTAGAAAAACAAGACCAGTTGCAGCTTTCTTTTGGTGATGAACTAAGCTTTGGTGCTGTAACGATCAAAATCTATCCAGATGAAGTCTGGCTGAGTGGTCCCGTCCAAGCAGCCAAGGTTCTATCTCTGCGAGGGGCATCTCGCTACGGCTTTTATCCAGACTATCCAGACTATCATCGTTCGCCACGGATTATCTATCGTGGATCTGAGGATAAGATGGTCATAAATCCTCCAGGTAAAGAGCCTGGCAAACCAAACGATGAATTGCTTAAGCTCATTGTACCGCCCTTGCTGATGATTGGGGTTGTAATCCTGATTACCCTTATCCAGCCTCGGGGGATCTATATCCTGGCGACTATGGCCATGTCTGCAGCTAGTATCGTCTTTTCTGTCAGGACCTTCTTTAAAAATCGGAAGAAATACAAGGCAGACAAGAAAGAGCGCGTGGACCTTTACCGTCTCTATCTAAAAGACAAGGCTATTGAGCTGACTGACTTGGAACGCAAACAGCGTCAGGGCATGCTCTATCACTTCCCTAAGGTGGAAGAGCTGACTGAGTTAACTCAAGGTTACAGTCACCGTATCTATGAAAAAACACCGCTCCACTTTGACTTTTTGACTTATCGTCTAGGCTTGGGGCAGGTTCCGACTTCTTATCAGTTGACCTATGGACAGCAGGAGAGAAGTGGGAAGAAAGATGCGCTTGAAGAGGAGGGCTTTGCTCTTTATACCCAGCATAAAAAAATCCCTGATTTACCGATTGTAGCAAATCTTAGCCATGGGCCAGTTGGTTATGTCGGACCGCGCAATCTAGTCCTTGAACAGCTCCAGCTCTTGGTTATGCAGTTGAGTGTCTTTCACTCTTATCATGATGTGCAGTTTATCACCATCATGCCAGAGGAAGAGCGGGACCAATGGAATTGGATGCGTTGGTTACCACATGCAAGCCTGCAGGAAATGAATGTGCGAGGCTTCGTATACAATCAGCGTACTCGTGACCAAGTGCTTAACAGTCTCAATCAGATCTTGAAACTCCGTAAGACTCAAAGGGATGAGGCAAGTCGCCAAGAGACGACTCTCTTCAGCCCTCACTATGTGGTCTTAATCACTGATGAAAAGTTGATTTTGGATCATGTCATCATGGAGTTTTTCACAGAAGACCCGACAGAACTAGGCTGCTCCCTCCTCTTCGTCGAAGATGTGATGAGCTCCCTATCTGAAAATGTCAAAACCGTCATCAATATCAAGGACCGCAATATCGGACAGTTGGTTATGGAGGAAGGGATTCTCAAGGAGACCAACTTCCGCTTGGATCACTTCCCAGAAGGCTATGATAAGGAACAAATTGCACGGACCTTGGCACCGCTCAACCACTTGCAAAATCTCAAGTCTTCTATCCCTGATACAGTTACCTTTATGGAGATGTACGGAGCTGAAAGCTTTGCGGACTTGAAGGTCTTAGACAGATGGAAGAGCCATGCTCCTTACAAGAGCTTAGCTGTGCCAATCGGCCTTCGAGGCAAGGATGACCTAGTACAACTCAACCTCCACGAGAAGGCTCATGGACCGCACGGTTTGATTGCGGGGACGACTGGTTCTGGTAAGTCTGAAACTATCCAGTCTTATATCCTGAGTCTAGCCGTCAATTTCCACCCACATGATGTGGCTTTTCTGCTCATCGACTATAAGGGTGGGGGAATGGCCCATCTCTTTAAGAAACTGCCTCACCTGCTAGGAACTATTACCAACCTAGATGGGGCACAGTCTATGCGGGCCTTGGTTTCGATCAATGCGGAGCTAAAACGCAGACAGCGTCTCTTTAATCGCTATGAAGTAAACCACATTAACCAATACCAGAAAAAATTCAAAAATGGTGAAGCCAAAGAACCTCTGCCCCACCTTTTCCTTATCTCAGATGAATTTGCGGAGCTTAAGGTCAATCAGCCAGACTTTATGAAAGAGCTGGTTTCTACGGCTCGGGTCGGACGTTCCCTCGGTGTTCACTTGATCCTTGCCACTCAAAAACCATCTGGGGTCGTGGATGACCAGATCTGGTCCAACTCCCGCTTCAAGCTAGCTCTCAAGGTGGCAGACCGAAGTGACTCCATGGAAATGCTCCATACACCAGATGCAGCAGAAATCACACAGGCTGGTCGTGCTTACCTGCAAGTCGGCAACAACGAAGTCTATGAACTCTTCCAATCAGCCTGGTCAGGAGCAGATTACCAGCCGGACAAGGATGAACTGGGAATCGAAGATCACACAATCTATCGTATCAACGACCTAGGTCAGTATGAAGTCCTCAATCAAGACCTCTCTGGACTGGATCTGGCCGATGAAATCAAGGAAGTACCGACAGAGCTTGATGCTATCGTCGAAAATATCCAGCTCTTGGCAGAGAACCAAGAGATTGCTCCCCTACCACAGCCGTGGTTACCACCGCTCCGAGAGCGCATGACATTAAATGAGCTTGAAGCGGTTGATTTCCATAAGGAATGGAATAAAAAGCCAAGTGATCTCGAACTTCTCATCGGGATGGCAGATATCCCACAAGCACAAAAGCAAGAGCCGGTTACGATCAATCTATCTAAGGATGGAAACATCCTCTTGTATGGTAGTCCAGGGACAGGGAAGACGACCTTCCTGCAAAGTACAGCGATGGATCTGGCTAGAAAGTACAGTCCCAAAGATGTCACACTTTACTTAATGGACTTTGGTACGAATGGGCTGGCGCCTTTGAGCCATCTACCTCACGTAGCAGATACCCTACTTTTAGACCAGACGGAGAAAGTGGCTAAGTTTGTTCGGATCATGGAGCGAGAGCTCAATCGGAGGAAGAAACTCTTATCTGACTACGGTGTGGGGACCATAGACCTCTACCGTCAGGCTAGTGGCCAAGAAGAGCCGACAATTGTCATTCTCTTGGATAGCTATGAAGCGATGAAGGAAGAGCCATTTGAAGCAGAGCTCTTCAAGATCTTGATGCGGATATCTCGCGAAGGTCTCAGCATTGGTGTCCACCTAATCATGACAGCTGGTCGTCAGTCCAACCTGAGAGCTACGCTCTATGCCAACTTCAAGCATCAGATGACTCTTAAGCAAAATGATGTTGGTGAAGTCCGGACCATTCTAGGGAGCACACCGCTTGCGGCGACCATGGAAGATATCAAGGGACGTATCCTCATGAAACGGGATGAAGTTGATGTCGTCCAGCTTGCCTTGCCAGTCGCAGGTATCAGTGATGCACAAGTCATCAACAACCTACGTACAGAAGTTGCTCGAATCCAAGAAGCCTGGACAGGTGAAACACCACAAGCTATCCCAATGGTACCTGAGGAGTTGACAGAGAAAGATTTCTATAGACGAGAAAGTGTACAAGAACAATTAAAACAAGACAAAATACCGTTAGGACTTGATTTAGAAGAGGTGCTTCCTATAAGTTGGGATCCTAGCCTTTCAAACTTACTTTATTTAACTAATAAAGAGAGTAATATGATTGATTTACTTAAACAAGTCTCTTATGCATCTAAAAAACAAAATCAGAAATTGATTGTTTTTGCTCCGGAACAAAATCTTTTACCGACAATAGATGGTATTGAAGTTCTGAGTGAGAAAGAAGAAGTTATCAATATGATTGGAGGTTTAGCACTGAAAGTGTTTGAACGTCTCAATAAACGATTGACAAATCAGATTGTAAAGATTGTCTTCTTCGATTTCTCTCACTTTATAGAGAGTATAGAAGTTACAAGTCAATCTAAGCTAGCGAGTGTTCTAGAAAAAGGTTATCGTGTTGGCTATAGTAGCATGATTATTAGTGATCTAGGCATTACGACTCGTTACGATAATGTATCTAAAGAGGTGAAAAAATCTTCTCAAGTTTTGATGGGGTTACGTTATAGTGATCAAACGGTTATAACTGCAGTCAACAAGCCAATTAGAGAAGGCCAATTAGGTCTTCAGGAACATTATTACATTAAGCAAGGCAAATTAACAAAAGCTAAGGTATTAGTAGATTAGGAGGGGAAAATGAATAGAGCAGCAATTAATCAAAAAATAACGATAGTTGGTGAACAACTAACATTAGTTAATGGAAAGTTAGCTAAACTGCAGGCGGCGAAAGCACAGGTGGAAGGAGTAAAGGTTGATTTTAAATATCTCCCCCAAGATACAGAAAACATAAAGCAGACCTATCAATTATCTGGTAAACCTTACGAAACAATGACAACAGAGGAGGAAGGGATAGTTACTCAAGCTAAAACTAAGTTAGAAGAAAAAAAAGATATTGTTTTAAGTGATTTAGAATCAGCTATTCAAACAGAGTCAAGCAATGCTGGTAGCTTGAATTTACAGTTATATGGACTAACGTTGGATCTTGCAAGTGCAAAGGATTGAGGTATAGAATATGGCGAATATAAAAATCAAAAGTCGTTGGGATTTAGGCTCTTATGGAACAAATATCAAAAACTTTTCTGATGCCTATACGGTTGAAACAAATTCTTTGTATCGTAATTTTACAGATAAGGCGGGAAGTGATAGTAAGGGTGAGGCAGTAAATGCTTACTTTAAAAAGCTAAATGTCCTACAGGATCAGGTGTTCGCTCAGCTTCCATCAGCTATCAAAGATTATGGTAACGTAGTCATTACTTATGCAGAAACTATTGAAGATGCGGGTTTTCAAGATGAGTGTTTTAGTAGTGATAGTGGAGCAAGCTCTTTAGAGGAATTACTTAAAGGTGAACAAGTCAAGCAAATTTCTGATGTATCTGAAGCATTGAATCAAGCCTTTAAGCAAGCATCTGAGGCTATGGGAACTTCAGCTGAAGATACAAGTAAAATCTGTGAGACGGCTACTTCAGATCTAACTGATGCAGGTGCAAAACGAGTTAAGAAAGATAAGGAAGTTCAAGATGCTTATTCTACTTTTACAAGTAAACTAACAACAGCTACCACTAATATATCGAACTTTCAGAACGTATTAAATAATGCATTATATTTGGCAGAGATTCCTAGCTCAACAATCTTTCGAGCCATTGCAAACGGAAATCTTACAGCAGAGCAAATGTACTATTTAGACGTTCCTAGGACCAAGGAAGATGCTCAGGCACTGAAAGCTATTATCAGTGACAAACCTGGTGATGTGCTGAAAGTAGATCCAAATAAAATTTCTGAACAAATGTACGCGGTCATTGCTAGCGAACAAAATGACTGGACAATGACCAATAATAATAAAATGTGGCAACACTTTGTCAATGCTTTGGGAGAGTACTCAGTTGAACGAAATGGCATTTTCACAAATGGTATTTTAAAGGCAGAGGATGCTCTTGCACAAATATTAATGAGCCAAATGTATCAACTGTATGAGAATAAGCCAACTCCTGATCTAGAGGAATATGAAGAACTGATGAAGCAGTATCAAATGATGTATGATTCCTATCAATCGGAGTTGAATGCAATCAATAGTAATACAGGTTTGATGTACTCTCTACAAGTTTTAGAAATAGGCACTTCTAAAGTATCTAAAGTTATAGAAAGTGAAAGAACAATGGAGCAGTACCGCTATAAAAAGGTGGCCAGTGTTGAATTAAAAAATGGACAGTTTGAAATTAAAACAGATAAGGGAGAACATAAGTCAAAAGTAAATAGCGTGCAGTCTTATTATAAAGATAAAGACCTTAAATTGATAGATAAAGACTATAATTGGAACGAGCACAAAGAGTATACAGCAACTACAGAGTTTTCAGATTTTGGAATGCAAGCTTCAAAATATAGCGAACGTTTGAAGAAACTTCAGGAAGAAAGGCAGGAAGCGCACGATAAATTTAGCGAAAGTATCCTAAGTGCAATTGCTGAAACAGGAATATCCTTTATTCCGTTTGGCTCGACTGCTTTATCGGTCGTCAAGACTTTGGGTGCAGTGAGTGATGGATTTAAAGGTAATGAGTTTCAGTCTAACGGTACGTCTGCAATTAAGTCGGCAAGAGATGATTATAAGAGTTTCTATAAGAAAACTACAGGTCAGGATATCCCTGATACAAAATTTGATAAATACTGGGGGCATTGGAGTAAGTTGAGCTCAGGAATATCTGATGGAGTCAAAGCTCTAAACACATATAATTCTGCTATTAGTAGGATTGATAATGAAACTTCAGAAGCTAAAGATGACATGATGCAAAAAATTCTGGACCATGGGGGATGGGACTTGTCAGAAAATGGGAAATCTACTATAGCAAATGGAAGAGTTGGCCAGTACTATGATTTTAATGCAATCCTGAGAGTGGAGGAATTAAATAGTTCAGGTCTAAAGGGTTACATTAATAATGCGACAAACCTTACTGAGAATGATTTAGATGCTGCAATCAATAAGACATTTACAGAAGAAAAAGACAAACAAACCTATTCGGCTGTCATTGCCTATGTGAGAGGCGAAAAACCAGATTTGAAATTAGAAGATATGAAAGCAGACCAATTGGAAAAATTCACTACTATTGTTAAGAATCTCGGAAGAGATGGTATGTCTGGCTTAGGAGACTATTTTGATAAAGAATACCAAATGGAAGAGGTGAAGCCGTATGGTGCCAAATAGTAAAAACAATAATAGTATATTTACCTCTTCTCGATTATTATTAGGAACTATCTTTATTTTTCTTCTTTTTGGCTGTTCAAAACATTTGGAGGATGACCAAAAAAAATCTAGCAGTTCAGATAGAAATGAATATTTCAGTGTTTATAACCTCAATGCGGATATTCACAAATTTGAATTTATTCATGATAAAAACGGTATTATTGTTGAGTGGGATTTTGAAAATAACAAGGTGGCGAAAGCTATTAATTCCTCTGATTGGATTAGAGTAAATCCAAATTTTCTTGTTAGAGAACGCCAAAAATTAAGACGAGCGACTGCTAGTAAAGAAATGAAGTCAGATGAATTCGCGTATTTGGATATCTTTGATTTAACTAATAAAGAAGCCCCTAAAAAAGAAATAGATGTTTGGAAATTAATGGTAAATTATTTGAAAAATGATCAGATAGAGTTTCATGGGACCTTGCCAATTCTTAGAAAAATAGGTAACAATGATTATGTTGTCCTTTCGATAACCGAACAGAAAAAATATCGATACTTTTTACTAAATCTTAGAACTCTAAAAATAGACGCAGAGAAAACAGAGCAGGAGCTTAACGTGACAAATCAGATTGACATCAGGTTGTTCACAGATGAAAAAAACAGATCGGGTGTTGAGCCTTTTGATAACGGATTTTGGAAATCACAAAATTATAACGGAGACATCAATTTAAAACATTCCGATCCATCAGCATTTAATCTTTTTTCTAAAAAGAATAGCTTCGCTTATAAAGTAATTAATGAGGAAAATGGGACTATTAAAAATGGTAGGGAACTCATCAATCTTGAGACAGAATTCCTGAAAACTGGAGTATCTGCTTATGATGGTTTGTACTTGCCGGGTAAGTGGAGTACTGAAGGGCAGGATACAAAAATCACGAGTTACGAAGATATTCAAAAATATTATAATGGCAAGTTGGTGTCAGAGTAGTTCGTCGAGAATAGTAAATATGTATAATTATTAAATGAAAGGAATAAACTTATGGGAATGGATTCTACAATTAGTATTGATGCGGAGCATATTCATAATATTCAGGTTGCTGCAAAGGATCTTGGCGATAAGATTACAGATGGTGCGTCTGCAGTAGAGGATGAATCAGGAGAATTAATTACATCTGGGACGGACGCTATTAAATCTACAGTAGAAAATGTTGCACGAGTCGTAAGTAGTTTAAATAACTATTTGAATCAGGTTGCGACATCGTTTCACCATGCCGATGCTTCTATATCTGAATTAATCTCAAAAGGTAGAGTTGTTACATCGTATGGAAATCCAAATTACTCTGATCCAAATTCACCAGCACCAGCAACTGATGGAGAAAAGGAAGCAGCAAGTAACCTACCTGGTTAATCAAATACCCCAGTCACATTGGGGTGTTTCTACTTTAATTTTATATAAAATAATTATCTGACAAAAATAAATGATATAAAAGCTTTCGTAAATACTTTATTGAAAAATAATTCAGTAGAAGATGTTCAAAGTTATATGGATAAATTAATGGAAGCAGGAGATCGATTTGGCATATCATTAACAGCTGTTGGTGTAAGTAAGATGCCTGGTTTTCCTAAAAGAAAGGAGAACGAATCAGATGCCTCTTATCAAAAACGGATAGATGATTTTATAGCGACTCAGGAAAAAATGACGCCTGAATTAAGAAAAATACAAAAGGATGTTGAAAAAGCGAATGCTTTGACAAATCTGTATTCGGCAATCTATGTCAGAAAGATGGGACATGTTCCTCATAAGATGCCGCATGGGGGGACTTATGAAGAAAAAAGTTCCATTGATAATCTAAAAATGGGGAATGGAAATATCACTTTTGATGAAATTAAGAAAAGCCAAACAGAATGGAGAACATTTCCTGATAAGCGTGAAACAGTTACTGTAGGGGTCTTTGATACTTATGGAGAAGGTGAAGGACGTAAAATGGCTGCCGAATTGGAGAAAATAGAAGAGAAACGTCTAAAAGCCAATCTGAAATTTGTTAGTGATGTAATAAAGACAGGTGGATACTTAGGTGGACCTGAGACTGTAGCGGTTACTCAAGCTATAGGGGTAGTGTTAGATACCGCTGCAAACTCTGATGGCCCTTCTAATGCTAGAGATGCTGCAGCTGCTTCTACTGGTTTATTACCTAAAAAATATCAAGCTCCAGTTCGTTCTGGTGCAGGTCTTGTCAAGGCATTTGCTACCTATCATTCTGCTTTAGAACAAATTGACGAAGATAAGAAAAATTCCGAACAAAAAGCATTTAATTCGTTTAACGACGTTGGAGGAGGAAGTGTGTCAACTGGACTTGAAGGAAACCAAAAGGTAATCTCGACACGTTTTTCTTCAGCTTTTGATTTGCAGTCTGCTCTATCTTATGCAGACTATCAAGAAAATGGCTTGCGAAACATCGTTTATCAACAGGCTTTGGCTGAAACGGGTAATAAGAAACAAGCACTAGACAGTTTAAAAGCCTTTGATGAAAAGATGAAAGACGCCAAAATTTATAATAGTACAGTGACAAACTTTATTAAAGGAGAGAACATTATTACACCTAAGCCGTCTGAGCTTTTAAATGCGTTTAGTCAAATTCAAGATGAACAGATTATTCCTTCGAAAGAATATTGGAATGAGTATCAGGAATTAAATTTAAAGGGTAAAACTAATGATAAAATAAAGTACCGTACAGGAGAGGATATCCGAATCCAACATAATCAGCTGTTTGATCGTTTAGTTGGTTCAGGAGGACAATAAATGAATAAAAGAAAACAATTTATTTTAGTGATAGCTGTCTTATTAGTAGCTTTCTGTAGCTTTGTTTATCTAAAAAAACAATTCTTTTCTCCTTCCAAGCCAAAGGAAGAGTCCAGAAAGGAAACGCTTGTATTTGATTCTTCGCTGAAAGATATTACTCTAACAAAAGATGGGCGCTATGTCTTAGTTAGTCCTAATACTTCAAAGTGGCATTCTAATAATTTAAGAATTAGTCGGAACTACGTAGTCTCAACATTTATAACTTATGAGCACTTTTATGCAAAAAAGAATACTTTACCATCCGGTAAACTCAAAAAATTTGATATTATCACTTATGATTTACGTAAAAAAAATTTCGTTGAAAAGCGCATAGACCTCAAAAAGGCCGTAGAAGAATACGATTCAGATTACGGCTTGAGAGATAATGGGGCCATCCAAGAAGTTGGTTTTAGTTTCTATTTTGAGGGTAAAGATTATGTACGGATTTATGTATCAAAAAGAAAAAATTTGGAAGAAACAAAAGGCTTAGTGCTAAATCTGGAAAATGGGAAATTGACAGAGCTTAGTGAAGCGATGGAAGAGGTGATTCTCGCACAAAATAGTTTCCCTTCCCTA
Source organism: Streptococcus sp. HMSC10A01 (assembly GCF_001807785.1). Classification (NCBI taxonomy): domain Bacteria; kingdom Bacillati; phylum Bacillota; class Bacilli; order Lactobacillales; family Streptococcaceae; genus Streptococcus; species Streptococcus sp. HMSC10A01. The sequence continues at coordinate 575,035 of NZ_KV790983.1, read as the reverse complement.
TCCAGAACCAATCTCGATGATATTCTATATTTTAATGGATTTTCAGCTTCAAACAATTTAGGTTATATTAATGATAAAAAGGAGAACAAGATTGGGCAGGATATTAACTTTAGCCATGAGTTTCCTGACTTGGTCAAGCGTTTAAAGAAAAATAGAGTTACAAAAATTCTGTATCGAAGAGGCTTGGTTTCTCCTGCAGATTACTATGAAGATCTTCGCCATTGGTTTGCGCCAGTTGGTCAGGATAAGCTAGATATAGTCGCAAAGGATTATGAAACGAACGAAGAAACTCCTTTAAATAATTACCAAGAATTCATTGATTGGTCCAAAGCGGAAGCTAAAAAAGCACAGGAAAGGATAAAAGCAAATGGGAAAAAAGAGACAGATTAATACAGATCAAATTTACGAAACATCAGTTCGCTTAGATGCGGCAGTAGCGTCAGGAGGTCAAAATGATGCTTCAGAGTGGGTTGATGATGAGTCTACAGAATTATTTGCAGACTGCAATACCTTATTGGATGAGGCTTCAGCAGATATTCATACTACGGTAGAGAATCTTAATAACTATTTAAATTCTGTAGCAGCAGAATTTGAGAAAGCTGATTCAAAAATGGCAAAATTAATTTCTGCAAATAATGGATTGGAATCTATCCCAATGGAAGATAAAAATATTGCAGAAAAGAATAAAATTCGCTCGAATGATTATTATAATCAATTGAAAAAGAGCAAGTAATCGTTATATTTTTATCCTATTTTATCTTTCATATCGTAATAGGATACAGGAATGATTTCTCTTAGGCTGAGCGATTCTTCTCTAGCGCTTATTGGCTGTGCAGTCAGCCATTCTTCACGAGATGCATACAATGGAAAAAGATAGTCTATCGAAGAAATAGTATGCCTGGGGCTTTTTGTTCAGGCCTATTTCTATTTGAAGTTGCTATTCCACCTGAACATCAATTCAGGTGGTTTTCTTTTACCTACCATATCTCAGTCTCTATCTAGCACCTATTTTTCATATAGTATCATAAAGAAAGTTTTAGGTGATATACTAAATCTAAAACAAAAAACAAGCTAAAAGGACTTAGTCCTAGCCAATGTAGAACTAAATCCTTAATTCAAATTATTTTGCTGATTTTTAAGGTTGGGGTATCTGAGCCATTTCGCAAACTCATCCGAGGACATATTCTTTGATGGCTTCTGCGACTCCGTGCTCATTGTTGCTTTTAGTGACGGCATTGGCCTCAGTTTTGACTGTTTCAGGGGCATTGCCCATAGCGACGCCAAGTCCAGCCAGGCGGAGCATAGGAAGGTCATTGAAGTTGTCTCCGATTGTCATGACCTCTTCTAGTGGCACTTGGTAGTGCTGGGCAATTTCGTGTAAGGCTTGCTCCTTGGAGACATGCTTGGCCGTGACTTCCATGTAGTTGTCCTTAGAGAGATAGAAGGCTGTCTTGGAGAAGTCTAAGGTCTGTAGGTAGTCATGGAGTTTCTGGATGACAGGCGCTTCATCGATAAGAAGTAGCTTATGGATAGGGATTAGCACATCCAGCACTGGCAGAAGAATATTCTGAATCACTGGTTGCTCACCTGTAATAGCTGCCTCTATCTGCACCCACTTATCCAGACGATCAGCAATCCAATCCTTGCCAGAGTAGAGATTGATGGACACACTAGGAAATTCAGCTTTGACTAGTTCCAGAAAAGTGCGGATCTCTTTCTTGTCTAGAGGGTGCTCGATAATGGTCTCGTAAGCTTGCGGGTCACCCTTGATGACCAGAGCACCGTTGTAGCAGGCCAGCGGATTATCTCCCAGCCCCAGCTCACGGGCAATGGGCTCCATACCCAGAGGTGAGCGGGCAGAAGCCAGTACGAAAGGGATTTGTTCTTGGTTTAGCAGGGGAATGATGTCTTTGAGGTCAGGATCTACTTGGTGCTGGTTGTCTAAAATGGTACCGTCAATGTCGCTGATAATCAGGCGAATCGCTTGTTTTGTCATGGGGCGTCCTCCTATGTGTCTAATGGATCGATTTAATAAATTATTTTAACCTTGTCTCCTAGCTTTTCTTGGACTTCAGGGCTGGGCTCTTGGTCCGTGATCCAGTAGTCAAAGTCGCTGACAGGACCCAGGATGTACTTGGACTCTTTCTGCCACTTGTCTTGCTCAGCCAGCAGAATCTTAGTTTTGGCGTGTTTCAAAGCCAGTCTTTTCAGGTGAGCATCAGCCTCGTCTTCAAAGCTAACCAGACCATCAGAGACACTAGCTGCCCCGATAAAGGCAATGTCAAAGGAAACTTGCTCTAGCAGCTCTGCTTCATTGAGCGCGTAGTAGAAGCGGTTTTTGGGATAAAATTTGCCACCTAAGAGGTGAAAGTCCACTTTGTCCTGACTACTCAGCATGATTGCATTATCCAGCGAGTGGGAATAGATTGTCACAGGCTCCTTGATGCGCTGTGCCAGATGGAGAACGATGGTTGAGACATCAAAGAAAGCAATCTGCCCCGGCTTGAGAAAGTCGTGCGCTTTTCGAGCTATAGCCTTTTTTTCTTGGCTCAGCTGTTTGAGACGGTCGTTAAAGGAAGGGATTTGCCGGTTAGTGTCCAGGGGGATAATACCTCCGTGAGTGCGCTGCACAAGCTTACGCTCGCTCAAAATCGAAAAATCTCTTCGAATGGTATCTTTAGAAACCTGAAAATGCTCAATCATATCCTTGGCTGATAGCTGTTTTTTCTCAGCCAAGAGCTCTAAGATTTCAGCCAAGCGTTGTTCTTGGTACATACTAGTCCCTCCCTGTTTGTCTAAAAAGAGTATAGCACAGAGATTAAGTGTTTTCAAGTTTTTTTAATGCTTTGTAAGTATTTTGGCTCGGAGTATAAAATGAACAATCAAAAAAACCAAGCAGTGCTTGGCTTTTTTGATATTATAATGTTCGAAATAGCTTTATGATTATGGAGTTTGGACGTTAACTGTTCCGTCGCTTCCAACTTTAACATCGACACCGCCACCTTGTACATGAACGCCGTCTTCGTTTACGTTAACATTTCCATTGCTATTAGCATTTTCATTGCCAGCTTCAACAGTAGCTGAGCCATCGCCGTCAGCTTCTACTTTAGCGTCATCAGTTTCTACGTTAACGCTGCCACCGTTTTGGCCTCCGTTAACCTTAACTTTAGCTTTGCCGCTTTCAGAGGATGCTGAGCTTTCTTCTTTGCTTGAAGAGCTGGCCTTAGATGAAGAAGATACGCTTGAGCTTGAGCTTTCTTTTGTATCCTTGTCTGCAGAATTTCCGCAGGCAGCCAAAAAGAAGAGTGAAACTAGTGTAATTAGAGATAAATAAATTGTTGATTTTTTCATCATATCCCTCCTTCTACTTACATAGTATATGATTCAAGCTTTTGACGCAATAAAAAAATGGATATGACATTGAATTATCATACCCGCTTAATAGTTTCGTTACATAAAATACATAGGAAAAACAGAGAAAAGACATCGCTATCAAGGGTTTGGTTTGTTTGCTCTTTGTTTGTCTATGTAATGTTTTTGTAACAGATATAAATATTTATCAGGGTGCAAAAGAGTTGTTTGGAGCGTTGAGAGATAAGTGTTGGCTGGTAACTTAGTCTACAAATTGTAAAACCGCCTAGGTTAACTAAGCGGTTTTAGATGTTACAAAATCTTATCGAATTTCTCAATATAGAAAAGAGAAGCAGTCATAATCAACGTTAGAATCAAAAGACCGATAATGGCAGGTGTCCAAGATTGGAAGAGGTCAAAGCTGAAACCGAAAAGGCTAGGTCCTAATGCTGCAAGGATATAACCACCTGTTTGAGCCAAACCAGATAATTGAGCTGTTTGTTCAGGAGTGCTGGTCTTAAGAGAGAAGGTTACCATAAGGTAAGGGAATAGGGCGCTGACTGCAGCTCCAAGAAGGAGATTGAGGATCAACCAGTAAAAGAAATTGCTGGTCGGAATTAGCAACATAGAGACACCAATGAGTCCAGAAGCTGCAACGCAAGATATCATGATGAGGCGTCCACGAGCAGATAAACGAGCTGTGAGACTTGGAATTGTCATAGAAAATGGCAGGCTAATCAAAGAGAAGATCGAAGCGAGGATACCCGTTGCATCTTTTGATAGACCAGCTTGCAAGGCCAAAGTTGGTAACCAGGTCACTGCTGTGTAAAAGAGTAGGGACTGCAAGCCACAAAATACGATGAGGGCTAAGACCTTTTTATTTTTCAGCAGGGCGCCGATTGGATGATTTTTGCCTTTTCTTGCTAGGAAGTGATTGTGTTTAGTATTAGGGAGCCATACCAGGAGTGCCAAGAGACAAATGGCAGTTAAGGCCAAAATCAACCCTTGCCAAGAGGTGGCACTAACGATAGGAACAACCAGAGCAGAAGCTACTGTAATCGATAGGCTCATAGCGGAGATGTAAAAGGTCGTTAAAAGACCGATGCGTTCGGGCTGATTGGCTTGAATGATGCTAGGCAGCAGAACATTTAGTAAAGCAATGGCTGCCCCTAGGATAATAGTTCCTACATAAAGGAAGGGGAGATTAATGATCCGGATAAGAGATCCGATTGTCAAGATGATTAGGACCATTGTAAAGAGTTTTTCAAGCCCAAATTTTTGTGCCAAGCGAGGGGAGAAAGAGGAACAAAGGGCAAACATGACTAGAGGTAAACTGGTCAAGAGCCCGAGTGAGCTGAGTGAAACGTGGAGGCCATCAGCGATATCCGATAGGACAATCGGCAAAACGGCAAAAGGTGTCCGTAATACAAGCCCAACCATGATAATGCCTGGGACAAAAAATGCAGAATGTTTTTTCATAAAATTCTCCTCAAACGATAGTTTTCTAAGTGTTTAATACAAAGTTTTTACTTCATCAAGTCTAAAAAATATTGGCTGATGGTGGCCTCATCGATGGGATTTCTTTGTTGCAGCCACCAGGATACAGTTTCAACAAAGGTAGCTGTTACGTGATTTTTCAAAAAATCTTGTGGCAGACGGGCCTTGTTCATCAAGCCTTTTTCCTGAATTAGAGGGAAGAGGTAATGTTCCAGCTCAATTTTCAGACGATTGATAAAGTAGGTGTTTTTTGCTAAAAGCAGTGTAGCGATACGATCCTGATTTTTCCGAAAATGATAGAAAATATGGGCAGTCGCTTCAAATAGGTCCTTTCCATCAGGACGCTCAAGAAAGGTGTGCTGGAATAGCTCTTGACAGAGCTCCTCTAGCAGGGCTTCTTTGGTCTCAAAATGAGCATAAAAAGTCGACCGTCCCACATCGGCCAGGTCGATAATTTCTTGAACAGTGATGGCTTCATAGCTCTTACGATGCAAGAGGCTGAGAAAGGCTTGGTAAATGGCTGCGCGTGATTTTTTTACTCGTCTGTCCATAGTATTTCCGAACAAAATCAGTCTTTTGTCTCTTATCTGACAAAGCTAGTGATTTGCTTCTTGTTTCCTTTTCTAAAAAGATGGATAATAGAATCGAACAAAGTGTTTGCTTTTGAATACATTATACTATAAAAATGTCAGATGTAACAGGGGGTTGCCATGAAATCAAGTCAAAAAATGATGATTGCTTTTCTTTTGAATTCGTCCTTCGCCATTATTGAAGTTTTTTTCGGTTTGGCCTTCAATTCCAGTGCTGTCTTGGCTGACGCCGTCCATGATACAGGGGATGCATTGGCAATTGGCCTGTCAACGCTTTTAGAAAAGATTTCCAATAAAAAAGAAGACAGCCGTTATACATTGGGCTACAAGCGTTACAGTTTGCTGGGAGCCATTCTGACTTCCATTATTTTGATTACAGGTTCGCTCTTGGTCCTCTGGGAAAATGTTCCCAAGATCTTCGCCCCAGAACCTGTCGATTATAACGGGATGCTGGTCCTAGGAATTGTGGCTATTTTGGTTAACTTGGCAGCCAGCAAGGTGGTCAGCCACGGCCATAGTCACAATGAGTCTATTCTCAGTCTGCATTTTCTAGAGGATATTCTGGGTTGGCTAGCGGTTATTTTAGTGTCTATCGTCTTACGATTTACGGATTGGTATTTCCTAGATCCCTTGCTATCTCTTTTGATTGCTGTCTTTATCCTCAGTCAGGCCCTTCCTAAGTTTTGGGATAATATCAAGATCTTTCTGGACCATGTTCCAAGCGATATTGATCTGGGTCAGCTCTATCAAGAACTGGGGAGTCTAGACAATGTTCAAGCTGTTGCTCAACTCAACGTTTGGACGACGGACGGTATTGACAAATACGCCATGATTCATATTTGTCTAAAAGAAACCGAGAAAAGCCAAGAGACCAGACAGGCAGTTCACCAGCTGGTCAAGTCTTTTGGCATCGTTCGAGCCACTATTGAGTGCGATGAAAGCATGGATGAACATCAGAAACATGGAGATCTTTAGTCTGTCTTTGGCCGAATAAGAAATTCCTTATCCTAGCATTTTAAGAAGGAAGTCCGTCATTTGTTGCGGGCTTTCTTTTTTTCCTCTTGCAATCCACATTTGCACGACACCAAACAAGGCGTTGGTCAGATATACGGAATTGTATTCTTTTTCAATCTGACTGAATTCCTTATTGTTGAAGCGTTCTTGCAACTCTTGGTGAAGCATCATTTGAAACTTGTGTCTTAAAAAGGTTTGGATTTCCTTTGTTCCATTTTCCGACAGGAGGGCTGAGAAAAGAGGTTCGCTTTCCAGGAAGTCGAGGACCTTTAAGATGGCTTGCTGTCGGTCATTGTAGTATTCCTCAAAAATCGTTTCAAGTTTTTGAAAGAGCCCTTGCTGATAACGTTCGATCAAGTCGTACTTATCCTTATAATGAGTATAAAAACTGCTCCGGCTGATACCTGCAGTTTTGGCAAGCTCAACAGTTGAAATATATTCAAAGCTTTTTTCTTTCAGTAGTTGGACCATAGCTTGTTCAATGGTCATCTTGGTTTTCTTTCTTTTATTACTTTCCATTTTTTCATCCTTTCGAACAAATTTGTACAGTCTGTCTAATTTTCGAATTCTTTAGCTTGTAATAATTTTGGATTGGTGTATAATCTAGTATATCAAAATTTAGACAGTATGTATAATTTTTTGGAGGTAAATATGTTAAAAGAGTGGAAAGCTATTTTAAAAAAACCAAGCTTTATCATTGTAATGTTAGGTGTTTCTCTGATTCCAGCCTTGTACAATGTAATTTTCTTAAGCTCTATGTGGGATCCTTACGGACAGGTAGAGAACTTGCCAGTGGCAGTTGTTAATCAGGATAAGGCTGTGACAAGTTCAGGGAAGACCCTAGCGATTGGTGATGACCTTGTTTCCAGCCTCAAGGAGAATAAAAATCTGGACTTCCACTTTGTTAGTAAAGAGGATGCCCAAAATGGCTTGAAGAAGGGTAACTACTATATGGTGGTCACTCTGCCGAGTGATTTGTCAGAGCGGGCGGCCAGTGTCCTAAGTGGCGAACCTAAGCAAATGAAAATCGACTATCAGATCTCGAGTGGTCGGAGTTTCATTGCTGGTAAGATGAGTGACTCAGCCATGACTTCTTTAAAGCAGACGGTAGCGCAAAACGTGACCAATACTTATACAAGTGCTTTATTTAAAAATATGGGAGAGCTAAAGACGGGAATGAATAAGGCCTCAGATGGAGCCCAGCAATTAGCTTCGGGTAGCCAGCAGTTGGGTGCGGGTAGCCAGACCATTACGGATAACTTAAAAACTCTGAATCAGGCCACAAGCAGTTTGGCAGATGGAGCAGTTCAATTAAACTCAGGTTTAGAAACCTATACAGGAGCCGTTGCACAAGTATCAGCAGGACTGAATCGCTTCTCAGAAGGGTTAACAACTTATGCAAATGGGGTAGCCACTATTGCATCGGGTGCCAATCAGCTATCGGATCGTTCAGCTGATCTAGTAGGAGGTGTCCAACAACTCACTCAATCAAGTGCTGGTGTCCAAGCTTTGGCTAGCGGAGCGTCCAAGCTCAATACTGGTTTAACTGCTCTGAAGGAATCGGTAGATATGAGTCTTACTAGCAATCAGGAAAATGTCAGCAATTTGACAGCTGCTCTGAACCAGTTAAATGCAAGCATTCAGGCGTCTCTCTCAGGAACTTCAGCTTCAACAGAAAATATTGAGGCATCCTTGACGAATATAGCAGCGTCTGCTCAAAACATCATCAATGACAATCAAGCTGTTAAAATAGCTGCCCTAGCCAATGTCCAAGGAACAAGTGCATATCAGAGTCTTTCTGAAGAGGCCAAGGCGGAGATTGATGCGGCGGTTAGTGGTAGCCAAGCGGGTAGTGATCAATCTGCTCAGACCATTTTATCAGAAGTGATGACCATGAAGACCAGTCTGGAAGCAGGAAAGACTGCCAGCCAAACACAGTTGGCTCAGCTGGGGGCTGTCTCTAATCAGGTATTGCCACAAGCAGCCAACATGATCAATGGTCTCTATGGTGGCTTGTCAACGGTTAGCGCTGGGCTTGAAACAGCTAGTGGAGGAGCCGGTCAAATTGCTTCTGGTGTAGATAGCTTAAATGAAAAATTATCAAGTGGCGCCGGTCAATTAGCTCAAGGAGTGACGGATTATACAAATGCTGTCAATAAACTTTCGGAAGGAGCTAGTGGTTTAGCGGCTAATAATTCTAGCTTACTAACAAACTCAGCAACTCTATCAGCTGGAGCAAGCCAATTGGCCTCTAAATCACCTGAACTGACAGCTAATTTCGGGAAATTAGTAGATGGTGCAAGCCAATTGGCTAATGGATCAGGAAAACTGGTCGATGGTAGCAGTCTGTTGACGAATAAACTATCATCCTTAACCAGTGGGAGCGAGAGCTTGGCTAGTGGTCTGACAGAAGCAGGTGATAAGCTATCAACAGTCACAACTAAGGAGGATAATGCCAAGATCCTAGCAGATCCACTCAGCCTTCACAAGACAGACCGAGATAAGGTTGAGAAAAACGGAATAGGGATGGCTCCTTATATGATTTCTGTAGCCCTCTTTGTAGCTGCTATTTCAACCAATATCATCTTTAGCACACTTCCTTCAGGAAAAGAACCAAAGACCAAATGGGAATGGTTCAAAGCACGCCTAGAAGTAAATGGTGTAATTTCAGTTGTAGCTGGGGTGTTGGTTTACGCTGCTGTCCATTTGATAGGATTATCTGCCAACCATGAATTGGCAACTCTTGGTTTGATTATCTTAACCAGCATGACCTTCATGGCTCTTGTGACGGCCTTAGTAACATGGGATAGCAAACTCGGAGCCTTTGCTTCTCTGATTCTCTTGCTCTTGCAGCTGGCTTCTAGTGCAGGGACCTATCCGCTTGAGCTGACCAATAAGATCTTCCAAGCCATCAATCCTTGGCTACCGATGAGTTACTCGGTATCTGGTCTTCGTCAAACTATTTCTATGGGGGGACAGATTGGGGGACAAGTCGGCTTCCTGATGATAGTCTTAGTGCTATTTATGGTTGCTGGAGTCTTGGTCTATCAAACAGATAACAAAGAAAGAGTCTAGTCTTTTGACGGAATCTTAAGAGGAAAAGAGAGATCTATCTTTCTTTTCCTTTTTATCTAAGCAACATCTCCTGAAAAGGGAGATGTTTTGTTTTCTTTAAGTTTTTTTTAGATTTCTTTTAAGCTTTGCTACTTAAAATAACCAAGTAAATAATCAAGCAGCGAGAAAGGGAGATGTCCTATGGCTAAAAAAACATTTAAAGATAAATTCCAGCGATTTGAAACAAAATACGTTATTTCAAAGGAGGTTCTAGCAAATTTGCTGACGGAGTTTGAGGAACACATGGTAGAAGACGACCATGCATATTCAACCATCAGCAATCTTTACTACGATACTCCTACCTTCCAAATGATTCGTGAATCTCTAGAAAAACCTTATTTTAAAGAAAAATTGCGGGTACGGACTTACGATGAAACACCATCAGAAGACAGCCAGGTTTTCTTGGAAATCAAAAAGAAAGTGCGAAAAATCGTCTATAAGCGCCGGATTTCAACAGACTTGCTGGCGGCGGAGTCCTATCTAGCGGGTAATCGAGGTCAGACAGATGATTCACAGATCCGCGAGGAGATTGACTGGCTCATGGCTCGTTATCAAAAGGTTCAGCCCATGATGTATATCTACTATAATCGTTATTCCATGAAGGGGATAGAAGATCCAAATGTTCGGATTACCATTGACTATGATTTGACTTATCGATCAGAGGATTTAAGTTTATTAGATGGCAAGCATGGGGACAAGCTCTTACCAGAAGGCTATGTCATCATGGAAATCAAGGTTCCAGGAGCTTATCCACTCTGGCTGAGTGAGATTTTGGACCATCATCAGGTCTTTCCAAAATCCTTCTCTAAATATGGCGTAGCCTATAAAAAACCACAGACTACAAAGGAGTTGTAAACCATGCTAAATCAATTATTTAATGACGTTTTTACCAGTACGGCTGTAAAGCCATTGACCATGCTAGAAGCCATTGGAATTGCCTTAGTCTTGGGTTTGGTCGTGGCTAAGGTCTACCAGTATAAAACGGTCTACAGCAAGTCCTTTGTTATGAGCCTAGCCCTATTGCCGGCCTTGATTGCCGTTGTCATCTTCTTGGTAAATGGTAGTCTGGGTGCTGGGGTTGCCGTCATGGGGGCCTTCAGTTTGATTCGCTTCCGTTCGGCTCCAGGTGGTGCCAAGGAGTTGGTATCTATATTCCTAGCTATGACGATCGGGATTGCGATTGGTATGGGCTACCTGGTCTTTGCAGGAGCCTTTACCCTAATCATGTCTGTAGCGATTGTCCTTCTTGAAACCATCAACTTTGGACAAATGAAACACTCTATCCGCCAGCTGACCATCGTCATCCCTGAAAGTTTAGATTATGAGTCTATATTTGATGATATCTTTGACAAAGCAACCAATCATCTGGAATTGGCCTCAGTGAAAACATCAGACATGGGTAGCCTGTTTAAACTCAAGTATATCATCCAGCTCAATGGCAAAATGACAGAGAAAGAGTTGATGGATGCTCTGCGGACCCGCAATGGAAATCTAGAGATTGCTATCAGTCGATTCATCACAAAAGAAAATGAATTATAAAAGAAATAGAAAGAGGCCTATCATGAAAACAAGTAAAAAAACAATATTTCGAAAAGTAAAGCTGATGGTCCCACTGGTTCTGTTGACAGCCAGCTTGGGAGCCTGTAGCTTGATTAGTAAGTCCAGCGCTGCTAGCACTAGCACAACTACTAGTTCAACCACTAGTAAAACGTCCTCAAGCAAAGCCTCAACAGCTTCAACGAGTTATTTCACTGATCGGGACCAAGACGCCTCATATGACGAATCTAGTGCTACAAAGGTAAGTCTAAGTGGCTCAACAGCTAAGGTGTCTGGAGACGGTGCGAAAGTATCTGGGTCAACTGTAACAATCACAGCTGCTGGTACCTATGTCCTGTCTGGAAGTAGCGAAAATGTCCAAATCGTGGTGAAAGCAGGAGACCAAGACAAGGTCCAAATCGTCTTGAATGGTGTGACCATGAAAGGGACTGACGCAGCGATTGTTGTTGAAAGTGCGGATAAGACCTTTATCACCCTTGCGGAAGGAAGTAAGAATAGTATTGCCGACTCTGCCAACCACACCAATACAGACTATGATGCAGCCATATACAGTAAGGATGACCTGACTTTCAATGGTTCTGGTAGTTTGACGATTGAAGGAAATTATGGCAATGCAGTCGAGTCGAATGATGATTTGCGTATTACTGGCGGAACCTATACAGTCAAAGGCTATAAAAATGCTCTTTCTGCCAATGACGCGTTGAATATCAAGGATGCGACCTTGAATCTGACGGCAACCGAAGATGCTCTTCACGCTGACAATGATGAAGATACGACACTTGGAAATCTTTATATCCAGTCCGGTACGATTACCATTAATGCTGGTGACGACGGAATGCACGCTTCTAATGCAGCAGTGATTGACGGCGGTACGATTACAGTTGAGTCAAGTGTTGAAGCACTCGAAGGAACCAATGTGACTATTAATGGAGGGAAATTAGATCTTTCTGCCTCTGATGATGGTATCAATGCTTCTAGTAAGGTAACTGGAGCAGAGATCTTTATCAAGATTACGGGAGGTGACATCAAGGTAGAAGTGGGACAAGGTGACACTGATGCTCTTGACTCTAATGGTGATATCATTATGACAGGAGGGAATCTAGACATTACTTCTACAGTCTCTGCCTTTGACTTTGACGGAACAGCTACATACACTGGTGGAACCATTACAGTCAATGGTGAAACTCGATCTGAAATCACAGCTGATGGCCCTGGCGGAGGTGGTGCCCCAGGAGGTAATCAGGGAGGCGGACCTGGTGGACATTAAGGTCAACTATCAAAGTTTTCAATAGAAAGAGAGAACTCCTCATTCCAGCTGGAATGAGGAGTTCTTGCTATTCATCAATTCTGATAGATAATTTTTTCGTATCCACGGTCACTTGAGCGCCGATGGTAATGGTAAAGAGTGGCTGAGTATGGGCAAAGTCCAAGTCATAGAGGACGGGAATTTGTTTGAGAATCGGATGTTTGTCCAAGATATAAAGGAGTAGCTCCTCTGTCATCTGACATTCTTTTGGAAAGCGACCGATGAGAAGGGCCTGTGGGTTAGGATAGGCCTGAAGCAGGGCAGCTAGATTGCGTTCAAACTCCACATAATCATCTTCCTCCGCCTCTTCAACAAAGAGGACATAGTTTTCATCTGTTGGGGCATAGGGAGTGCCACGCAGGAGTGAGAAGGTGGAGAGATTGCCGCCGATAGCAGTGGCTTGGGCTTGCCCGTGGTGATAAACTTTCCACTCCGTCTCATGGAAGGTCAGTGGGGCATCAGGCAGATACCAAGCATTGTCGCCCCATTTTTCACTAGGAGTCAATTCATAAGAAGTCTGGCTGACGGCCTTGAGCCAGCTCTCGGTCTGATAGTCCTGCAGGGCATCCATTTTAAAGCTGGAGTAGGACGGTCCCATGTAGGTTTTCATGCCGGTCTTGCTATAGATAGCGCTGAGCAAGGCTGTTGTGTCTGAGTAGCCACAGAAAATCTTAGGATTTCTAGCAATCAACTCAAAGTCCAATAGGGCAGGAGCTCATTGCAGTTGAAACCGCCGATAGTAGCCAGAATGGCATCAACGGACTCATCTGCGAAGGCAGCATGGATGTCTGCCACTCGGCTTTCGATGGAGGCAGAGCCTAACATATCATTTTCCAGATAATGCTCCGAAAAAGACACGGTAAATCCTAGCTTTTCCAAGCGCTCCTTGGCGGCTAGATTGGCTTCAAAGCCACCGATGTGTTCGATTGAAGCCGAGGGGCTGACGACCCGAATGTGCATACCAGGTGTGAGTTTTTTCATAGAAAGACCTCCTGTTTAAAATGACTATATTATACAATAGAACGTTCCGAAAGACAAGGCCAGCTAGGACAAGAGGATGGGAAGTAAATCAGTCAGTTTTTCGACGGTCCAGTCCGCTCCTTCTTCAAGATTCTTGACTTGAGCTAAACTACCGAAGCCTTGTTTGATCCAGATGGTTTTCATCCCTATTCTTTTGGCAGGAACGATATCATTATCCAAGCGGTCACCAATCATAATAGCTTGATGAGGCAAGCAGTTAGTCTTTTGTAAGGCCAGCCTGAAAATAGCGGGGTCGGGCTTGGCCAGCCCAAATTCCGCAGAAGAAAAGATAGCGTCAAAGTAGTCTAAAATTCCAAAATCCTTCAAGCGCTGTTCTAGGCCAGGTAATTGATTAGCGATAATTCCCAATTTATACTCTTGCCCCAGCTGCTCTAATATTTCCTTGGTTTGCGGATAGAGAGTCTCTAAGTCCGTTCTCCAAGCTGGGCGCTCAAGTCCATAGAAGCTTAAGGCTTCTAAGTCGCCTTTTTTATTTTTTCTAAAATGGCTGAGCATCTTATCATAGAATTCCTGATAAGAAATATCTTTTCCAGTAATGGCAGTTTTTATTCTGGCTTCATAAGCTTTGTCTTCATCGACTAGAGTTGAACCTATATCAAAAAAGAGCCATTGAATCTCTTGGTAATCTTGTTTCATAGCCTTATTCTATCACAAAGCCTTTCTTTTCAAGCTAGGAGGCTGTGATTTTTTGAAAAAGAGGCTTTTCAAGGAGAATCAGGGTCATTTTAGAAGCTTTGGCGCATCATTTTTTAAAAGTTATTTATAATGAATGTATAGAAATCCGAAGGCAAGAAAATCTTTTTAGCATTACACAAACTTTTTTGAGAGTATGTCTGTCTCCTGAAAATGCAATCTCTAAACTTTATTCAGTTTCCCCTTTCGATAGCCTTCGGATTCTATTATTTTAGAAGAAATAGAGGGTTAATATGAAAAAGAAAGCAATTTATTTGTACGTGTGTTGGTTGATCTCTGTCTTTGGTGGACTGCTTAGTCTCTGGGACCTTCTTGCAGGAAAAAGACTAGAGAATCCCGCAGAAGTTATGCAGCTAAAAGGTGAGGTAGCCCAGCAGTATAATCGGTTTTATGATGCGGTTTTTGATTTGAATCATAGTATGAGTCAGGTTCTGATTCTATTTGTGGGTCTTCTTTTATTGGCGACAGTACTTGTATTGCTGATCAAGAAGAAGCTACTTCTAGCCAACATCCTATACTCCGCCTACTCGGTCTTTAGCATTCTTGTTATGGCTTATGATTATCTGTCTTCTCAGCCACTCTATCATTATTTTAGTGATCCAGCGATTCGTGAATCAGTCATGATGATCCCTAAGGCTGTAACCATAGTCGGACTCTTACTGAATATCCTCTTTTTAGCTATTGTCCTCTTTTATACCTGGCGTCAGCAGAAGGACTTGGAAGTGAAAAAGGAGCCTATTTAAAATTTGACAAATAACATTTATCGTCTTACAATTTTAAGAAAAGGATAGATGTTATTTTTAGTTTTAGGAGGATAGAATGGCAAAGGTTTCCTTAGTGTATATTAGTTTAAGTGGGAATACAGCAAGCTTTATCAAGCGTCTGACGGCCTATTTGCAAGAAGGCCACGCGGATCTTGAAGTAGAACAGGTCAATATTAAGGATTTGGTCAAAGAGGGCCAAGATTTCTTTGCTATGGACAATCAGTTTGTAGCCTTCTTGCCTACTTATTTAGAGGGTGGAAATGGAGTTGACTCTGGTGATGTTGAGATTTTAACCAATGATTTAGCGGCCTTTATTGAATTTGAAGAAAACTATAAAAAATGTTTCGGTATCGTAGGCAGTGGCAACCGTAATTTCAACAATCAGTATTGTTTAACGGCCAAGCAATATTCTCAACGTTTTGGCTTTCCTCTGCTAGATACTTTTGAGCTTCGTGGTCTGCAAAATGATATCAGCCGTGTTGGTGACAAGATCGCAGAACTCTATCAGCTTTAAACTAGCTCATATCAGAAAAGTCAAAGCACGTCTCTTATTGAACTGCACCCCAAAAGTTAGATTTTATCTGTCTAACTTTTTGGGGTCAGTACACTTACTAGAGGCGTGCTTTTTATTTATTTCAAGACCAAGACTTGCTTAGCAGGAATGACATAGTTGTCAGCCAAGGGAGCGATAGCCTTGTGGCTACTAATGGCTGGGTAGGATAGAAAGACTTCCTGACCTAGTTCGTTTTGGTAGGTCTGATCTTTTGAACCAAAGTTGATCAAGATGGTCATTTGTTCATCTTGCTGTGATATCTGATACTTGACCAGTGAATCATTGAGCCACTCAACTTGGCAAGCTTCCAAGATTTCTTCTCGACTTTCGAGACTGAGTAGAGGGTGTTCTTTTCGGAAGCTGATTAATTCACGAATGAAGTCAACATCTTCTTCGTAGTTGAGTAAGCTTTGCCAGTCCAGACGATTAATAGTATCTGGGATGTTGTAGCTATTATCTAGCAAGTCTTTGTGGCGGAAGAATTCTTGACCACTATGGAGGAAAGGGACCCCCTGAGCAAGCAAGACCAAGTGTAAGGCCAAGCGAGCACTAGCCAAGCGTTCTTTTAGACTGATGTTTGAATCTTCCATTTTAAAGTAGTCAAAGACAGTCGCATTGTCATGACACTCAGTGTAGTTAATGGCCTGTTGAGGACTTTGGAAATGGTTTGCTGTTTCTAAGCCGACATTAGCTGTTAGGATATTAGCCATGCTGGAAGTCCATTCGGATCCAGTCAGTCTTTGTTTGTTTAAGATGGTTTCTTTGATGGTATCACGGAAATTATCGCTGAAAAAGCCATAATCAGTCAATTCTGCCGCATTATACTGGTGGGCCAGGAGGTCTGATTCCAAACCAGTCGCCATTTTCCAGCCTTCTCCGTAGAGATAGACATTTGGGTAGCTCGCTTTTAGCTCTTCTGCTAGCTCATTCATAGTTTGGATATCTAAGATACCCATGAGGTCAAAACGGAAACCGTCAAAGCCATAGAGATTCACCCATTGCTTGACTGAATGCTTGATGAAGCGACGGACCATGACTCTCTCACTTGCAACATCGTTACCACAGAAAGTTCCGTCAGTTCGTTGTTTTTGCTCATCCAAGCGATAGAAATAACCAGGAACTATCTTTTCAAAAGCAAAGCTATCCGCATCATAAACGTGATTGTATACGACGTCCATAATCAAACTCATATCCGCCTCATGGTAGGCTGCGATAGTTTCCTGTAATTCTAGAATGCGTGCATAAGGGTCCTCAGGGTCACTGGCAAAGCTGCCTTCTGGAACGTTATACTGGACCGGATCATAGCCCCAATTGTAGACTTGTTCAGGGTGTTTCTCATCTACACTACCAAAATCATAAACAGGCATGAGCTGGATATGGGTGATTCCCAGATCTAGCAAGTGCTGCATACCAATTTTGCGTTTGCCTAGCTTGGGAGACTCTGTCAGCGCTCGGAATGTGCTAGGTTCTTTAAAACCAGCATCCTTTTGGCTAGAGAAGTCGCGAACACTCATCTCGTAAATGACGGCCTTGGTTGGGCTTAGCTGGGTCTTGGCCCGCTTGACTCCAGTTGTATTGAGTAGTTTCTTTGGATCAATAATAAAGCTAGCACCAGAATTGGCTTCAGAAGAGAGGGCATAAGGGTCATGTACTTCCAGCCACTGACCATTGACCTTATGAAGATAGGTGTAGCTAGCTCTCTCCCAATCACCGGGAATCATTGTTCTCCAAACGCCCTTTTCCTGACGAAGGAGAGGCCAGATAGTCTCTTTGCCATCTTTTTTCAACTTGATCAGGACTTGTTCGGAAATAGGAGCCCAAAAGGCAAAAGAAGTAGCCTTCGAGGTATAAGTTGCACCAAGATCATCTTGATCGTAGTCAAAAGTTTGATCAAAAATCGGTTCTTGGACAATATGTCGGAATGCTAGGACTGTTTTATTGCGGTCCTGGTCGTAGACGAGGTAATGCTGTTCCAAATCGATATCTTCTACCAAAGTCAGGCTGTAGAGGCAATGTTCAGTAGAAGATTTGCAAGTTTGAATAGTCAGAGGAATCACCTGGTCGTCAGATTCCAAAGTGAAGGACAGGTCCTTGGCATCATGAATGATGGGTAACTGAAGATTAATCAGTCGTGTGTTATCTAAATAAGCTTGAAAGGTTCTAAAAGACATAAATCTCCTTTATAAAAGATAAGCTAGCCCCAGAAGCGCGTGTACCATCAGAGGCTGCCAGTAAAAAATTAAATAGTAAGTCTAAATGATCGCCAAACATAAAAATGTAAGGCCAAAGAGAAGTACAACCGTAGTTTAACTTGAATGGAACTACGGTTGTCATTTTTTATTTGGGATTGAGGCCTTATTCTTGTGTTTTTAACATTTCGGTTTACGGTCCGATGAGAATACCAATTTATCGTTCGATAATCTTATGGGAAATCAACTGGCGATAGCAGATTTTCCGGTTTTCCTTGCTATCATTGATGATCTGAAGGATGGTTTGGAAGGACACTCTACCCAGTTCTAGGGTATTAATATCAACATAGGCAGCCAAGTCTAACTTTGGCTCCACCGAATCAAAAGAAAGGACTGGGATAGTTAAGTTTTGTGAAGAGAGAAAATCACAAACACCAGATGCCAGCAAGCTATCTGTAGTGATGATGGCATCAATATTTGGATTTTTTGCTAGCAAGCGCTTGGTAAACTGGTAACCTTTTTCTTCCAAAAATTCTGTGACAAAGGCAGTGCTCTGAGGATCTAATTCCAGCTGATGCTCTTTTAAGGCATTTTCGTAGCCGGTATAACGGTCTTGGGTTACAAAGAGCTTTTTAGTTCCTCCGATAAAAGCAATATGGCGGCAACCTTTTTTTATGAAATATTCAGTTGCATCGAACCCCGCTTGGATATTATCATTGTCGACCAAAGGAATAAAAGGAGAAAGAGATTTTCCTAGGATAAGGAAGGGGAATTGCTCTTCGTAGGCCATCCGAACCAGAGGGTCGTTTTCTTCAGCGTAAAGGAAAATAAGTCCGTCCACCCGACGGCCGTGTACCATTTGAGAAATGGCTGTCATCCGTTCTTTCTCATCTTTACCGGTAGCAATCTGAATAGCGTATTGGTGCTGAGAAGCTACTTGTGAGATCCCTCTCAGAACAGATGGAAAAAATGGATTTTGGTAGAAAGCATCTGAATCATCTGGTAAGACGAGGCCGATGACCTGAGTGTAACTGCTGACCAGACTGCGGGCATTTAGATTTGGATGGTAATTCAGTTCTTTCATAGCCTTGCGAACCCGTTTTTTTGTCTCATCACTAATCGTAGACTTGTTCTGGATAACACGGGTTACAGTTGAGGGCGAAACCTCAGCTAGTTTGGCAACATCTTTAATAGTAACAGGCATGATGACCTCCTAATTTTCATCACGGAAATGCGTACGATAAAAGGCGATAACAAGAAATAATACAAAGAGAATATTTTGAATCATAACCATAGTTGTCAAAGGCTGACCCAAGATGCCAAAAAAGACAGCAATGAGAGTAGGAAATCCTAGACAGTTTAAAGTGAAATGATAGCACTCTTTGAATTTTTTAAATGAAAAGAGTTTAGATTTTTTAGTTAGATAAAGGAAGAGACTGGCTCCAAAGGTCACAATGAAGAAGTTAAAGGTCAAGAGCAGGCCAGACACCAAAAGTAAAAATAGACTGATAATCAAACGGTTTTGCTGGAACCAATCTTTGGAGATGGCCTCGCTTAAGCTTTTCTTATCCTTCAAAGCTTCCTGATTGATAGCCTGGTAACGAATGGCAGCCAATTCTTTCTTGCTTTTACTGATTAGGAGATGATCCTTGTCAAAATAAAGAGTTAACTTGTCTCCTGGTCGGGTATCCTTGTGATGTCCGATAATAACCTGACCGTCTTTATTTTTTTGTACACCAAAGTGACTATCATAAGTTAGTTGGCCGTCTTTGATCTGAACATGATTGCTAAGCTCTTTCATAGCAGACTCATCTAAAGGCTGAAAAACTTGATCGATAAAGGTATCCAATGGATAGCTCTCTTTGGCAGCTGTTTGCAATGCCATAGGAATCAAGGTCAAAGAAATTAAGAAAAGACTAGTAAAAATCAGTTGGAACCAAGACAAAAGCTTGCGGTTAGCAAAAGCTTTTTTAAATTGAAAAATACTTGAAAAATAATTAAAAGGGTAGGGGTACATAGTAGCTCTTTCTAATTTTTATAGTCGTCCGACAAAAAACAGGGTGGGACAAGATTATCCCTTGTCACCACCGCTTGTTAAACCAGATACAAAGTTCTTTTGTAGGAAGAAGAATAAGATACAGATTGGAAGAGCAGTTAAGATAGCTCCTGCGGCAAAGAAGGCGATTTTCATATTTTTAACATCGCTGACAAATGTTCTCAGACCGACTGCAACTGTAAAGAATTCTTTATCCCGAAGGAGGAAACTAGATAAGATATAGTCTCCAAATGGTCCCATGAATGCCCAAAGTGCTTGTACAGCAACCATTGGACGAACCAGAGGAAGGACGATTTGCCAGAAGCGTCGGAAATGACCGGCACCATCTAGTTTAGCTGACTCATCAAGAGAGATTGGAACGGTATCAAAGTAACCTTTCATCAGCCAAGCATTCATTGGAATTCCTCCACCAACATAAAGGAAGATGAGGAACCAGTTTTGGTTCAAAGCATTCAACATCAAAGCCATGACGAAGAAGGCGGTGAGGGCAGCAATGGTTGGCACCATCTGGATAATCAAGAAGAAGACCAAACTTTGCTTGCGGGCGATGAAGTTATAGCGGCTGTATGCGTAACCAGCTAAAACTACTATACTGGTTTGCACAATCATTGTCAAGACGGCAATGATGACTGTATTGAGGTACCAGGTTCCGTAGAGTGTCTCAGAGAAGAGCCTGCTGAAGTTGTCAAAACTCCAATCGATATTAAAATCAAGTTTGAAGGCGACAATGTTACCAGTTTTAAAGGCTGATGTAATCGTAATTAATAGAGGATAAATAATGATTACTGACAGAACTACGAGATACAGGTAAGTCAGAAAATGATTAAAGTGACGTTTTAATTTTACAGAATTATTCATCTTAGACGTCCTCCATGTCAAATGCGTGTAGTTTCTTGAAAGCAATCATTGAAATACCGATAACGATAATTGAGATAATCAAGGTTACGGCTGCGGCCATTGAGTACTGAGGTGCAGTACCAGTAGTTAAACGATAAATCCAAGAAATCAAGATATCTGTTGAACCAGCGCCTCCACCGACACTACCAGGTCCACCCGCATTAAAGAGGTAGATGATAGAGAAGTTATTGAAGTTGAAGGTATACTGACTGATAAGAGTTGGCGCAGCAACAGCTAAAATCATTGGTAGCGTAATGTTGCGGAATTTTTGCCAAGCATTTGCTCCATCAATATAAGCTGCTTCATACAAATCATTTGGAATGGATTGCAGAATTCCCAAAGTCAAGACGTAGATGTATGGGAATCCTAGCCAACCTTGCATCATAATCAAGGCAACCTTGGTCCAAGTAGGATCTGTTTTCCAAGGGATGAGGGTATTGTTCAAGAAAGGCAATACCTTGCTAAGCAAAGGAATAACTTGGGTGTTGATGGCACCGATACTATCATTAAACATATTTGAGAAAGTCAAGATTGTAATGAAAGCTGGTACCGCCCAAGGAAGTAGGAAGATAACACCGAAGATGCGTTTTCCTTTGATGAAAGGCTGGTTAGCAATAATAGCTGTGAAAATACCGATAACAATTTGTAAAGTTGAAGCACATAAAGCCCAGATGATAGTCCAAGATAGGACAGAACCAAAGGCTGAACGGAAGGTGCTGAGACTCCAAATGTTGCTGAAGTTTGTCAAACCAACCCAGTCAAGCAATTTAGTTGGTGGCAAATGTTTGAAATCATAGTTTGTAAAAGCAATCAGAAGAGTTACCAATACAGGGAAAATGATAGCAAAAGTCATCGCCACATAAGAAGGAATGATGAGCAAGTATGGGAAACCATTCTCATAAATGCCGTGAACCATTTCTTTCAGAGTCGTATGAACCGGAATACCGTTATTCCAGCGTTTAGCTGTTGTGTGAGCGTCCTTTAAGTTAAAGGCATAAAATAGGAAATAAACCAGTACGATAATTAAGTGGAAGGCACCACGGATCAACATAAAGAGGGAGTTGTCGCGTCCGCGCATTTCACCAAGTGTGATAAGATTTCCTAGCTCACCAGAAGCGATCGCAAAGAAATAGATTAGAAAGGCCAGTGTCACACCTAAGAAGATGAACCCCTTGGCTTTCTGTTTGTTATAAATTTGTCCAAGTCCTGGAATCAGGGACAGCAACAAGGCTTTACTTGGGTTCTGTTGTCTAGTCATATTTGTCTCCTGAATAAGATTCAAAGAGGGGCTAAAAATTTTGAAAGCAGAGAATATAAAACTAAATGTTAGAAAATATTTCTCTTTTTTCAAAATTTTTAAGAAACCCGTAGTTGTTTTAATAGCTTTTTTAATAAAGAAGGGGTAGGGAAAATTCCCACCCCTAGAGTTCTTTATTATTTGTCAGCGTATTTTTGAGCGATAGTATCTTTGATTAATTTCACTGCATCGTCAGCAGCAGTTTTAACATCTTTTTTACCGCTTACAGCATCGAACAACATAGTTTTAGCTGGATCCCAAACTGTACTCATTTCAGAGATGTTTGGCATTGGTTGAGCTGATTGGAACTGTTTAACAACTGCGTCTGTCAGTTCATCTTTCTTGCTTACTGCATATTCGCGTGCTTCTGTGTTAGCAGGTACTTCGTTAGTAGCATCGTAAAATGCTTTTTGTTGATCAGTTGAAGTCAAGAAGTCAACGAATTTTTGAGCAACTTCTGGGTTTTTAGCACCAGTTGGGATAACCCAAGCTTTACCCCCACCGAAAGCAGCGTATTCTTTTCCATTTGGAAGAGTTGGGATAGTTGAAACACCATAGTTTACTTTAGCTTCTTTCAAAGCAGATGCTTTCCATGGTCCATCGATGATAGCAGCAGTTTTTCCACCTTGGAATTGTGATTGGATCAAGTTTCCAGCGCCTTCAGTATCTTGCATTCCTTTAGGCCATTTTGCATACCAAGTTTTAGCGTATTCGATACCTTTGATTGCGCCTTCGTTAGCAAGACCGATATCTTTAGGATCTTTACCGTTGTCACCAAATACGTAACCACCGTTACCAGCTAGAAGTCCGTATGCATAGTAGAAGTTAGTCCAGTCAGCAAGGAATGCAGATGTTTTACCATCTTCACCAGCAAACGCATATTTGCTATCTTTTGCAAGTTCTTCCAATTCAGCAAAAGTAGTTGGAGCTTTTGAAACTAAATCTTTGTTGTAGTACATTACAAGTGTTTCGATAACAGCAGGTGCTCCGTAGACTTTTCCACCAGTTGTAACAAGTGATTCAGTTGTTTTGTCAGTTTTGCTACCTTTGCTAAGTTTTACTTCGTTTAATTGTCCATCAGTACCGAGGCTACCTACACGGTCATATGGCGCCATCAAAACGTCAGGAGCTTTACCAGATTGGTTGTCAAGTGAAAGGTTGTCCAATCCACCCATTTGGTCACCAGTCTTAATAGTGACTTTTGAACCAGTTTCTTTTTCAAAAGCTGCAGCAGCTTTCTCCATGTAAGCCTTGTACTGCTCTTCAACATAAACTGTAACGTTTTTATCACCAGACTCAGATGATTTAGTTGAAGAAGCCTTGCTACCACAAGCAGCTAAAATAAAGCTAGCTACAGCAACAGTACCCAATACAGCAGCACTTTTAAGAGCTTTGTTTTTCATGTTTATTCCTCCTAAGAATAAAAAAAGTAATAATTTACATTTAAGTTTACGCAAACGTTTTCTTAAACTAAAAAAATTATATCACAAAAAGTAACCGTTTGCAAGATATTTTTCCAAAAAATCAAAAAAATATTTTTTATCCGACAAATTATTTGTCAATATTATAGAAGAAAAAAAGGAAAGTTGGATGATTCTCTTGAAGAATTTAAAAAAATTTTATAAAATGGTTGCATAGAAAACTAAAAACAGATATAATCGAACTACGCAAACGTTTTCGTTGAACAAAATGTAGATTTTAACTAAGAAAAATATTGAGGTGACAAGATGAAAGAACGTCAAAGTGGTGTTCTCATGCATATTTCTTCTTTGCCAGGGAAATACGGAATTGGATCTTTTGGGAAAAGTGCGTATGATTTTGTAGATTTCTTGGTGAGAACTAAGCAACGCTACTGGCAGATTTTGCCACTAGGCACGACTAGCTATGGAGACTCTCCTTACCAATCTTTTTCTGCTTTCGCAGGGAATACTCACTTTATTGACTTAGATCTTCTTATAAAAGAAGGTTTGCTTCAAGAAAGTGATTTAGATGGTGTGGATTTTGGAAGTGATCCTAAGGCTGTTGACTATGCTAAGATATTCGAAGCACGTCGTCCACTATTGGAAAAAGCTGTTAAAAATTTCCTTCAAAGTTCTGATTTGAAGGCTTATAAAAAATTTATTGCAGACAATGCCAACTGGTTAGACCTGTACGTTGATTATATGGCCATCAAAGAGTACTTTGATTTGGCGGCGTGGACTGAATGGTCTGATGAAGACATTCGCCTGCGTAAGCCAGAGGCCTTGGCTGCTTACCGTGAGCGTCTGAGCGAACAGATGGAATACCATCGAGTTACGCAATACTTCTTCTTCCAACAATGGCTGGCTTTAAAAGATTATGCGAATAAGCATCATATTGAGATTGTCGGAGATATGCCAATCTATGTAGCGGCAGACAGTGCTGATGTTTGGGCACAACCACATTTCTTTAAAACAGACGCTGTTGGTAAACCAACTTGTGTGGCAGGATGTCCGCCTGATGAATTCTCAGAAACAGGACAGCTTTGGGGGAACCCAATCTATGACTGGAAAGCTATGGATAAAGATGGCTATTCTTGGTGGGTTGAGCGTCTGCGTGAAAGCTTTAAGATTTATGACATCGTTCGTATTGACCATTTCCGCGGATTTGAATCTTATTGGGAAATCCCAGCGGATTCAGAAACAGCTGCAACTGGTAAGTGGGTAAAAGGGCCTGGCTATGCTCTCTTTAAAGCTGTGAAAGAAGCTTTGGGAGAACTGAATATCATTGCGGAAGACCTAGGCTTTATGACTGATGAAGTCATTGAGCTTCGCGAGAAGACTGGTTTTCCAGGAATGAAGATTTTGCAGTTTGCCTTCAATCCAGATGACGAAAGCATTGATAGCCCACACTTGGCACCTCATAACTCAGTAATGTATACAGGAACTCATGATAATAATACTGTTCTTGGCTGGTATAAGGATGAGATTGACGATCCGACACGGGAATACTTAGCTGTTTATACTAACCGTAAAGAATATGAAACAGTTCCTCATGCTATGCTTCGTACAATCTTTGCTTCTGTTAGCTATATGGCGATTGCAACCATGCAAGATTTACTGGAATTAGATGGTTCTGCAAGGATGAACTTGCCATCTACTATTGGTGGCAACTGGCAATGGCGTATGACAGAAGACGAACTGTCTAAAGAAGTAGAGGCAGAGTTGCTCTCTCTAACAACTATTTATCGCCGAATTAATACAAAACTTAAACCCAAAAACAATGTAAATCAGAATTCTAAAGGAGAAAAAAATGTCTAAATTACAGCAATACGTGCAAAACGCGTATCAAAAAAACATTGCTGATTGTACCAATGAAGAACTCTATACTGCTCTTTTGAACTATACAAAAGAATACAGTGCAACTAAACCTGTCAATGATTCAAAGAAGAAATTGTACTATATTTCTGCTGAGTTCCTGATTGGTAAACTCTTGTCAAACAACTTGATCAACCTCGGCCTTTATGATGATGTCAAAAAAGAATTGGCTGATGCAGGTAAAGATTTGATTGAAGTAGAAGAAGTTGAATTAGAACCATCTCTTGGTAATGGTGGTTTAGGCCGTTTGGCTGCCTGCTTCCTTGATTCAATCGCAACTCTTGGTTTAAATGGAGACGGAGTAGGTCTGAACTATCACTTTGGTCTCTTCCAACAAGTGTTGAAAAATAATGAGCAAACAACAATCCCTAACTTCTGGTTGAGTGATCAAAATTGGTTGGTAAAATCAACTCGTAGCTACCAAGTGCCTTTTGCAAACTTTACTTTAACTTCTACACTCTATGACATTGATGTACCAGGTTATAAGACAGAAAAGAAAAACCGTTTGCGTCTCTTCGATCTAGATTCTGTGGACTCTAGCTTGATTGAAAAAGGAATTGATTTCGACAAGACAGATATTGCTCGTAACTTGACTCTCTTCCTTTATCCAGACGATAGTGACAAACAAGGTGAACTTCTTCGTATCTTCCAACAATACTTCATGGTTTCAAATGGTGCGCAATTGATCATTGATGAAGCAATCGAAAAAGGAAGCAACTTGCACGACCTTGCGGACTACGCAGTTGTACAGATCAATGATACTCACCCTTCAATGGTTATCCCTGAGTTGATCCGTCTCTTGACAGAACGTGGGTTGGAATTTGACGAAGCTGTAAACATTGTCAAGTCAATGACTGCTTATACAAACCACACTATTCTTGCAGAGGCTCTTGAAAAATGGCCGCTAGAATTCTTGGAAGAAGTTGTTCCTCATCTTGTTCCGATTATCAAGGAACTTGACAAACGTGTCAAGGAAGTTTACAAAGATCCTGCTGTCCAAATCATTGACGAACATGACCGTGTTCATATGGCTCATATGGACATCCACTATGGATACAGTGTAAATGGTGTGGCAGCCCTTCATACAGAAATCTTGAAAAATTCCGAGTTGAAAGCTTTCTATGACATCTACCCTGAAAAATTCAACAACAAAACAAACGGTATTACTTTCCGTCGTTGGCTTATGCATGCTAACCCACGCCTTTCTCACTATTTAGATGAGATTCTTGGTCATGGTTGGCACCATAAAGCAGAAGAACTTGAAAATCTTTTGTCTTATGAAGATAAAGCTGCTGTCAAGGAAAAATTGGAAAGCATCAAAGCTCACAACAAACGTAAATTGGCTCGTCACTTGAAAGAGCACCAAGGTGTGGAAATCAATCCAAATTCTATCTTTGACATCCAAATCAAGCGTCTTCACGAGTACAAACGTCAACAAATGAACGCTTTGTACGTGATCCACAAGTACCTTGACATCAAAGCTGGTAACATTCCTGCTCGTCCAATCACAGTCCTCTTTGGTGGTAAAGCGGCTCCTGCCTACACAATTGCTCAAGACATTATTCACTTGATTCTTTGCTTGTCAGAAGTCATTGCGAATGACCCAGAAGTAGCACCACACTTGCAAGTAGTTATGGTTGAAAACTACAACGTAACTGCAGCAAGCTTCCTTATCCCAGCATGTGACATCTCAGAACAAATCTCACTTGCTTCTAAAGAAGCTTCAGGTACTGGTAACATGAAATTCATGTTGAACGGAGCCTTGACTCTTGGTACTATGGATGGTGCAAACGTAGAAATCGCTGAGTTGGTTGGAGATGAAAATATCTACATCTTTGGTGAAGATTCAGAAACTGTTATTGATCTTTATGCGAAATCTGCATACAAATCAAGTGAATTCTACGCTCGTCAAGCTATCAAACCGTTAGTTGACTTCATCGTAAGTGATGCAGTTCTTGCAATTGGGAACAAGGAACGTTTGGAACGTCTATACAAGGAGTTGATCAACAAAGACTGGTTCATGACTCTCCTTGACTTAGAAGACTATATCAAAGTCAAAGAGCAAATGCTTGCTGACTATGAAAACCGCGACGCATGGTTGGATAAAGTTATTGTAAACATTGCTAAAGCTGGTTTCTTCTCAGCTGACCGCACGATTCAACAATACAATGATGAAGTGTGGCATTTAGATAAATAAAAAATTCTCTTGGATAGCCCCATCAGTTAGGCCTTGATTCTGACTGATGGGGTTTTTGTTTTTCGAAGGATAAGGATATGAGCTTCCTGGTTAAAGGGAGTAGGCATATAGAAAAAGAGGAAGAAATGTCGCATTTTTCTGCTGTTTTATGACTTTATATTTGACTTTATGTATAAAATCTATTTGTCGTGTTTATTATGTATAGATTGCATAAAAATTAGATGAAATATCCTTGACAGTGTTATAGAAGAATATATAATATAAAGTAAGGGATTGGGCCCAAATATAAAGGAGGAAAATGTTGTGAAAAAGATGAATAAAAAGCTCTTTCATGCATTTATGACGCTGTTGTTAATAGTATCGGTATTCATACCTCTACTAAAAACAAGTTACACAGTTAAAGCGGAAGAATTGCCGTCAAACAGCTATACGATGACAACCTCTCCAACCATTAATAATAATCGGTTGGTTGATGGTGCCAAGTATGGTGAAGGAAAGTTCTATCTGAATCCGACCTACAAGTTTGATAATTCTGCAACTTTGAAAAACGGGGACTTTATGGTTTATAAAGTGCCAAAAGAGTTTAAAGTTGAGCGTGACATCACGACAGATATCTATGCCAAGGATGGAGCCACTAAAATTGCAGAACTGCAGACAAATGCTGCAACTAATTCTGCTACAGTGACCATCACTAATGAAGAATACTTCAAAAATCTGACAGAAGATCGTGAATTGACTGCTTTATTCACTGTAGTTTGGGCGGATGATGTCGAGTTAAATAAGGAATACAGCATTGATATTCCTGGTGCCGGGACATACAGATTGACTCGTATCGTACCAGATGATGATCCTACTGGTTATACCAAGTGGGGTGTCCAAGATGCTGATGATCCTAATTATGTTAACTGGCGTATTCGTATCAATCGTTACGTAAAACCTGTTACAGGAGTTAAGATTGAGGATACAATCCCTGAAGGTCAAGTCTTAGCAAGTGAAATTACTGGATATTACTTTACTGAATGGAATAAGGCTGAGGCTCGTCCAAGACTGGATGCTTCACATGTAAATGTTACGGGTACAAATTCTTTCACTATTACTCCAAATGGTAATGGTGACTTGAGTACACAAGGTCTGTATGTTTTGTACCGTACTCGTTTGACTGCTCCAGTTGACAATACCACCAAGAAAGCTTTCAACAATGTGAAAGTGACAACATCAGATGGTGTATATGATGTAGATGGCTTTGCTCCTCTAACAACTACTGAAGGAATTGGATCAGGTGCTCGCCCTTCTGAAGTTGAATTTGAAGTTACAAAGCAACTGAATGGTGGAACATTGAAAGGTGATGAATTCATCTTCCAATTGATTGATCCAGATGGCAAAGTGGTTGAAACTGCCAAAAACAACAAAGACGGACAAGTTAAATTTAAAGCAATTAAATTCTCAAAGGCTGGTACTTTCAAATACCAAATCAAAGAAGTAGATGAGAAAGAACCAGGCTATGTTTATGATAACAAGACCATTAATGCTGAAGTTACAGTAACAGATGTCTATGGAGAAAAGATTGCAAGTGTTAAATACGACAACAAAGTATTTGTAAATTCTTACTCTGCTAAACCAACTACAGCAACTATTGAAGCAATTAAAGTTTTGAAAGGCAGAGCCCTTGAAGCTGACAAGTATGAGTTCGAGCTCAAAGAAGGCGATACAGTCGTTGGTACAGCTAAAAATAAAGCAGATGGTTCAGTAGTTTTCCCAGCAATTGAGTATACTGCTGCAGGCCCTCATACATATACAATTACTGAAAAAGCAGGTAATGAACCAGGTGTGACTTACGACACAGCTTCACACACAGTAACTGTAGATGTTGCGGACAATGGACGCGGTCAGCTTGAAGCAACTGTTCCAGCTGACAAGCCAGTCTTCACCAATACTTATGCTGCAAAACCAGGAAAAACAGTAATTGAAGCTAAGAAAGTTCTGAATGGTAAAGAACTTGAGGCTGACAAATATGAGTTTGAGCTCAAAGAAAACGACAAAGTAGTTGGTACAGCTAAGAATACTGCAGATGGTTCGATTAGTTTCCCAGAAATTGAATACACTAAGGCAGGAACTTATACTTACACTATGTCAGAAAAAGCTGGTAATGAACCAGGTGTAACTTATGACAAAACTTCACACAAAGTAACTGTAGAGGTTGTGGACAATGGTCAAGGTCAGCTTGAAGCGACTGTTACAAGTGAAAAACCAGTCTTTGTAAACGATTATGTTGCAAAACCAGGTAAAAAAGCAATTGAAGCTAAAAAAGTTTTAAACGGTAAAGCCCTTGAAGCAGATAAGTATGAGTTTGAACTGAAAGACTCTGAAGGAAATCTTGTTGACACCGCTAAGAACAAAGCAGATGGTAGCATTACTTTCAAAGAAATTGAGTATAAAGGACCAGGCCTTCATACTTATCTCGTCTCAGAAAAAGCTGGCAAGGAAGAAAACGTTACCTACGATACAAATACTCACGAAGTAACTGTAGAGGTTGCGGATAACGGCCAAGGTCAATTGGTAGCAACTATCACTAGTGAACAACCAGTTTTCACTAACACTTATACAAAACCAGCTCCAGCTGCTGATACCATTACAATTGAAGCAACAAAAACTTTAGTTGGAAAGGAATTAGAAGCAGGTAAATATGAATTTGAATTGAAGGAAGGCGACAAAGTCATCGGCACGGCAACAAATGCTGCAGATGGAAAAGTTGTATTCCCATCAATCACATATACAGAAGCAGGTACACATACCTACACTGTTGCTGAAAAAGCTGGCAATGAAGAGAATGTTACTTACGATACGACAGTCCACACAGTAACCGTAGAGGTTGCAGACAATGGCCAAGGTAAGTTGGTATCTACAATTACTGGTAATAAACCAGCATTTGTGAATAAATACACTGCACCAACTCCACCGCCAACTCCAAATCCGCAACAACCAACTCCAGCCACTGCAACTATTCAAGCAAACAAGGTCTTGACTGGTAAAGAGCTGAAAGATGGTCAGTTTGAATTTGAGTTGACTTATCAAGGTAACGTAGTGGATACTGCTAAGAATAAAGCGGATGGTTCGGTAACCTTTAAATCACAAAGCTTCACTTCACCAGGTAAGTATGAATACACTATTACTGAAAAAGCTGGTAATGAAGCAGGTGTGACTTATGATAAGACAGTTCACAAAGTGACTGTAGAAGTTGCTTATGATACGAATGGTAAACTTGTAGCGACCGTTACTGGTAACGGACCAACCTTTACCAATACGTATGCTGCCAAAACACCTCCAACATCATCTGAAGAAAAACCAAAACCATCAGGTGATAAGCATGAAGATCCTAAGAAGGAAGAACCTAAAAAAGAAGTGAAGAAAGAATTGCCTAAGACAGGAACAGCTGAGTCCTCAGCCTTCTCTGTTCTTGTTGGCTTCCTGCTTCTTGCAGCTTCAGTCTTCTTATATCGTACTAAAAAGGTTGATTAATCTTTGGGTTTAAAAAGAAAGAGAGCGATGGAAAACCTTCATTAAAAAGGTTTCTCGCTCTCTTTTTTATTTAAAATAGTCCTAAACTATGATATTTTGATATAATGGTGACATGAGTAGAATTTTAGATAATGAACAAATGATGGATGAAGAAATGGTGGAGCGCACGCTTCGACCACAATATCTGCAGGAGTATATTGGCCAAGATAAGGTCAAGAATCAGTTGAAGATTTTTATTGAAGCAGCAAAACTAAGGGATGAGGCTTTAGATCATGCTCTTTTATTTGGTCCTCCTGGACTGGGGAAGACGACCATGGCTTTTGTGATTGCCAATGAGCTGGGTGTGAATATCAAGCAGACTTCGGGACCAGTTATTGAAAAAGCAGGAGATTTGGTTGCTATTTTAAATGATTTAGAGCCTGGTGACGTTCTTTTTATCGATGAAATACACCGTCTGCCAATGGCAGTAGAAGAAGTCCTCTACAGTGCTATGGAAGATTTTTACATCGATATCATGATTGGTTCAGGGGATGCTAATCGTAGTGTCCATCTTGATTTACCACCGTTTACCCTCATAGGTGCCACCACGCGTGCAGGAATGTTGTCCAATCCTCTGAGAGCTCGCTTTGGTATCACAGGGCACATGGAGTACTATGAAGAAGCTGATTTGACTGAGATTGTTGAGCGAACGGCAGAAATTTTTGAGATGGATATCACTCATGAAGCAGCTAAAGAACTGGCTTTGCGTAGTCGTGGCACCCCTCGAATTGCCAACCGTCTATTGAAGCGAGTTCGAGATTATGCTCAGATTATGGGCAATGGTTTGATTGATGAGACAATCACGGATCAAGCTCTTTCCATGTTAGATGTGGATCATGAAGGTTTGGACTATGTCGATCAAAAAATTCTGAGAACTATGATTGAGATGTATGGTGGTGGTCCAGTCGGTCTAGGTACCTTGTCAGTAAATATTGCTGAGGAGCGTGAAACGGTTGAAGATATGTATGAACCTTATTTGATTCAAAAAGGCTTTATCATGAGGACGAGAACTGGTCGTGTTGCGACTAGAAAAGCCTATGAACATTTAGGTTATGAATATATGGAGAAATAGGCTTATGGAAATAGAAGAGAAAAATCTTCTAGACCTTTTCTATGATGATCAGCATCTAATGACTATTGTAAAGATTATTCGAGAGTTGAATTTACAGGATAGCTGGCTGGCAGCTGGAAGTGTTAGAAATTTCATCTGGAATCATTTGTCAGGTCGGGAAAAATTTGATTTTGAAACAGATATAGATGTGATATTCTTTGATCCGACAGTTTCTTATGAGGAGACGTTACAAATTGAGAAGCGCTTGAGAGAAGCTTATCCACTCTATAGCTGGGAAGTAAAGAATCAAGTTTATATGCATATTCATAGTCCTAATACTAAGCCTTATACTAGTTCACAGGACGCTATGAGTAAATATCCAGAAACCTGTACAGCTCTTGGTTTACGTTTATTAAAAAATGATGATCTTGAGTTATTCATAGCTTATGGCTTGACTGATCTTGTTAACTTTCAAGTCAAACCCACACCGCATTTTTTAGCGGATGAGGAAAGGATCAAACTTTATAGAGAACGTTTGGAAAAGAAAAAATGGCAATCTAAGTGGCCTAGGTTGGACATTTATTTGCCAGAAAAAGAAACTTAAAATTGCTTTAAGATAATTTTAAGTTGGCTCGAGTATACTGTAGTCATAAGTTAAGAATACTTAGCTTGAACTCCTAAAACTTTTCTTTTTCATAATAATCTCCCTAAAAGACCACCCAATCAGGTGGTCTTTTCCTGCTTATTGGAAGGAAGAAAAATGCTAAATTGGCAGAAAAGCGTCCAGTTTTTTTGGAGGTCAGCAACCTATTTAATGTCATTTTCTGATATAATTAAGAAGAGGTATTTCTATGAAGAAAATTGTATTTGTTTGCTTGGGCAACATCTGTCGGAGTCCGATGGCTGAGTTTGTTATGAAAAGCTTGACTGATAAATTTCATATTGAAAGTCGGGCAACTTCTAATTGGGAACATGGAAATCCAATTCACCAAGGAACTCAAGCAGCTTTGAATGAGCATGCGATTATATTTGATGTTGAAAAAACTTCTCTGCAGATGTCTGAAAAGGACTTTGCCTTCTTTGATTATATCGTTGGTATGGATGCTTCCAATGTGGCCGATTTAAAAAAGATGGCCCCTCGGAAATATCAGGATAAGATATATCAGTTTATGGATAAAAGTGTACCAGATCCTTGGTATACTAATGATTTTGATGAAACTTACCGGTTGGTTCAAGCGGGATGTGAGCGCTGGCTGGAACGTTTGGATGGATAAAAATGGATAAATTAAAAGAATTTTATAATCGCTACCAGCATTATTTGACAAGAACAAATTTTGAGATAGCTGCTGTTACACTAATTGCTTTGTCTGCGATTTTAGTTTTTACTTCTAATATTCCAGATAAAGGAGTGCTTACTCTTGATAAGGGAGCGATTAAGTATGATGGCAGTCTGGTTCATGGAAAGATGGATGGTCAAGGAACTTTGACTTTCAAAAATGGCGATAAGTACGAAGGAGATTTCAAAAATGGAATCTTTGATGGCAAGGGGAAATTTACCTCTAAGAGCGGTTGGAAGTACGAAGGTGAGTTTAGTAAAGGCCAAGCGGACGGCCAAGGCACTCTAACAACCGAGCAAAAGGTCGTTTACAAAGGAAAGTTTAAACAAGGAATTTATCAAAATGCGCATTAAATGGTTTTCATTAGTAAGGATAGCAGGTTTGCTTCTCGTTCTACTCTATCATTTCTTCCAGGGAGTGTTTCCTGGAGGCTTTATTGGGGTGGACGTTTTCTACGCATTTTCTGGATTTTTGATCACCTCACTCCTGATTGATGAATTTGCTAAACGTCAAGAAATTGATATTTTAGGGTTTCTAAGACGACGTTTCTATAGGATTTTTCCGCCTTTGGTCTTTATGATTTTGATCACTCTGCCGTTTACCCTCCTCATTCGCAAAGATTTTGTGGCTGGTATTGGAACGCAGATAGCGGGTGCCCTAGGTTTTGTAACAAATTTCTATGAAATTTTATCGGGCGGTAGCTACGAAAGTCAGTTTGTTCCTCATTTATTTGTACATACTTGGAGTCTGGCACTTGAGGTGCATTATTATATTTTGTGGGGATTGGCAGTCTGGTTCTTGGCTAAGAAAAGTCGAAGCCTCGGCCAATTTCGAGGGATGATTTTTCTGATTTCGACAGGGATTTTCTTGTTTAGTTTTCTGTCCATGTTTGTAAGTAGCTTTTTCACTAAGAATTTTTCTTCTCTTTATTTTTCAAGCTGGACACATATCTTCCCCTTCTTTGCTGGGACAGCTTTAGCTACAGTTTCGGGTGTTCAAAGTGTAGGTGCAAATTTCAAGAAACTAGAACAATCTTGGAGCATGAAGCAGACGATAGCCACTATTGGTGGTGGTTTTGCTGTCTTAATTCTTCTAACCTTCCTGCTTCGTTTTGACAATATTTTCACTTATTTAGTCGGCTTTCTCCTAGCAACGATAGCTGCCTTGGCTATGATTTTGGGAGCTCGTGTTCTCCATGAAAAGACGCCGAAGCTGGCTGAGCCAATCTGGGTCACATTTATTGCTGATACGAGTTACGGTGTTTATCTCTTCCATTGGCCTTTTTACATTATTTTCAGTCAGCTGATGGGAAATGCAGGAGCAGTAGTATTAACTACTCTTCTATCCTTTGCCTTTGCAGCAGTCTCTTTCTATATTTTGGAACCTGTTTTAGCGGGAAGAAAACCAGATTTGTTTGGTATTAAGCTCGATGTAAAATCAATTGCGAGACCGATTTTTTATAGTCTGATCCCTTTGGGGCTCATCTGCTTCTTTATCATCTTTACTTCACCTAAGGTTGGAGCTTTTGAAGAAGACTTAATGATTAATGCCTTAAATCAAGCGGATAGTAAGATGCAATTAACCCGTAGCCAAGCGGATCAAACAACAGCTACTGATTACAATGTGGCGCCTGGAACGACCTTGATAGGTGATTCTGTAGCTTTGCGAGCTAATGACTGGTTACAAGAAGCTATTCCTGGTGTGCAATTGGATGCAGCTGTCAGCCGAAATTTAGAAACAGGCTTAGAGGTTTATCAAACAGATATTAGCAACAAGGTTCTTCTGCAAAATGTAGTCCTTGCTTTAGGCGCTAATACAGTTCCTAATTACGAAGAAGTGCTTAATAAACTGGTTGAAAAACTTCCAAAAGGACACCGTTTAATCTTAGTGACTCCATATGATGGACGAGTTGCTGGAGATGAAAATAGTGATCTAGTAAAAACTCGGCAGTACCAATTGGAATTGGCGAAGAAATATGATTATGTCTACGTAGCAGATTGGTATCAAGCAGCTATTGATAATCCTGCTATCTGGTATGGAACGGATTATGTTCACTTTGGCACTGAGTCACAAAGCATTGCTGCAGGTGGTCAATTATATGCTCAAACAATCAAGGCTACGCTTGATGAAGCTAATAAAGGTCCTGTCAAACCTTAATTTAATGATGAATATAAAGGCCCGATATTCGGGTTCTTTATATATAATATATGAAAGCGCTTACCTAATTTTTACAAGCTTCTGTGAAAATATGTAAACAAATCTATGTGAAATTAAATTATTACAAAATTTGATTTCACAAAAAAATAGAGGTAGTCGCAGCAATAAATGGAGATTGAAATATATTTCACAAACAATAATAAAAAAGTTTGTGAAATGTAAGCGAAAGTGTTTACAAAGGAAAGCAAATGGGTTATAATGAAATTGTGAAAAAATTAACAAAGGATAAATTCCTTGAAAGCTATGGAGGAAAATATGGCTGATAAAAAAACTGTGACACCTGAGGAAAAGAAACTCGCAGCTGAAAAGCATGTAGATGAGTTAGTACAAAAAGCCTTGGTTGCTCTTGATGAAATGCGCAAATTGGACCAAGAACAAGTCGACTACATCGTAGCTAAAGCTTCTGTTGCAGCACTTGATGCCCATGGAGAATTGGCGCTTCATGCTTATGAAGAAACAGGTCGTGGGGTCTTTGAAGATAAGGCAACAAAAAACCTATTCGCCTGTGAACATGTGGTAAACAATATGCGTCACACGAAGACTGTTGGTGTTATCGAAGAAGATGATGTAACAGGTTTAACTTTGATTGCTGAGCCGGTTGGTGTTGTCTGCGGAATTACTCCTACAACAAACCCAACTTCGACTGCAATCTTTAAGTCTTTGATTTCATTGAAGACTCGTAATCCAATCGTCTTTGCCTTCCACCCATCTGCTCAAGAATCATCTGCTCATGCAGCTCAAATCGTTCGTGATGCAGCAATCGCAGCGGGTGCTCCTGAAAACTGTATTCAATGGATTACCCAACCATCTATGGAAGCAACTAGTGCTCTTATGAACCATGAAGGAGTAGCAACGATCCTTGCAACTGGTGGTAATGCAATGGTGAAGGCAGCTTACTCATGTGGCAAGCCAGCTCTTGGGGTTGGTGCCGGAAACGTACCAGCTTATGTGGAAAAATCCGCTAATATCCGTCAAGCAGCGCACGATATCGTTATGTCTAAGTCCTTTGACAATGGTATGGTCTGTGCCTCTGAGCAAGCCGTTATCATTGATAAGGAAGTTTATGACGAATTTGTAGAAGAGTTCAAATCTTATCATACTTACTTTGTAAATAAGAAAGAAAAAGCTCTGTTGGAAGAATTCTGCTTCGGTGCTAAGGCAAACAGTAAGAACTGTGCTGGTGCGAAGCTCAATGCAGATATCGTAGGTAAGCCAGCAGCTTGGATTGCAGAACAAGCAGGATTTACAGTTCCAGAAGGAACCAATATCCTTGCTGCAGAATGTAAAGAAGTTGGCGAAAAAGAGCCATTAACTCGTGAAAAATTATCTCCAGTTATCGCAGTTTTGAAATCCGATAGCCGTGAAGACGGAATTAACAAGGCTCGCCAAATGGTTGAATTTAACGGTCTTGGTCACTCAGCTGCTATCCATACTGCAGATGAAGAATTAACTAAAGAATTTGGTAAAGCAGTTAAAGCTATTCGTGTTATCTGTAACTCACCTTCTACTTTCGGTGGTATCGGGGACGTTTATAATGCCTTCTTGCCATCATTGACACTTGGATGTGGTTCTTACGGACGCAACTCAGTTGGAGATAATGTCAGCGCCATCAATCTCTTGAACATCAAAAAAGTCGGAAGACGGAGAAATAACATGCAATGGATGAAACTTCCTTCAAAAACATACTTTGAACGTGACTCAATTCAATACCTTCAAAAATGTCGTGACGTAGAGCGTGTCATGATCGTTACAGACCATGCTATGGTAGAGCTTGGTTTCCTAGATCGTATCATCGAGCAACTCGATCTTCGTCGTAATAAGGTTGTTTATCAAATCTTTGCTGACGTAGAACCAGATCCAGATATCACAACAGTTGAACGTGGTACAGAGATCATGCGTTCCTTCAAACCTGATACAATCATCGCACTTGGTGGTGGTTCACCAATGGACGCAGCTAAAGTAATGTGGCTCTTCTATGAGCAACCAGAAGTTGACTTCCGTGACCTTGTTCAAAAATTCATGGATATTCGTAAACGTGCCTTCAAGTTCCCATTGCTTGGTAAGAAGACTAAGTTTATCGCAATCCCAACAACATCTGGTACAGGATCTGAAGTAACACCGTTTGCCGTTATCTCTGATAAGGCTAACAACCGTAAATACCCAATCGCTGACTACTCATTGACTCCTACTGTAGCCATCGTAGACCCTGCTTTGGTATTAACGGTTCCAGGATTTGTTGCTGCTGATACTGGTATGGACGTATTGACTCACGCAACAGAAGCATACGTATCTCAAATGGCTAGCGACTACACTGATGGTCTTGCTCTTCAAGCAATCAAACTTGTCTTTGAAAATCTTGAAAGCTCTGTGAAGAATGCAGATTTCCATTCACGTGAAAAGATGCATAACGCTTCAACTATTGCTGGTATGGCCTTCGCCAATGCATTCTTGGGTATTTCTCACTCAATGGCTCATAAGATTGGTGCGCAATTCCACACAATCCACGGTCGTACCAATGCTATCTTGCTGCCATACGTAATCCGTTACAATGGTACACGTCCAGCTAAGACAGCGACATGGCCTAAGTACAACTACTACCGTGCGGATGAAAAATACCAAGATATCGCTCGTATGCTTGGTTTACCAGCTTCTACTCCAGAAGAAGGTGTGGAATCTTACGCAAAAGCTGTCTACGAACTTGGTGAGCGCGTTGGTATCCAAATGAACTTCAAGGCTCAAGGAATTGATGAAAAAGAATGGAAGAAACATTCTCGTGAATTGGCCTTCCTTGCTTATGAAGATCAATGTTCGCCTGCTAACCCACGTCTTCCAATGGTTGACCATATGCAAGAAATCATCGAAGATTCTTACTACGGTTACAAAGAACGTCCAGGACGTCGTAAATAAGTACATGGCTGAAGGAGTGAAAAACTCCTGTAAAGATCATAAAAAAATCCCTCGCTCGCATGAGTGAGGGATTTTTGTATATTGATCAACAAAATGTAGTGATTAGTGGCGATGGACTGAAATTTAGTCTAGGAGGAGCAATAGCGAACACCGATTTCTTGATTCTATTGATGTTGTTAGGCTATCGTTTTTCTCCTCACTAGGAGCTCATTATGTTGGGATTAATGAGCTGCCTTCTCCGTGCTAAACATAAACTGAATGGCGATTAGGTGGAATCAAAGAGTGGTCTACTAGCTATCTTTCAGGCGTAGAGTTGTCAAAGAGGCAAAGGTTCTGAAGTGTGTGTTGGCTGAAGGATTAGAAAAAAGCCTAAGATACAGGCTTTTTCTTATGTTCGCTATTTCGTCTGATTTCGTATTTTAAGCATAAAAATAGAATAGTTGGCACTAATAGATTAGGAAGGTTGCCAATTTTCAGAACATGCATATCGTTTAATACATAAAAAATGACATAGACAAGATACAAGACAGTTATAACTATTTCTTTTTTAGATAACATAATGGTCTATTTTTTTCGTCTAGCTAAGTCACTACCAATAACATATGCAGCAGCGAAAATTCCGACTAAAACTCCTAAATCACCACCTTGGATTTCTGCCAAGTTTGTCTCAGTTAGTGTTTCATATTTATCAATGCTATTGAAATTACTCATGTTATTCTCCTTTTATATAAGTATAGGGTTTTAGCGGTTAATTAAATAACCTAGGCTTAGTCCAGATAGAGCTGCTACTCCAATTTTCCATACAGCAATACCCGCAATAGTAGCAGTGAAGAATTCTCCCCCTTCAACATTCATTAATTCGTCTTCAGTTAGGGTGAGGTAGTGGTTTTCAATTGTTGTCATATTTTCCATTGTATTATCTCCTTTATTATATAGGCTACCAACTGTTAAGTTGGTAGAAGTGAAGCTAGCTTTAGGACTAGCGGTTGAGCCTTATCTCATCTATGGTCTAGAGAATGAGAAGTGAAAATCTAGAGGACCGTCGATTTCCTGAAGGTGCTTGGCGTCTAAAAAACCATAAGGCAGGCATGGCAACTCCGCCACTTGTTTCTTCTAACTCTTGTTTGGTTAGTTCTTTGAATTCTTTCATTATTATCTCCAATCTTTTAGATTTTGAAAAATAGAGGCCAGAAAAGTGGTAATAAAAACATCTTGTTACTCCTTTACAGTTTGTTAAGCGATTTTGCTTACACTTAACTATTCGCAGGAAGATGAGAAAAATGAAAAAGAAAGTAAAAAAATCTTTGTTTTTTATTTTATGGAAATGGACTAAAGTCTGAAACTACTTTCAGACTTTTATGAGAAATGCCAAAAATAGGAAACTAAAATCTAAATGCCAGAAAATATTGAAAGCGCTTTAATAATTGTATATAATGACATTACAAAATAAACGGAATATCAAAAGAAAAAGGAGATTGTCTATGGCACAAATTTCCAAAGAAGCATTAATTGAACAAATTAGGGATGGCATCATCGTATCTTGCCAAGCCTTACCTCATGAACCGCTTTATACAGAAAAAGGGGGAGTGATTCCGCTTTTAGTTAAGGCTGCTGAGCAGGGGGGAGCAATTGGTATTCGAGCAAATAGTGTTCGGGATATCAAGGAAATTAAAGAGATATCCTCTCTTCCTATTATCGGAATTATTAAGAGGGATTATCCACCGCAAGAACCTTTTATCACTGCAACAATGAAAGAAGTGGATGAGTTGGCGGAGTTAGATATTGAAGTGATTGCAATGGATTGTACTAAAAGGGATCGCTTTGATGGTTTAACGATTGAGGAATTTATTAAGGAAGTCAAGAGAAAGTACCCTAAACAGTTGCTAATGGCAGATATTAGCACTCTTGAAGAGGGTGTAGACGCGGCAGAGGCGGGAGTAGATTTTGTAGGGACAACCTTATCGGGTTATACTTCTTACAGTCCTAAAGTAGATGGGCCTGATTTCGAACTTATCAAAAATCTTTGTAATGCAGGTTTGGATGTCATTGCGGAAGGGAAGATTCATTACCCCGCAGATGCTAAAGTGATTCATGATTTAGGTGTTCGTGGTATTGTGGTTGGAGGGGCAATTACTCGTCCCAAAGAAATAACAGAACGCTTTGTGGCTGCTGTAAAAAAATAGGAATAATTTTACTTAACGAAAAAAGAGGAGGATGGAGGATGATTATTACCAAAATCAATCGTTTAGCAACCTATGCAGGTGTGAATCCGCATTTTGAAAAGTTAATTTCCTTTCTAAAATCAACTGATTTAGATGATCTTCAAGAGGGTTTGCTGGAGATTGATGGAGATAGTATATTTGGGAATTGCTTTACTTATTTAGCTGATGGTGAAGCGGGCACATTTTTTGAAACACACCAAAAATATTTAGATATCCACTTGGTTTTAGAAAATGAGGAAGCAATGGCAGTTACTTCACCAGAAAGCGTAAGCGTAACCCAAGAATACGATGAAAATAAAGATATTGCGTTATACAAAGGAAAAGTAGAGCAATTAGTGCATCTAAGAGCTGGAGAATGTTTAATTACTTTTCCAGAAGATCTCCATCAACCTAAGGTTCGTGTAAATGATGATCCTGTAAAAAAAGTCGTTTTTAAAGTTGCAATTTCGTAATAAAGGAAGGAAATAACAATGAAAAAATTTAAAAAAATGTTATGTCTTGCAGGTCTTGCTCTGACAGGTCTTGCCTTGGTTGCTTGTTCTGGCAAGACGGAAAAGACAGCTGACAAAGGCTCATCAACAGAATTATCTGGTGAGATTACTATGTGGCACTCCTTTACACAGGGTCCTCGTCTAGAAAGCATCCAAAAATCAGCAGATGAATTTATGAAAAAACATCCAAAAACAAAAATTAAAATCGAAACGTTTTCTTGGAATGACTTTTATACAAAATGGACAACTGGTTTAGCGAATGGCAATGTTCCAGATATTAGCACGGCTTTGCCAAACCAAGTTATGGAAATGGTCAATTCAGATGCTTTGATTCCATTGAATGATACTGTTAAGAAAATCGGGGAAGATAAGTTTACAAAAACAGCACTAGATGAAGCAAAAGTTGATGGCAATTTTTATTCTGTTCCATTGTACTCCCATGCTCAAGTCATGTGGGTTCGCACTGATTTATTGAAACAATATAATATTGAAGTTCCAAAAACATGGGACCAGTTGTATGAAGCTTCTAAAAAATTAAAAGAAAATGGAGTTTATGGATTGTCTGTTCCTTTTGGGACAAATGATCTGATGGGGACACGCTTCTTGAATTTCTATGTACGAAGTGGCGGTGGAAGTCTGTTGACAAAGGATATGAAAGCCAACTTGACAAGCAAATTGGCTCAAGATGGAATTAAATATTGGGTGAAAATGTACAAGGAATTTTCTCCAAAAGATTCACTGAACTTTAATGTCTTGCAACAAGCTACTTTGTTCTATCAAGGAAAGACAGCTTTTGACTTTAACTCAGGATTCCATATTGGTGGTATCCAAGCAAATAGCCCTCAATTAATTGATGCGATTGATGCTTATCCGATTCCAAAAGTAAAAGAATCAGATAAAGATTATGGTATTGAAACTTCTAATATTCCATTGGTAGTTTGGAAGAATTCAAAACATCCAGAAGTAGCGAAAGCATTCTTAGAATCTTTGTATGAAAAGAAAGACTATATTCATTTCTTGGATTCAACTCCTGTCGGAATGTTGCCTGCCATCAAAGGCATTAGCGATGATCCAGCCTATAAAGATAATGACGTCCGTAAGAAATTCCAACATGCAGAAGAAGTTATTACAAAAGCGGCAGAAAAAGGTACAGCTATTGGATATGAAAATGGTCCAAGTGTTCAAGCTGGAATGTTAACAAACCAACATATCATTGAACAAATGTTCCAAGATATTATTACAAATGGTAAAGATCCAATGGAGGCTGCTAAGGATGCAGAAAAACAATTGAATGATTTATTTGAAACTGTAGCAGTTGATGTTAAATAATAATAGCAGAGGCTACAATTATGTGGCCTCTGTTTTTAGAGAGGAATAAGCATATGGTCAAAAATAGAAATTTGACTCGATGGGTGTTTGTATTACCTGCTATTATCATTGTTGGACTATTATTTGTTTATCCATTTTTCTCCAGCATCTATTTTAGCTTTACCAACAAACATTTAATCATGCCAAACTATCGATTTGTTGGATTAGCGAATTACAAGGCTGTGCTATCAGATCCCAACTTCTTTAATGCGTTCTTTAACTCCATTAAGTGGACGGTTTTCTCGCTGGTTGGGCAAGTTTTAGTAGGTTTTGTATTAGCTTTAGCCCTGCATCGAGTACGACGATTTAAGAAACTCTATCGCACTCTTTTGATTGTTCCTTGGGCTTTCCCGACTATCGTTATAGCTTTTTCATGGCAATGGATTTTGAACGGAGTTTATGGTTATTTACCAAACTTGATTGTTAAATTAGGTCTCATGAATCATGTTCCTGCATTTTTAACAGACAGCACATGGGCCTTCATCTGCTTGGTATTTATCAATATCTGGTTTGGTGCTCCAATGATTATGGTCAACGTTTTGTCTGCTCTTCAAACAGTTCCAGAAGAGCAATTTGAAGCAGCTACAATTGATGGGGCGTCTAGTTGGCAAGTATTTAAGTTTATTGTGTTCCCTCATATTAAAGTCGTAGTAGGGCTTCTAGTTGTTTTAAGAACAGTATGGATATTTAATAATTTTGATATCATCTATCTGATTACAGGTGGAGGACCTTCAAATGCAACAATGACTCTCCCAATTTTTGCCTATAATCTTGGATGGGGAACTAAATTGGTGGGTCGTGCCTCAGCTGTAACTGTTTTACTCTTTATCTTCTTAATGGCAGTTTGCTTTATTTATTTTGGCATTATAAGCAAGTGGGAAAAGGAGGGTAGAAAATAATGAAAAAGAAATCAGGAATTTATTTAGATATTCTTTCACATATACTCTTGGTAGGTGCAACAATAGTTGCTATTTTCCCCTTGATTTGGATCATTATTTCATCAGTAAAGGGTAAGGGAGAACTGACTCAGTTTCCTACTAGATTTTGGCCTGAGCAATTTACTTTTGACTATTTTGTTCATGTTATTAATGATTTACACTTTATTGATAATATCAAAAATAGTTTACTCATTGCCCTTACGACTACAGTCATTGCAATTATTATCTCGGCAATGGCTGCTTATGGGATTGTTCGATTCTTTCCAAAGCTAGGAGCAATCATGTCTAGATTGCTTGTAATTACCTATATTTTCCCGCCAATTTTGTTGGCGATTCCTTACTCAATAGCAATTGCAAAAGTTGGCTTGACAAATAGTTTATTTGGTTTAATGATGGTTTATCTATCTTTTAGTGTTCCTTATGCGGTTTGGCTTCTGGTAGGTTTCTTCCAGACTGTCCCAATCGGTATTGAAGAAGCAGCTAGAATTGACGGTGCAAATAAATTTGTGACATTCTATAAGATTGTATTACCTATTGTAGCACCAGGGATTGTGGCAACAGCAATTTATACTTTTATCAATGCTTGGAATGAATTTTTATATGCCTTAATCTTAATTAATGATACCAGTAAGATGACAGTGGCAGTAGCACTTCGTTCATTAAATGGTTCAGAAATTCTGGA
The DNA here is from genome assembly GCF_001807785.1 of Streptococcus sp. HMSC10A01. Lineage (NCBI taxonomy): Bacteria > Bacillati > Bacillota > Bacilli > Lactobacillales > Streptococcaceae > Streptococcus > Streptococcus sp. HMSC10A01. Next base: position 530,816 of record NZ_KV790983.1, on the reverse strand, counting down.
TTGGGGAGATATGATGGCAGCTTCTGTTATCGTCGTCCTTCCTTCAATTATCTTCTTCTCTATTATTCAAAATAAGATAGCAAAAGGATTGTCTGAGGGCTCTGTGAAATAGAAAAAATAAAAATGTTATACACAATAACAAAGGAGAAACAAATGGTTAAATATGGCGTCGTAGGAACAGGATATTTTGGAGCTGAATTGGCTCGATATATGCAAAAAAACGATGGTGCAGAGATTACGGTTGTTTATGATCCAGAAAATGCGGAATCAGTAGCTGAAGAGCTAGGAGCAAAAGTTGCGGCATCGTTAGATGAATTAGTCGCTAGCGATGAAGTTGATTGTGTTATTGTAGCTTCTCCAAATAATCTGCACAAAGAGCCTGTTATCAAAGCAGCTCAACATGGAAAAAATGTTTTTTGTGAAAAACCAATTGCCCTTTCCTATGAGGATTGCCGCGAAATGGTAGATGCTTGTAAAGAAAATAATGTGACCTTTATGGCAGGGCATATCATGAACTTCTTTAATGGTGTTCATCATGCCAAAGAATTAATCAATCAAGGTGTGATTGGGGACGTTCTATATTGTCATACAGCTCGTAATGGATGGGAGGAACAACAACCATCAGTATCTTGGAAAAAAATTCGAGAAAAATCTGGTGGTCACTTATATCACCATATCCATGAATTGGACTGTGTTCAATTTCTCATGGGTGGGATGCCTGAAACTGTTACAATGACTGGCGGTAATGTAGCCCATGAGGGAGAAAACTTTGGTGATGAAGATGACATGATTTTTGTTAATATGGAATTTTCAAACAAACGTTTTGCTCTGCTAGAATGGGGTTCTGCTTATCGCTGGGGTGAACACTATGTCTTGATTCAAGGGACAAAAGGTGCGATTCGTCTGGACTTGTTCAACTGTAAAGGAACTCTCAAATTAGATGGCCAAGAAAGTTATTTCCTAATCCATGAGTCACAGGAAGAAGATGATGATCGTACTCGTATTTACCATAGTACCGAAATGGATGGAGCGATTGCTTACGGAAAACCTGGTAAACGTACCCCATTGTGGTTATCATCTGTTATTGACAAGGAAATGCGTTACCTTCATGAAATCATGCAGGGAGCACCGGTAACAGAAGAATTCAAAAAATTATTGACAGGAGAAGCAGCTCTGGAGGCTATTGCAACAGCAGATGCATGTACTCAGTCTATGTTTGAAGATCGTAAAGTTAAATTATCGGAAATTGTAAAATAAAAGATGTGGGGATGAAACAATGATTTTCGTCCCTCTCATTTCTAAAACATTAGGAGAAAACTATGTCAGATTTAAAAAAATACCAAGGTGTCATTCCTGCTTTCTACGCTTGCTATGACGAGGAAGGTGAAATCAGCCCGGAGCGGACTCGCGCTTTAGTGGAATACTTCATCGCCAAGGGCGTGCAAGGTCTTTATGTCAACGGTTCTTCGGGCGAGTGTATCTATCTGAGCGTGGAAGACCGAAAACGGGTTCTAGAAGAAGTGATGAAAGTTGCTAAGGGGCGTCTGACAATCATTGCCCATGTGGCTTGCAACAATACTAAAGACAGCATGGAGCTGGCTCGTCATGCGGAAAGTTTGGGTGTGGATGCTATTGCAGCTATTCCGCCGATTTATTTCCGTTTGCCAGAGTATTCGGTTGCCCAGTATTGGAATGACATCAGTGCGGCGGCGCCTAATACTGATTTCGTGATTTACAATATCCCTCAGTTGGCTGGTGTAGCCTTAACTCCTGGCCTTTACAAGGAAATGCTCCAGAATGAGCGCGTGATTGGTGTGAAGAACTCTTCAATGCCAGTGCAAGATATTCAGACCTTTGTAGCTCTTGGGGGAGAAGATCATGTAGTCTTTAATGGTCCAGATGAGCAATTCTTAGGTGGTCGACTCATGGGTGCTGCAGCTGGTATCGGTGGTACATATGGGGCTATGCCAGAGCTCTTCCTCAAACTCAATCAACTGATTGCTGATAAGGAATTGGAACGTGCTAAAGAATTGCAGTATGCGATTAATGCTATCATCGGAAAATTAACGAGTGCGCATGGTAATATGTATGGTGTGATTAAAGAAGTCTTGAAAATCAATGAAGGACTCAATATTGGATCTGTTCGTTCACCTCTGACGCCTGTGACTGAAGAAGACCGGCCGATCGTGGAAGAGGCTGCTCAGTTGATTCGTCATACTAAGGAGCAGTTCTTATAAGTCAAAGAACAGATACTAGAGAGAAGGTGTGCTATGAAACAATATGTTGCCATTGATATTGGCGGTACCAATATCAAGTATGGCTTGATCAACGAGGCTGAGACCTTGGTGGAAGCACATGAAATGCCGACAGAGGCCCACAAAGGTGGTCCGGGAATTATGCAAAAGGTTGAAGCGATTGTTGCAGCCTATTTAGAAAAAGGACCTCTCGCTGGGATTTGTATTTCTTCTGCTGGTATGGTGGATCCAGACAGGGGTGAAATTTTCTATGCTGGGCCGCAGATTCCTAATTACGCTGGAACCCAGTTCAAAAAAGTTCTGGAAGAAAAATTTTCCTTACCATGTGAGATTGAAAATGATGTCAACTGTGCTGGTCTAGCAGAGGCTAAATCGGGCAGTGGCAAGGGAGCGAAGATCGCCCTTTGTTTGACGATCGGTACAGGTATTGGAGGTTGTCTAGTCGTAGATGGCCAGGTCTTCCATGGCTTTAGTAACTCTGCCTGTGAGGTTGGTTACCTGCATCTACCGGACGGAGCTTTCCAAGATGTGGCATCGACAACTGCTCTGGTCAACTATGTGGCTGAGCTACACGGAGAAGAAGCAGAGCATTGGAATGGTCGACGGATTTTCAAAGAAGCAACCGAGGGCAATAAGCTCTGTATCGAGGGCATTGATCGTATGGTTGGTTATCTGGGTCAGGGAATTGCCAATATCTGCTATGTCGTTAATCCAGAAGTTGTCATCCTAGGAGGTGGCATCATGGGACAAGAAGCTATTCTTAGACCGCGTATTCAGGTGGCTTTGCAGGATGCTTTGGTTCCAAGCATTGCCGATAAAACGAAACTCGCTTTTGCTCATCATCAAAATACTGCTGGTATGTTTGGAGCCTACTATCATTTCAAAAATAGACAAGTTTAACCTGAGATTTTTCTCAGGTTCCTTGTCTTTCAGGAGGAAAATCAAATGACAGAAAAAAGTTTCATTCAGGAAGCCACCCAGCTTCTAGGTTCCTTGATGGAAGATTTTCAAAAGAAGGAAATTCAGTCGAGAGATGAAATCCGCTTTTACGAGTGCTTAGCAGAAGTTTTGAGGAGTTTGGAGAAAACCAAAGACCTGGATAACCGTCTCCTCATTGCTCTTGAAAGATTTCATAAAAGTGCTAGTTTTTTAATTGGTCTTAGTAGCCTCAAACTGGATCAGCCTACTTATCAAAAGTGGCGTGCCTATGATACCTTTCATATGGAAAAAGTTCAGCCCCAATTGGAAATCTACGGTCCAATCCTTCCCTTGTGAAAAAAGACGAAAAAGCGAGAACTGAAAAAGAAAAACGAGTCAGAAAATCCTGATTCGTTTTTATCTTTTGTGAGTATTTCGACGGTGATAGCCATTTAGTTTCTGATTTTCCCAAAAGCTATTGAAGATTTTTTCTTTTTTTTCACGATTAATCTCAAGAAAAAAGGCGTAAATGAGGTCGATCATAAGAAGCATGGGAAATTGGGCTGATATGCGCAGGATGAATTCAGGTTTGCTTTGCAGAGCTACAGCAAGGATTTCTGTAAAATCTTGTTGGACTTTTTGGGGCTGTCCAGTCACCAAAACTGTTTTTGCCCCCATATTTTTAGCATCAATTAGACTGTCAATAATAGATTGAGTCTGTCCTGACAGGGAGAATCCGATGACAAGACAGTTTTTGTCTAAAATACTGGTTGTCCAAGCGAAACCATCTTGGTCAGTCAGGGCTTCACAAACGACTCCTAGACGCATAAAGCGTAGCTTCATATCACGAGCTACTAAACCAGAACTTCCAATACCGAAGAAATAAACCCGATCAGCGTCTTCAATCAAAGTAGCTATTCGCTGTAGCTTATCTTCGTCTATGACTTCTTCCGTCTGCATTCGAAGTTGTGTATAATTTCGCAAGACACGACGTGATAAGTCATGCCCGAGAGAAGGCACTTCGGGCTCACTCGATGTAGTTTGCTGTTGGTATTGAAATTTGAATTCTCTATAACCTTTAAAACCACACTTCTTGGCAAATCGAGTCAAGGCTGCCTGGGAAATATGCAGTTGCTTAGTCACTTGAAGCGAAGATAGATCGTCCTGAATATTTGTAGAGTTCAAGAAGTAGTGGGCAATCTCTCTTTCTAGTCCGGTCATACTGTCTAAACTGTTTTCAATGATTTCTATAATATGCAGCTGATTTCCCATCAATATCTCCTTGAAATTTTAGTAAGCGTTTTTATATGTTTATATTATAACATAATCTGTAAAAACATAAGCGAACTTGTTTTTGAAAAGAGAATCTGAGAAAGATATTTCTATATGACAGAATATAAGTCTGTATAGTAATCGAACAGAAGCAACTACTTGTAGCTTATGACGGATAAAGCATAAATGTGTTATAATTTACACATGAAAGAATATGCAACCCAAAGGAGATAGTGGGGATATGACAAATACGACCTTAGAGAAGATGCAAGAAATTGAACAAGCTGCAGAGGATGTTCTAGCTAGCTATAAGGATCAGATAAAGTTACTGCGGGATGAGCAGACGGCTAGACTGGAAGAGCTGAGTCTGGTTTATGACAAGGAGACGGAAATCGCTGTTCAGAGTTTGGCGAAGAAAAAAGAAGAGGAAATTAAGAAGCTTGAGCAGGATCTGGAGCTGACGGTTCAAAAAAATCAAACAAAGGTTGAGGCTGCGCTGACGGACAAAAAAGCAGACTTGGCGCGAGCCATTGTAGAGAAGGTGGTAGAAGCCTATGGCCATTAGTCAAATGCGGCAACTGTCTCTGCTCCTGCCCAAGGAACTGCTAGACCAGCTTCTCTTTTACCTACAGGGTTTGGAGTCGGTTCAGATTCATGATTTGCGGCAGGAAGAGGACTGGCAGGTAGCCTTTGAGCAGGATTTAGTCGGCCGACCGGATCAGCATTTATCTCAGCAGGATTTGCTCAGCCGTCAGGAAAAACTGGAGAGACTGATTGCAGATCTGGAGCCCTTTATGCCCAAAAAGAAACTGCTGGAAGCCTTAAAAGAAGAGCCTTTGGAGCTGTCCTTTGCTGCTTTAGAGCAGGCAGGGGAGTCTCGCGATGAGGGGGCGTTGCTGGAAGGAATCAGTAAGCAACTCAAGGTCTTGCAAGAGGCCAAAGATCAGATAGGAGCTGACCGCTTGGAAGTGGCTGCGCTGGAGAAGTGGGAGCCACTGGAGCTAACACCACAAGCAGCTGCGACTTTCAGCCATCTGGGAGCGTTGATTGGGACGATTCCCAATACCGATGACGACGCTCTGCGTCTGACTCTGGGAGCACATCCTGACCTGAAGTTTCAGGAAGTCTTTACCGATGATACGGAGCATGGTGTTCTTATTTTTTATAAGACAGGCTCTCTGGAAGAAGTTCACAAAGTCTTGAAAGAGTACGGTTTTAAGCCTTTTGAGTACGACCATGCGGAACTGCCTGCTGAGCGAGTAGCTCAGCTCAAGGCTAATATTCGACAGCAAGAGGCAGTGGCAGATGCTATGACCAAGAGTCTGGCAGCTTCCAAGAATGAGTTGGACCAGCTCAAAGTTCAGCTGGACTATCTCTGCAATCTCTCCTCCCGTCAAGAAAGTAAAAATCAGTTAGCCAGTACGCAAAATCTGGCAGCCTTGGAAGGCTGGATCGAAAGCAATCAAGTTCAAGCTCTTGAGGCTTGCTTGACAGAGCAGTTTGGTCAGAGCATTCTCATCCAGACCAGAGAGGTTCGACAGGATGAGGAAGATAAGGTTCCGACCAAGCTTAAAAACAATGCCTTGGTGGAGCCCTTCGAGCTAGTGACGGAGATGTATTCCCTACCTAAGTATGGTGATAAGGATCCAACCCCTGTCGTTTCCCTCTTCTATTTTGTATTCTTTGGCATGATGGTCGCTGACATCGGCTACGGCTTTTTACTCTTTGTAGGTACCAGTCTGGCGCTGCACTTCTTGCATGTCAAGCCGGGATTGGCTAAGAATCTGCGATTCTTCCGCCTGCTGGGTGTGGCAGTCATCATCTGGGGACTGGTTTATGGTTCTTTCTTTGGCTTTGAACTGCCCTTCGCTCTGATTAGCACCAGCTCTGACGCCATGACGATTCTGGTTATTTCGGTTGTCTTTGGTTTTGTTACGGTGCTGGCGGGCCTCTTCCTCAGCGGCCTGAAAAATGTCCGCCTCAAGGATTATGCAGAAGCTTATAATGCAGGCTTTGCTTGGGTGCTGATTTTGCTGGGACTGCTACTCTTGGCCTTGGGAAATTTCTTCCCATCCTTGGCCTTTGCAGCAACGATTGGTCAGTGGTTGGCCATCATCAATGCTCTGGGCATACTGGCAGTATCCATTGTCAGTGCTAAGAGCTTGGCAGGATTGGGGTCAGGTCTCTTTAATCTTTACAATGTCAGTGGTTATGTAGGAGATCTTGTCAGCTTTACGCGGCTGATGGCTCTGGGGCTTTCAGGAGCCAGCATTGGCTCGGCCTTTAACTTGATTGTCAGCCTCTTTCCACCTGTCGCTCGCTTTAGCATTGGTATTCTGCTCTTTATTGCCCTTCATTTGGTCAATATGTTTCTATCTTTTCTGTCCGGTTATGTGCACGGAGCACGTTTGATTTTCGTGGAATTTTTCGGGAAATTTTACGATGGTGGCGGCAAGCCTTTCACTCCGCTCAAGCCTAGTGAGAAATACGTTCAGCAAAGCAAGAAATAAAGATTAGGAACTATGATAAAAGATGAGAAACTCATCTTTAGAAAAACACTTTCTACAACATCAAAACAAGCATTATTCATTCAACTAGCTGTTGATTTTACGACGATTACAGCATTTTCATAGGAGTAAATCATGGAACATTTAGCATCATATTTTGGAACTTACGGTGGCGCCTTTTTTGCAGGTTTGGGAGTAGCTTTGGCGGTCTTTCTCAGCGGAATGGGCTCAGCTCTGGGTGTCGGAAGCACAGGTCAGGCAGCGGCAGCCCTCTTGAAAGAGCAGCCAGAAAAATTCGCTCAAGCTCTGATTCTGCAGCTTTTGCCAGGTACCCAAGGTCTCTACGGCTTTGTTATCGGGATTACCGTCTTCTTTAATATCAAGCCAGAATTGGCTCTGCAATCAGGCGTGGCTTATTTCCTAGCTGCTTTGCCAGTTGCCATTGTTGGTTACTTTTCAGCCAAGCATCAAGGACGAGTGGCGACCGCTGGTATTCAGATTTTGGCCAAGCGTCCAGAAGAGGTCATGAAAGGGGTAATACTCGCGGCCATGGTTGAGACCTACGCCATCTTGGCCTTCGTTGTTTCCTTCATCATGGTTCTGAATGTGAAGTAAGGAGGCTTTTATGTCTGATATATCAGATCTCAAAGCTTCTGTCTTGGAGCAGGCTCACGAGAAGGGGCGTCTGCTTTTGGCCGAGGCTACTGAGAAAATAGAACAGGAAGCCAAGGAACGTGAGGCCCAGCTGGTTCGGCAAAAGCTTGGACAGCGGGAGCAGCAGCTGAAAGAAATCAGCCGGCGTAGTCAGCGCGATATTCAGCAGCTGGAAAATCAAAAGCGCCAGTCTACTCTGGTCATCAAGCAGCGGGTTCTCAGAGAGCTTTTTGAGGAAGCCTATGCTCAGATGTCGGCTTGGTCACTAGCTGAAGAAGAGCATTTTCTAAAGAGTGTCCTGGCCAAATATCCAGAGGAAGAATTGACACTGACTTTCGGTGCTCTATCAGCTGAGAAATTTAACTCCAGCCAGTTGGAAGGCTTGAAAAAGGTCTTTCCGCAAGTGCATTTTTCAGACCAGTTTATAGCCGATCAAGCAGGCTTTGTGCTGAGCCAAGGACGGGTGGATGATAGTTATCTCTATCGTGACTTGTTGGACTCAGTCTGGCAGGAGGAAAGCTACCGTCTGGCTCAGGATATTTTCAAAGACCAGGCAGAATAGGAGGCGGACCATGAGTGAAACAAGCTTCTCTCAAGTCAATACAGCCATTAGTGTGCAGGAGGCTTCCTTTTTGACGCCCCAGCAATATGAACAGTTGCTGCAGACTGACGATGCTGACAGCAGTTCAGCTCTTCTGCAGGGAACGGTCTATGCCATGGATGCTGAAGCGATTAAGGATCTCAATGCCATTGAGCAAGTACTGATGAAGCATTTGTATTCCGTTTATAATTGGGCGCTTGAGATTAGTCCAAGTAAGGAGTTAGTGGAGATTTTCACGCTCCGCTATACTTACCACAACCTCAAAGTTTTTCTCAAGGGTCGGGCGACAGGTCAGTCCCTGGAGCATTTGCTGATGCCGGTGGGGACCTATTCTCTGGAGGTTTTAGAGCACCTAGTTATGGCTTTTTCGGCTGAGTATTGTCCAGATTTCATGCTGGATGAGGTGCTTGCGACCTGGCAGGAATACCAGGATTATCAGGATGTGCGCGTGCTGGAGATTGGCATGGACATGGCTTATTTCCAGCATCTCAAGCGCCTGACACAGGAATTGGAAGATGACTATCTGCTGCAGCTGGTGAATCTGACCATTGATTTTTACAATGCCATCACCGTTAAGCGGGCTGTTGGCTTGGAGAAACCGCGCAGCTTTATGAGGCAGCTCCTGTCTGATGAAGGGAGCCTCTCTGCTGCCAACTGGATTGCCATGGCAGAGCAGGGGGATTTCTTGACTTGGTTTAGCCAGGTCAATCCCTGCGGTTACGATCTGGAACTTCGCGCCTATGAGGAAAAAATGCGGAACCAGACCTTGACGACAGTAGAGTTAGAATATCTAACGGACCTCTTGCAGGCTAAGTTGCTGGCGGCTGGTCAGTTTGAGACAGATGGTCCGCTCCCTTTGGCCCGCTATTTGCTGGGTAAGGAGCTGGAAGTCAAGAATCTGCGGTTGATTTTGACCGGAATGGATAATCAGCTGCCAGTAGAGCTTATCAGAGAAAGGATGCGACCGATTTATGGACAAGACTAGCTACAAGATTGCTGTCGTGGGAAATCGCGATACTATTCTCCCATTTAAGCTGATTGGTTTTCAGACCTTTCCAGTAAAAGAAGCTCAGGAGACGGTCAATACCCTGCGTCGGCTCGCTCGCGAAGATTTCGGTATTATCTATCTGACGGAGGATATGGCTGCGGATATTCCAGAAACCCTGGCCTACTATGACCAGCTGGAGATTCCTGCTCTTGTGCTTATTCCTACCCATAAGGGGAGCACGGGACTGGCTCTTTCGCGGATTCATGAAAATGTCGAAAAGGCTGTCGGACAAGATATATTGTGAGGTTTTTATGCGAATGAATGAACTAGGCCAACCCATTGGGGATGCTCTACTGGATTTTCAGCCGGGGGACTTGCCCAATCTGGAGCGAATCGAAGGCCAGTATGTTATTATCGAGCGTTTGTCCAAGGATAAGCATGGGACGGATTTGTATGAAGTGTATGGTCCGGATTCTCCTGTGGATATGTGGACCTATCTCTTTCAAACTCCTGCCCAAAGTCAGGCAGAATGGTCACAGAAGCTAGATCTGATGCTGGCAGCACAGGACCGTTTTCACTATGCGATTGTGGACAAGGAGAGCGGTAAAGCTCTAGGAACTTTTGCCTTGATGAGGATTGACAGAAATAACCGTGTCATTGAAGTGGGAGCTGTGACCTATTCGCCTAAGCTGAAGCGCACCAGACTGGCTACAGAAGCCCAGTACTTACTGGCACGCTATGTCTTTGAAGAGCTGGAGTATCGTCGCTATGAATGGAAATGCGACTCCCTCAATCAGCCTTCAAGGCGAGCAGCAGAGCGGCTTGGTTTCACTTATGAAGGTAGGTTTCGTCAGGCTATTGTCTATAAGGGGCGCAACCGAGATACGGACTGGCTGTCTATGATTGACACGGATTGGCCGGCCGTCAAGAGTCGTCTAGAAAAATGGCTTAGCCCAGACAATTTTGACGTAAACGGTCAGCAAATAAAAGACTTATCTGATTTTTAAAATAAAAAGAAACAATACTTGCCCTAGAGTTAGCTAAGAAAGATTTTAAATTCGCGGCAAGAATCAAATAATACTCTTTGAAAATGAAATTCAAACTAGGTCCGTATCTAACTTAGTTTAAGCTTCGATTTTTATTGAGAAGCAAGAAAAATCTCCCAAGAATGGAGGAAGATTGTGAGTCAAGGAAAGATTATCAAAGTTTCTGGTCCTCTGGTGCTGGCATCAGGGATGCAGGAAGCGAATATTCAGGATATCTGCCGAGTTGGCGATTTGGGGCTGATCGGTGAAATTATTGAAATGCGGCGGGACCAAGCCTCTATACAGGTTTATGAGGAAACTTCTGGCTTGGGTCCGGGAGAGCCGGTCATCACGACTGGAAGTCCTCTGTCCGTTGAGCTGGGACCAGGTCTGATTTCTCAGATGTTTGACGGGATTCAGCGGCCTTTGGAGCGTTTCCAAACCATCACGAAGAGTGACTTCCTCGTCCGCGGTGTCCAACTGCCAAATCTAGACCGAGAGACTAAATGGGACTTTGTTCCAAGTCTGTCTGTCGGAGATACAGTTGAGGCTGGCGATATTCTGGGAACAGTGCAGGAGACCAATCTGGTGGAGCACCGCATCATGGTGCCGGTCGGCGTCAGTGGACGCTTGGCTAATATCTCAGCTGGCAGTTTCACTGTTGAAGAAACTGTTTACGAGATTGAGCAGGCGGATGGGTCTGTCTTTAAAGGGACTCTCATGCAAAAATGGCCGGTCCGTCGTGGGCGACCTTTTGCTCAGAAGCTGATTCCAGTTGAGCCTTTGGTGACGGGTCAGCGGGTCATTGATACCTTCTTCCCAGTGACCAAAGGCGGAGCAGCAGCCGTACCAGGACCATTCGGGGCTGGTAAGACTGTGGTTCAGCACCAGGTGGCGAAGTTTGCCAATGTTGACATCGTTATCTATGTCGGCTGCGGTGAGCGTGGCAATGAGATGACCGATGTACTCAATGAATTTCCAGAACTGATTGACCCATCAACTGGCCAATCCATCATGCAGCGGACGGTGCTGATTGCAAACACCTCCAATATGCCAGTAGCGGCTCGGGAGGCATCGATTTACACAGGGATTACGATCGCAGAATACTTCCGTGACATGGGCTATTCCGTGGCCATCATGGCGGACTCCACCTCTCGCTGGGCAGAAGCCCTGCGGGAAATGTCCGGCCGTCTGGAAGAAATGCCAGGTGACGAAGGCTATCCAGCCTATCTTGGCAGCCGGATTGCTGAGTATTACGAGCGGGCTGGCCGGGTCAAGACGCTCGGTTCAACTGCGCGCGAAGGCTCTATAACCGCTATCGGAGCCGTATCACCTCCAGGTGGAGATATTTCTGAGCCAGTAACGCAAAATACCCTGCGGATTGTCAAGGTCTTCTGGGGCTTGGATGCACAGCTGGCTCAACGCCGGCATTTCCCAGCTATCAACTGGTTGAGCTCTTACTCGCTCTATCTAGACGAAGTGGGAGCATATATCGACCAGCATGAGAAGATTGCTTGGGCAGAAAAGGTGACCAAGGCCATGAATATCCTGCAAAAGGAAAGTGAACTGCAGGAAATCGTGCGTTTGGTGGGCTTGGATTCCTTGTCTGAAAAGGACCGGCTGACCATGAATGCAGCCAAGATGATCCGCGAGGACTACCTGCAGCAGAATGCCTTTGATGATGTGGACACCTATACTTCTTTCAAAAAGCAGGTGGCTTTATTGAGCAATATCCTGACCTTCGATGCGGAGGCCAATCGTGCCTTGGAGCTGGGAGCTTATTTCCGGGAAATCATGGAAGGAACGGTGGAGCTGCGTGACCGAATTGCCCGCAGCAAGTTTATACATGAAGACCAGCTAGAAAAAATCCAAGCCCTCAGTCAGACTATCGAGGAAACCCTGCACCAGATTCTTGCCCAAGGAGGACTAGACAATGAGCGTCATTAAAGAATACCGCACCGTCAGTGAAGTTGTCGGCCCTCTGATGATTGTCGACCAAGTCGCTGGCGTGCATTTCAATGAATTGGTAGAAATCCAGCTACATGACGGTAGCAAGCGTCAGGGCCAGGTCCTGGAAGTCCAGGAAGACAAGGCTATGGTCCAGCTTTTTGAGGGATCTAGCGGTATCAATCTGGAAAAAGCCAAGGTCCGCTTTACTGGCCGTCCGCTAGAGCTGCCAGTGTCAGAAGACATGGTGGGCCGGATTTTCAATGGGATGGGCAAGCCGATTGATGGTGGCCCAGCTATCCTGCCAGAAAAATATCTGGATATTGACGGTCAAGCCATCAATCCAGTAGCTCGCGATTATCCAGATGAGTTTATTCAGACTGGGATTTCAGCTATCGACCACCTCAATACCTTGGTTCGGGGGCAAAAACTGCCAGTATTTTCTGGCTCTGGTCTGCCCCACAAGGAATTAGCTGCTCAAATCGCCCGTCAGGCGACCGTGCTTAACTCTGATGAAAACTTCGCCGTGGTCTTTGCGGCCATGGGGATTACCTTTGAAGAAGCCGAATTCTTCATGAATGACCTCCGGGAGACAGGAGCCATTGACCGCTCGGTGCTCTTTATCAATCTGGCTAATGACCCAGCTATCGAGCGGATTGCGACGCCACGGATTGCCCTGACAGCAGCTGAGTACCTGGCTTATAAAAAGGACATGCACGTTCTGGTTATCATGACTGACATGACCAACTACTGTGAAGCCCTGCGGGAAGTTTCCGCAGCTCGTCGTGAAGTGCCGGGCCGTCGTGGGTATCCGGGTTACCTCTATACTAACCTGTCCACCCTCTATGAGCGGGCTGGACGTCTGGTCGGCAAGAAAGGCTCTGTGACGCAGATTCCGATCCTGTCCATGCCAGAGGATGACATTACCCATCCGATTCCAGACTTGACGGGTTATATTACGGAAGGTCAGATTATCCTTTCACGCGACCTTTACAACAGTGGCTATCGTCCGCCCATCAATGTCCTGCCATCTCTGTCTCGTCTCAAGGACAAGGGTTCTGGTGAGGGTAAGACCAGAGGAGACCATGCCGCGACTATGAACCAGCTATTTGCCGCCTATGCGCAAGGAAAGCAGGCCAAGGAGCTGGCTGTCGTTCTAGGGGAATCCGCCCTGTCCGAAACGGACAAGCTCTATGTGCGCTTTACCGATCGCTTCGAGCAGGAATACATCAATCAAGGTTTCCAGACCAACCGAACCATCGAGGAAAGCTTGGATTTGGGCTGGGAACTCCTATCTATCTTACCAAGAACGGAGCTTAAGCGGATCAAGGACGATATGATTGACCAATACCTGCCGCAGACCAAGGAGGAAGAAAGATGACACGACTCAATGTCAAGCCGACTCGGATGGAGCTGAATAACTTAAAAGCCCGTCTCAAAACGGCTGTCCGTGGGCATAAACTGCTCAAGGATAAGCGGGATGAGCTGATGCGGCGCTTCATTGAGTCTGTCCGTGAGAACAATCAGCTTCGCCAAAAGGTCGAATCCGCTCTGGTCGGTCATCTGCAGGACTTTGTCATGGCAAAGGCGCTGGAGAGCGATCTCATGGTCGAGGAGATTTTCGCTGTGCCCATGCGGGAAGTCAATCTACATGTGGAGACTGAGAATATCATGAGTGTGCGCGTGCCCAAGATGCACGCCCATATTGACAATCCCTATGGTGATGACGAGGGAGACGTGGTTTATAGCTATGTGGCGTCTAACAGCCAGATGGATGAAACCATTGAAAGTATGAGCGATCTGCTTCCGGACCTGCTGCGACTGGCTGAAATTGAGAAAAGCTGCCAGCTTATGGCGGATGAAATCGAGAAAACCCGCCGCCGAGTCAACGGACTAGAGTATGCTACCATCCCTGATCTCAAAGAAACCATCTACTACATCGAGATGAAGCTAGAAGAAGCCGAACGGGCTAGCCTCGTCCGAATGATGAAGGTGAAGTAAGATACCAAGACCGTTAAGAGCTCACAGCAAAAATAGGAAAATAGACGGAGAAGCGATAGCTTCTAGGAGATTTTATCTTTTTTGCCAAGAGCTTAGGTCGGGGTCAGTTTCGCAGGATACAAAAAAATAAAGAAAACTGAATAAAAAAATAGGAACTGGACGATGGATTCGATGAATTCAAGCCCAGTTCTCTTTTTTCCTAGTTTTTAGGCTTATTTTAGCCTTTCTTTGACTATGTGAAAATCTGAAATAAAAAGCTATTAATCATTTTTAATGCTTTGATATACCAATGTATAATCGCCTTTTATTAAGAAGTAAAGCTGTCCTATTTTTTGTATATTTATTACTAACTATTGAGGATATGTTACAAGTGCGTCTCTATATTACAAAGGTCAGACAGTTCGATTAAATCGGATGAAAAAGGGTTTATTCTTGGGGAAATTATGTTAAGATGAGATTTGTAGTATGAATGAAGAAAGGTGTACTTTACATATGAAAATCAATAAAAAAATGCTATTCGCTTCAACAGTAGCTTTGTCGGTGTTCCCATTGATAACAGCCAATGCTGAAGAGGAATCACAAAATTGGACAGCTAGGACAGTTGATCAAATCAAAGCTGACATTACTAGTAGTGAAAATCAACAGACTTATACAGTCCAATATGGCGATACTCTTGGAACAATTGCGGAAGCATTTGACTTGGATGTAAATGTTCTGGCTCATATTAACGCGATTGCTAATATTGATCTAATCTATCCAAATACGGTTTTAAATATTACGACAAATGATAAAAACGAAATAACTGGTGTAGAAATTACAAGTCCACAAGCAACAAGAGCTGTAACAGGACCGGTTTCTGAGCCAGCTCCAGCAACTCCAGTTCAGCCTGAGGTAGCTACGGCAGAAACTACGGCTCCTTCAACTGAAGCAAATGCTGAAGTTCCAGCAGCCCCAGTGGCTCCAGCCCCTGTAGAAGAACAAGCGTCATCTGAGGCTCCAGCAGTTCCTGCAGAAGCTCAATCAGCTCCAGAAGTTGCTTCAAGTCAAGTGGCAGCTGCTGCGGAAGTGAGTGAACCGCAGTCTACTGAGACTATCACTGAACCAGCTGCTCCGGCAACCCCAGCTCAGCCTGAGGCTACTCAACCAGAAGCTACAACTCCAGCGGCCGCCCCTCAATTAGACCAAGAGCAGGTTAACCAAGATGTAACTAATATTGAATCTCCAACCTACACTGCCCCAGCTGTAGCAACTCAAACAAGCAATAACGCTGCTAATGAAGGTTTGAGACCACAGACTGCTGCTTTGAAAGAAGAAATAGCAGCTAAATATGGAATTACAGAATTCAGTCTTTATCGTCCAGGTGATAGCGGAGATCATGGTAAGGGCTTGGCAGCTGACTTTATCGTTGGCAACAATACTGAGTTAGGAAATCAGGTTGCAGCTGATGTTACTTCTAACATGACCGGAAGAGGAATCTCTTATGTTATCTGGCAACAGAAATTCTATGCACCATTTGATAGCATTTACGGTCCAGCCAATACTTGGAACCAAATGCCAGACCGTGGTAGTGTGACTGAAAACCATTACGACCACGTGCACGTATCTATGAATGAATAAATAAGACAATTAAAAGCCCAGAAATGGGCTTTTTCTTATATTCTTTGTGAAAAAGCGAGAATTTTCTGATAAATTTTGGTATAATAAAACGAATTACAGATAAAGGAAAAGAAAGAATGACTTTAGTTTATCAATCAACACGTGACGAAAAGAATAGAGTAACAGCTAGCCAGGCGATTCTGCAAGGTTTGGCAACAGACGGAGGCCTTTTTACACCTATTACTTATCCGCAGGTCGATTTGGACTTTGCCAAGCTCAAAGACGCTTCTTATCAGGAAGTAGCCAAGTTGATTTTATCTGCTTTTTTAGATGATTTTTCTGAAGCGGAGCTGGACCACTGTATCAACCATGCCTACGACAGCAAGTTTGATGACGCGGCGATTGCTCCCTTGGTCAAGCTGGATGGTCAGTACAATCTAGAGCTTTTCCACGGAGCGACTATTGCCTTTAAGGACATGGCTTTATCTATCCTGCCTCACCTGATGACAACCGCAGCCAAAAAGCACGGCTTGGAAAACAAAATTGTCATTTTGACGGCAACTTCTGGTGACACAGGCAAGGCGGCTATGGCAGGCTTTGCGGACGTTCCAGGGACTGAAATTATTGTCTTTTATCCCAAAGACGGTGTCAGCAAGGTTCAAGAGCTGCAAATGACAACGCAGACAGGTGCCAATACGCATGTGGTGGCCATTGACGGCAACTTTGACGATGCCCAGACCAATGTCAAGCATATGTTCAATGACACAGACCTACGAGCTCGTCTCTTGGAGCACAAACTCCAGTTTTCATCAGCTAACTCTATGAATATCGGCCGTTTGGTGCCTCAGATTGTTTACTATGTCTATGCTTATGCTCAGCTAGTGAAGACGGGAGAAATCACATCGAGCGACCAGGTTAACTTTACAGTTCCGACAGGGAACTTTGGTAATATCTTGGCGGCCTACTATGCCAAGCAAATCGGTCTGCCAGTTGGCAAGCTAATCTGTGCTTCGAATGAGAACAATGTCCTGACGGACTTCTTCAAGACTCAGGTTTATGACAAGAAACGGAGCTTCAAGGTGACGTCTAGTCCGTCCATGGATATTCTGGTTTCCTCTAACTTGGAGCGTTTGATTTTCCATCTGTCTGGTAATAGCGCTGAGAAAACAGCTGCCCTGATGGCTGCCCTAAATGAGCATGGACAGTATGAACTGACAGACTTTGACGCTGAGATTTTAGAGCTCTTTGCGGCTGATTATGCGACAGAGCAAGAAACAGCTGCTGAAATCAAGCGGGTCTATCAAGCATCTGATTACATCGAAGACCCACATACTGCCGTTGCATCCGCTGTCTATCAAAAATACTTGGCAGAGACAGGTGATCAGCGCAAGACTGTTATCGCGTCTACCGCTAGTCCTTACAAGTTCCCAGTTGTAGCCGTTGAAGCTGTGACTGATCAAACAGGACTTAGTGACTTCGAGGCTTTGGGCCAACTGCACGAACTTTCTGGCGTAGCCCTTCCACCAGCAGTGGATGGCTTAGAAACAGCACCGGTTCGCCACAAAACGACGGTTGCTGCAGACCAAATGCAGGCAGCGGTTGAGGATTACTTAGGATTATAAATATTGCTTAGAAAGCCTAAAATCAGCTAGATATCTGGCTGATTTTTTCTTGAGATGTCCTATGGAAAGGTGAAGTAGCTTATGCTTAAAAGGAAGAATTTTCTTTATGACGACTTATAAAAAAATCATGAATATCGCCCTGCCGGCAATGGCGGAGAACTTTTTGCAAATGCTCATGGGTATGGTAGACAACTATCTGGTAGCCAGTCTTGGGCTAATTGCAATCTCTGGTGTCTCGGTGGCCAGCAATATTATTACTATTTATCAAGCAATTTTTATCGCTTTAGGGGCTGCTATTTCAAGTCTCATTTCCAAGACTCTGGCTCAGGGAGACAAGGAAAATCTAGCTTATCATACAGCTGAAGCTATCAAGCTGACCTTGCTTTTGAGCCTTCTGTTGGGGCTGATTTCTCTACTCTTTGGCAGGCAGATGCTGGATCTTTTAGGGACAGAAAAGGCGGTGGCTGAAGCTGGGGGTCTTTATCTGGCTCTGGTTGGTGGGACTATTGTTCTGCTAGGCTTGATGACTAGTTTTGGAGCTTTAGTGCGGGTCACGCGCAATCCAAGATTTCCCATGTATGTCAGTCTTCTGACAAATGTGCTCAATGCTCTCTTGTCCGGTCTAGGGATCTACGTCTTTCAGCTTGGTATTGTCGGTGTAGCACTGGGAACCGTGCTGGCTCGATTGGTCGGTGTAGTCATTCTTTGGCGAGAGCTGGATTTTTTCACGATTCGCTGGAGCTGGGGCTTAGATGGAGAACTTTTGCGCCTGTCTCTGCCGGCTGCAGGAGAGCGTCTCATGATGCGGGCGGGTGACGTGGTGATTATCGCTATTGTGGTCGCCTTTGGTACGGAAGCAGTAGCGGGAAATGCTATCGGTGAAGTTCTGACTCAGTTTAACTATATGCCAATCTTCGGGGTCGCAACAGCAACAGTCATGCTGGTCGCCCATGCGGTTGGTGAGGGAGATCTGCAAGCGCTCAGTCTGATTCGCAAGCGGACCTTCTGGCTATCTTTTGCTTGTATGCTACCCGTGGCTCTAGGGATTTTTGCTTTTGGTCGGCCGTTGACCTCGCTCTATACGAACAATAGCGGAGCTATCACAGCCAGTCTGTTAGTCATCCTCTTCTCCCTACTGGGGACTCCCATGGCAGTGGGGACCGTGATTTACACAGCTCTCTGGCAGGGGCTGGGCAACGCTAGACTGCCCTTTTATGCTACGACTATTGGCATGTGGCTGATTCGCATCATATCAGGCTATTTGTTGGGTGTGACCTTTGGCTTGGGCCTTCCGGGGGTCTGGGCTGGGACACTCTTGGACAATGGCTTCCGCTGGCTATTTTTAAAGGTTTTATTTGAAAGAAAAATGAGGGAAATCACATGACAAAAGCATTTATTTGGGATTTGGACGGCACCTTGCTGGACTCCTATGATGCTATTTTGGCAGGGATTGAGGAAACCTATGCTCACTATGGTCTGGACTTTGACAGAGAAGGTATCCACAGCTATATCCTAAAGCACTCTGTACAGAAGCTCTTGGAAAAAGTAGCGTCTGAGAAAGGTCTGGACGCTGCCGAGATGAATGTCTTCCGTGGAGCAAGTCTAAAGGAGAAAAATGCTCAGGTTCATCTGATGGAAGGAGCGGCGGAGATACTGGCTTGGGCTGAAGAGCAGGGCATTGCCCAGTTTGTCTATACTCACAAGGGACTCAATGCCCATCAAATCTTGGAAGACTTGGGCATTCATGATTATTTTACAGAAATCATCACAACAGCCA
Organism: Streptococcus sp. HMSC10A01; assembly: GCF_001807785.1. Classification (NCBI taxonomy): domain Bacteria; kingdom Bacillati; phylum Bacillota; class Bacilli; order Lactobacillales; family Streptococcaceae; genus Streptococcus; species Streptococcus sp. HMSC10A01. Next base: position 511,653 of record NZ_KV790983.1, on the reverse strand, counting down.
ACGGCTTTGAGCGCAAGCCCCACCCAGAGGGTGTCGACTATCTGCTCGAGAAATATGACCTGGACAAGCAGGAAACCTACTATATCGGCGATCGGACATTGGATGTGGATGTCGCAGTCAACAGTGGCATCCAGAGCATTAACTTCTGTGACTACCGACCAGAAATCAATCAAAAAATCGAGAAATTGGTGGATATAAAGCAATTATTTACAAGATAAAAAGCAGACTAAAACTGATCTACTGTCAGCCTAGCCTGCTTTTTATTTTACATATTTTCAATGTGAAGTTCTAACAAGAACTCAAGAGCTTCGGGAGTGCAGTTCTTGTTTTCAATTGCAAAACCAGTGTTCTCCCCTATCAAGATATAAAAATCTCGCTTTGTCCTAATGACTTTGACAATATCATCATAGGTATAGTGAAATTCTCCACGTTTATTCTGAGCTACAAAAGCCTCTCTGTCAAATATCAGAGTGACCTCCATGTTCTGAAATAAAGGATTTTTTTGATAGGCTCTCTTTATCTGATAATTCATGCCAAAATAGTACATAGAGGCGCAAATAGGGGGAGCCAATATGATAGATATTATCTTTTTCTCTAACGGACTGAACATTACGTAGGTGAACAGTCCGATTATCAGTATGATTATGTATAATACAAATCCTTTTCGTCGCACGAGAATAGCCCAAGAAAATCTTTTATAAACTTCTTCAGTCATAAGAGTTGTAATACGGATTGGAAACATCTCTTACCTCCTAGTTTTTATTATTATAACACAGAGGAGTAGTTAAAATCACTTTCTATTTTCCACACCGCCTTTTCTGTCTTTGTCCGCCTTTCGTGTTATAATAAACCTATGGAAAAAAAGAACAAATTATTATTAATCGACGGTTCGTCCGTTGCTTTTCGCGCTTTTTTTGCGCTTTACAATCAAATTGACCGTTTCAAGAGTCCATCGGGCCTGCATACCAATGCCATTTATGGCTTCCACCTTATGCTCAATCATCTCTTGGAGCGCGTGCAGCCGACCCATGTCCTAGTAGCTTTTGATGCTGGCAAGACGACCTTCCGGACCGAGATGTACGCCGATTATAAGGCTGGTCGGGCCAAGACACCGGATGAATTTCGTGAGCAGCTGCCCTTTATCCGAGAAATGCTGAAGCATCTAGGCATTCACTACTACGACTTGGCTCAGTACGAGGCGGATGACATCATCGGAACCTTGGACAAGATGGCTGAAAAGACAGCTGTGCCTTACGATGTGACCATTGTCAGCGGTGATAAAGACTTGATTCAGCTGACGGATGATAATACTGTGGTGGAGATTTCCAAGAAAGGCGTAGCTGAGTTTGAGGAGTTTACCCCAGCCTACCTCATGGAAAAGATGGGTATCACGCCTGAGCAGTTCATTGACCTCAAGGCGCTGATGGGCGATCAGTCGGATAATATCCCCGGCGTGACCAAGATTGGTGAGAAGACTGGTCTCAAGCTCCTCTTGGAGTATGGTTCTTTGGAAAATCTCTATGAAAACATTGACCAGCTCAAGGCTTCCAAGATGAAGGAAAATCTCATCAATGACAAGGACAAGGCCTTCTTATCTAAAACTCTAGCTACCATCAATACTCAGGCTCCGATTGAAATCGGGCTGGATGATTTGGTTTATAAGGGTCCGCAGATAGAGACCCTGAGCAAGTTCTATGACGAGATGGGCTTCAAGCAGCTCAAGGCTCAGCTGGGAACTGCTCAGGAACCAGTAGAAGTCAAACCAATTGAATTTACCAAAGTGACTGAGGTGACAGCGGATATGCTGGCACCAGAGCAATTCTTCTATTTTGAAATCTTGGGTGACAACTACCATAAGGAAGAGATTGTTGGTCTTGCCTGGGGCGATAGCCGTCAGATTTATGTCGGATCCAGCGATTTACTGCAGCAGCCTCTCTTTCAGGAATTTTTGACAAAAACAGCTCTGAAAACCTACGACCTCAAGCGGACCAAGGTACTGCTCAGTCATTACGGCATTGAACTACCAGCAGCCTCCTTTGATGCGCGCCTAGCCAAGTATTTGCTTTCGACGGTCGAGGATAATGAGCTGGCGACTATTGCTCGCCTCTACGGCCAAACAATTCTGCCGACTGATGACGAGGTGTATGGCAAGGGAGCCAAGCGAGCTTTGCCGGAGCAAGAGCAGCTCTTTGAGCATCTAGCTCGTAAGGTTCAAGTGTTGTTGGAAACAGAAGAGCCAATGAAAGACCAGCTCCGTTCCCACGATCAGCTGGATTTGTTGCTTGAAATGGAGCAACCGCTGGCCTTTGTCCTAGCCAAGATGGAGATTGCGGGGATCAAGGTTGAGCGGGAAACCCTGCAGGGCATGCAAGCGGAAAATGAAAAGACGCTGGAAAGCCTGACCCAAGAAATTTATGATCTAGCTGGTCAGGAGTTTAATATCAACTCGCCGAAACAGCTGGGAACCATTCTCTTTGAGGATATGGGGTTGCCGCTGGAGTACACCAAAAAGACCAAGACAGGCTACTCAACAGCGGTTGATGTGCTGGAGCGCCTAGCTCCCATTGCACCGATTGTGTCTAAGATTCTGGAATATCGTCAAATTAGTAAGCTCCAGTCCACTTATATCATCGGACTGCAGGAGGCGATTGCGGCTGACGGCAAGATTCACACTCGCTATGTTCAGGATTTGACCCAGACGGGTCGCCTGTCCTCGGTTGACCCGAACCTTCAGAATATCCCTGTTCGTTTGGAGCAGGGGCGACTCATTCGTAAGGCCTTTGTGCCAGAGTGGGCAGACAGCGTACTACTCAGCTCGGATTATTCCCAGATTGAGTTGCGGGTGCTGGCTCACATTTCTCAGGACGAGCATCTGATTGCTGCCTTTCAGCATGGAGAAGATATTCATACGGCTACCGCCATGCGGGTCTTTGGTATTAAACAGGCAGAGGATGTGACACCTAATGACCGCCGTAATGCCAAGGCTGTCAATTTTGGAGTGGTCTATGGCATTTCCGACTTTGGCCTAGCCAATAATCTGGGCATTTCCCGTAATGCTGCTAAAGACTATATTCAGACTTATTTTGAGCGTTTCCCTGGTATCAAGAATTATATGGAAACCATCGTTCGCGAAGCGCGTGATAAGGGCTATGTAGAGACCATTTATCATCGCCGTCGTTCTTTGCCAGATATCAATTCCCGCAACTTTAACATCCGAAATTTTGCGGAGCGCACAGCCATTAACAGCCCAATCCAAGGATCGGCCGCAGATATTCTCAAAGTCGCTATGATTAATCTGGATCGAGCTCTGACAGAGAAGAATTTCAAGTCGCGCATGCTCTTGCAGGTGCACGATGAAATTGTGTTAGAAGTGCCAAATGACGAGCTAACAGCCGTCCGCCAGCTAGTCAAAGAAACCATGGAAGCCGCGATTGAACTGGCAGTTCCACTAGTAGCAGATGAAAACGCCGGCCAAACTTGGTACGAGGCAAAATAAGATATCAAGGGCGTAAAACACAAAGTGAAAATAGAAAGCTGACATAGCATTCGATGAATGCAAGGAAGCTTGTTTTTTTCACACGGTGTTTAGCCCGGATTCAGTTAAGACGCAAATACTGCAAAACTATCTAGCTTTATTATGAATGAGGAGGAAGTCTATGACTTATCATTTTCAAAATCCCAGTGATGCCATTGTCAAGTATTATCTGGAAAACAGCAAGGTGATTGCTGTTGTTGGTCTGTCAGACCGTGAGGAAACGACCAGCAACCGCGTGTCCAAGGAGATGCAGGAGCGAGGTTATCGCATTATCCCAGTCAATCCGCGGGCAGCAGGCAGTCAGATTTTTGGTGAAACTGTTTATGCCAGTCTCAAAGACATTCCTTTCCCAGTGGATATTGTCGATGTATACCGTCGCAGTGAGTTTTTGCCAGATGTAGCGCGTGATTTTCTGGAAGCAGATGCCAAGATTTTCTGGGCTCAGTTGGGCTTGGAGAGTGAGGAAGCTGAGCAGATTTTGCGGACAGCTGGTCGGGATGATATTGTCATGGACCGCTGCATTAAACGCGAACATACCCGCTTGATTTTGGGCGAATAAGATGGCCAAGTTAGTTATCATTCGTGGCAATTCAGGCTCTGGCAAGTCTAGTCTGGCTGGGAAACTGCAGACTCACTATGGTCGAGGAACTCTCCTGATATCGCAGGATACGGTTAGACGGGACATGCTCAAGGAAAAGGTTGAGCCGGGAAATTTGTCTATTGACCTGACGGAGACACTGGCACGCTTCGGTTATGAACATGATCTGCTGGTTCTAGTAGAAGGGTTTTATGAGACAGACATTTATGGACAGATGCTAGAGCGTTTGCGGAATTTATTTGGTTCTCAGACTCTAGTGTATTACTATGATTTGACTTTTGAAGAAACGGTCCGCCGTCATCAGACCAGAGCGAAACAAGAAGAATTTACCCCAGCCGACATGAAGCGCTGGTGGAAAGACCGAGACTTCTTAGGCTGGGAAGAGGAAGTTTTTTTCACAGATGAGGATTCGCTTGAGGCAGCTTTTCAGCGAATTTGTCAAGATTTAGACAGATTTTAATCTTTACCCAATTTTAAAAGTGACATTTCGGTTTAAGTGTCACTTTTTTTGTAGCCTCCTATTTAAATTTAAAATATAATCAAAAAACTATTGACATAAATATTACAAAAGATTACAATTAAATTACAAAATATTTCTTTTGTTACAAAAAGGAGAATAAGTGATGAAAACTATAAAATTTACTCTTTTAGTTGTTATTTCTTTAACTACTTGCTTCATTCTCAATGCTTGTGGGAATGGGAATAAGCAAGAAAGTGCAACCAGTAGCTCAAGCAAGGTTACTCAGACTACCAAATCCAGCGAAAAATCAGCAACATCATCCACAAAGGAAAAGGCTACGGCCAACTCAAGTAGCCAGGATTCCAAAGCTAGTCAAAAAGATACGGGCAGCTCAAGCAACCAAGATGCCAATACTAATCAAAAAGAAGATACTACAACTCAGATGGCTACAGCAAGCATGGATATTCAGGCTATTGCTGGTGGTGATTTCTCCAGTGTAGCAGGAACTTGGGCCAACGATTTGGGTGATCAGTTGACTTTTAAGGCAGATGGCACTAGTATCTTTAAGAAAAACGATGGTAAGGAAATTGCAAATAATACATTGTATGACGGGAAGATCCAAGATGGGAAATATGTAGTTGGTTTTGGCTATGCGAGCGCGGGCAGTAGTGATCCCTTATTCTTTATTCCTAAAGGTGCACCTATGCCTGTCACAGGAAATGAATGTCCGAAAGAACAGCTACAATTAGGTAGTGATTCTACCTATGCAGCCCAACATCCATATTACCGAGTGGCAAATTAGTAAATGATATGTATCTGTGAAAACAACTAATTGCCTGCAAAATGATCCTATTCACAGATTCAAAGACAAAGAAGGTTGAACATTGTTTTAGCCTTCTTTTTTCTAGTTCAGGTTTTAAAGTCCTCTTGTAAATGAGTCTTTTAGAAAAAGAGTTTTTTGCTAAAAGCATCAAATATCATAGTGACATCCATGTCCTGTTTTGAGCAAGGAGAAGTAGGTATAATCTCAGCAGAAGTAGGGAAAAACAATGCTTCCAAAAAAACTAGAAGAAACACCACTAGGTCTTACAACGATCGCTTTATATGAACCTCATGACCAGTTATTAGCGCGTTTTCAATGTTTGATCTCAGAAGGGCAGGAAGGTATTTTTATTGAAAATATGACAGAGGGCATGATTTTTTATCGTGTTTGCAAAAATGGAAAACTGATTATGATCCCACTTTTTTATGCAGGAGAAAAAAAGATTCTCTATTTTCAAGATTACCATCATGTCAAGCAAGAGGATGAGATAACCCTACTACCTCATACGGAAGAGTATATTTTTGATAGCAGTGAATATGATGGATAAGCAAATCTAGAATCATTTTTGCTAAAATAATCTGTTTAATTTACTAAAAAATTGGTAGAATAAAAGAAAGCGTTTTAAAAATAAACTAATGAGGCAGTAGTAATGATAATTAGCTTAGAAGAAATCAAAAAAGTTGCCAATCAAGGGCCTTTCTATCCAGACTGGGATTCTCTTGCGACCTATCAGGTGCCCAACTGGTTCAAAGGAGCTAAGTTTGGGATTTTTATCCATTGGGGGCTTTATAGTCTACCGGCTTTTGGAAGTGAATGGTATTCTCGTAATATGTACATCCAAGGTACAGCAGAGTTTGAACATCACGTCAAAACCTATGGGTCCCACAAGGATTTTGGTTATAAGGATTTCATTCCTCTATTTACTGCCGAAAAATTTCAGGCGGAGGAGTGGGTACAGATTTTTAAAATGGCTGGGGCGCGCTACATTTTTCCAGTAGCTGAGCATCATGATGGTTTCCAGCTTTATGAAAGTCAGCTATCACCTTTTAATAGTGTGGAAATGGGACCAAAGCGGGATATCTTACAGGAGTTAAAGCAGGCAACAGATCAAGCCCATCTTCATTTCTGTACTTCTTCCCATCGGGCTGAGCATCATTTTTTCTTCTCACATGGGAAAGAATTCGATAGTGACATCGCTAAGGAAGTCAGCAGAGATGAACTTTATTGGCCAGCTATGCCAGAGCCAGATCACCATGATTTATTTGGTCAGCCCTATCCTGATCAAGAATTTTTAGATGATTGGCTCTTGCGGACCTGTGAGCTTGTCCGAGACTATCAGCCAGAGATTTTGTACTTTGACTGGTGGATTCAACATACAGCCTTTAAAGAATATTTGAAACTTTTTGCGGCCTATTATTATAATTTGGGAGCTGCGACCGGTAAGCCAGCTAGTATTTGTTACAAGCACGATGCCCTGGCTTTTGGCTCTGGGATTGTCGAGATGGAACGCGGTGGCTTTGCGGAGATACAGCCTTTCACTTGGCAGACAGATACAGCTATCGCACGTAATTCCTGGGGTTACACAGAGCAGCTGGATTATAAATCTGCTAAAGAAATCATCCAAACTTTGATCGATGTAGTTTCTAAAAATGGGAATCTCCTACTCAATATCGGACCAAAAGGAGACGGTTCGATTCCTGAGAGAGATCAGGCTATCTTAAAGGAAATAGGGACTTGGCTTGAGGTGAATGGCCCAGCGATATATGACTCCTATGCTTGGAGACAATTTGGAGAAGGGCCGACACAGCCGGCTAGTGGACCATTTTCTGATGGTGATACTGTAACCTATACTCATCAAGATTTCCGCTTTACAGCCAAGGGAGGCTCTGTTTATGTATTTGCAATGGAGCCGGCTACGGATCAATGGCTGACAGTAGAAGCCTTGGCAGATGAAAGGGAAAATCCTGTCTCTCGTTTTCACGGTATTATAAAAAGTGTCTCCTTGATGGGCTATGAAAAAGCATTGAAATGGGAGCAAACTTCTCAAGGTTTACGGATATTCTTGTCTGAAGTTGAGACTAACCTGCCACTGGTCTTTAAAGTCGAGCTGACTTAAAATAGCGTACAAACAAAAAGCACTTCTGCCTGATGAACTATCCCTAATCGGTTAGATTTACTGTCTAACTTTTTGGGGTCAGTACACTCAAGCAGAGTTGCTTTTATTTTTTTAGGGCTTTTAATTGCTCATAAAAGAGGACGGAGCTGGTATGGATATAGGGGATAACATAGATTCCAGCAAGACCAAGGGTTAGAAACATTAAAACCTGCCAGCCGATAAAGCTCACATCTAGCATAAAGCGTTTGTCTTTATATCCCTTCATCATAAGCCGACTTTGACGAAGGACTTGAAGCGGACCTTGGTAAGTTCCTTTTTTAAGTTGATCGTAAAGAATAAACTCAGCTTGCGAATAAGCATAACGCTGAGGAAGGGATATAATCAAGCCTAGAGTAACGAGAAGCAAGCCCAGAAACAGAGAAGGCGAGTAGTTGCTAATCTGCTGAATAGCTTGATCAGACAGTTGATTATTAGGAGCTTGATTGTAGATATAGAGGATGCGGTAGCTCGTAAATATAGAAATGACAGAGCCAACCCAAAGTAAAATACTCCAACAAAACAAAATCAGACGCTTGCAAAACAAAGTAAGTACAAGTGGAGTAAAAATTTGATTGGAAAAAGCACGCAGAGAGTCCGAAAACTTCAACTGTTCAGTTTGTCTGCGCAACAAATCAATTAAAGCATAGGACGCTGAAATGATAAAAAGAGAGATGATAAAATTGATAACTTGAGAGAAAAGACCGCGACTGACTTCAAGATAGAAAGCCTGTTTTAGATCTATCGACGCGAAATATTCCATCAAATCCTCTTGCGAATCACCCAAAAAGTTGCTCAGCAACAAGATCATAATCGGGATGAAAAAGAGAAGTAGGAGTCCTGGTATTTTCCTCTGTAGGAGACGGGCTTCAGCCCTCAGTTGACGTAAATTCATAAAAACCTCCAGTAATGCTATCTATTATATCATACCCCGTGACAGACAGGGCTTTTTTTGATAAAATCATACAGTATCTTGTGGAATTTTCCACAGAAAATAAGATCTGGGACTGTCTTTCCCAGCATCGGAGGTAAAAATGTCAGATTCACCGATTCAATATCGATTGATCAAAAAAGAAAAGCACACAGGTGCCCGTCTGGGAGAGATTATTACACCTCACGGGACCTTTCCGACGCCTATGTTTATGCCGGTTGGCACTCAGGCGACAGTCAAGACTCAGTCCCCTGAAGAGCTCAAGCAAATGGGGTCGGGTATTATCTTGGCCAATACTTACCATCTCTGGCTACGGCCGGGCGATGAACTGATTGCCCGTGCAGGTGGTCTGCACAAGTTCATGAACTGGGACCAGCCTATTCTGACCGATAGCGGTGGTTTCCAGGTCTATTCTCTAGCTGATAGTCGCAATATCACAGAAGAAGGGGTAACCTTCAAAAACCACCTCAACGGTTCCAAGATGTTTCTCTCACCAGAAAAGGCTATCTCTATTCAGAATAATCTAGGCAGTGACATTATGATGTCCTTTGACGAATGCCCGCAGTTCTACCAGCCTTATGACTATGTCAAAAAGTCTATTGAGCGGACCAGCCGTTGGGCTGAGCGTGGACTCAAGGCCCACAGCCGTCCTCATGATCAGGGTCTTTTTGGTATTGTTCAAGGAGCTGGCTTTGAAGATTTGCGCCGCCAATCTGCTCAAGACTTGGTCAGCATGGATTTCCCAGGCTACTCTATCGGAGGACTGGCTGTTGGTGAGTCTCACGAAGAGATGAATGCGGTGCTGGACTTCACAACACCTATGTTGCCTGAAAATAAGCCTCGTTATCTCATGGGAGTGGGAGCGCCAGATAGCTTGATTGATGGTGTTATCCGTGGTGTGGATATGTTTGACTGTGTTTTGCCGACTCGCATTGCCCGAAATGGTACCTGTATGACTAGCGAAGGACGATTAGTCGTCAAAAATGCCCAGTTTGAAGAAGATTTCACGCCATTGGATCATAACTGTGATTGCTACACTTGTACCAATTACACGCGGGCCTATATCCGCCATCTGCTCAAGGCTGACGAAACCTTTGGTCTTCGCTTGACCAGTTACCACAATCTTTACTTCTTGGTAAACCTTATGAAGAAAGTTCGCCAAGCTATTATGGATGATAACTTGTTAGAATTCCGTGAAGATTTTATGGAGCGCTACGGCTATAATCGATCCAATCGGAATTTCTAAAATCTCCATTTGAAAGGAGAGGTCATGTCAGATGAAGAAAAATTGCTGGAAAGCTTGACAGCGTATCTGATAGCAGATCAAAAACATACTATACGTATATATGGTCATGGTGCTTCAGGAAAGTCAACTTTTGCTCGAAAACTCCAACTAGCCTTGGGTGAGGAACGAGCCAATCTGCTGGAAACTGATCCTTATGTAATTACTGGAGCGTATCGAGATTTGCTCAGTTCCAAAGATTTTCCTCATCAAAAAGTAACAGCTTGTATCCCTGCTGTTCATGAACTGAGTAGTCTGGAGCGAGATATTTGCGCCTTGCGGTCTGGTCTGGATATTCTGACCATTGACACAACTTGGTCACCTAGTTTACGTTTATCAGCTCAAAAGCCAATTCTAATTGTAGAAGGTATGTCGGCTGCCTTTTTGCCAAAGAATCTGTTTGATTTATCTATTTGCTTTTATACGGATGATCAGACTGAGTTAGAGCGTCGTTTGGCTCGGGATGTGGCTGTGCGAGAGCGCAAATCAGAGTGGATAAAGCAGACGCACCTAGCTCGGAGAGAGCAATATAGGCGCTTTTATCAGATCTATGAAAAAGATGCGGATTTACTTATTAATCAATCCGGTGATCATTTTCTAGTAGAAAAACAAAGAAATATAGAAACGACTGCTTTTGATCATTTCTAAAAAACTTTAAGTTTTCTTTAAGTAAGAGAGTTTATGATATACCTATCCTAAAATTTTTCATAATCTCCTAAAAAGCCCCCAAGATTCTTGGTGGCTTTTTTTGGTTCTAAACATTATAATAGAGCAAAAGAGAATTTGAAAGATAAGAAAAAACTTATGAACTATAGTAAAGAGGAAAAAGAATATTTTATGCTAGAGGCCTTAAAAGAGGCTAGAATTGCTTTGGAAAATGATGAAATTCCAATCGGTTGTGTCGTCGTGAAAGACGGTCAGATTATTGGTCGAGGGCACAATGCGCGTGAGGAATTGCAACGAGCTGTTATGCATGCGGAAATCATGGCTATTGAAGAGGCAAACCAGCATGAAAATAGCTGGCGCTTGTTGGATACAACACTTTTTGTGACCATTGAGCCCTGTGTCATGTGTAGCGGAGCAATCGGTTTAGCGCGCATACCCCATGTTGTCTACGGAGCAGCAAATCAAAAGTTTGGTGCAGCTGGTAGCCTTTATGATATTTTAACGGATGAACGACTAAACCACCGAGTGGAGGTGGAGACAGGTGTTCTCCAAGAAGAGTGCGCTCAAATCATGCAAGATTTTTTCAGAAATCGTCGCCAAAAGTAAAAAAATATGATATACTAGTCATGGAGCAACAGTTTTGCGTGAAGCGGGTCAGGGGAGGAATCCAGCAGCCCTAAGCGAAGTGAACTGTGTGCTCTTTTCTATTGCTCTTGATGAGTCAAGTCCAAGGGACGCAGAAGAATCCTAGAGCAATGGATGCAGTTTTTCCCGCTAGGGAAAAAGCTGTAAACCTATGATAGCCCTTAGTGAATCAAGTCCAACGGACGCAGATGAACTTAGGTACATTGATGCAGTTCGAGCTAAGCGAGAACTACGTTCCGAAGTTGAATGAATCAAGCCTGTAAGGCGCAGATGAACTTAGGTGCTCGAGCTAAGCGAGAACTACCTTCTGATTAGAAAGCCTTATTTGTGAATTTTTCAGATGAGAAAATATATAAGAAATGTTCTGGTCTAGGAGAGGATCCTAGGCTTTTTTCTAGGAAGAGGGATTCTAAGTGGAGCAGGAGAAATTCGGCAATTTACGCAAACGATTGCCTTGAAGTGCCTATTAGCTTTTGCCAACTTGTAAAAAAATAAATTGGAAGCGTTTTAAAGTGAGGTTTTGCTTGCTAAAAAAGTCGTAAAGCGTTATCATATTAAAGAAAAGAAAATGGAGGAATATCATGCCACATATTAAATTTGATTATTCAAAAGTTTTAGACAAATTTGTTGCCCCACATGAAGTGGAGTACATGCAATCACAAGTAACAGCTGCAGACGAATTGATCCGCAAAGGAACTGGTGCTGGAAGCGACTTTTTGGGTTGGTTGGACCTTCCTGAAAATTATGACCGAGAAGAATTTGACCGCATCTTGAAAGCTGCTGAGCAAATCAAATCAGATAGCGATGTCTTGGTTGTTATCGGTATCGGTGGATCTTACCTTGGTGCTAAAGCAGCTATCGACTTCTTGAACCACCACTTTGCTAACTTGCAAACAAAAGAAGAACGCAAAGCTCCACAAATCCTTTATGCTGGAAACTCAATCTCATCTACTTACCTTGCTGACTTGGTAGAGTACGTAGCTGATAAAGACTTCTCAGTAAACGTGATTTCTAAATCAGGTACAACAACAGAACCAGCTATCGCTTTCCGTGTCTTCAAAGAACTCTTGGTTAAGAAATACGGTCAAGAAGAAGCTAACAAACGTATCTATGCAACAACTGACCGCCAAAAAGGTGCTGTTAAGGTTGAAGCAGATGCCAACGGTTGGGAAACATTTGTAGTTCCAGATGACATCGGTGGACGCTTCTCAGTATTGACAGCAGTTGGTTTGCTTCCAATCGCTGCATCAGGTGCAGACATCAAAGCTCTTATGGAAGGTGCTAACGCAGCTCGTAAAGACTACACTTCAGACAAACTTTCAGAAAATGAAGCTTACCAATACGCAGCCGTTCGTAACATCCTTTACCGCAAAGGCTATGCAACTGAAATCTTGGTAAACTACGAGCCATCACTTCAATACTTCTCAGAATGGTGGAAACAATTGGCTGGTGAGTCAGAAGGAAAAGACCAAAAAGGTATTTACCCAACTTCAGCTAACTTCTCAACTGACTTGCACTCATTGGGTCAATTTATCCAAGAAGGAACTCGCATCATGTTTGAAACAGTTGTCCGTGTTGACAAACCACGCAAGAACGTGATTATCCCGAGCTTGGAAGAAGACCTTGACGGACTTGGTTACCTTCAAGGAAAAGACGTTGACTTTGTAAACAAAAAAGCGACTGACGGTGTTCTTCTTGCCCACACTGACGGTGATGTACCAAACATGTACGTGACTCTTCCTGAGCAAGATGCCTTCACTCTTGGTTACACTATCTACTTCTTCGAATTGGCAATTGCCCTTTCAGGTTACTTGAATGCTATCAACCCATTTGACCAACCAGGTGTTGAAGCCTACAAACGTAACATGTTTGCCCTTCTTGGTAAACCAGGATTTGAAGAATTGAGCAAAGAATTGAACGCTCGCCTTTAATAGACAAACGTAAGGACCTCGAAAGAGGTCTTTTTTGTATAGGGCTCTTTATCTATTGGGGCATTGGCCAATCTTGTGAATTTATGATATATTAGAACTATTACATTTAAATTTTGCGCGTCAGACTTTATTCACGAAGAGTGAGGAGAGTAATGGGTGAAAGTTGCTAGTAAAGGAGATGTTATGACAACAGAAGATAAAAAGCCTTTTAAATCGCAAGAAGGACAAACCAATCAAGAGCCTGATCAGAAAGAAAACAATTTAGTTTCTCAAGAGGAAAGTCATCAAGAACTTCAATCGGAAGCTAAACGCGGTTGGATTAAGTTGATCACTTTCTCAGTCCTTGCTGCTTTTGTTGCTGGTCTGATTGGTGGAGGTGTTGGCTATCTTTGGGGACAATCATTCAAGTCCGAAGCTGATACTCGACGATATAAACGTCTAGAACGAGCCAAGGCTGAAGCTAAAGATACAGAAACTGGCTTTATCACAGAGAAAGACAGGGTTGTCTTTACTTTTTCTCTTAAAGATCTTGGCTTGTTGAAGTATAACAATAAGGATGGTCATGGATTAACTGCAGATCAAATTGTTAATACCTATGGATTGGCTTCTGGTGTGGATTATGACAAGAAGGGGATTAAACTTTCTTGGGATAGATCGAAGTCTTCAAAAAGTCAAAGCGTCACTATGTATTTTGAAAAATCAGGTGACAATTATTATTTAAAGCATGTCCAAGCATATGCGCTAGGCGAATTCCAAGACAAGCAGAAACTAGAAGATGAAGACGAAGATGAAAAGGATACTGACAATTCAAAAGATTATAAATTGACAAATGAAGAGTTTAAAAGTCTGAAAAAAGGAGATTCAAAAACAGGCAAGGGAGGGACTCCTTTATCAGAATTATTGAAAAAACATGGACAATCTATCCAAATTGAAACGGAAAACGATATTACTGCTAATGGAGAAAAGTATATCTCTAATCGAGTGATTGCAAGGGTATTCTATGAAGTTGATGATGATTATAAGACATTACGATTCCTAGCACAACCGAATGGGGAATTCTTATACATTGGCACAGAACGAGATTAAGATAGAGGAGATAGATGAAAGATGAATATGAATCAATCACAGATACCATTTGACGTGCCTGAAAATCGTGATCAAGAGAAAGCAGGAAAAAGGCGAATGCTTATTTGTATCACAGGTTTTGCTGTTTTGGGGCTGATAGTTGGTCTAATTTTTGGTTATTCTACAGGGGATATGAATCTGACCAAGCGCCTCTATCCAATCATCAATTTAAAAGCTGATACGGGTAAATCAAAAAGAGATGTGGCAGCTGAATACATCAACCCCAAAGAGTCAGACTTTAGTTGGGATATCAATAATCTCACTACTCTTAAGTTTGGTTATTACGATAAGCCAGATTTAGGAACTCCCATAGAAGATATTCTTGATGAGTATGGTAAGGCTATAAAAGGTTCGTTTCGAGGAGATAGAATTGATTTAGAGTGGGGCGAGTTAGATGATTATGACCAGGATGAAGATAGTTTCTACTATCGCTCAATTCGTGAAATGGAGCTTGCTTTTAAGAAGGAAGGCGATCGCTACTACTTACAAAATATTTCTTATTCAGGTGATTACAGAAAGGCTAAAGCCGCTTATATGCCCTCTGATTATTATGATAAGCTGAAAGTGGGAGATCCAAAAACAGGTAAAGGCGGAGTTTCTTATAAGGAAGTCATCGGGGATAATGCAGTCTCATCTCTGACGGTGTCTGCAGGAGAAGATATTGAAACAGATGAAGTAATTACCAAAATGAGGATTCAATTCAACTCATCGGGTTCGGATGAGTACAAGTTGACCTTTGTTAAACAGGCAGATGGAGATTTCCTTTTAGCTAAAAAAGGAGCCGATTGAGAAGCAACTTAGTCTCGTTTACTTGGAGGTTCCTGATAAGGTATGAAGAGCGAGCAGCTTAAAGTTTGAATAAAATTTTTTGAAAGATCTGGAATGGAAATTCCAGGTCTTTATCTGTTTAGTCGAAATGGATTCACTAACCTACCCAGTAAATCTAAGAAGTGGAAGTTTTCCTTTCCTTGATTATATGTTACAATCAGGAGAGATGTAGCAATATTGAGATAGATTTTTATATATGTTGATAACGAAGCGACATTTACTTGGAGCATCTGAGAAGGACTAGAATATATATGGAGATAGAGAACTAGATAGAAGGATATTGATTTCGTTTAAGGGAGAAAAAGGATAAGGGAATGGAAAAAAGAGACTTAGACAAACTACGAAAAGAACATAAGGAACGATTTGGCAAGACAAAAGAATCTTCGAGAAGAAATTCTAATGAAATGTCTGGCTCGGTACCTCCATCAAAGCGCAATGAGGAAGCCAAACCAACAAATGAAGCCATTTCGGAGAACCCAGCTACACCAATATCGGAATTGAATTCCAAGGACGTAAAAAAACCGAGACTGAAACAAAATTTAGGTTCTAGTAGATCAGTTCATCAATCAAAGGCTAAAGAAGCAAGAATACAAAGGATTAAACCGACTTCTCGTTTCTCTTCAAAGTTAATTGCTGTAGCAGTATTAACGCTTGTTATAGGACTCTTTATCTTAATTGGGAAGGGACTCAATTCTCATAAAGATGATCAAGCAATGGGAGCAGAGTCAAAGTATAGTTCTCCAAATGCTAAGGCTTTGGATTGGGAGAGGATTGACTTTGTAAAGTATAAGATTGAAAATGATGGGACTAGAAACCTTCACGTCTCTGATTTTGTTCGTCAATATGGTTTAGCCCAAACTAGCAACGAAATGAAAGTGGGCAAAAAGGACAAATTGCTATCACTGACTTATAATTTAAAAGGCGGAGGCGTGGCTGTTATTCAATTCTGGAACAGAGGTTCTGGTCCACATCTTGTCAGTGTTTCTTATGATACTACTCAAAAAGAATATCTGACGGATGAGAGGCTTGCCTTTCTTAGAGGGATTAGCCCAGATGAAGAAAAAGGCATCACGGATATAGAGATAGTTGATCAAGTGGGAGTTCCCAAAAGGTATTATAAATCAAACATTGAAGGCTACTCTATTTTGAACATGGCCTACCAAACAAAGGATAAAACCTTCGTCCTTTTGGAATTTGCAAAGGACAAGGATGGAAAGTTTCATTTAAAAAAGGTCCAAGAATCCAAAAACGATTTCGATGTCTAGTAAAGTTCAAACTGACTAACCGAATTATGTTATAATAGAAAACATTAGATAGCTAGGAGAGACTTGCCTCTTTCCTAGTTCAAAAAATAGAAAGAACAAAGAGGTGCTATTATGTCTGCTACCAAAATGAATGCTCAAGAAATCATCAAATTTATCGCTGACGCCAAGAAAAAGACTCCTGTCAAGGTAACTTTTAACGGAGAATTGCACGGTACCATTCCTTGGTCTGTTGTGAAGTTAGGCAATGTTCTTTTTGGAGACTGGGAAGAAATTAAGCCCCTCCTAGTGAACTTAGAAGAAAATAAGACCTATGTCGTTGAGCAAGATGCTCGTAACTCGGCTGTGCCACTTTTGGACAAGCGCGACATCAATGCCCGTATCGAGCCAGGTGCTATTATCCGTGATCAAGTCGAAATTGGTGACAATGCTGTTATCATGATGGGGGCAGTCATCAATATTGGTGCAGAGATTGGCGCTGGGACCATGATTGATATGGGTGCTATCCTGGGTGGCCGAGCTATTGTCGGAAAAAATAGCCACGTCGGTGCAGGTGCAGTTCTAGCGGGAGTCATTGAGCCAGCTAGCGCTGAGCCGGTTCGGGTCGGAGACAATGTGCTGATTGGTGCCAATGCGGTTGTGATTGAAGGTGTACAAATTGGCAGTGGCTCCGTTGTTGCGGCTGGTGCGATTGTGACTCAGGATGTTCCTGAAAATGTAGTGGTTGCTGGTGTTCCAGCTCGAATTATCAAGACCATTGATGAGAAGACCCAGCAGAAGACAGCTCTAGAAGACGCTCTTCGCACACTTTAATATTGCATAAATAACAGTGCCGCGCCCGAAGTTGATTGGGTGCGGTCAGATTTTATCTGGTTTGACAAGACAATAAAGGAAAGAAACAATGCTTGATTATCTAAAAATTCGCCGAGATTTACACCAAATACCAGAGATCGGTCTGGAAGAATACAAGACTCATGCTTACCTGATGCAGGTCATTGATGGACTGACAGCAGGTCTAGACTTTGTGGAAATCCGAACTTGGCGAACTGGTATTTTGGTCTTTATCAAGGGCAGTTCACCGGATAAGACGATTGGCTGGCGAACAGATATCGATGGTCTTCCGATTGTGGAGGATACAGGACTGGACTTTGCCAGTACCCATGAAGGTCGTATGCATGCCTGCGGACACGATATGCATATGACGGTCGCTCTAGGCCTGCTGGAACAAGCTGTGAGCGCTCAGCCTACCCATAATCTACTCTTTCTCTTTCAGCCTGCAGAGGAAAATGAAGCTGGTGGAATGCTCATGTACGAAGACGGTGCTTTTGGTGACTGGCTGCCAGATGAGTTTTACGGACTTCATGTGCGACCGGACCTCAAGGTCGGCGATATTGCCACTAACAGAGAAACCCTTTTTGCTGGTACCTGTGAAGTCAAGCTGACCTTTAAGGGGAAGGGGGGCCATGCAGCTTTTCCCCATGAAGCCAATGATGCTTTGGTGGCGGCTAGCTACTTTATCACTCAGGTGCAGACCATTGTCAGCCGCAATGTCGATCCTATCGAGGGAGCGGTTGTGACCTTTGGTTCGCTCCATGCTGGCACGACCAACAATGTCATTGCAGAAACGGCCTTTTTGCATGGCACTATTCGGACCCTAACTCAGGAGATGAACCTCTTGACCCAGAAACGCTTACGGGAAATAGCAGAGGGCATAGCCCAAAGTTTCGGTCTGGAATTGGACTTGGAACTCAAGCAAGGCGGTTATCTGCCTGTAGAAAATCATCCTGATCTGGCAGGTGAACTGATGGACTTTTTCCAGAAGGAAGACGGAGTGGAGCTGATTGATATTGCTCCGGCGATGACAGGTGAGGATTTTGGCTATCTACTCAGCAAGGTCAAGGGCGTCATGTTCTGGCTGGGAGTGGACAGTCCCTATGCCCTTCATCATCCAAAGATGACACCGGATGAGGCGGCACTGCCCTTTGCTATTGAAAAGATTGGGAAATTCCTAGATTATAAAGTCAATGACAGATAAGAAAAGAGGGACGGGTTGCATGAAAAAAGAGCTGAGACAAACTGTACTGAACCAGATGAAGAAACTGTCGGGTAAAGAAAAAGAGCAAGCAGATGGCTGGCTGACCCAACACATGCTCCAGTCAAGAGCTTATCAAGAAGCTAAAGTCATCGCAACTTATCTTTCTATGCCACATGAGGTCTCTACCGCAGCCTTTATCAAGCAGGCTCAGTTGGACGGCAAGCGGGTTTTAGTGCCCAAAACCTATGGCCAGGGGCGGATGATATTTGTTGATTATGATGAAAGTCGCCTACAAAAAAGCTCCTTTGGTCTTATGGAGCCGATAAGTGAAGAGGCTGTGGATAAGACAGAAATTGATCTGATTCATGTGCCAGGTGTGGTCTTCAATTCTCAAGGATTTCGAATTGGTTACGGTGGCGGCTACTATGACCGTTATCTGGCTGATTTTTCTGGTGCTAGTGTCAGTACGCTTTATCAAATTCAGCTAGCGAATTTTAAACCGGATCTGCATGATGTCTCGGTAAAGGAGTTAATCATATATGAAACAAATCTACGATAGAAACTACCCAGTGACAAGTATTTTATTGATCATAACGAGCCTTGTATTTGCTTTAATGTTTCTTTTCTACGGTTTCCAATATAGTAGTACGGAAGCCTTGTATCGCTTTGGGGCAGTACATGGCTATACAATCCAAGAGATGCCTATAGAATTTTGGCGAGTTTTTGCTGCTATTTTTGTCCATATTGGTTTAGAGCATTTTGTGGTCAATATGCTTACTCTGTATTTCCTTGGCCGTCAGATAGAAGATATTTTCGGACCATGGAAATTCTTAATGCTCTATCTCATGTCTGGGGTGATGGGGAATCTATTCGTCGTATATTTTTCACCAAACAGTCTGGCTGCAGGAGCCTCTACATCGCTTTTCGGTCTCTTTGCGTCAGTCGTCGTTCTGCGCTATGCCACACGAAACCACTATCTTCAGCAGTTGGGGCAATCCTATATGAGCCTACTGGCTGTCAATCTAATCATGAGTTTCTTACCAGGAATCAGTCTTTCTGGTCACTTAGGTGGTCTTGTTGGTGGAGCTTTAGGTGCGGTGATTCTACCAGTTTCAGGCGAACGCAATGCATTTAGTAAGCCACAAAGATTTTTAGCCCTAATAGTCTATTTGGGATTAGCAGCCATTTTGATTTTTATGACTTTTCAAAGACCAATTTTTTAAGAAAATTAAGCTAAGTACCGCTTTAAATAGCGGTGTTTTTTTATAATTATAACTTTTGATGAAACAAGGAATTTCAATAATTTGATGTATCAATATTTTATAAAATGGACTCTTAATTAGTTTTAGCAGAAATAAATTAGTAAACTTCTAAAATGTCTAAATTTATAGGTGTATGTTTTCCCTGTTTTATATCTGTAAAACGTATAAATAAACAATTTTGAAAGCGCTTGCAAATACGAAGTTAAAGGAGTATACTATGGTTGTAAATATAGGGAGTCTAGGACTTCCAAAAAAATAAAAAGGAGTTAGCGATGAAGAAGTTAACATTCAAAGTTGTCATTGCTGTGATGGCAATCCTCATGTTGCCTATCCAAGCGGTTCAAGCTTGTTGTGGTTTTATTTTTGGTCGCCAGTTGACAGCTGACGGTTCAACCATGTTTGGCCGTACGGAAGACTATCCTTACTATCCCAATGGTGGGAAACACAATAAAAACTATGTTGTTGTGGAAGGAAAAAACTATAAGGAAGGAGACCAGATTGTAGATGAATCTAATGGTTTCACTTATCCACACGCAGCCAACGAAATGAAGTATACTGCAACTTATGATTCTGCTCGTGGCGATGGTAGTAACGGTGCTTTCGGGGAACATGGCTTTAATGAAGCAGGTGTTTCAATGACATCTACAGTTACAGCAATTCCAAATAAAAAAGTACTTGCAAAAGACCCTCTTAAAGCAGATGGTCTTCCAGAAGCTGCGATGCTGGATGTTATTTTGCCTCGTGCAAAATCAGCTCGTGAAGCAATTGAGTTGCTTGCAAAAGTCATCGAAGAAAAGGGATCTGCTGAAGGAAATACAGTTGTAGTTGCAGACCAAAAAGAAACTTGGTACATGGAAATCTTATCTGGCCACCAATATGTAGCAGTGAAGGTGCCAGAAGATAAATATGCAGTTTTTGCTAATACCTATTACCTTGGTCATGTTGATTTGAATGACAAAGAAAATGTTATTGCTTCTAAAGATGTAGAAAAAGTAGCCCAAGAAGCAGGAAACTACAAGACAGATAAAGATGGTAATTTCCACATTGCTAAATCATATGGACCTGAAAAATACGCAGAAGGGGATCGTTCTCGTACATATGCAGGGATTACACTTCTTGATCCTAAATCTAAAATTACTTATGAAGATGATGAGTATGAACTCTTCCGCTCTCCAACTGATCCAAACAAGAAATTTACTCTTGAAGATGCCTTTGCTTTGCAACGGAACCGCTTTGAACACTTGAATGGTCGTTTTATACCTGATGATCAAATTGGGGTCAAGAAGCAAGGCGACAATGGGGCAAATGATGCTGTTCGGAAAGATCAATACAAATATGCTCTTGGTAATGAAAATGTTATCGATGCCCATGTTTATCAAATTGATCCGAAGTTGCCAAAATCTTTTGGTGGTAAAGTATGGCTCGGTTTAGGACCATCACGTAACACACCATATGTACCTTTCTATGGTAACGTTCAAGATACTTATCAAGCCTTTAAACCTCAAACTGCTACTTATGATCCAAACTCATGGTACTGGACAGTATGGCATATTGACCAAATGGCTATTAAGAACCAAGATATTTTCGGCAAGACTGTTCAAGACCATTGGAAGATGCTTGAAAAACAATTTATCATTGATCAAGAGAAGAAGGATATTGAGTACTATTCACTAAAAGATCAACCAGAAGCTGCTAAATCTGCTGAACACAAAGTTACAAAAGATGCACTTGATTTATCAGATCGTCTTTTCCAACACTTCAAGGACTATGAAAAGTTGATGGAAAAACAATTAGAAGCTGCTGGACGTAAGTCTGATCCTTATCGCGCTTCACAACCAGATGATAAACAAGACCCATCAACACCTGAAAAACCAGATACTCCAAAAACTCCAGAAAAACCAAAAGCAACTGAAGAAGTAAATAAAAATGTACTTCCTGCTGAATACTATGTTGCAGCACCTCCGACTCATGATATTCCTGCTAATGCAGAAGGGAATCCAAACAATCGTTTTGGCTATGCAGCTACAGCAAATGTGCAAGTATTCGGACAAACATCTACTCGCGCTGAAGCTCCTCAGGTACAAAGCCAAGCTTCTCAAGAGCCAAGTCAAGCTCCACAAACAACAGTTGCCAATGCAGAAGGCAATCCAAACAACCGCTTTGGTTTTGCAGGAAATTATGAAGGCGGAAAAGATTTCAAGAATATTGGGACATTCTCTAACGGAAACTAATTTTTCTGTTGAGAAAGCCAGTCATTGGATATAAGAAAACACCTAGTTAAATCTAGGTGTTTTTGTGTTTTGAGTAATAGACCCATCGGTCGTATTTCATCCTTAGTTTTATTTTTTAGTTTTCTCTTCTAGCTTTTTACCAAGTTCAATAATATATTGTTCCAAATCATCTTTGACCTGCGGATGTTTGAGAGCGTAATCGATAGATGTTTTCATGAAGCCAAACTTGTCGCCAACATCGTAGCGGTCACCCTTGAATTCACGGGCAAATACGCGCTGGGTCTTGTTAAGAGTATCAATGGCATCTGTCAGTTGGATTTCATTTCCAGCACCAGGAGCTTGATTTTCCAAGATTTTAAAAATTTCTGGAGTCAGCAGATAGCGACCAATGATTGCCAAATCACTTGGAGCTTCCTCCGGACTTGGTTTTTCAACAAATTTTTCGACACTATAAAGTCCATTAAGACCTTCGCCTTGCGGAGCGATGACACCATATGAAGAAACTTCTTCATGAGGGACCTGCATAACAGCAATTGTAGAAGCATGAGTTGCTTCATAGTCGTTCATCAGCTGTTTAGTAAGTGGCATAGCTTTATCATTAGTGATATCCATAAGGTCATCACCTAACATGACAACAAAAGGTTCGTTGCCGACAAAAGCCTTAGCTTGAAGCACAGCATCTCCCAGCCCACGCGGATGACTTTGTCGAATGAAGTGTAGGCCAATACCAGTGGTTTCATCAACTAATTTCAAAAGGTCGTCTTTGCCTTTTTCTTTGAGATTGTATTCAAGTTCAAAGTTGGAATCGAAATGGTCCTCAATCGAACGTTTTGACTTACCAGTTACGACTAAAATATCTTCAATTCCAGACTTGAGAGCTTCTTCGACAATAAATTGAATGGTAGGCTTGTCCACGATAGGTAACATTTCTTTAGCAAGCGCCTTAGTAGCAGGTAGGAAACGAGTTCCAAGGCCAGCTGCTGGAATGACAGCTTTCTTAACTTTTGACATTAGTAAATCCCTTCTAGATGCAGATTTGGTTATGACCATTCGTTCTCGGCCTTGAATTCATTGTTCATGATTTCGAAGATAGCCTCTTTTATGTCATGGTCTTGATAAATGACTTTATAAATGGCTTGGGTAATAGGCATATAGACATCCAATTCCTGAGCAAGTTCATAAGCAGCCTTGGTGGTGGAAATTCCTTCAATCACCATGCCCATGTTAGCTTCAATATCCGCTAATTTTTCTCCACGTCCAAGAGCATCCCCAGCCCGCCAGTTGCGAGAGTGGATAGAAGTCCCAGTAACAATAAGGTCACCGACTCCAGATAAACCGCTATAGGTCAAAGGACTAGCGCCAAGTTTTACTCCTAAGCGAGTGATTTCAGCCAGTCCACGCGTGATAATGGCAGCCTTGGCATTGTCGCCATAGCCTAGGCCGTGTAGAGCCCCAGCTCCGACAGCGATAATATTTTTAAGGGCACCTGCTGTCTCGACTCCAACCACATCTGTATTGGTATAGAGGCGGAAATAGTGGTTGCTGAAAAGCTTCTGTACATATTTGGCAGCTTCTAGGTCCTTAGAAGCCGCTGTAATGAGAGTGATATCGCGAACAATGGTTTCCTCAGCATGGCTAGGACCTGAAACAACGACAATTTCACTACGCAATTCACTCGGGATTTCCTCTTCTAAGATTGTAGAAATGCGTTCATGGCTGTCGGGTTCCAAACCTTTGGAAGCATGCATAACCTTAACCTTGTGGTCTAGGATTTGAGCGACTTGTTTTGCGACCAGTCTTGTGACCTTGGTTGGCACCACAAATAGAACCGCATCAGCACCATCCAAGGCTTCTGCTAGACTATGGTAGGCTTTGATTTTTTCATCGAGGACAGTATCTTTAAAATAACGTGTGTTTGTATGCGCTTGGTTGATTTCATCGATCTGTTCAGCAATGTTACCCCAAATACGTACTTCGTGACCATTATCATTTAGCACTTGTGACAAAGCTGTACCCCAAGAGCCAGGACCGATTACAGCAACTCGTTGTTTATCCATCTTTCTTATTTCCATTTCTAACTAGAGTATTCTACTCTATTCTATCATATTAAAAGAAAAAAATCGTTTTCAAGCTTAAATGTTCTCATTTTCTTATAGTCATTTTAAAGCTAAGTTAAATAAGCTTGACATTGATTTTTTCTGTGATATAGTAAGAAAACAAAGGAAAAAGAGAAAACTAGTAGAGGGAAGATGATGTTTGTAAAAACCTTATTAAAGTACAAATGGTTTGTTGTGTGTTCGATTGTAATGACTGGCTTGATGATTGCTAGTTCGCTGTTGCAACCGTGGCTCCTTAAGCAGGTCCTGGATGCTTTGCAGATGAGTGATAGTAAAGCTATTTATCAAGCCGGGGCTTGGCTGATTGGTATGGGGATTGTTGGCTTGCTTGCTGGTGGTATTAATGTAACGACAGCAGCTTATATCGCCCAAGCGGTGTCATCTGATTTGCGGGAGAAGACTTTTCGAAAGATCCAGACATTCTCCTATGCCAATATTGAGCAGTTCAATGCCGGAAATCTGGTTGTTCGGATGACCAATGATATTAATCAAATTCAAAATCTGGTTATGATGATGTTTCAAATCTTGCTTCGCCTGCCAATCCTATTCATTGGTTCGGTTGTCTTGGCCATCGTGACTGTTCCAGAACTCTGGTGGATTATTGCCCTTCTAATTTTACTTGTAGCTGGACTGACAGCTATGATGATGGGGCTTATGGGGCCGCGCTTTCAAAAATTTCAAATCTTATTAGAGCGCATGAACGCCATTGCCAAAGAAAATCTTCGAGGAGTTCGGGTGGTGAAGTCCTTTGTGCAAGAAAGGGCACAATTTGATAAGTTCAGTCAGGTTTCTGATGAGCTCTTGGATCAAAATCTATTTATCGGTTACGCTTTTTCAATTGTTGAACCAATGATGATGTTTGTCGGTTACGGGGCTATTTATCTGGCTATTTGGACCTTGTCAGGCATGGTTGCTACAGACGCGGGAGTAGTCAGTTCAATTGCTTCTTTCATTGGCTACCTGAATCAAATCATCTTTACTATTATCATGGTTGGTTTTTTAGGAAATGGTGTGACGCGGGCCATTATATCAATGAGACGTCTCAATGAGGTTTTAGATACAGAGCCTGCCATGACCTTCCCAGATATAGCAGATGAAGACTTAGAAGGTAGTATTCGTTTTGATCATGTGACCTTTACCTATCCAACAGATGAAAGCCCAATTCTAAAAGATATTAGTTTTGAAGTTGCTCCGGGGCAAATGGTTGGTGTTGTCGGTGCAACGGGTGCGGGTAAGTCTACCTTGGCTCAGCTGATTCCTCGCCTCTTTGATCCCCAAGAAGGCTCTATTTCAATTGGTGGTAAGGATCTACGAGAAGTCAGTCAGGGAAGTCTTCGTAAGAATGTCTCTATTGTCTTGCAGCGGGCTATTCTCTTTAGCGGAACCATCGCTGACAATCTTCGTCAAGGGAAACTCGATGCTTCCTTGTCCGAGATGGAATGGGCGGCAGGAATCGCCCAAGCCAGTGAGTTTATCGGTCGTATGGCGGACAGCTTTGATAGTCAGGTAGAAGAACGGGGGAATAACTTCTCCGGTGGCCAGAAGCAAAGGATGTCCATTGCGCGTGGAGTCGTCAACCATCCCAAAATCCTAATTTTAGATGATTCGACCTCAGCTTTAGATGCCAAATCAGAAAAATTGGTTCAAGAAGCCTTAAACAAAGATTTGAAGGGCACAACCACCATTGTCATTGCCCAAAAGATTAGTTCGGTTGTCCATGCAGATAAGATTTTAGTCTTAGACCAAGGCCGTTTAATCGGACAAGGAACACATAAAGAGCTAGTCGCAACAAATGAAGTCTATCGTGAGATATACGAGACACAGAAAGGAAAGGAGGATTAAGATGCGGACCGTAAAATTTTTCTGGAAATATTTTAAAGACTATACCTTATCTTTTCTTATTGTAATCGTGATGATGATTGCTTCTACTATTTTACAAGTGCTCTTTCCGATTTATGTTGGTCAGGCTGTTCAACATCTAGTTGAATTAGGCAATGCCTTGGCTAATGGCGGAGAAAAAAATCAGCTTTTAGTTGCCTTTACGTCCCTTATGACCAAGCTGTTTCTAACCTTTCTCTGTCTATCAATTTCTAGCTTGATTTATATGGTTTTGATGAGCCGAGTTATTTCGCATTCGACCAATGAGATGCGAAAGGGCTTGTTTGGAAAACTAGCTAAATTAACCGTATCCTTCTTTGATCGTCATCAGGACGGGGATATCCTGTCGCGCTTTACCAGTGATTTGGACAATATACTTCAGGCCTTGAACGAAAGTATGATTCAAGTCTTAAGTAATATTCTTCTCTACCTTGGTCTTGTGATCATCATGTTCCGGCAGAATGCTCGCCTGGCTTGGATTACTGTTGCAAGCACTCCCCTGGCTATTCTGGTTTTAGTCGTGATTGTTAGACTAGCTAGAAAGTACACCAATCTCCAGCAAAAAGAAGTTGGTCGCCTCAATGCTTATATGGATGAGACCATTTCCGGTCAGAAGGCTGTTATTGTTCAGGGCATGCAAGAAGAAGTTATCAAAGGTTTTCTTGAGCAAAATGATCGAGTCCGTTCAGCTACTTTTAAGGGCAGAGCTTTCTCAGGTCTTCTCTTCCCCATCATGAATGGAATGAGTCTGATTAATACAGCCATCGTTATTTTTGTTGGATCGGCTGTATTGCTGAGCGATCCCAATGTTGAAGTAGCTGTTGCAGTTGGCTTGATTACGACCTATGCTCAATTTTCTCAGCAATATTATCAGCCTATTATTCAGATTGCAGCTAGTTGGGGCAGTCTACAGTTGGCCTTTACAGGGGCTGACCGGATTCAGGAGATGTTTGACGCGCCCGAGGAAGTCCGGCCAGAGAATGCGCCTGCTTTCACAGAGCTCACAGACTCAGTAGAGATCAAGCATGTGGACTTCTCTTATGTAGAAGGAAAGCCCATACTCAAAGACGTGTCTATCTTTGCTCCTAAGGGTAAGATGACGGCTGTTGTTGGCCCGACTGGATCAGGTAAGACGACCATTATGAACCTGCTCAATCGCTTTTACGATGTGGATAGTGGCAGTATTGAGTTTGACGGTCGCGACATTCGAGATTATGAGTTGGACAGTCTACGGAGCCATGTGGGGATTGTTCTGCAGGATTCGGTGCTCTTTAGTGGCACGATTCGGGACAATATCCGCTTCGGTGTGCCGGATGCTAGTCAGGAGATGGTCGAAACGGCTGCGCGTGCGACCCATATTCATGACTATATTGAAAGTCTACCAGACAAATATGATACCTTGGTAGATGATGACCAGAATATTTTCTCAACTGGGCAGAAACAGTTGATTTCCATTGCTAGAACTTTGCTGACGGACCCGCAAGTCTTGATTTTGGACGAGGCGACGTCTAATGTCGATACGGTAACAGAGAGCAAGATTCAGCAGGCTATGGAAGCCATCGTGGCTGGTCGAACTAGCTTTGTCATTGCCCATCGCCTCAAGACAATCCTCAATGCAGACCAGATTATCGTCCTAAAAGATGGAGAGGTAATTGAGCAAGGGGACCACCATCAACTTCTTCAACTCGGAGGATTCTATTCAGAACTTTATCATAATCAATTTGTCTTTGAGTAAAGAGTCAATTCACATCTTCCAACTCTCGTTTGAATTTTAAATTCATTCGGGAGTTTTTCTTTAAAACTTTCTAGCAAGTACTTGATAAAAAATTTTTATAAGTTGCTTTAAAAAAATTTATTGGACGATAAGTGCTAGTCGTGGTAAGATAAAGTATATCTTGAGAAAGGAGTCTCCTATGTGCAGAACAATTGTTGGAATTTCGGCCAATCTTTGCCCGGTTGATGAAGACGGAAAAAATATTCACACCTCTGTTTCACGAAAGTTTGTGGACGGCGTACGAATGGCTGGTGGTCTGCCAATGGTGATTCCTATTGGCGATAGAAGCCTGGTCGAGGATTATGTAGAAACCATAGACAAGCTGATTTTATCAGGTGGGCAGAATGTCCATCCAAAATTCTATGGGGAAGAAAAAACTATTGATAGTGACGATTATAATATCGCCCGTGATGAATTTGAATTAGCACTTTTAAAAGAAGCCTTACGCCAGAACAAACCTGTTATGGCAATTTGTCGTGGTCTGCAACTGGTAAATGTTGCTTTTGGTGGTACTTTAAACCAGCAGATTGATAATCATTGGCAGGGTCAGCCTTTTGGGACTTCGCATTCGATTCGTACTGAAAAGGGGAGTGTTGTAGAGCGTTTATTTGGTCAAGCTAGTCGGATTAATTCCGTTCACCGCCAAAGCATCAAGGATTTGGCTCCTAATTTTCGCGCGACAGCCTTTGATCCCAGAGATAACACAATTGAAGCTATCGAGTCCATTGATAACCATCGGATTATTGGTCTTCAATGGCATCCAGAGTTTTTGATCAATGAAGAAAAGGGTAATTTAGAGCTGTTTCACTATCTTTTACAGGAATTATAAAAATTTTTAAACCTTTCAGTTTGCTTTTAGGAAAGTTTAAGGTAAGAGATTTATACTAAAATCATAAACAAAGACCTCCTAACTTTGTTTAGAAATCCTAAAACTTTTCTTTTTCATAATAATCTCCCTATAAGAACCGCCCAATTGGCGGTTTTTTTGCTGGAAAGGCTGAGAAATCTGGATTTTCAGCAACTTGATGTCTTTTATGTTATAATGAGTCACAAGTAGGCCAAGCGAATTGGTCAGTAGATGGAGGAACAGAGATGTCAAGAGCGGAGCGAGTTATTTTAACAAATATGTGTATGGTTTACGATGGAGACCGCATTTTAGTGCAAAATAAAGTAAATGATGATTGGACCGGCCTTTGCTTTCCAGGTGGCCATGTTGAAAATCGTGAATCCTTTGTCAAATCAGTGATACGGGAAATCAAGGAAGAAACGGGTTTGACTATCTATGAGCCTCGCTTGTGTGGTGTCAAGCAGTTTTATACTGAAAAAGATGAGCGCTACATCGTTTTTCTTTACAAGACCAATCGTTTTGAAGGAGAGCTAGTTTCATCCGACGAAGGCGAGGTGTTCTGGATTAACCGTGAAGATTTTGACAGCTACTCGCTGGCTGTGAGCTTTAAGGAAATGTATCAAGTTTTCACATCAGATTTGACGGAGCAGTTTACCTATCTGGATAATGGAGAGATCATCAGAGATCTATACTAGTGATTACCGCCCAATTGGCGGTTTTTTTGCTTGTTTTTAGCGAATTTAGTATAATAGGAGCAGAAAAAATAGAAAAGAGAAATACATGAAAATTCGCGGATTCGAGCTGGTTTCCAGCTTTACAAATGAAGATTTGCTACCCAAGAGAGAGACGGCTCACGCAGCTGGCTACGACTTGAAAGTGGCAGAGCGTACCGTCATAGCACCAGGAGATATTAAGCTGGTTCCGACTGGTATCAAGGCCTATATGCAAGCCGGAGAGGTACTTTATCTTTACGACCGCTCGTCCAATCCTCGCAAAAAAGGCTTGGTTTTGATTAACTCCGTTGGAGTTATTGATGGCGACTATTATGGCAATCCTGGAAACGAAGGGCATATCTTTGCTCAGATGAAAAACATCACAGATCAGGAAGTCGTCCTTGAAGTTGGAGACCGTATCGTGCAGGCTGTCTTTGCACCCTTTTTAATTGCGGATGGAGATGAAGCAGATGGCGTGCGGACTGGTGGGTTTGGGTCAACAGGTCATTGATGTAACCGATAAGAAAAGATATGATTAGAGAGTAGGAAATTACCATCGCTAAGAAAAAAACGACCTTTGTCTGTCAAAATTGTGAATATCATTCGCCCAAGTATCTAGGCCGCTGTCCTAATTGTGGAGCGTGGTCTTCTTTTGTTGAGGAAGTAGAGGCTGCAGAAGTCAAGCATGCTCGTGTTTCCTTGACAGGTGAAAAGACTCGGCCCATGAAGCTGGCTGAGGTCACTTCGATTGATGTCAATCGGACCAAGACGGAAATGGACGAGTTTAATCGTGTGCTGGGTGGTGGAGTCGTGCCTGGCAGTCTGGTTCTGATTGGTGGGGATCCTGGTATCGGGAAGTCTACCCTGCTTCTGCAAGTATCAACCCAGCTTTCTCATCAGGGCACCGTCCTTTATGTCAGCGGGGAGGAATCAGCTGAGCAGATTAAGTTGCGGGCGGAACGCCTCGGTGATATTGACAGTGAATTTTACCTCTACGCTGAGACCAATATGCAAAATATCCGCACAGAGATTGAGAAAATCAAGCCAGATTTTCTGATTATCGACTCTATACAGACGGTGATGTCGCCGGAAATTTCCAGTGTCCAAGGCTCTGTCTCTCAAGTCCGAGAGGTGACAGCCGAGCTCATGCAGCTGGCCAAGACCAATAATATCGCGACCTTTATCGTTGGTCACATGACCAAGGAAGGAACCTTAGCAGGTCCTCGAACTTTGGAGCATATGGTGGATACCGTGCTTTATTTTGAGGGCGAACGCCAGCATACTTTCCGTATCTTGAGAGCAGTCAAGAACCGTTTTGGCTCGACCAATGAGATTGGCATTTTTGAGATGCAATCGGGGGGGCTAGTTGAGGTTGTCAATCCCAGTGAAGTCTTTCTAGAAGAGCGTCTGGACGGCGCGACAGGCTCTTCTATCGTCGTGACTATGGAAGGAACGCGGCCGATTTTGGCAGAGGTGCAGGCTTTGGTGACACCGACCATGTTTGGCAATGCCAAGCGAACCACGACTGGGCTGGACTTTAACCGAGCCAGCCTTATCATGGCAGTTTTGGAAAAAAGGGCGGGGCTCCTCCTGCAAAATCAAGATGCCTACCTCAAATCAGCTGGTGGTGTCAAGCTAGATGAGCCAGCCATTGATTTGGCGGTAGCGGTAGCCATTGCTTCTAGCTACAAGGATTTGCCTACCAATCCTCAAGAGTGCTTTATCGGTGAAATTGGCCTGACTGGTGAAATCCGTCGAGTCAATCGCATCGAGCAGCGCATCAACGAAGCAGCAAAACTGGGCTTCACCAAAGTCTACGCTCCTAAAAACTCTCTGAACGGCCTCAAAGTTCCAGATAATATCCAAGTCATTGGTGTGACAACAATTGGGGAAGTCTTAAAGAAAGTATTTTCTTAGAACCTTGCTTTATAGGTAAATAAAACTGTCAATGTAATGATCTTGGTAGATAAATAAAACAGGTGCAAGGATTAGTTCTCTTTGCTCAAAACAAGATAAAAGGAGAAATCTGATGTCAGATAATCGCATGAATTTTACTATTGAAAATAATAGCCAATTTCCTTTTGTAGAAATTGTACTAGATAAAGGAGAAAAAGCTTATATTCAGCGCGGAAGTATGGTTTATCATTCTTCTAGTGTTAAATTAAGAACCAAACTGAATGCAAAAGGATCTGGTCTTGGTAAATTAGTTAAAGCAGTTGGACGTTCGATGGTGTCTGGTGAAAGCACCTTTATTACGGAAGCTTTATCTGATGCAGATGGTGGCCTCTTAGCTCTAGCTCCTAATGTTCCGGGTCAGGTAATGCCCTTGTATTTGGGAGAGCATCAATATCGATTGAACGATGGAGCTTTCCTTGCTTTGGATGGTTCAGCATTTTATACGATGGAACGCCAGTCTATTGGCCGTGCGCTGTTTGGCGGTCAAGGAGGTTTCTTTGTCATGACCACTCAAGGAGAAGGAACACTCTTAGTCAATGCCTTTGGAGCTATCAAGAAAATTGAACTGAAAGACCAAGAAATGACGATTGATAATGCCCATGTTGTTGCCTGGAGCAAAGACTTGCATTATGACATTCACTTGGAAAATGGTTTTCTCCAATCTGTCGGTACAGGAGAAGGTGTTGTTAATACCTTCCGAGGTACAGGAGAAATCTATGTCCAAAGTCTAAATGTTGAAACTTTCGCTAAAATTTTGGGTGGATATATTCCTACAAAAGAGTAGGCTTGACTATTCCTGGGCACCATCGGATGCGGACTCGTTCGTAGCATTTTTTGCGGATTAAAGAGACGTTAGGAGAAAAAAGTGACAATTACTATAAAACCTTATCGGAAATCGGATAAAGAGGCTGTTTTAGAATTGTCAATACAGGCTTGGTCTCCAGTTTTTCCAAAAATGGAAAAAGGAGTTCCTAAGTTTGTTTATGACAATTTTTATCCTCAAGGGTGGGAAACAAGACAAATCAATGATCTAACAGCGGTCTTAGATGAAGAGGGTCAGTTTGCCTGGCTAGCTTTTCTGGAGGAAGAGTTGGTCGGCTGGATTCACATTCGCTTGCACCCTGAGGATAAAATGGGAGAGATTTATATACTAGCTGTTTCTCCAAGCTATCAGCGCCAAGGTGTCGGAAAAGCGCTCATGACCTATGCTTGTAATCAGATTAAACAAAAAGGGATGGAAATGGCCATGGTTGAGACGGGTGGTGATCCAGGTCATGCACCAGCCCGTAAAACCTATGAGAACTTTGGTTTTGAACAATGGCCTGTTGCTCGCTACTTTAAAAAGTTATAACTAATAGCTCTTTATCAACTATAGTGGGTGATAAAAGCTAGCATATAGAGCCGTTTATATAGGTTTCTTTTTTTGAAATTGGGGAAGTTCTAAGTTCAAAACTTGGTCGTTTGACGTCCTTCATAGAACCATTAGTTGCTTCCAGCTTGGCATCAGTGAAGGTGTTGTTAATACTTTCCGAGGTACAGGAGAAATCTATGTTCAAAGTCTAAATGTTGAAACTTTCGCTAAA
>NZ_KV790983.1:464688-478999 GCF_001807785.1 Streptococcus sp. HMSC10A01 | reverse complement strand
CAAAAGAGTAGGCTTGACTATTCCTGGGCATATAAATTTTTCATGAGTAAGAAGCTTTATCTCTGACAAATCTTAAAAAAGCTGGTAAGATA
Source organism: Streptococcus sp. HMSC10A01 (assembly GCF_001807785.1). Lineage (NCBI taxonomy): Bacteria > Bacillati > Bacillota > Bacilli > Lactobacillales > Streptococcaceae > Streptococcus > Streptococcus sp. HMSC10A01. Next base: position 478,907 of record NZ_KV790983.1, on the reverse strand, counting down.
AGATTAATTTATTTGATAATCAAATAAATTTTTCAGAGATGAAGCAGAGGTGAATATGTCTTACTTTAAAAATTTTATGAAGGCCAACAGAGCATATGTCGACTTGCATGGAACAGCTCATTTACCAATAAAACCAAAAACAAAGGTTGCTATTGTAACCTGCATGGATTCTCGACTTCATGTGGCTCCTGCCTTAGGTTTGGCTCTTGGAGATGCCCATATTTTGCGGAATGCTGGTGGGCGTGTAACGGAGGATATGATTCGGTCCTTAGTGATTTCTCAGCAACAGATGGGGACCAGAGAAGTAGTGGTTTTGCACCATACCGACTGTGGGGCTCAGACTTTTACCAATCCAGAGTTTGCCTGTCATCTTGAAAATGTACTGGGAGTGGATGTTAAGGGGCAAGATTTTCTGCCCTTCACAGATGTGGAAGAAAGTGTACGGGAGGACATGGAATTACTTAGAAAGTCTCCCTTGATTCCTGATGATGTAGAAATTTCCGGTGCTGTCTATGATGTGGATACCGGGCGAATCCATGAAGTTCTATAAATAAATGTTCTAGTTTCCAATTAGTTTGGGAATGAAAAAAAGATTGCTTGCGGGTAATCTTTTTTTCTTACTTGTGCTATAATAGAAACGATTGAAAAGAGGCCGTTTGGTCCTCGATGATAAAAAGAATGATATAAAGGAGATCTGCTTTGGCAAAAGCTATTCGGGTGCGTTATGCACCAAGTCCGACTGGACTTTTACACATCGGAAATGCGCGGACTGCGCTCTTTAATTACCTCTATGCTCGTCATCATGGCGGGACCTTCATTATCCGTATTGAGGATACTGACCGCAAGCGCCATGTAGAAGATGGGGAACGTTCTCAGCTTGAAAATTTGCGTTGGTTAGGCATGGACTGGGATGAAAGCCCAGAAACACACGAAAACTACCGTCAGTCTGAGCGTTTGGACTTGTATCAGAAATACATCGATCAACTCTTAGCTGAAGGAAAAGCCTACAAATCTTATGTTACAGAAGAAGAGTTGGCCGCTGAGCGTGAACGTCAGGAAGCAGCAGGTGAAACACCTCGCTACATCAACGAATACCTTGGTATGAGTGAAGAAGAAAAAGCGGCTTATATTGCTGAACGTGAAGCAGCAGGCATTATACCAACTGTTCGTCTGGCGGTTAATGAGTCAGGTATCTACAAATGGCACGACATAGTCAAAGGCGACATTGAGTTCGAAGGTGGCAATATCGGTGGTGACTGGGTTATCCAAAAGAAAGACGGATATCCAACTTACAACTTTGCTGTTGTTATTGATGACCACGATATGCAAATCTCTCACGTCATTCGTGGGGATGACCATATTGCCAACACTCCTAAGCAGCTTATGGTTTATGAGGCGCTGGGCTGGGAAGCTCCAGAGTTCGGTCATATGACCTTGATTATCAATAGCGAAACTGGTAAAAAGCTATCTAAACGTGATACCAACACCTTGCAATTTATCGAGGATTATCGTAAGAAGGGGTATCTGCCAGAAGCAGTCTTTAACTTTATTGCACTGCTAGGTTGGAACCCTGGTGGTGAAGATGAGATTTTCTCTCGCGAAGAACTCATTAAACTCTTCGATGAGAACCGCCTCAGCAAGTCTCCAGCAGCCTTCGACCAGAAGAAACTAGACTGGATGAGCAATGAATACATCAAAAATGCAGATTTCGAAAGAATCTTTGCTCTGGCGAAACCATACTTGGAAGAAGCAGGGCGTTTGACAGATAAGGCTGAAAAATTAGTAGAGCTTTACAAACCACAGATGAAATCGGTCGATGAAATTGTACCTCTGACAGATCTTTTCTTCTCAGATTTCCCAGAGTTGACAGACGCTGAGCGCGAAGTTATGGCAGGAGAAACAGGTCCAGGAGTTTTAGAAGCCTTCAAAGCGAAGCTAGAAGCTATGACAGATGAAGAATTTGTGACAGAAAACATCTTCCCTCAAATCAAAGCAGTCCAAAAAGAAACAGGTATCAAGGGTAAAAACCTCTTTATGCCGATTCGAATTGCCGTTTCAGGTGAGATGCATGGACCAGAGCTTCCAGATACGATTTACCTATTAGGTCGTGAAAAATCTATCCAGCATATCGAGAACATGCTAAATCAAATTCAATAAGATAAGCCAGCTTTCGGGCTGGTTTTTATTTTAGTCCAGTATATAATATATTGTATTTGAATAAAAATTGATAAAACGTTTTTATTTTAATAAATATCGACTTTCGCTTGACAATTGCATTTTCATACCGTAGAATGTTTAAAAATACAAATTATAGAAGGGTAGGAGTAATCGCATGGTTAAAGAGAAAGTTATTTTGGCCTATTCAGGAGGATTGGACACTTCGGTGGCTATTACTTGGTTGAACAAGGATTATGATGTGATCGCAGTCTGCATGGATGTGGGTGAGGGAAATGATTTGGATTTCATTCATGATAAGGCTCTGAAAGTTGGCGCTATTGAATCTCACGTCATTGATGTTAAAGACGAGTTCGCGGAAGACTACGTCCTGGTTGCTCTGCAAGGACACACCTTCTATGAACAAAAATATCCTCTGGTGTCCGCTCTGAGCCGACCTCTGATTTCCAAGAAGCTAGTTGAAATTGCCCACAAGACGGGGGCGACGACCATTGCACATGGCTGTACGGGAAAAGGAAACGATCAGGTCCGTTTTGAAGTGGCTATCGCATCCTTAGATCCCAGTCTCAAGGTGATAGCTCCAGTTCGGGAGTGGAAATGGTCTCGGGAGGAAGAAATCAATTACGCTAAAGCTAATGGTGTGCCAATTCCTGCAGATCTGGATAGTCCTTACTCAGTCGACCAAAACCTTTGGGGCCGGGCTAACGAGTGCGGAGTTTTAGAAAATCCTTGGAATGAAGCACCGGAAGACGCCTATGATTTGACGGTTGCGCCAGAAGCAGCGCCAGACAGCCCAGTCTATGTAAATATTGACTTTGAGGCAGGTGTGCCGGTTGCTTTAGATGGTAAAAAGATGAAGTTGGCGGACTTGATCCTTGAGCTGAATGACTTGGCAGGACAACATGGTGTCGGACGGATTGACCATGTGGAAAATCGTTTGGTAGGGATTAAGTCTCGGGAAATCTATGAATGCCCTGGTGCAGTGACTCTCTTGGCTGCCCACAAAGAAATCGAGGATTTGACTTTAGTCAGAGAACTGGCTCATTTCAAGCCGATTATCGAAAATGAGCTGTCCAATCTTATCTACAATGGCCTCTGGTTTAATCCAGCGACAGAAGCCCTGATTGCCTACCTTAAGTCCACTCAGCAGGTGGTCAATGGCACAGCTAAAGTGAAGCTTTATAAGGGATCTGCGACAGTTGTAGCTCGTAAGTCTGACAATTCTCTCTACGATGAGAGTCTGGCTACCTATACCAGTGCAGATACTTTTGACCAGGATGCCGCAATTGGCTTTATCAAGCTGTGGGGGCTTCCGTCTAAGGTTCATGCAGAGGTTCAGGCTCACAAAGACAAATAGAAAGGGGCTTTCCTATGGCAAATCATAAACTGTGGGGCGGACGTTTTGAAGCCTCTCTGGAAGGCTGGGTAGAGGAATTTGGCGCTAGCATCGGCTTTGACTATCGTCTGGCTCCCTATGATCTAGAGGGTAGCCTAGCCCATGTCAAAATGCTGGGGCAGACAGGAATCATTGCTCCAGAGGAAGCAGCTGCTATTCAGGCAGGCTTGGAAAAGCTGCTGGCACGTTATGAGTCTGGAGAGCTTGAGTTTGATGTGCGAAATGAAGATATTCATATGAATATGGAGGCTCTTCTGACCGAGGAGATTGGGCCAGTAGCTGGTAAGCTTCATACGGCTCGCTCCCGTAATGACCAGGTGGCAACAGATATGCACCTCTATCTCAAGGACCAGCTCGGTCAGATTGCGGATAAACTCTTGAATTTGCGTCAGGTGTTGCTGGACTTGGCAGAGGAGCATGTAGAAACCATCATGCCAGGCTATACCCATCTGCAGCATGCCCAGCCGATTAGCTTTGCACATCATCTGCTGGCCTATTATCAGATGTTCAGCCGGGATAGTCAGCGCTTTGCTTTTAATCTGGAGCATACGGATTTGTCTCCTTTAGGAGCAGCGGCTCTGGCGGGGACAACATTTCCGATTGACCGGGAGCTGACAGCTGATTTATTGGGCTTCAAGGGCATTTACCACAATTCTTTGGATGCGGTCAGTGATCGAGATTTTATCTTGGAGTTTCTATCTAACAGCAGCATTCTCATCATGCATCTGTCTCGTCTCTGCGAGGAGCTGATTAACTGGTGCAGCTATGAATACGGCTTTGTCAGTTTGTCAGATACCTTTAGCACCGGGTCTTCCATCATGCCACAAAAGAAAAATCCGGACATGGCGGAGCTGATTCGAGGCAAGAGCGGCCGGGTCTATGGCCATCTCTTCAGCCTTCTGACGGTTATGAAATCCCTGCCCTTGGCCTATAATAAGGACCTGCAGGAAGACAAGGAAGGCATGTTCGATACAGTAGATACCATCCAAAAATCGCTGGATATTATGGCGGGTATGCTGTCTAGTATGACAGTAAACAAAGAAAAAATGCTGGTTTCAACTCAGCAGGATTTCTCCAATGCGACAGAATTAGCTGACTATCTGGCCAAGAAAGGACTGCCTTTCCGGGAAGCCCATGAGATTGTCGGAAAGTTGGTGCTGGAATGCAGCAAGGCAGGCTATTATCTACAGGATATTCCGCTGAGTCGCTATCAGGAAGTGTCGTCGCTGATTGAAGAAGACGTTTATCAAGCACTTGAGTCGCAGACGGCTGTGCAAAAGCGAAATTCACTCGGAGGGACTGGATTCGAACAGATTCGTCAGGAGTTGGAAAGAGCTAAAAAAGATTTGAACAACAAATAACATTTAGAAAACATCGTGAAAAAGAGCGATGTTTTTGCTTTATAAAAAGCTATAAATGAAGGTAGAAATAGCGCTAAAGGTTGCTGGCATTGGCTTTTTGGAAAAATATGGTATAATAGATATAATTTTGGTAGATGGAGTTGAATTTTGAAAAAAAGCTATCGCGTCAAGAGTGAAAAAGATTTCAATGCGATTTTTAATGATAAACAAAGTGTGGCTAATAAACGATTTGTCATCTATAAATTGGATAAAGATCAAAAACACTTTCGAGTGGGGCTTTCCGTCAGTAAAAAACTTGGAAATGCAGTTGTCAGAAATGGGATTAAGAGGAAGATTCGCCATGTCTTGATAGAGCATAGACAAGAGCTACAAGCGGTTGACTTTGTTATCATTGCGCGCAAGGGTGTGGAAGAATTGGATTACAAGGAGACGGAGCGAAATTTATTGCATGTACTAAAACTAGCTAAAATCTATCAAGAAGGGATTCCCAGTGAAAAAGAAGAGTAAGATAGCAGGTCTCCTGCTTTTGTCCTCGCTTGTTTTGACCGCCTGTGGCACGAGCGAAGTCACATCACAATCAACTGACTTATGGGAAAAATTTGTTTATTTCTTTGCGGAAACGATTCGTTTCTTATCTTTTAATGGCAGCACAGGAATTGGAATTATTCTCTTTACTATCATCATTCGAACGGTTCTTTTGCCGGTCTTCCAAATCCAGATGACTTCATCGAGGAAAATGCAGGAAGCCCAGCCGCATATCAAAGCTTTACAAGCCAAGTATCCCGGCAAAGATATGGAAAGCAGAAACTTGCTAGCAACGGAAACCCAAAAGCTTTACAAAGAATTGGGTGTTAATCCCTTAGCATCCTTTATTCCTCTTTTTGTTCAGATGCCAGTCTTAATTGCCTTGTATCAAGCGTTGACACGGGTTGCCTTCTTGAGGACGGGACATTTTCTCTGGCTCAACTTGGCAGAAACGGATCCTTATTACATACTGCCAGTACTGGCCGCCCTCTTCACTTTCTTGAGTACTTGGCTCAATAATAAGGGGTTGGCCGAAAGAAATGGAGCTATGACGGCGATGACCTATCTCATGCCACTCTTGATTTTCTGGTTTGCCCTAAGTTTTTCCAGTGGGGTAGCCCTCTACTGGACAGTGTCAAATGCCTACCAAGTGGGACAAACTTTAGTTTTGAGCAATCCGTTCAAAATGATCGCAGAGCGCGAAGCTAAGCTTAATGCTGCGCGTGAACAAGAAGAAAAGAAAAAACGTGCCTTCCGAAAAGCACAGAAAAAGAAAAAATAAGGAGGTCTCTTGCAAATGGTTGTATTTACAGGAGCAAGTGTAGAAGAAGCAATTCAAGAAGGATTGCGTGAGTTAGATATTCCTCGTATGAAAGCACATATTACTGTTATTTCACGTGAGAAAAAAGGTTTTCTAGGTTTATTTGGTAAAAAACCTGCCCAAGTTGATGTGGAGCCAATCAGCGAAACAACAATGGTCAAGGCTAATCAAAAAGCTGTAAAAGGTGTGCCAGAGGAAGTTAATGCTAAAAATGAACCGGTCAAAAGTGTTAGTGAAGAAACAGTTGACTTGGGTCGGGTTGTCGCTGCCATCAAGAAGGTTGAAGGCGAAGGTGAGAAAGTTTCAGACGAAGGTAAGGCAGAAATCCTCAAACATGATAAACAAGCCAATACTATTTTAGAGGAAACTGGAACAATTGACCTTATTAAAAACCAAGTAAGACAAGGTGAATCAGAAGAAAAGAGTCAACCAGCTAATCAAGAGTTTTCAGATTTAGGTATCGAAGTTGAAGAAAACTACGACATTGAAGAAGTTGTCTCAGATGTGACAGCCTATGTCCAAGAAATCATCAATGAAATGGACGTTGAAGCAAGTTTATCATCTAGCTACAACCGTCGTACGGTCAATATGCAGATTGACACCAATGAACCTGGCCGTGTGATTGGATACCACGGAAAGGTTCTCAAAGCTCTGCAACTATTGGCTCAGAACTATCTCTATATTCGTTATGAAAAGAGCTTCTATATCTCTATTAATGTCAATGACTATGTGGAGCATCGGGCTGAAGTCTTGCAAAGCTACGCTCAAAAATTGGCTAACAAAGCTTTGGAAGAGCGCCGTAGCCAGCCGACAGATCCAATGTCTAATAACGAACGCAAAATTATCCACCGAATCATTTCTAAAATGGATGGCGTTACTAGCTATTCAGAAGGCGACGAGCCAAACCGTTACGTCGTAGTTGATATTGATAGTGAGTAAGAGCTTCAATTATTGACCATATCAGAATTTTTTATACAACAAAGTGAGACTGAGACGCCATTGTCTCTGTCTCCTTTCTTTTATAGATAATAGTTTGAATGTAGAAAATCAAAGAGGGAAAGAATATGAAAAAAATACTTGTTTTATTACTTTCAGGCGCAATTTTTTTATGTGCCTGTAGTCCGAGTCCGAAGGGGGATCATTCATCTCCTTCAAGTACTCCAAAGCCATCAAAGCAATCGCAAGCTTCTTCGGATTCTATTGAGCAAGATGAAAAAGCTTATGCAAGTACTTTGGATAGTCTAAAAAATGATACATCAGAAGGGCGAGCAAATTTATACGCATTTTATGATATTGATGGAAACGGCACTAAAGAATTGCTAACTGGGCACCATTTCAAAGGTCAATATTATTTGGCAGCAATCTATTACTTGAAGCAAGGTGTTTCTACTTATTTAGCACAATCTAGAGTTGCTTCGGCAGGCGGAAGCAGAGAGGTCACAACTATTTATACTGATGGAACAGTCTTTTATGCCCAATGGCATTCTCTAAGCCCTGATGCTAAGGGTTATCTTTATCAACTGAGATCTGATAATAGTGGTGTAGATGTGCTAAAAGAAGCAGATTTTCAAATTGCAGGTGTGGATCCAAATTCTGAAAGCGGGCAACATACAGTATTTGGGACAGGATCTAAAAAAGAGCTTGATCTATCTTCGTTAAAGTGGAAAGACATAGAAAACTATCAAGCAACGACAAGTGTTGGAAATCAGAAAGAACAAAGTCGTTCGTCTCAATTGGATTTGGAAGCCATCCAAAAAGGAGATTATTCTAGTATTGAAGGCAGATGGAGAAATGGGAAGGGGAGTGAATTAGTATTTGATAAAAATGGCTTGGTTAATAACGACCTAAAATTGGGAAATAATTTTAGAATGATTGATTCTTATTTACAAGGTGGAGTATCCTCTGGAGGTCCGGGTGCAGCCATCTTGTTCATTCCAGCAGGTGTTGATATGTCTGTGACTGCGGATAATCAAACGATAGCAGATGCTTCTGATAAAAAACAAGATCGAATTCTTATAACACAGAGTGTTGTTGTTAATAACCCTGAGGTTTTCTATTATAGAGAGTAAAGAAAGGAAATTTTATGTCACTTTTCCCAGCTATAAAAGCTTATCTTCCTTATCAAGGTACTAAGTATATTGCTCCAGAAAAAGCAGGAGACCTTCGTGAGGTCATGCTGGATCTGAGAGCTAAGGGCCAAGCGGCTCGTAAAGAGTTCATAGATCTAGTCAAAGATTTTCAGGCCCTTTATCCGAAGTTAAGTTTGGAAAGAGCGAGTCAATGGATGAACCAAGCTCAAGTTCTGCGTCCTCATTTTTGGAATTATCTAAAAGGCTATGGAGAAATTACTGAGCCTATGTTCGCTCTGCGTTTGTATGGAAGTGCAGATGATTTTGGGGTATCGCTCGAAGTTAGCTTCATGGAGCGTAAGAAAGACGAAGATAGTCTCTCAAAGCAAAATCGAATCTTGCAAGTACCTATTGATAGACCAGTTTATTATTTTGCTCAGATAGATGGTGTGAGTCAGCGCTTTGAAGGCACAGAAGATAATCGCAGGTTACTTATGAAACAGGTCCAAGAAGGTCAGGTTCGCAAGGTTTTAGCCAAATACGATGTTAATCTATCTGGGGCTAATTCTAGAGAAGAAGTCTTGTCTAATTTACAAGAAGCAATGACTGCCCTGATTCCATTTTATGAAGCAACAAGGCCTCTATGATTCCGTTCTCAAAAGGAAACTTATTTTCTGGAACTATTGACAAAAGGCTTAGAATCATATAGAATAGTAAAGTATGTTTAGTAACTGATCACAACTAGCCGGCTAAACGAATACAAGAATCTAAGAGGAGGTATTCATCGTGAAACGTACTTATCAACCAAGTAAAATCCGTCGCGCGCGTAAACACGGTTTCCGTAATCGTATGTCTACTAAAAACGGTCGTCGCGTACTTGCAGCTCGTCGTCGTAAAGGACGCAAAGTTTTGGCTGCTTAATCAAAACGATTATAACAAGAAAAATCAGTGGAAACTCGAGACCACTGGTTTTTTCTATTATGCTGATAAAGAGATTATAAATAAAAATAAGACCAGATCGAAGATAAAATCGTTCTGGTCTTTTATATTCAAATTAGCTTATCACTTCAGTAAAAAAGGATATAGATAGCAAAGTATGGTGAAACTAATCATAGCATAAAGGATACCGATGCGAATAGCTTGGATAGGTTTATACAGTCGAATCAAGATGAGCAAACACCAAACCAATAAGACGAGGACAAACCAGCCGGAAAGTAACCGTAGAGGAGTTGGTCCATAAAGGTAAATATAGACACCAAATAATTTCCATCCTGCAAGTAAGGTCAGCAAGGTGGCAAATATAAAGAGCAGAGTGGTTGCTAACCGTGTACCTATCTGATCCCAGAGCGGTTTTTTAGAGATGAGATAAAAAGCTCCTAAAACAACAAAATTAAGAAGAGAAACTCTAACAAGTTGCCAGAACCCAGTGACCGCAATGGAAGACGCACTTTGGGGAGAAATGGCTTCTGTAACAGTTCCAGCGCTCAGAAGATTTCCTAGCTCGCTTAGACCAGTTGTGAAAAAAAGGATATAGGTTAAAAGTAAGCTTCCAATGACAATATATGCTGCAAAGTTAGGGATAGCCCTTAGTGGCTGAACTTTTTCTTGGAATACTTGGTAGTTAAAAGTAGACGTTCTTTCGCTGAGCAAGCTACCCACAATGAGTCCATATAAGTAGAGACTGACTGGAATGGCAAGAAATAGCTGTGCCAGTATAGTAGCTATATCAATCTTGGAAAAAAGTGAGTCAAAGAAGGCCTGACTAAAATCGGACAATTGTAGGAAGAGATTTGCAAAATTACCTGAGACCTGACTTAGCTGAGTCCAAACAAAGTAAACCAGGACTCCTGAAGCCAAAAGACTACCTATTAGAATGACAAAATGTTGGAAGTTCTTTGAATAGCCATCATTTGTCTCTTCAGAGTTTTCCTCCTCGTGAAGAAAGACGATGCAAGAAGCCATGAAATTTTTAAAGGGCAGAGTGTAGAAAGCTTGAACCATATCAAACCAAACCATAATCCCTAAGCGCCCCTGACTTAGCCAACCTGTACGGGACAGGACGTAGAAGGCAAAAGAGAGGTGGATAGCTAAAAATTGGAAAAAATCTAGTTGCTGATGTGCACCCCAAATACTTAAAGCCATGGCTTGAGCAATGGTCAGAGTGAAAAAAACTCTTGTTTCTAATTTTTTGGCGCCTTCTTTTAATGGGATAGAGGTTGTATGTAATTTTTTGATTAGAAACTCAGTCGAAAGTAAAAGACCGATTGTGACTGGGAGAGAGTAAATAGTTTTAAGCTGTACCAGGATCGCAGTGTAAAAATAAGCTACCAGGTAGAAAACAATAGTTCCAATTTTAAAGATTTTTATTTGGGCGTCATCTAAAGGGCTAAAGATCGTCTGTTCTTCTAGATCATCTAGATCGTCTAGCTGATAGTCTTGCTCTTCTATCTGTTCTTGTAAAATTCTTTCCATTTTATGCCTCCTCTTTTTCATCTGGAATATATTCTAATATATCGCCGGGTTGGCATTCCAATTCTCGGCAAAGTGCATTGAGAGTTGAAAAGCGAACCGCCTTAGCTCGATTGTTTTTCAAAATGGATAGATTGGCTGGTGTTAAATCAATCAGCTCAGCCAAGCGACCGGCACTGATACGTTTTTGTGCCATGACAAGGTCTAAATTTATCTGAATCATATGCCCTCCTAAATTGTGTAGTCTACTTGATCTTGCAGTTCAATAGCCTTGCCAAAAGCATTGCGAATGACACGGATAATTAAAGTTAAAATACTACAAGAAACTGTTACCAGGAGCATAGGTAGATAGACTGTCAGTCCCATGAAAAGTGAGATAAGAGCAACAATTCCAACTTCCCAGCCCAAATATCGGAGATATTGAACATTTTGTTGAATGAAAACTTGGTCCTGCCCGATATGATGAAGGAGCCGGTAAAGATGGACAATGCAGGTCAAAGCCAGTCCTCCTAAGGCGTAACCTAGCAAGAGCAAAATCCAGAATCGGGCCTCGCCTTGAACGAGAGGGGAAGGAAAGACGATAATAAGATTTACAATCCAAGGACCTAGGAAGATTAACATAGTAGAAGCAATAAATAAAAGGCTAATGCTGATTTTTGTAAGACTGATGCTCCAATCTTCAGCAGTCTTTTTTGTTTTGTTGGTCATAATATCCTCCGACAAATATTTTAGTTCTTAGTAACTATAACACAAAAATTATCGATAATCAATAAGATTCTATCGAAAAATAATAAAAAGTTATCGATTAAAGATCAGGAACTGCAAGTTTAGAAGTTTTGAAGTCAAATTAGGATAGCTGTTGAATGGCAGCTATCTTATTTTTCTGCTTTGAAGCGACTTCTGATTTTTTAGGTCATTTTTGGTATAATGAAAAACAGGAATTGTATACTCTTTCTGGTCAGAAGCAGAGTATGTGTAAGGAGGGAAGAGTCTGTGGGTGTAAAGCTTGTTCATTATCGTAGTAAGTTATATGAATTTCTCATGGTGCCTGCCATCGTTTCAAGGGATGATAAACATATGTGGAAGGATTTACGGCAGAATCAAAAGGAGCTGCTTCTTGATATACAGCCACACTATGATAAGCTCTATCAAGATTTACTTCCCTTGAAGAGCGAGCTTGTTGCGGTTAGTTTGTTTGAAGGAGCTACGGTAGGACTGGCTCCGCTCCTCTATCTCTACTTGCTAGAAAAAGGAGAAGATCCGACCAATCCGCATGACTTGTTAGAATGTCTGAAAAAACTAGACGCGGAGCAAATCATCTATTGCTTATCGCTTAAGCTTTCTGCTGGAGAAGTTACCAAGGAACGTCCTGAGGATCTGCTAGCTTTTATAGAGAATAGTGACAAGTCTCCGGAAAATAAATGGTACTGGTACCAAGCTATTCAGCATCCAGAGAAGCTTCGGGACCAATTGGTTTCCTTGCTGGAAAGAGTGTTCGAGCTCTATCAGCCTATTTATGAGCAGTTTGATCAGGAAGTTCTAGTTTTTGAACAAGAATTTAGTCTATCTGATGTGATGTATGATGAAGAACAGTATACCAAGCTTCTTGAAAAGGACACACAAGTCTTTGTTCTGTCACCTATGTTTATTGACTCTTTTCTCGAAAAGGTTCCTGATTTTACCTCCTATTCCTTAGTCCTTTCGACGAGAAGTTCCCAGTTATCAAAGGTGGAATCGGAGCTAGACGATGAAACATTAGCTCTGACCTTAAAAACTCTTGGAGATGAAACCCGCTATAAAGTCTTGATTGAATTGATTCAACCGCATGCCAAGAATAAAGATATAGCTAAAAAACTGGGGCTTACAAGAGCCTCTATCTCATTCCATACTCAGAAGCTGCTAAATTCTGGCTTGCTGGAGCTTGTGGTGGATGATGATTCGGTTAAATACACGGTCAATAAAGAACTGATTCGAAAGATTATAGAGAAGTTCAAACAAGACCTAACATAGTTTAAGAAGACCTAGATTCATTCTAGGTCTTTATTTCGTAAAATAACAATCTAATAAAAATTTGACAATAACCTAATTTCTTGTTATGATTTGTTAAACAAAAATCTAACAAGAGTAAAGGAGATGTCGTATGATTGTTTTTGCAAAAAACAAAAATTTTCGTCAGTTGCTCATCAATCAATGGATTTCAGGTTTTGGAGACATTGTTTTTTACTTGGCTTTGATGAACTATGTTTCTGCCTATTCCTTTGCTCCACTTGCAGTTTTATTGATTTCCCTTTCCGAAACGCTGCCCCAGTTAATTCAGGTTTTTACTGGAGTTGCGGCGGACTTTCAGAAGAATCGTATCCATAAATGCCTGCATATACAGTTTAGTAAGGTCGTGCTATATAGCCTGATAACGTTTTTGCTTCTTGGACAAGATTTCTCTTTCTTGATTCTGCTTGTGATTTGCCTGATTAACTTTCTGTCGGATAGTCTGAGTTATTTTTCAGGTGCCATGCTGACCCCAGTTTATGTAAAGGTGATTGAGCAAGATATGACCTCTGCTATGGGCTTTCGGCAGGCTAGTATGAGTCTGGTTCATATTTTGGGGAATCTAGCTGGCGGTTTTCTCATCGCTTGGTTGAGTATCGGAGCTTTGGCAGGACTGAATGCTCTGACATTCTTGCTAGCTTACCTTGGGTTTTGGCATATTAGTAAAAGCTTACAGGACTTAGAACCGGAGCTCAGCAGTGCCAAGGAGCTAAATAAAGAGAATTATTGGCAGCATTTATTGGATTCTCTTAAAGTCTTGCTGGGATTGAAAAACGTTGTGAGGTTGTTATTGGTTTCAACCTTTGGGCAGGTTACTCTGAATATTCTGACGCCAGTAGCGACTCTTTTATTGCTGAAAAGGCCTTTTTGGAATATGCAGATTGGTCAGTCCATTGCCGTGTTAATTGTTCTAAGTTCCTCTGGTCTGATCTTAGGGAACATTTTGAGTGGCAGTTTGCTGAAAAAACTTTCGACTAAGCTTGCTATGTATAGTAGCCAAGTATGTGAAGGTTTTATTCTTTGCGGTTTTTTCTGGCAAAATTTTTTACTTGTCCTGATAGCGAGTTTTGCTTGCTCTGTTACAGTCGGTCTGCTGAGTCCAAGATTGCAGAAATCTGTTTTCAGCCTAATTCCAGAAGAGTCCATGGGGGCTATCCAGTCGGCTATTAATCTATTTAGCATGGCTGTTCCGAGTGTTTTATCCATGCTGTTAATAGCTCTTGCCAGCAGTTTGGGGGTTATTTATATTCTCCTCCCGCTTGTGTTAATGCTGGCACTGTCTTTCTACTTGATTATTCCAATGGAGAGCTTGAAGGTAGATTCGGATGGCTGTTGAATGGCAGCTATCTTATTTTTCT
>NZ_KV790983.1:433142-464668 GCF_001807785.1 Streptococcus sp. HMSC10A01 | reverse complement strand
TCTGATTTTTTAGGTCATTTTTGGTATAATAAAGGACAGGAAATACAAGGAAGTAAACCATGAAGATTTTTGATACACACACGCATTTAAATGTGGAAGAATTTGATGGTCGAGAGGCAGAGGAGCTTCAATTAGCCAAAGAAATGAGTGTTGTTGCACACAATATTGTCGGTTTTGATCGGCCGACCATTGAGCGCGCCTTGGAGTTAGCGGACAACTATGATCAGCTTTATGCTACGATTGGCTGGCATCCGACTGAGGCTGGGACTTATGATGAGGCGGTGGAAGCTTATCTGCTGGATAAGCTTCGACACCCCAAGGTGGTGGCTCTGGGCGAGATTGGGCTGGATTATCACTGGATGACAGCGCCAAAGGATGTTCAGGAGCGGGTGTTTCGCCGACAAATCCAGCTCTCTAAAGAGCTGAACATGCCCTTTGTCGTTCACACACGTGACGCATTGGATGACACCTATGAGATTATCAAGAGTGAGGCTGTCGGCTCTAGAGGCGGCATCATGCACTCTTATTCGGGTTCTTTGGAAATGGCAGAGCGCTTTATCGAGCTAGGAATGATGATTTCCTTTTCTGGAGTTGTGACCTTTAAGAAAGCGACAGATATTCAGGAGGCTGCGCAGAGCCTGCCTTTGAACAAAATCCTCGTCGAGACGGATGCACCTTATCTGGCGCCTGTTCCCAAACGTGGTCGAGAAAATAAAACAGCCTATACCCGCTATGTGGTAGAGAAAATTGCTGAGCTGCGTGGGCTTACTGTCGAAGAAGTAGCACAAGCGACCTATGCCAATGCAAAGAAGGTGTTTGGGCTTGACTGAGAAGATAAAAATCCCTCAAGTAATCGTCGTTGAGGGCAAGGATGACACAGCCAATTTGCAGCGGTTTTACCAAGTTGATACTTACGAGACGAGAGGATCTGCGATCAATGAAGAAGATCTAGAGCGGATTGAGAAACTGCACCAGCTACGTGGGGTTATTGTCTTTACCGATCCAGACTACAATGGTGAGCGCATTCGTCGAATAATTATGGAGGCTGTGCCAACTGCTCAACATGCCTTTCTCCGACGAGATGAGGCAACTCCCAAGTCTAAGAACAAAGGTCGGTCGCTCGGAGTAGAGCACGCTTCATTTGAGGATTTACAGCAGGCATTGGCTGGTCTGGTTGGACATTTCGATGATGAGGACGACTTTGACATCACCAAAAGTGACCTTGTGCGACTGGGACTACTTATGGGAAGCGACAGCCGTCAGCGTCGAGAGTATCTGGGAGAGGAGCTCCGTATCGGCTACTCCAATGGTAAACAGCTCCTCAAACGCTTGGAGTTGTTTGGGGTGACCTTGGCGGAAGTGGAAGAAACCATGCGTAAGTATTCAGTCTAACGGAGTAAGGAATGAAAAAAGTAATTATTACGGGTGGCAATAGTGGTATTGGTTATCAGGCTGCTAAACAGTTAGCTGAAAAGGGCTGGTCAGTGACCTTATTTTGCCGGCGAAAAGAAGCTGCTGAGCAAGCCTGTGAGAAAATCCGCCAACAAACAGGAAATCCACGTGTAGATTATATCTTGGCTGATTTATCTGATATGAAAAGTATCAAGAAAGCGGTAGAACAGTATATCCAAAAAGAAGAGACTTTAGATGTTTTAATTAACAATGCGGCTGATTTTGATTTGTCAATCAAAAGTCCCGTGATGACCAAAGATGGATTAGAAAAGCAGTTTGCTACAAATGTGGTTGCTCCCTTTTTGCTTTCTACCTTGTTGAGAGGCTTACTAGAAAAGTCTGAGAGTGGTCGGATTATTAATATTTCTTCTCAAGGGTTGGTGCTGTATCCTTTCATAAAGCTTGATTTTGAAAATTTATCTGGTCAAAAACATTACAGCCCTGCTAAGACCTATTATCAGAATAAGTTGGCCTTATTGATGCTGTCGCTTTATATGCGGAAACATTGGAAAGACATCAAGGTGCAGGCAATCCGTGTGACCAATGTCAAAGTAGATATGAACCGCTATGATCACCTCAGCGCTTTTATGAAAAATCTGTATAAAATTAAGTCAAAATTTTCGATTAGTCCTGAAGAAATGGCGAAAGTCTATACAGCCTTATCTACAGAAGATGGTTATGAGGGCTTTTTGTATGACGAGAAATGCAGGGAAGTAAAAGCAAATGCATCTGCTTATGAGGAAGAAGAGCAGAAAAAACTTTACACCCTGCTAGAGCAAATGACCTGCGTAAATGACAATGTATAAAGAGTTAGAAAATAAAGTCCATAAGGAGAAATAGCATTGGCTTGGTTTAATTTTGGGAAGAAAGAAGAAAAGATAGAAACTACAACAGAAGTTGAAAAAGAGACCAGTGAGACAAGTACTTGCTTGGGAGTGTTTGACTTCTTTGCACTTGGGAAGTCCGATCAGCTGTTGATCTTGGGCAGATTGAAAGGGAATTTAAAGTTAGGCGACCGTCTGCAAGTATGCAATCCTGGCGAAAGCTTTGAGTCTTTTGGCGAGCTGACGGTTGAAAAATTAAGCAATGGAAAAGAAGATTCTAACTCCTTGGCGGACGAGGCCCTTGCCCATATTGTTGTAACTGCATCTGAAATCGCAGGTCGACTTAAAAAGGGGAGTGTTCTCTATACGTCCAAGATAGATGAGCGCCAGCTTTTATCTAGTTATACAGATGCCCTGTATACATCTTTTGTGGAAATGCAGAATGGAGATATGAGCAATGAAGACTATCTGCGAGCTAGTTTAGAAGATAGTGTTGAAATTTTGCGTTTGTTCTTATGGGATTGTAGAGAAAATCGACAAAATGGGAGTGAAGAAGAATATCAAAAAAATCTGGCTAAAATTGCCCACCTTGAGGAAGTTGTAAGAGATAAGTTGCTTGAAGCAGATGAGGTCTATGTGATTTATTCGCAATTAACAGGAGAGCCCTATATGTTTTCGAAGACATATGACCGTGGAGATGATGGCTATCTGTGTACTGATCCCTTGATTCACCTCTCGACTTCTCGTTGGTACCATCATTACAAAGAAACGTTTGACAGTCAGCCAAATACCCAAGTGAGACGGATTGAAAATACAGAGGACAAGGAAGCTATTAAAAACTTCTTGGGTTCCGCTTTTTACCTTAATGGTGCTCTAGGAATTATCATGAATTCAGATGATGTGTGCATCAAGGCTCAAAGCTTGGTAGAAAAACCTGATTTTTCAAATCTACCTGAGATTCAGGTGCCTGTCATGAATCCTGATGTAGTGAGATGGCTACTCTTACTTGGACAGCTAGGTAAGCCAGATACAGAAGACAAACAGCTGGTAGACAGGCTTTATTATGGCTTCCTATCAAAGGCAGTACCTAAGGCTAAATTCCTCATTCCGGTGCGAAGAGGGGAGAACTTCCCTGAAGCGAGCGAAGAAGCAAAGGAAGTAATGTTGGAAAGAGGGGCTAGTTTAGATTTACCAGTTCGAGAAGGAAAAGATGGCCGACAAGCTATCTCTCTCTTTACAGACTGGAAACGTCTGCGGATGGTTTTTGATGAAGAGTGGGACGGTATGATTGAGCCGGCAGGAAATATGATTGCTATGTTTGACTACATTGTCAATGGGACAGAGTATCTAAAAGCAGGATGTTATATCAGTCAAGATTCTTTCAAAGAAATGGAAAAAATAAGTGCTGAGTTAAATGATGCTTCAAAGCAGTAGAAGAGGTAAATATGAAGATTATAGTTGATAGAGTCTCGGTTAGTGCAGGAGATGATACTGTTCCGCATAAGACAGAATATGAAGTGCCTGAAGAAATGACGGTAGGAGCTTTCTTTGCTTTTCTTGAAGAAGATAGTTATCTCCCTCTTGTTCAAGGAAATGATGTTGCATGGGAACTTCGCAATATCAATGGGGAACAGGGGGCCTACTTTACAAAAACAAAAGAGATGTTTCAATCAGATGCCTTGTTAAAGACAATAATTGAAGAGGCAAATGGTGATAGCCAATTTGAGTTGATTTACCATTCTACACCTGAAAATTATTTAAAAAGAAAAGAGAATAGATGAGAATTGCAGATTATAGTGTGACCCGTGCCATTCTGGAGCGTCACGGTTTCACTTTTAAAAAATCTTTCGGTCAGAATTTCCTGACTGATACCAACATCCTCCAGAAAATTGTGGATACTGCTGAGATTGATAAAAAGGTCAATGTCATTGAAATTGGTCCTGGTATTGGGGCATTGACGGAGTTTTTGGCAGAAAATGCTGCGGAAGTCATGGCCTTTGAGATAGATGATCGGTTGGTGCCGATTTTAGCGGATACTCTGCGTGATTTTGACAATGTGACAGTGGTCAATCAGGATATTCTCAAGGTTGATTTGGCCCAGTACATAGCAGAGTTTAAGAATCCAGACCTACCTATCAAGGTAGTGGCAAATCTGCCCTACTACATCACGACGCCGATCCTCATGCATTTGATTGAGAGTGGGATTCCTTTTAGTGAGTTTGTCGTGATGATGCAAAAAGAAGTGGCAGATCGGATTTCGGCTCAGCCTAATACCAAGGCCTATGGTAGTTTGTCGATTGCGGTCCAGTATTACATGACGGCCAAGGTTGCCTTTATCGTACCGCGGACAGTCTTTGTGCCTGCTCCAAATGTGGATTCGGCAATTCTCAAGATGGTGCGAAGAGAGCAACCAGCAGTTGAAGTCCAGGACGAGAAATTCTTTTTCAAGGTCACCAAGGCTAGCTTTGTTCATCGCAGGAAAACTCTCTGGAATAATCTGACTAGCTATTTCGGTAAGTCTGAAGAAGTCAAGACCAAGCTTGAAAGAGCTTTAGAAAAAGCCGATCTTGTGGCCAATGTTCGAGGAGAAGCGCTAGACTTGGCAGCGTTTGCTCGCTTGAGCGATGCTTTGAGAGAAGAAGGCCTATAATAGAGTTTGGAATGATTTGTATCAAAATTGGATAAAAATAAAAATGAGAGAGCCACTTGACTCTCTCGTTTTTTCTTATGCGGAGGAAGGGATTTGAACCCTCACACCCTACGGGCACATGCGCCTGAAGCATGCGTGTCTGCCGTTCCACCACCTCCGCCTACTTTCTATTATAACATATTTTTTAAAAATGCCAAGAGTCATTGTAAAAAGTAAAATAGCAAAGAAAATGTTTTAATTTTTGATATATATCGTTAATGATATTGTTATTGATAGGACTATCTGATACAATATGGCTAGTGAGTATTTATATACAAAAATAAAAGGAGAATATAATGAAATTTAAAGCATGGCTCTTGTTTTTTTTATTGCCTGTTTTATTTTTGCTTGACATGAATGTCTTTGCAGAAACAGCTCAGGCTCAGAATTTGAAAAATGCGATTACAGAGATAAAAATCTGGGATCACGCAAATGGACGAGAAGCTACCAAAGTTAATGGAGCATACAACCTAGTTCAAGGCGGGAATTATCGCTATGAGCTAACTTTTGACTTGTCAGCTTATGATAATAGGTTGAATGACGGAGATACCTTTACCTTCACAGTTCCAAATGGAGCAACGATTGCTAATGGTACAACTTTTAACCTAACAGATAATGAAACACAGGTCCAACTTGGGGTTGCCAAGTTGCAGTCAAATGGTTCTGGCAAAGGTGGGGTTATCACCGTTACCCTTCAAAACCTGTCAGAGTATCAGGCCAAAACGACTTCAAGTGGAGTGAAGGGAAGCTTCTTCTTTGACTTCCAAGCAACGAAAGTGGGCGCTGAGCAGGACTGGAAATATAATCCCGAAGAGACTCAAGGGACCATGAGTCACAAGGTCACCATTAATGAGCGCAAACAGAGTGGTTTTTCAACAGCAGGAGAAAACTTTGCTAAGATTGGTGGAGTTATCGCTAAGAAACCATACAACTCAGCCATTCTCGGCAAGAGTGGAGACTATTCACACAACTGGACAGTACGGATTAATACTCAACAAAAGACTTATAACTCTCCGATCGTAATCAAGGACTCTATTCCAGATGACAGCGCGCCGATGCAATTTGTCCCAGAACAATTAGTCCTTCGTCAAGGGGAATACACTCAAAGTTTATCAAGTATCGCGAATTCGGTTATCTTAAAAGAGGGACAGGATTACACAATTACCTACAATGAGACATACACCGAGTTCACTTTGACTATTCTGAATCCAAGTAATCACGCCTTTATGTTGAACTATATGACAACTTCTCCAGCTGATGGATCCTTGGTGTCGAATACAGTTCAAATGGAAGTTGATAATCAAACGTTACCTTTCCGAGATGATCGACCTACTAATAAGGCTCCTACTATCGAACGTAGTAGCCGGATTACAGAAGGTGGAGTTATTACGGCGAACATCAGCAATAGTCTAGTCATCTACAAACAGGATTCTAAGACAGGTAAGATGCTGGAAGGAGCTGTCTTTAAAGTGACAACTCCAAGTGGTGAGGAAATTATCTTGCCACCAACAGACGCCAATGGTCGTGTTTCAACACAAGCTTTCTCTGATGCTGAAATTAAAAAAGGTCAGTTTACAGTGGAAGAGGTAACTGCTCCTGAAGGATATGTACTAGACAATAAGCCAATTAAGGTGACTATCAAGGCTGAGGGAGCAGTTAGAACAATTAAGAATGAACTGGATCCAAATGCCAGCAAAACTTTGACGATTAAGAAAGTTTGGAAAGATGAAAGTAATCAGGACGGTAAGCGTCCAGCTTCGATTGCTGTAGACATCTATGCTGATGGTCAAAAGTTGGCAAACAAAACCTTGACAGTGACAGGTGGAAGTACAGATGCTGAATGGACAGCTCAAGCTACAGATCTGCCAATCTTTGATGCAAGCGGTAAAAAAATCACCTATACAATTGGTGAGGATCAGGTAGAGGGCTATGAAGCTCCTGTAGTGGATCAGGATAATCTTACGATTACCAATAGTCGTACGCCAGAAAAAATTTCTATGAAAGCCAGCAAAAAATGGGAAGATGGAGAAAACCAAGATGGCAAACGTCCGGCCAATGTTGTTGTAAAACTATACAAAGAAGTAGGTGGTCAAAAATCAGAAGTTGCTAACCGCACTCTGACCGAAGCTGACCAGTGGGCAACTGAATTCACTGACTTGAACAAGTATGAAAATGGACAAGAAGTCGTATACTCTCTAGAAGAAAAAGCAACTGCGGACTATCAATCTCAAGTTACTGGAAACGCGACTGAAGGATTTGTTGTTACAAATACCCATCAGCCAGAAACCACTACAGTTTCTGGTCAGAAGAAATGGGACGATGCGAACAACCAAGATGGCAAGCGTCCTACTTCTGTAAAGATCAAAATTATGAATGGTGATAAAGTTGTTGATGAACAGGAAGTGACATCTGCTAACGAATGGAAATACGAATCTAAGTCATTGCCTAAGTATGCAGCAGGCCAAGAAATTGTTTATACAGTAAGTGAAGAAGCAGTAGCAGGCTACACTAGTAAGGTAGAAGGTTATAATGTTACCAACTCTTACACACCAGAAACAATCAAAATTTCTGGTCAGAAGAAGTGGGACGATGCAGACAACCAAGATGGCAAACGTCCTACTTCTGTAAAGATCAAAATTATGAATGGTGATAAAGTTGTTGATGAACAGGAAGTGACATCTGCTAACGAATGGAAATACGAATCTAAGTCATTGCCTAAGTATGCAGCAGGCCAGGAAATTGTTTATACAGTAAATGAAGAAGCAGTAGCAGGCTACACGAGCAAAGTGGACGGCTACAACATCACCAACTCTTACACTCCAGAAACGGTCAAGATTTCTGGTCAGAAGAAATGGGATGATGCGGACAACCAAGATGGTAAGCGTCCAGCTTCTGTTAAGGTTAAAATTCTGAATGGTGATACGGTTGTTGATGAGCAAAATGTTACTTCCGCTAACGACTGGAAGTATGAGTCTAAGGCCCTGCCTAAATATGCAGCTGGCCAAGAAATTGCTTATACTGTGACGGAAGAAGCAGTAGCAGGCTACACTGCTAAGGTAGAAGGTTACAACATCACTAATTCTTACACGCCAGAAACAACGACGGTATCTGGAAGTAAGACTTGGGATGACAGCGACAATCAAGATGGCAAGCGTCCAGCTTCTATCACGGTTAATCTGTTAGCTGACGGTCAAAAAATCAATAGCCAAACAGTCGGAGAGGCAGAAGGTTGGTCTTATAACTTTACTGGCTTACCAGTCTACAAAGATGGTCAACGGATTACCTATACCGTGACAGAGGATGCTGTGCCAGGTTATTCAACCAATCTCAACGGCTACAACATTACCAACTCTTACACACCAGAAAAGACAGAAATCTCTGTAAGCAAGTCCTGGAATGACAGTGAGAATCAAGATGGTAAGCGTCCAAGTAAGATTAAGATTAAGTTGATGAAGACAGTTGGTGGTGTCAAGGCAGAAGTTGCTAGTAAAGAAGTGACGGCTGCTGATCAATGGAAAACCAAATTTGAAGATCTGCCAGTCTATGAAAATGGTCAAAAGATTGTTTACTCTATTGAAGAAGATGGTGTAGCTGGTTACACAACAGAAATCAAAGATTTTACTGTTACTAACTCTTATACTCCAGAGATGGTTAAGATTTCTGGTCAAAAAGTCTGGGATGATGCTGACAACCAAGATGGCAAACGTCCAGCTTCTGTTAAGATTAAAGTGAAAAATGGCGATGCTGTTGTGGATGAATTTGAAGTGACAGCCGCTACAGACTGGAAGTTTACATCGAAAGAACTTCCTAAGTATGCAGCAGGTCAAGAAATTGCCTACACTGTAACAGAAGAAGCAGTTACAGACTATCAGACCAAGATTGATAATTTCACTATTACCAATTCTTACACCCCTCAAAGTACAGAATATGCTGTGACGAAGGTCTGGGATGATGCAAGCAATCAAGACGGCAAGCGTCCAGCATCTATCACAGTTCAACTGTATCGCTCAGTCAATGGTCAAGAGCCAGTTGTTGTCGCAGGTAAGACTCTGACTTTGACAGCTGATAATCAGGTAGCTGCCAACACTTGGAAGGCAAGCTTTACCAATCTGCCTCAATTTGATAAGGGTCAATTGATTACCTATACTGTCAAAGAGGATGATGCGACAGTTGCTATATTGAAAGAGAAAGGCTATAGTCCGAAAGTAGAAGGTCAAATCCTTACCAATTCTTATACTCCAGAGCAGGTTAAAGTTTCTGGTCAAAAGGTTTGGGATGATGCAGACGATCAAGATGGTAAACGTCCAGCATCTATTACAGTTAAAGTAATGGATGGAAGCACTATTGTTGACACACTTGAAGTAACTGCTAATAGTGGTTGGAAGTTTGAATCTAAAAACCTTCCTAAGTACAGAGATGGGCAAGAAATTGTCTATACACTTTCTGAAGATGCTGTTACTCAATATGAGACCAAGATTGACAATTTCACTATCACCAACTCTTATACTCCAGAAACCATTAAAATTTCTGGTCAAAAGGTTTGGGATGATGCCAATAACCAAGATGGCAAGCGTCCAACATCTATCAAGGTCAAGATTTTGGATGGAGACAAGGTAGTAGATGAGCTGGAAGTGACAGAAGCTACTGGTTGGAAGTTTGAATCAAAAGCCCTGCCTAAGAACAATAAGGGCAAGAAAATCACTTATACTGTTGTAGAAGAAGTAACGGTTGAAGGTTATAGTAGCCATCTGGAACAGGCTAGTGATGGAAGTTATATCTTGACTAATAGCTATAAACCAACTAAAAAAGAAGGTACAGATTCTAAGGACTCTAAAGATCCTAAAGGTTCTGCAGGCAAGCTTAGTACTCAAGCTTCGAAAGGAGCTGGGAAAGCTCTTCCTCGTACAGGACAGGATGACAGTCTTTTTGTCTCAGTGCTTGGAATGTTGACAACACTTCTTGCAGGAGTTCTGTGGATGTCTAAAAGAAAATGTAACTAATTAGTTTGTTCTCTTTGGATAGAACAGAGAAAAGCTTTAATAATACAAGATAAAAAAGCGGATAAGCCCTACATGGCTTATCCGCTTTTATTATATCATCATCCATAAAACTCTATTCGCTAGGGGGCATCTGGATAAAGAGTATTTTGTTCTTGAGATGTATCTTTCAAGATGAAGATAGCCCACAAGAGAGCTAAAATGAAGACAACCAATCCAGGAACTCCTCCCTCAGGTCCGAATTGTCCACCTGTGATAAGTGTACGATTGGAAGTTGTAAAGTACATCAAGGAAGACTCACTGTCGAAACCACTGACATGGAAACCATAAACGTTACCCATGATGAAGTTCCAAGCGAAGTGGAAGCCACAAGGTCCCCAGATATTTCCGCGCTTCAGGGCGTAAACGGCTGTGAAAAGACCAAAAACGAATAGGTGGACAGTTGAGAGCCAAGAAGCACCATTATTATCCAAATGGAAATATGAGAACATGGTAGAAGCAATCAAAATGGCTATGTAGGTGTTTTTATGATAGGAAATAATGGGGATCAACCATCCACGAATGTAAATTTCTTCTGCAGCTGTTTGGAAAATATAGCCAATGAGAACTAAAATCCAAGAAACGAGGAAAGGCAGACTAAATTGGATGCGGTCAAACTTAGCATCTCCTGTAATGAAGAAGACGATTAAGACGGTAGTAATCATGATGGTCCCCACCAACACACCTTTAGCGAATTCGGGAAGGTCGTTTCCTCTAGAGAACCCCATGGTTCGTATCGGTCGTTTTTCAATGAATTTAACCCAAAGGAAGAAGGCGATAATGGTGTAGAGGAAGGACCAAAGGTCCAAAATATTCCACCAGTCAGGAATCCAACTTTGTTTGTCTAAGAAAAAGTTAGTTGAAGCCCTACTAATCGGAGACATATATTGGGTAATATAATAAAGGATGAAGGGAGCTAAAAACCAAGGAGTCAAAAACTTCCCTTTTTTGACATTGGAAATGAGCGGGTTGCTCTTTGAGAGAAATGAAAGGCTCATAAATAACCTCCTTATAGCTAGCATGAAGCATTAACGAAGTCAGAGGCCTGTTTCTTGATGAAGAAGTTTCTGCTTCACTGGAATTCCAGTAGTAACCAGATGGACAAGTGCCTTGTGATTGTCACCTTCCCTTCTAATTGTACTTGTCCCATTCCTCACACGAGGCATATAGATGTTTGTTATTTACCTCTCTATTATAAAACTTTTAGAAAGCGTTTACAACGCCCTGTCTTTATTTATACTGAAAATCTTACAACTAAAGAATTTGTGGCTTTCTTAGTAAACATGTAAGCTAAATCAAACATTTTTTGTTATAATGGGTGTACTAACTTTTAAGGAGTAATCTTGCAAGGTAAAATCATTAAAGCCTTGGCTGGTTTCTATTATGTAGAGTCGGCTGGGCAAATTTATCAAACCAGAGCTAGAGGAAATTTTCGAAAAAAAGGACAGACACCCTACGTTGGCGACGAGGTTGAATTTTCAGCAGAAAAGGACTCAGAAGGTTATATTTTAAAAATAGCAGAGCGCAAAAACAGTCTTGTGCGTCCTCCGATTGTGAATATTGACCAGGCGGTTGTTATCATGAGCGCCAAGGAACCAGATTTCAATCCAAATCTCTTGGATCGTTTCTTGGTTCTCTTGGAACATAAGGGGATTCATCCGATTCTCTATATCAGTAAACTGGATTTACTGGATTGTGAAGATGAGCTAGATGAATTTTTACAAGTCTATCGAACAATTGGCTATGATGTGGTCCAAAGCGTTGAGGAATTGTTACCTCTTCTAGCGGATAAAATAACTGTTTTCATGGGACAAACAGGAGTTGGGAAATCAACTCTTCTCAATAAGATTGCCCCAGATTTACAATTAGAGACAGGCGAGATTTCTGAAAGTCTGGGCCGAGGTCGTCATACGACACGGGCTGTCAGCTTTTACAATCTGAACGGTGGGAAGATCGCTGATACGCCAGGATTTTCGTCATTGGATTACGAGGTGAGTACGACTGAAGATCTCAATCAAGCTTTTCCTGAGATTGCTGAATTTAGCAAGTCCTGTAAGTTTCGTACTTGTACCCATACCCATGAGCCAAATTGTGCAGTCAAGCCAGCGGTCGAAAGTGGTCGGATAGCAATTTTTCGCTTTGATAACTATCTGCAATTTCTCAGTGAGATTGAAAATCGTAGAGAAACCTATAAAAAAACAGCTAAGAAAATACCTAAATAGGAAACAGGAGAAAAACTATGACACAATTTAAAATTTCACCATCTATCTTGAGTGCTGATTACGCTAATTTTGAAAGTGAATTGAAAAGACTAGAAGCGGCTGGAGCTGACTATGCTCATATTGACGTAATGGACGGCCACTTTGTTCCTAATATCACCTTTGGAGCGGGTGTTGTAGCTAGCATGCGTCCACATAGCAAATTGGTGTTTGACTGTCATCTGATGGTTACAAATCCTGAAAAGCATATCGAGGATTTCGTTCGTGCTGGAGCAGATATTATCACAATCCATGTCGAAGCAACTCCTCATATCCACGGTGCCCTCCAACAAATCCGTGCCGCAGGAGTAAAAGCAGGTGTCGTAATCAATCCAGGTACTCCGGTTCAAGCAATTAAGCACGTCTTAGGCTTGGTAGACCAAGTCTTGGTGATGACTGTGAACCCTGGTTTTGGCGGACAAGCCTTTCTACCTGAGACCTTGGTTAAAGTTAGTGAGTTAGCTAGCCTTCGGGAGCAAGAACAATTACAATTTGATATCGAGGTTGATGGTGGCATTGACAATCAGACCATTAAGCTAGCAAAAGAAGCTGGTGCTAATGTCTTTGTAGCAGGTAGCTATGTCTTTAAAGGTGATGTTGACCATCAAGTTCAAACCTTGAAGGAAGCCTTACATGACTAAGGTTGTTCTAGTTGCTGGAGGTCAATTAGAAGAATTACCCTCAGATGCTGACGTATGGGTCGGTGTGGATCGAGGTAGCCTTTACTTGATAGAGCAGGGAATAGTTCCCGATTTGGCTGTAGGTGACTTTGACTCTGTATCCTCGCAGGAATTTGAGCTGGTTCAAAGGAAAGCTAAAGAGGTCCTACGTGCCCAGCCAGAAAAAGATGATACAGATCTTGAGTTGGCTGTCGCAGCTACTTTTGAGCGCTATCCAGACGCAAATGTTACTATTTTTGCTGCTTTTGGAGGCCGTATGGATCATACTCTAGCCAATGTTTTTCTTCCTAGCAATCCAAAGATTGCTCCTTATATGGAGCGACTTGCTTTGCAAGATGAACAAAACCTGCTTACCTATCGACCGGCAGGCAAACATTTAATCGATCCTATAGAAGGAATGGCCTATGTTGCCTTTATGCCAACACAGGATATTGCCTTGACCATTGAAGGAGCCAAGTATCCTTTAAATGAAAAAAATTTTTTCTTTAAAAAAGTCTATGCTTCTAACGAATTTATAGGTGAGCCCATTTCCCTGTCTTTTGATTCTGGGTATGTGGTGATTATGTATAGTAAAGATAGGAAATAAGATGGAGATACTTATCATCATTTTGCTGGTAGCCAATCTTCTTTTGACTTTCTTGCTTTGGCAGAGCCAAACACAGCAAAAGAAGGATGTTCAAGAAATCTTGGAAGCGCAAGCTGACCATTTATCAGATCAGCTTGATTATCGTTTGGAGCAGGAAAGACAAAATTCCTTGCTTCAACAAAAAAATCTAGAGATAGGCTTGGGAGATCGTTTTGGTTCTCTACACACAAGTTTGCATCGGGATTTGACAGATTTACGGGCAGAAATCAGTGATAATTTGACAAAGAATCGCGATAAGACAGATGAACGCATGAAACAGATTCAAGAGTCTAATGAATTACGTTTAGAGCAAATGAGGCAGACAGTAGAAGAAAAATTGGAAAAGACTCTTCAGACTCGCCTTCAAACCTCTTTCGAGTCTGTTTCTAAGCAATTGGAATCGGTCAACCGTGGTTTGGGCGAAATGCAGCATATTGCGCGTGATGTCGGAACCCTTAATAAGGTCCTTTCAAATACTAAAACCCGTGGTATTATGGGCGAGTTACAGCTGGGTCAGATTATCGAAGATATTTTGACTCCAAGTCAGTACGAGCGGGAGTTTGCTACTGTTTCAGGCTCTAGTGAAAGAGTTGAGTATGCAGTCAAGTTGCCTGGGCAAACTGATCAAGACTATGTTTATCTACCGATTGATTCGAAATTCCCCTTGGCTGATTACTATCGCCTGGAAGACGCTTATGAATCTGGTAATAAAGAAGAAATTGAACTCTATCGCAAGGCCCTGCTAAATAGTGTTAAACGCTTTGCAAAAGACATTCGTAGCAAATATTTAGCACCACCCGCTACAACTAACTTTGGGATTATGTTTTTACCGACAGAGGGTCTCTATTCAGAAGTTGTCCGCAATCCAGAATTCTTTGACAACCTTCGCAGAGAAGAGCAGATTGTGGTGGCTGGTCCATCGACTTTATCAGCCCTGCTCAACTCCTTATCCGTTGGGTTCAAAACTCTGAACATTCAAAAGAGTGCAGATGACATCAGCAAGGTTTTGGGAAGTGTGAAACTGGAATTTAATAAATTCGCAGGTATCTTGGTTAAGGCGCAGAAGCATTTGCAGCACGCTTCGGGAAATATAGATGATTTGCTTACGCGCAGAACAAATGCCATTGAGCGAACCTTACGCCAGATTGAATTGTCAGATGAAGATTTGCATATAGACCTGCTTGATGTGCCAGAAGAAAGGGAAAATCATGAAAATTAACCAAATGAAAAAAGATGAATTTTTTGAAGGGTTTTACTTGATTAAATCAGCTGAAGTTCGACAGACGAGGGCAGGAAAGGATTATATCGCCTTTACTTTTCAAGATGATAGCGGAGAGATCGAAGGGAAACTCTGGGATGCCCAGCCCCATAACGTAGCCGAATATACAGCTGGAAAAGTTGTCCATATGCAAGGACGCCGAGAAGTCTACAACAATACTCCTCAGGTTAATCAGTTGGTTTTACGTCTTCCTAGATCAGGTGAACCTAACGATCCAGCTGACTTTAAAGAAAAACCTCCAGTGGATCCGAAGGATTTGCGAGATTATTTGGCCCAGATGATTTTCAAGATTGAAAATCCGGTTTGGCAACGTGTTGTTCGAGCTCTATACGGTAAGTATGACAAGGAATTTTATTCCTATCCTGCGGCCAAGACCAATCATCACGCTTTTGAATCAGGCTTAGCCTTTCACACGGCGACTATGGTTCGCTTGGCTGATGCGATTGGAGATATCTACCCTCAGCTCAACAAGAGTCTGCTCTTTGCTGGAATTATGTTGCACGATTTAGCAAAAGTAATCGAACTAAGTGGCCCCGATGACACTGAATACACAGTTCGTGGCAACCTAATCGGCCATATTGCTTTAATTGACGAAGAAATCACAAAAGTTCTTCTAGAATTGAAAATCAACGACAGTAAGGAAGATGTGATTGTTTTACGTCATGTTATCTTGAGCCATCATGGCTTGTTAGAGTACGGAAGTCCTGTTCGTCCAAGGATTATGGAGGCTGAGATTCTTCATATGATTGATAACTTGGATGCGGAAATGATGATGATGACAGGGGCTCTGGCCAAGGTAGGGGAAGGAGAAATGACCAGTCGTATTTTTGCTATGGACAATCGATCCTTCTATAAACCGAATTTAGATTGAAGAAAAAACGAAAAATGAGCATTATATTTGAAATAATGTTCGTTTTTTTTGATAGAGTATGTTATAATGAAGAAAAATAACAAGAACGGTGAAAATATGAAACTAAGAAGAAGTGACCGGATGGTAGTAATTTCAAACTATCTTTTAAACCACCCTTATGAACTGACTAGTCTGAATACTTTTGCTGAAAAGTATGAATCAGCTAAATCCTCTATTTCAGAAGATATTGTCATCATCAAACGCGCTTTTGAAGAGATCGAGATTGGATCTATTGAAACAATTACTGGTGCGGGAGGAGGAGTCATCTTTACCCCTTCTATTTCTGATAGAGAGTCTAGAGAAATTGTTGAAGGACTACGAGATCAATTGTCAGAAAGTAACCGCATTTTACCAGGTGGCTATATCTACCTATCTGATCTCTTGAGCACTCCATCTATTTTAAATAGTATTGGACGGATTATCGCTAAAGCTTTTCGCGATCAAAAAATCGATGCAGTCATGACAGTAGCTACTAAGGGAGTTCCTCTTGCTAATGCCGTGGCCAATACATTAAATGTTCCTTTTGTGATTGTCCGTCGTGACTTAAAAATTACAGAAGGTTCAACTGTTAGTGTTAACTATGTTTCTGGTTCCAGCGATCGGATCGAAAAAATGTTTTTGTCAAAGCGTAGCTTGAAAGCAGGTAGCCGTGTTCTGATTGTGGACGACTTCCTTAAGGGAGGTGGTACAATTAATGGGATGATTAGCTTGCTTGCTGAATTCGAATCGGAGTTGGCAGGTGTAGCTGTTTTTGCAGATAACGCCCAGGAAAAGAGAGAACATCTGTCTTATAAATCTTTATTGAAAGTGACGAATATTGATGTAAAAGAAAATAAAATCGATGTTGAAGTCGGAAATATTTTTGATAAATAAGCAGGGAAAGGATTATGAGAAGTATATTTGAGAAATTTGACCGAATTCCAATTTGGGTTCGGATAGGAGTTTTGCTACTATTAATAGCGATTTTAATTACTGGCTTATTCTTTATAAAGCCTAACTACAAAACAAGCCACCAGTCCTCAACAGTTGCTACATACAGCCGTGCGTCCAATTCCAAAGTTGATTCATCTAATGAAAAGACTTCTTCTAATCAGGATAAAACGAAAAATTCAGATACACAAAGTCTTGCTAATGCAGAAACTCTTGTGAAGGAATTAGAAGCTGAGCAGACCGAAGAAAATGTGTCACTTGCGCAGGCAGCAGTTGACAAGGTGAAGGATCTAGATGCTAAAGCTAGGTTGCAGGATAGGATTCAGGCAGTTAAAGATACCATAGCTGCAAACCGAGCTGCAAATGCTGCGCAACCACAAATTCAACAGCAACCGGTCTATCAAGCGCCTACAATCCAAACTCCAGCAGCACCTTCAACTGTTGATACTCAAACACAAACTGAAGAAGCCCCTTCTGCTAACACAACTACACAATAAGAGAAGTTCCTAAGAGCTTCTCTTATTTGTATTAGTTCAAGATTCACAAAGTAAAAAGAGCAAAAAATGAAGAAATCTATTGACTCGCCAACTGGCCCGTGTTATAATGATAGACGGTACTTTTTACTTTTGGTCTCTCAAAAGTGTACAGAGACGTGCTGACAAATGTTGCAAAAGTACACACAGATGGTAGCTGTCACCAAGTGTACCATCACCAAAATTAAAAAAATACAGGAGAATGTAGATGCCTACAATTAACCAATTGGTTCGCAAACCGCGTAAATCAAAAGTAGAAAAATCTAAATCACCAGCATTGAACGTTGGTTACAATAGTTTGAAACGTGTTCCAACTAACGAAAGTGCACCTCAAAAACGTGGTGTAGCGACTCGTGTCGGAACTATGACGCCTAAAAAACCTAACTCTGCCCTTCGTAAATTTGCTCGTGTACGTTTGAGTAACTTGATCGAAGTAACTGCTTATATCCCAGGTATCGGACACAACTTGCAAGAGCACAGTGTTGTGCTTCTTCGTGGTGGACGTGTAAAAGACCTTCCAGGGGTACGTTACCACATCGTTCGTGGTGCACTTGATACAGCAGGTGTTACTGATCGTAAACAAGGCCGTTCTAAATACGGTACTAAAAAACCAAAAGCATAAGGAAAGGGGATAAAGAGAAATGAGTCGTAAAAACCGTGCGCCTAAGCGCGAAGTATTGCCAGATCCGCTTTACAATTCAAAATTAGTTACTCGTCTTATCAACCGCGTTATGCTTGATGGTAAACGTGGTACAGCCGCTTCTATTGTATATGGAGCATTCGAGCAAATCAAAGAAGCTACTGGAACTGATGCACTTGAAGTATTTGAAACAGCGATGGAAAACATCATGCCTGTTCTTGAAGTACGTGCTCGCCGTGTTGGTGGATCTAACTACCAAGTACCGGTTGAAGTTCGTCCTGAACGTCGTACAACATTGGGACTTCGTTGGTTGGTAACAATCGCTCGCCTTCGTGGTGAACACACAATGCAAGACCGTCTTGCAAAAGAAATCATGGATGCTGCTAACAACACGGGTGCAGCTGTTAAGAAACGCGAAGATACTCACCGTATGGCTGAAGCCAACCGTGCCTTCGCACACTTCCGTTGGTAATATAGGATGCGAAAGCGTTAAGAAAGTCCCAGAGAAAATAGGGAATCGAAGCAGGTTGCGATTGCAACCAATGAGATTCATCTTTTTCTCCAGACTTTTAGCTTGAGCTCAACTAAATCATGATGCTAGGAACGGTAAGGATGCAAAGTTAAAATAGGAAACTGATGCAGTGTTCAGTGAACACAAAGCAGTTTATCTTTTTTGCGCCGGGCCTCGCTCGGGTTCAACTCAGCTAACTTGAGCTTTTAGCCCGAGTTCAATTGAGCTTGGTCAGCTCTTAGCTACAATTCAACTTATCTACAAGTTGAAACCAACAAAATCAGATAAACATTGAGAACGGGTAGGTCCTGCCTATCCGTTTTTGCTAAATAATGTTATAATAAACTGTAAAATAAATTAATAGGAGAAAATAACCTCATGGCACGCGAATTTTCACTTGAAAAAACACGTAATATCGGTATCATGGCTCACGTCGATGCTGGTAAAACAACTACAACTGAGCGTATCCTTTACTACACTGGTAAAATTCACAAAATCGGTGAAACTCACGAAGGTGCGTCACAAATGGACTGGATGGAGCAAGAGCAAGAACGTGGTATCACAATCACATCTGCTGCGACAACAGCTCAATGGAACAACCACCGCGTAAACATCATCGACACACCAGGACACGTGGACTTCACAATCGAAGTACAACGTTCTCTTCGTGTATTGGATGGTGCGGTTACCGTTCTTGACTCACAATCAGGTGTTGAGCCTCAAACAGAAACAGTTTGGCGCCAAGCTACTGAATACGGAGTTCCTCGTATTGTATTTGCTAATAAAATGGACAAAATCGGTGCTGACTTCCTTTACTCAGTAAGCACTCTTCATGACCGTCTTCAAGCAAACGCTCACCCAATTCAATTGCCAATCGGTGCTGAGGATGACTTCCGTGGTATCATTGACTTGATCAAGATGAAAGCTGAAATCTATACTAACGACCTTGGTACAGATATTTTGGAAGAAGATATTCCTGCTGAATACCTTGAACAAGCACAAGAATACCGTGAAAAATTGGTGGAAGCAGTTGCGGAAACTGATGAAGACTTGATGATGAAATACCTCGAAGGTGAAGAAATCACTAACGAAGAATTGAAAGCTGGTATCCGTAAAGCAACTATCAATGTTGAGTTCTTCCCAGTATTGTGTGGTTCAGCCTTCAAGAACAAGGGTGTTCAATTGATGCTTGATGCAGTTATCGATTACTTGCCAAGCCCACTTGATATCCCAGCAATCAAAGGTATCAACCCAGATACAGATGAAGAAGAAACTCGTCCAGCATCTGACGAAGAGCCATTTGCAGCTCTTGCCTTCAAGATCATGACTGACCCATTCGTAGGTCGTTTGACATTCTTCCGTGTATACTCAGGTGTTCTTCAATCAGGTTCTTACGTATTGAACACTTCTAAAGGTAAACGTGAACGTATCGGACGTATCCTTCAAATGCACGCTAACAGTCGTCAAGAAATTGAAACAGTATATTCTGGTGATATCGCTGCTGCCGTAGGTTTGAAAGATACTACTACTGGTGACTCATTGACAGATGAAAAAGCTAAAATCATCCTTGAGTCTATCAACGTTCCAGAACCAGTTATCCAATTGATGGTTGAGCCTAAGTCTAAGGCTGACCAAGACAAGATGGGTATTGCCCTTCAAAAATTGGCTGAAGAAGATCCAACTTTCCGTGTTGAAACAAACGTTGAAACTGGTGAAACAGTTATCTCTGGTATGGGTGAGCTTCACTTGGATGTCCTTGTTGACCGTATGCGTCGTGAGTTCAAGGTTGAAGCAAACGTAGGTGCTCCTCAAGTATCTTACCGTGAAACTTTCCGCGCTCCTACTCAAGCTCGTGGATTCTTCAAACGCCAATCTGGTGGTAAAGGTCAATTCGGTGACGTTTGGATTGAATTTACTCCAAATGAAGAAGGTAAAGGATTCGAGTTTGAAAATGCTATCGTCGGTGGTGTGGTTCCACGTGAATTCATTCCAGCTGTAGAAAAAGGTTTGATTGAGTCAATGGCTAATGGTGTCCTTGCTGGTTACCCAATCGTTGACGTGAAAGCTAAACTTTACGATGGTTCATATCACGATGTCGACTCATCTGAAACAGCCTTCAAGGTTGCGGCTTCACTTGCATTGAAAGAAGCTGCTAAGACTGCACAACCAGCTATCCTTGAGCCAATGATGTTGGTAACAATCACTGTTCCTGAAGAAAACCTTGGTGACGTTATGGGTCACGTAACAGCTCGTCGTGGACGCGTTGATGGTATGGAAGCACATGGTAACAGCCAAA
This sequence comes from Streptococcus sp. HMSC10A01, assembly GCF_001807785.1. Classification (NCBI taxonomy): domain Bacteria; kingdom Bacillati; phylum Bacillota; class Bacilli; order Lactobacillales; family Streptococcaceae; genus Streptococcus; species Streptococcus sp. HMSC10A01. Next base: position 444,005 of record NZ_KV790983.1, on the reverse strand, counting down.
TCGTTCGTGCCTATGTACCACTTGCTGAAATGTTCGGTTATGCAACAGTTCTTCGTTCTGCATCACAAGGACGTGGTACTTTCATGATGGTTTTTGACCACTACGAAGATGTACCTAAGTCAGTACAAGAAGAAATTATCAAAAAACATAAAGGTGAAGCATAATAGCTCTGCCTGAGCACCCTCAAAGGGTGCTTTTTTCTTTCCAAAAAAGCTATCTGAAAATATTCTTGAAAAAGATTTGAAAGAATGAACAAGTTTCTCTTACAATGATGAAATCAGTTGCATTTTATATCAAATAGGTATATAATAATAATGTTGAAAAGTGATTTGTAGCAACTCAAGTTACTCTTTTCACATAAAATATTTATTGATTTTCATAAGGAGGAAATCACGAATGGTAGTTAAAGTTGGTATTAACGGTTTCGGTCGTATCGGTCGTCTTGCATTCCGTCGTATCCAAAACGTAGAAGGTGTTGAAGTTACTCGCATCAACGACCTTACAGATCCTGTAATGCTTGCACATCTGTTGAAATATGACACAACTCAAGGTCGTTTCGACGGTACTGTTGAAGTAAAAGAAGGTGGATTCGAAGTTAACGGTAAATTCGTTAAAGTTTCTGCTGAACGTGACCCAGAAAACATTGACTGGGCTAACGACGGTGTAGAAATCGTTCTTGAAGCAACTGGTTTCTTTGCTACTAAAGCAGCTGCTGAAAAACACTTGCATGCTGGTGGTGCTAAGAAAGTTGTTATCACTGCTCCTGGTGGATCAGATGTTAAAACAGTCGTATTTAACACTAACCACGATATTCTTGATGGTACTGAAACAGTTATCTCAGGTGCTTCATGTACTACAAACTGCTTGGCTCCAATGGCTAAAGCTCTTCAAGATAACTTCGGTGTTGTTGAAGGATTGATGACTACTATCCACGCTTACACTGGTGACCAAATGATCCTTGACGGTCCACACCGTAAAGGTGACCTTCGTCGTGCACGCGCTGGTGCTGCTAACATCGTTCCTAACTCAACTGGTGCTGCTAAAGCAATCGGTCTTGTAATTCCAGAATTGAACGGTAAACTTGACGGAGCTGCACAACGCGTTCCTACTCCAACTGGATCAGTAACTGAATTGGTAGTTGTTCTTGAAAAGAACGTTACTGTTGATGAAGTAAATGCAGCTATGAAAGCTGTTGCTAACGAATCATACGGTTACACTGAAGATCCAATCGTTTCTTCAGACGTTGTAGGTATGTCTTACGGATCATTGTTTGACGCAACTCAAACTAAAGTTCTTGACGTTGACGGTAAACAATTGGTTAAAGTTGTTTCATGGTATGACAACGAAATGTCTTACACTGCACAACTTGTACGTACTCTTGAATACTTCGCGAAAATCGCTAAATAATTCATAGTATAGAAAAAGAGAGCTTAGCTCTCTTTTTTTGTACTTTTTTTAGAGATTTAAGCCCTATTTATAGGATGAGATAGAAAGGATTGACAATGAAAGTAAGCAAAGGGTAGAATGGTTTTGAGTGAAGTTTTCTTTTTTTAAAGAAAAATGTAAGCGATTACTTTTAAAAAAGGAGTGGTGTTAGTATTTAGAATTGGATAGTCACAAAACTAAAAAAAGAAGAGAAGGAGTCAAGGGAAACATGGAATTTTATAAAAAGCAAAAATTTAGCATCAGAAAGTTAAGCCTGGGAGTCTGTTCTGTTTTAGTAGGAATAGCTCTTTTTGGAGTGGCAAATGTTTCAGCAGAAGAGAAGCTTTCAGACTTGCCCCAAGCAAGTGATGTGGCTTTAGTCAATGCAGATGCCCCGAAGGAAGAGGCGTCAGAGGAAGCACAAGGGAAACCTGCTTCAGAGGAGGCAAGTCAAGTAGCACAGCCAGATACAGAAAATCAAGCAGTTGTTGAAGATAAAAAATCAGTAGTAGAGAGTCAAGATGTAGCAACTGTCGCAGAGAAAGAGGAAAAACCTGCAACTAAGGAAGCAAAAGTCGTAGAGGATCTACCGAGTCAAGAAGAGAAGAAACTAAAGCCAAAAGAAGTTAAGTTTGATACTTGGCAAGATCTGCTAAATTGGAAACCTGGGGCTCGAGAAGATGATGAGATTAACCGTGCTAGCGTGCCTTTGGCTGAACGTTATCAAGGGCATCAAATCAATCAGCAAGCAAATCCAGAGGCTAAGGTTCAGGCTTTATCCAATATGAACTCCAAAGCACTTGACCATGCTTCTGTTGGCGGTGAGGAATTTAAGGCCTATGCCTTTGATTATTGGCAATACTTACACTCAATGGTTTTCTGGGATGGGCTAGTCCCTACTTCAGATGTCATTGATGCTGCGCATAGAAATGGCGTTCCTATCTATGGTACCCTCTTTTTTAATTGGTCTTCCAGCGCTAAGGATCAGGAACGATTTGCAGAGGCTTTAAAAGAAGATTCTGAAGGTTCAAAGACCTTCCCTATTGCACGTAAATTAGTTGAACTTGCCAAGTATTATGGTTATGATGGATACTTTATTAACCAAGAAACAACTGGTAGTCAGGTAGAGCCTTTAGGACCTAAAATGCGTGACTTCTTGCTCTATACAAAAGAGTATGCACGTTCTTTGAATTACCCGATTAAATATTCTTGGTATGATGCCATGACCTACGAATACGGTCGCTATCATGAAAATGCCCTTGGGGAATACAATTATCAGTTTATGCAGCCTAAAGATGGTGAAAATCCAGTCGATACTTTCTTTGCTAACTTTAACTGGGGTAAGGCAGAGACGGATTATTCAATCAGTACTGCAAAATGGATTAAACGCAACCCCTACGATGTTTTGGCTGGAATAGAGTTACAAAAGGGCGGTTCTTACAAGACCAATGTAGACTGGGATGCCATTCTAGATGAAAACGGAAAACTTCGTCTTTCCCTAGGTCTGTACGCACCTGATACTATCACTGGCCTTGGTAAAACGGGCGAGGGCTACCATATTCACGAAAATTACTTCTGGACAGGTTTCCAAGGAGATCCTAGTAAGGGGAAACCGTCTGACCAATCTTGGTATGGTATGTCAAACTTGGTGGTTGATAAAACAGCTATCACCAAACCCGATTTTAATACTTCCTTTAATACTGGCCACGGGAAACGTTGGTTTGTAGATGGGAAAGTTTCTAAAGATGGAGAATGGAACTATCGTTCGGTATCTGGATTCTTGCCGACCTGGCGTTGGTGGATTCAGCACTCAGAAGGTAGTGCACCTCTGAAGGGACGCTATGATTTTGATGAAGCCTATAACGGTGGAAATTCACTAGCTTTTGAGGGGAACTTGGATGCAAATAGCAGTCAAAATGTTATGCTTTATTCAACTAAGATTCCAGTTAGTGATAAGACCAAGCTTAGCCTTACGCATAAAGGCGGTCAAGGAACGAGTGCTTGGGTTGCTCTTGCGACCAAACCAGATTATTCAGAGTATGAATGGAAAGAACTTAACCCTAGCAAAGACTGGAAGACAGAGACCTTTGACTTATCTTCTCTAGCTGGTAAAACGATTTATGGGGTTAAAATGTTCTTTGACCACGACAGTGATGTCAAAGATTATAAGTTTAATCTGGGCCAATTATCCATCTATGCCCACCAAGAGAAACCAGCTGCGCCAAAGGATGTCGTTGTAAAAGCTAAACGTCTTCAAAATGCTCAGGAAGCAGAAGCCTTGCTACAGTTTAAGGGAAGTGCAGATGCAGATTATTATGAAATCTATGAAAAAGATGGTGATCAATGGCGCCTAGTAACTGGAACTTCTGGCACATCAGCTTATTTGGCTAAAGTGACTCGTTCAGCTAGTGCCAAGGGTAGCAAGCAAGAGCTAAAAGTCGTTGCGGTAGGAAAGAACGGTCTTCGTTCAGATGCAGGGACAGTTGACTTTGATTGGGGCATGCAAGTTTCCGATACTTCTTTACCAAAACCTTTAGCGCCGAATGTAGTTTTAGGAGCCAAAGTGATCGGTTCAAGCTTCCCTGATGCAGATGGAAGCGAAGGTATTGAGGGGATGCTGAATGGTACTATTACCAGTCTGTCAGATAAATGGTCCTCTGCCCAACTAAGCGGAACGGTAGACATTCGTTTGACTCAGCCACGCACGGTAACCCGCTGGGTTATGGAACATGCTGGAGCCGGCGGAGAGTCTGTTGATGATGGTAAGATGAATACGCGAGACTTTGATCTATATTACAAGGATGAAGCCGGCGAATGGAAATTAGCCAAGGCTGTCCGGGGCAATAAGGACCATGTGTCAGATATTGTATTAGATAAGCCGATTCGAGCACAAGACTGGCGCTTAGATGTCATTACAGCTGATAACGGGACTCCATGGCGGGCAATTCGGATTTATAACTGGAAGATGTATGAAAGCTTAGATACTGAGACAGTTAATATTCCGATGAAAAATGCTGCTGCGCGTGTTCTGGGAAATGGACATGTTCAAGTAGGATTTAAAGATGTTGCAGCTAAAACAACAGTATCACTATATGAAAGTAGCGATGCAAAACAAGCGATTGCAACTATGACAGCCGATAAGGATGGCAATCTTATCTTTAAACCTCTTGCTTTTGCTAAATTGCCTAGCTTACTATATTATCGCTCACAAGTTGCAGGTAAGGATATTAGTAATGTGCTAGCTATTGAAGTGCCTAAAGAAGACAAAGAAATTTCTAAGGTCGAACTTGAAACAGCACCTGAAAGAAAAGTTTATCGTCAAGGAGATGCTCTATCTCTGAAGGGCGGTACTATTCGTGTCGGCTTTAAGGGTGGAGAAGCGGACCAGTTGATTCAGCTATCAAATAGCGGAGTTGAAGTAACTGGTTATGATCCTTCTAAATTAGGGGAGCAGCATTTACAAGTATCTTATCTGGGCCAAAAACTAGATCAATCACTGACAGTTTATGTTGTTAGTCATAGTGAGGCAGGAGAGAAGACACCTGTGGGACTTGAATTGATTGAAAAACCTAAAACAGACTACATTGTTGGTGAAAATATTGAGACCCAAGGGGGACGTTTCCGTCTAGTTTTTGATGATGAAACAACTGAAGAACATGCTTTAGATGAAGCAGGTGTCCAAGTTACAGGATATGACGCTCACAAAGAAGGACGCCAAACAATTTCGATTAGCTATCGTGGTGTGACGACGACTTATGATGTGTTTGTATCACCAAAACCAGCTCTAAATGATGAATATTTGAAGCAAAAATTGGCAGAAGCAGCTGCTGTGCAAAATAAGGTTGATTTCAGCTTTGCAAGTCAGGAAAATAAAGATGCCTTGCTCAAGGAAATCGCAAGTGCAGAGCAAATTCTGAAAGACCATGATACAAGTACACAAGGACAGGTTGACGAAAGTCTGTCTAAACTGACTCAAGCATTTAAGGCTTTGGATGGCCGAAAGAATTTTGCAACCAAAACTTCTGAATTGGATACTTTGGCAACAGAAGCTCAAGACTTGCTTGCACAAAAGCCAAATCATCCTTCTGGAGATGCTTTACTCAATTTATTGAATAAAAATAAAGATCTATTGGCCTCTTCGGAAGTAACCCCAGAAGCGCTTGAAACAGCAAAAACTTCTCTTCAAGCGTTGATTGCTCTACTTAAAGAAGACAAACCGGCTGTCTTTGTGGATTCAGCTACAGGAGTTGAAGTTCAATTTTCAAATAAGGAAACAACTCCAGTTAAAGGTTTGAAAGTCGGAGTTGTTGAGGCTAATGCTGCGGAAAAAGAAGCCTTTGCAGGTAGACTTGGTAAGGTATATGACATAGAGGGAGTAGATAAAGAGGGACGAGATATTGATACCCAGCATGCTTCTCTCGTTAAAATACCAGTAGAAGCTGGCAAGGAAGTTGAACAAGTTCTCTTCTTCCCAGATAATCAGCCAGTTCAATCTTTAGCCTTTGAGCAAGTAGGCAATGAGGTTATCTTTGCAGCACCTCACTTTACTCACTATGCTCTTGTCTACAAGACAGCAAAAGCAAGTGAGTCTGACCAGGCACTCAAACCTAATCAGCCATCTGAACCTGATAAGCCTACTGTTCCAAGTAATGATAATTCTAAACCGCTTTATCCTCAATTACCAGGTGATGGTCATTTGAGTCCAGTTCAACCGAATGCAAATTCAACTGTTGAGCGTCTAAACTATCAAGAAAAGGATAAAGGATCTACAGGTTATCAAAGTCAGAACTTGGCAAACTCGTCTTCTCAATCAGTCAAGGAAGAAGTTGATTCTAAAGATGTGAAAGAAGAAAACACTGTAACGTCTGCAGGCAACTTACCAAATACCGCTAGTCAAGAAACAGCATTCGTAGCAGAGGCAGTCCTATTGGCGGCTCTCGGTGGCCTTCTCCTAGCAGGTAAGAAAAAAGAAGATTAAGAAATCAGTCGGGATAGGAGTCTTTTCAAAATTTCCTCTAGGTAATTAGATGTGAAGGAAAAAGACGTTTGTAAAAAGACTGCTAACCTGACTAAATTATCGAACCTCCCGTAAACTGCATATGGGAGGTTTGATTGTTTTAGATGGGGAGCTTTTAAGGTATAAAAACAACTTATTACGGTTTGAGTGTGAATGAATTGACTACTTTGCTGATGAAAGGGATATAATTAAGCAGGGGAAATGATTGGATTTTTCTACCTCTTTTACATCTTTTGTGATATAATTATCATGTATTAAAAATAGAAGGAGTCATATCCAATGGCAAAATTGACTGTAAAAGACGTTGACTTGAAAGGGAAAAAAGTTCTCGTTCGTGTTGACTTTAACGTTCCTGTAAAAGATGGCGTGATCACAAATGACAACCGTATCACTGCAGCTCTTCCAACAATTAAGTACATCCTTGAACAAGGCGGACATGCGATCCTCTTCTCTCACCTTGGTCGTGTAAAAGAAGAAGCGGACAAAGAAGGAAAATCTTTGGCACCTGTAGCTGCTGACTTGGCTGCTAAATTGGGTCAAGACGTTAAGTTTATCCCAGGTGTAACTCGTGGTGCTGAATTGGAAGCAGCGATCAACGCTCTTGAAGATGGACAAGTTCTCTTGGTTGAAAACACTCGTTTTGAAGATGTTGATGGCAAGAAAGAATCTAAAAACGATCCTGAACTTGGTAAATACTGGGCTTCACTTGGAGATGGCATCTTCGTAAACGATGCATTCGGTACAGCTCACCGTGCACACGCATCTAACGTTGGTATCTCAGCAAACGTTGAAAAAGCAGTTGCTGGATTCCTGCTTGAAAACGAAATTGCCTACATCCAAGAAGCTGTTGAAGCTCCAGAACGTCCATTCGTAGCTATCCTTGGTGGTTCAAAAGTTTCAGACAAGATCGGTGTTATCGAAAACTTGCTTGAAAAAGCTGATAAAGTTCTTATCGGTGGTGGTATGACTTACACATTCTACAAAGCTCAAGGTATCGAAATCGGTAACTCACTTGTAGAAGAAGACAAATTGGATGTTGCCAAAGCCCTTCTTGAAAAAGCAAACGGCAAATTGATCTTGCCAGTTGACTCAAAAGAAGCAAACGCATTTGCTGACTACACTGAAGTAAAAGACACTGAAGGTGAAGCAGTGGATCCAGGCTTCCTTGGTTTGGACATCGGTCCTAAATCTATCGCTAAATTTGACGAAGCCTTGACTGGTGCCAAAACTGTTGTCTGGAACGGACCAATGGGTGTATTTGAAAACCCTGACTTCCAAGCTGGTACAATCGGTGTCATGGACGCTATCGTAAAACAACCAGGTGTTAAATCAATCATCGGTGGTGGTGACTCAGCTGCTGCAGCAATCAACCTTGGTCGTGCAGATAAGTTCTCATGGATCTCTACTGGTGGTGGTGCTTCAATGGAACTTCTTGAAGGTAAAGTTTTACCAGGTCTTGCAGCACTTACAGAGAAATAAGATATCATAAAAAGATGGCTTTTAGCCATCTTTTTATCTAATATTCTAACCTGATTTTGTGGATAAGAGGCTTTCATCTGTTCTTTAGAAAAAAAGTAGATAAAATAGTTGCATACAGTCTGTAAAACTGCTATTATTAGACTGATGTATAAAACTAATTATGCTTAAAGGAAAGGGATTAAATGAACAAAAGAAAAGAAGTTTTTGGTTTTCGTAAAAGTAAAGTCGCTAAGACTTTATGTGGAGCTGTCTTAGGGGCGGCTTTGATTGCTATTGCAGATCAGCAAGTTTTGGCTGATGAAGTTACAGAAACAAATAGTACAGCAAATGTAGCAGTCACTACAACTGGAAATCCAGCTACTAATCTGCCTGAAGCACAGGGAGAAGCGACTGAAGCAGCAAGCCAAAGTCAAGCACAGGCTGGTTCTAAAGATGGTGCTCTGCCAGTAGAAGTATCTGCTGATGATTTAAATAAAGCAGTGACGGATGCCAAAGCAGCAGGTGTCAATGTTGTACAAGATCAAACAAGCGATAAAGGTACAGCCACAACTGCCGCAGAAAATGCGCAAAAGCAAGCTGAAATCAAGAGTGATTACGCTAAACAAGCAGAAGAAATAAAGAAAACAACTGAAGCTTATAAAAAAGAAGTAGAGGCTCATCAGGCTGAAACAGATAAAATCAATGCTGAAAACAAAGCTGCTGAAGATAAGTATCAAGAAGATTTGAAAGCTCATCAAGCTGAAGTTGAAAAAATCAACAATGCTAATGCGACAGCAAAGGCAGAATATGAAGCGAAGCTAGCTCAATATCAAAAAGATTTAGCCGCTGTTCAAAAAGCTAATGAAGACAGTCAGCTTGATTATCAAAATAAGCTTTCAGCTTACCAAGCAGAATTGGCTCGTGTTCAAAAAGCGAATGCTGAAGCTAAAGAAGCTTATGAAAAAGCAGTAAAGGAAAATACTGCTAAAAATGCTGCACTCCAAGCTGAAAATGAAGCGATTAAGCAACGCAATGAAACTGCCAAAGCAAACTATGACGCAGCGATGAAGCAGTATGAAGCAGATCTTGCAGCTATTAAAAAAGCTAAGGAAGATAATGATGCTGACTACCAAGCAAAATTAGCAGCTTACCAAGCGGAGTTGGCACGTGTTCAAAAGGCAAATGCTGATGCTAAAGCAGCCTATGAAAAAGCTGTTGAAGAAAACACAGCTAAAAATACAGCCATTCAAGCTGAAAATGAAGCCATTAAGCAACGGAATGCCGCAGCTAAAGCGACTTATGAAGCAGCATTGAAGCAATATGAAGCAGATTTGGTAGCAGTAAAGAAAGCCAACGAAGACAGTGAAGCAGACTATCAAGCTAAGCTAGCCGAATATCAGACGGAATTGGCTCGTGTTCAAAAGGCAAATGCGGATGCTAAAGCAGCTTATGAGAAGGCCGTTGAAGACAACAAGGCAAAAAATGCAGCGCTCCAAGCTGAAAACGAAGAAATCAAGCAACGTAATGCCGCAGCTAAAACTGACTATGAAGCAAAATTAGCTAAATATGAAGCTGATCTTGCCAAATATAAGAAAGAGTTGGCTGAGTATCCGGCTAAGTTGAAGGCTTATGAAGATGAACAGGCCAAAATTAAAGCTGCCCTTGCAGAACTTGAAAATCATAAAAACGAAGATGGTAACTTGTCAGAGCCGTCTGCTCAAAATTTAGTTTATGATTCAGAGCCAAATGCACAGTTATCATTGACAACTAATGGAAAAATGCTGAAAGCTTCTGCAGTTGATGAGGCCTTTAGTCATGATACAGCTCAATATTCTAAAAAGATTCTTCAGCCTGATAACCTTAATGTTAGTTACCTTCAACAAGCCGATGATGTGACTTCTTCCATGGAACTTTACGGCAATTTCGGGGATAAGGCTGGTTGGACAACCACTGTCGGCAATGACACAGTGGTAAAATTTGCATCTGTCCTCTTGGAACGCGGTCAAAGCGTGACAGCTACCTATACAAATCTTGAAAAATCTTACTATAATGGTAAAAAGATTTCTAAGGTCGTCTTCAAGTATACACTTGATTCCGATTCAAAATTCAAAAATGTTGACAAGGCTTGGTTAGGTATCTTTACCGATCCAACTCTAGGTGTCTTTGCCTCTGCTTATAATGGTGTACCTGAAAAGAACACGTCCATTTTTATTAAAAATGAATTTACCTTCTATGATGAAGATGGGAAACCGATTGATTTTGACAATGCTCTTCTATCTGTTGCTTCCCTCAACCGAGAACATAACTCCATTGAGATGGCTAAAGACTATACTGGAACTTTCGTTAAGATTTCAGGTTCTTCTATTGGAGAAAAAGATGGCAAGATTTACGCAACTGATACTCTCAATTTTAGGAAAGATCAGGGTGGTGCCCGCTGGACTATGTATAAACGGGGCGGCGAAGAAGGATCAGGTTGGGACAGTTCTGATGCACCTAACTCTTGGTATGGAGCTGGTGCCATCCGTATGTCTGGTCCAAACAATAGCGTAACAGTAGGGGCTATCTCTGCTACTCTAGTAATGCCTGAATCTCAAATGCCAGTTGTTTCTGGAAAAGATAATACGGAAGCTAAAAGACCAAATATTTGGTATTCACTAAACGGTAAGATTCGTGCGGTCAATGTGCCTAGGGTTACCAAGGAAAAACCAACTCCACCAGTAGCGCCAACTGAACCACAAGCTCCTACTTATGAAGTGGAAAAACCATTGGAGCCAGCACCGGTAGCACCGACATATGAAAATGAGCCAACTCCACCAGTTAAGACTCCAGACCAACCGGAGCCGTCAAAACCGGAAGAGCCAACATATGAGACAGAGAAGCCATTGGAGCCAGCGCCAGTAGCGCCAACATATGAAAATGAGCCAACTCCGCCAGTTAAGACTCCAGATCAACCGGAGCCGTCA
>NZ_KV790983.1:254818-433122 GCF_001807785.1 Streptococcus sp. HMSC10A01 | reverse complement strand
GCCGTCAAAACCGGAAGAGCCAACATATGATCCATTGCCAACTCCACCGCTAGCACCAACTCCTAAGCAGTTGCCGACTCCACCAGTTGTACCGACAGTTCATTTCCACTATAGCAGTTTATTAGCTCAGCCTCAGATTAATAAAGAAATTAAGAATGAGGATGGTGTAGATATTGATCGGACATTGGTTGCTAAACAGTCAATTGTTAAGTTTGAATTGAAAACTGAAGCGTTGACAGCTGGACGTCCAAAAACTACTTCATTTGTATTGGTAGATCCGCTACCAACTGGTTATAAGTTTGACTTGGATGCAACTAAGGCTGCAAGTACAGGCTTTGATACAACTTATGATGAAGCCAGTCATACTGTAACCTTTAAGGCGACTGATGAGACATTGGCAACATACAATGCTGACTTAACTAAACCTGTTGAGACTCTTCATCCAACGGTTGTTGGTCGAGTATTGAACGATGGGGCAACTTATACGAATAACTTCACTTTGACAGTCAATGATGCTTATGGTATTAAGTCAAATGTTGTTCGTGTAACGACTCCTGGTAAACCAAATGATCCTGATAATCCAAATAACAACTATATTAAGCCAACGAAAGTAAATAAGAATAAAGAAGGCCTTAATATCGATGGAAAAGAAGTTTTAGCTGGTTCAACCAACTACTACGAATTAACATGGGATTTGGATCAATATAAAGGTGATAAATCTTCTAAGGAAGCAATCCAAAACGGCTTCTACTACGTAGATGATTATCCAGAGGAAGCTTTAGATGTTCGCCCTGATTTGGTTAAGGTTGCAGATGAAAAAGGAAATCAAGTATCAGGTGTCAGCGTTCAACAATATGACAGTCTAGAAGCTGCTCCTAAGAAAGTTCAAGACTTGTTGAAGAAAGCTAACATTACTGTTAAGGGTGCTTTCCAACTCTTCTCTGCTGATAATCCAGAAGAATTTTACAAGCAATACGTAGCAACTGGAACATCACTAGTCATTACAGATCCGATGACTGTTAAGTCTGAATTTGGTAAGACAGGTGGTAAGTATGAAAACAAGGCCTATCAAATTGATTTTGGAAATGGCTATGCTACAGAAGTAGTGGTTAACAACGTACCGAAAATCACACCGAAAAAAGACGTAACAGTGAGTCTAGATCCAACTAGTGAAAATCTGGATGGTCAAACAATTCAATTGTATCAAACATTTAACTATCGTCTGATTGGTGGCCTCATTCCACAAAATCATTCAGAGGAATTAGAAGATTACAGCTTTGTGGATGATTATGACCAAGCTGGTGATCAGTATACTGGTAATTACAAGACATTCAGCTCTCTGAACTTGACAATGAAAGATGGTTCAGTGATTAAGGCAGGTACAGATCTAACCTCTCAAACAACTGCTGAAACAGATGCTACAAATGGTATTGTAACTGTTCGTTTCAAGGAAGACTTCTTACAAAAGATTAGTTTGGATTCACCATTCCAAGCTGAAACCTACCTTCAAATGCGCAGAATTGCTATTGGAACATTTGAAAATACTTATGTAAATACTGTTAATAAGGTTGCTTATGCATCTAACACAGTACGTACAACAACTCCAATACCAAGAACACCAGACAAACCGACACCAATTCCAACGCCAAAACCAAAGGATCCTGACAAACCTGAGACACCAAAAGAACCAAAAGTTCCTAGTCCAAAAGTTGAAGATCCTTCAGCACCAATTCCTGTTTCTGTTGGCAAAGAATTAACAACACTTCCGAATACAGGAACAAATGATGCGACTTATATGCCTTACTTAGGCTTGGCTGCCCTTGTTGGTTTCCTAGGATTAGGTCTAGCAAAACGCAAAGAAGATTAATCAAATAGCTTGGACTGATTTCATCTTTGATGTTATGTCAGTTATACTGAGTCGTCAATTTAAGACTCCGTAGATTGTAAGGCTGGAACCCAGTGTTCCGGCCTTATTTCTTTTCTACTTTCTATATAATTTATGTATCAGAAATATATAGAATTTGTAATCATTTCAAAATATTGGGATAAGACAACTGACATCTAAATAAGGTATGATTATGCTAACATCAAATTTTGCGGAGAAAATCATTTTATGAAAAAAATATTTATTAAAACAGCTCTTGTGGTTGCTTCTACAGCTCTTTCAGCTATAGCTGGTCTTCAAGTTGCACATGCAGATTCTTATGTTGTGCAACAAGGTGATTCTTTCTTTGGAATTGCTAGTGCTCACGGAATGAGCCCTTATGATCTAGCTGCGAAAAATGGCAAATCTATTTTTGATACAATCAACCCAGGTGATGTTTTGGAAGTGGACGGCGCTACTTCTACTTATGCAAATTCAGGCTATGGTGTGAGCAATAATGCTGATTTGGTATCTGATGTAGATGATGTTGTTTTAAATACCCCTACTGACTATGGTAACTCTTATCCAATCGGACAATGTACTTGGGGTGTTAAGGAATTAGCTCCTTGGGCAAGCAACTGGTGGGGGAATGCCAATACTTGGGCTATCAATGCCAGCAATCAAGGTTATGTTACTGGTACAGTTCCGACAGTAGGCGCAATCGCTGTTTGGGACGGGGGAGAATATGGTCACGTTGCTTATGTTACAGACGTTCAGAGCGACGGTACAATCCAAGTGCTAGAAGCTAATTATAATCGTCAAAAGCAAATTGATAATTATCGCGGTTATTTTAACCCCAATGAATTTTTGGGAAATGTAACGTATATCTATCCAAACTAATTTGATTGAAGATTTAGAGCTTGCTCTAGATCTTTTTTATTTTTCAAGATAGGATATAGAGGGTGAGAATGAGAGGACGTTGCAAACAAGAAGGCTTTTTGTTGGAAAATATGTTAGAATGAAAGTAATTTGATTTGAAAGAGGGTCAGGAATGAACTATTTTAGCAAGTACAAGTTTGATAAATCGAAATTCAAATTAGGAATGCGGACTTTTAAGACAGGGTTGGCGGTTTTTATCATTCTCTTGATGTTTAGTCTATTTGGCTGGGGTGGCCTGCAGATAGGAGCTTTGACAGCAGTTTTTAGCTTGCGGGAAGATTTTGATAAGAGCGTGCATTTTGGTACTTCTCGTATCTTAGGAAATAGCATCGGTGGCTTTTATGCCTTGATTTTTTTCCTCATCAATAAGGTTTTTCAAGATCAGCTCTGGGTCACCTTGCTTTTTGTTCCGATTTGTACCATGCTAACTATTATGACCAATGTTGCCATGAACAATAAAGCAGGAGTAATTGGGGGGGTATCAGCTCTCTTGATTATTACACTGTCGGTTTCTGAAGGGGATACGATTGTTTACGTATTTGCCCGGATTTTTGAGACATTTCTTGGTGTATTCGTTGCCATGTTAGTAAATTATGACATTAATCGCCTGCGTTCTTTTTTTAGAAAAGAGAAAAGCAAATGAATATGTCAGAAAAAGTAACATTCCTTCTTGACAGGATAAATCTTTAGGAATATAATAGTGGTAATCTTGGCTAGTGAAGAGTGAAGTTTTTGCTTCATTTGCTGATACTTGCCATACAAGTAAGGAATTGGATCCGTACTAAAAACTTAGAAAGAATGATTAGCAATCCTTTTTATCTGAAAAGAAAAGTAATTGTTTCTGCTATCACTTGCTCGCATTAAAGCAGGCTTGCTAATTTGTTTTTCTTTTAGTTTTTAGAATTTTCATATCTTACGAAAGGAGGATGTAATGAAAGAAAAAGAACTGCGTCGTAATTTAGCAGTTTTCCCAATCGGCAGCGTTATGAAATTAACAGACTTAACGGCTCGGCAGATTCGTTATTATGAGGATCAGCAGCTGATTACACCTGAGCGAACAGAAGGGAATCGTCGCATGTATTCCCTAAATGACATGGATCGCTTGCTGGAAATAAAAGACTATATTTCTGAAGGTTATAATATTGCTGCAATCAAGCGTAAGTATGCTGAACGTGAAGCAATGGCCAAAAAACCAGTGAGCGAAAAAGATGTTCGTCGTGCACTACACAACGACATTGTCCAACAAAGTAGATTTGCATCCTCTGTGCCGACATTTGGTCAATTAAAACGACCATAACTATTGTTTTATTCCATAAGGAGATCACCATGCCTATTACAGTTGCTGATATCAAGCGCGAAGTTAAAGAAAAAAATGTTACCTTTATCCGTCTTATGTTTTCAGATATTTTGGGAACAATGAAAAATGTGGAAATCCCTGCAACAGATGAACAGTTAGACAAAGTATTATCTAACAAAGCTATGTTTGACGGTTCTTCTATTGAAGGTTTTGTTCGGATTAACGAATCGGATATGTATCTATATCCAGATTTGGACACTTGGACTGTTTTCCCTTGGGGAGATGAAAATGGTAGCGTTGCAGGATTAATTTGTGATGTCTATACGACAGAAGGTCTTCCTTTCCAGGGAGATCCGCGTAGCAACTTAAAACGCGCCCTCAAGCACATGGAGAAGCTGGGCTTTAAATCCTTTAATCTTGGACCAGAGCCAGAATTCTTCCTCTTTAAGTTGGATGAAAATGGAGATCCTACTTTAGAAGTGAATGATAAAGGAGGCTATTTTGATTTAGCTCCAACAGACTTGGCTGATAACACCCGCCGAGAGATTGTCAATGTTTTGACAAGTATGGGATTTGAAGTTGAGGCTAGTCACCATGAAGTAGCTGTTGGTCAGCACGAAATTGATTTTAAATATGATGAAGTTCTACGTGCATGTGATAAAATCCAGCTCTTTAAACTAGTTGTTAAGACCATAGCTCGTAAGCATGGCTTGTATGCTACTTTTATGGCCAAACCTAAGTTTGGTATTGCTGGTTCAGGTATGCACTGTAATATGTCTCTCTTTAATCAAGATGGGACAAATGCCTTTTTTGATCCTGAGGATCCAAGAGGTATGCAATTGTCGGATACAGCCTACTATTTCTTGGGTGGCTTGATCAAACACGCCTACAACTATACAGCTATTATGAATCCGACCGTCAACTCTTATAAGCGTTTGGTTCCTGGCTACGAAGCACCAGTTTATATC
Source organism: Streptococcus sp. HMSC10A01 (assembly GCF_001807785.1). NCBI lineage: Bacteria > Bacillati > Bacillota > Bacilli > Lactobacillales > Streptococcaceae > Streptococcus > Streptococcus sp. HMSC10A01. Next base: position 428,054 of record NZ_KV790983.1, on the reverse strand, counting down.
GCTTGGGCAGGGCAAAATCGTTCTCCTTTGGTTCGTGTGCCAGCATCTCGCGGTATGGGAACTCGCTTGGAATTGCGTTCTGTAGACCCTATGGCTAACCCTTATATTGCTATGGCTGTTCTTCTTGAAGTGGGTCTTCACGGAATTGAAAATAAGATTCAGGCACCAGCTCCTGTTGAAGAGAACATTTATGTTATGTCAGCAGAAGAACGAAAGGAAGCTGGTATTACAGACCTTCCTTCAACTTTACACAATGCTATCAAGGCTCTAACTGAGGATGAAGTCGTCAAGGATGCCCTTGGAAACCACATCTATACTAGCTTTGTAGAGGCTAAACGTATCGAGTGGGCTAGCTATGCAACCTTTGTTTCGCAATGGGAAATTGATAACTACTTAGATTTATATTAATGATAGAGCAGGTGGTCTGAAAGTCCCCCTGCTTTTTCGTGGAGGAGAAGTAAGATGGAAAAATTTGATGATTTTATTAAGCGGGTTTTTGATGAGCAATATGAAGTCTGCTTTGGTTCAGATATGCTTGAAAAACTAGAGCCCAGAGATTATTATCTGACGCGGAAGGAGGATGATCGATTAATTGCCTTGCTCCATGCCCAACAGGTGCTGGAAAATATTCATATCAAGGCTTTGGTGGTAGATAAGGAATATCAAAAACAGGGCTTGGGAGCATCTCTATTGACAGAACTAGAAGAAAAGGCTGCAGAAGCAGGAGCAACTAGTATTACCTTATCCACCAAATCCTATCAGGCCAAGGATTTTTACCTCAAACAAGGTTATGAAATCTACGCCAGTCTAGCAGATGTCCCACAAAAGGGCATTACCAAATATCATTTGATTAAGAGATTAGGCTGAGTTTTTCTTAAATAGATGGAAGTCAATTTGGCTTCTGTTTTTAAACATTAATTTTGCATACATACTGAATGTATGTTAAAATGAAACTTAAGAAAAGGAGAACAAATGATTACTAGTTTATATCCAGTTTTAATGAGTGAAGATGTCCATCAATCTGCACAATTCTTTATTGATTATTTCCAATTTCAGGAAACTTTCCGTTCAGATTGGTATATTAGTTTAAAGAATATCGAGAGTGGTTTTGAGCTTGCTTTTATTGATAGTAAGCATGGGACAGTGCCACAAGCCTACCAGTCTAAGGCGAGTGGCCTAATCATCAATATCGAAGTTGACAATGTGGATTGTCTTTATGAAAAATTGCGTCAGCAAGAAGAAATGGAGTTCCTTCTTCCCATTAAGAGTGAAGATTTTGGTCAGCGCCATTTCATTGTGAAAGCGCCGGGTTCTGTTTTGGTTGATGTCATTCAAGTCATTCCGCCTAGTGCTGAGTTTGTGGCAAATTATTTGGAGAGTGAAGATGAATAAAAAACAGCAGGCTTCTCTAGAGACAAGCAAGAAAATATTAGCTATCGCCCGGAAACATTTTTCTTTAAAGGGTTATGCAGAAGCTTCCTTGGAGGAAATTGTGGATGAGCTGGGAATGACAAGAGGCGCACTTTATCATCATTTCGGAAATAAGAAAACTTTATTTACTGCCGTATTGGCACAAATTCAGTCCGAACTGGGGTCATATGTAGAACAAAACGCTCTGGAAGCACACGATTCTTGGGAGCAATTGGTGGAAGGCTGTGTGGCTTTTGTTCGTTTTGCGACTTTGACAGAAAATAAACGCATTCTCTTACTTGATGGACCTAATGTTGTTGAGTGGAAAGAGTGGCGCAGTCAGGACGAGGCTAATTCTTTCTTTCATTTGAGAGAGCAATTAGACACTTTATCTAAAGAAGGGAAGCTTATCTCTATTGATCTGGATATGGCGGCTCATATGATTTCAGGCGCCTTGAACGAGTTGTCTCTTTATCTGGCGGAGAAAGAGGGAGAAGCAGGAGTTCGAGATGCGATAAGCAATCTTTTAAGAGGATTTAAAAATCATGGCAAAAAAGGTTAAAGATTATTATGATTTGATTTATGCGGAGGATTTGAGTAGGCGCCTGCAAGAGGTAACAGATAAATTTGATCCTCAGCATTTTATGTCTCTAATAGAAAGCGACTTAGAGGCTTTGGAATTTACTCAGCGTCAGGAGCTGCTGGCAAAGAGTATCAAAGAATGCTTGCCGCTTTCTTATGCTGATTCTCTTAAGGTTTTTGAGCAGATACTTGGTCCAGAGTTAGAGGGCGGCTTGGGGATGTTTTCAGAAGGGTACTGGTTGTGGCCGATTGGCAAATACGTAGAACTTTACGGAGGTCAAGAATTCGAGCTGAGTGCAGCCTTCAGTAAGGAGTTAACCAAGCGATTTACCGGAGAATTTTCCATGCGACCCTTGCTAGCTAATTATCCTAAAGCTACAATGGATTTACTGCTGGCGTGGAGTAAAGATGAGAACATGCGTGTCCGCAGATTAGCCAGCGAGTGTATGCGAATCCGTCTACCATGGGCTAAGAAGCAAATGGTGGTCTTAGATTATTTTGATGAGTTTACCGCTGTTTTAAGGAATCTAAAGGATGATAGGGATAAATCAATCCAAAAAAGTGTTGCTAATAATCTGAATGATTTATATAAAGAAGATCCTGAAAAATTTGAGAGTATCATCCGAGCTTGGCAGGAGGAAGAGCTGAGTCCGAGCTGCGCTTGGATTATCAAGCATGCATCTAGGACAAAAAATAAAACAAAAAAATAGCTTTGCCCAAGTGGCAAAGCTTATTTTAATTTTCTTCATCAGGTGTCAAAATCATCGGTATAATAATTGGTTCGCGCTCAGTATTTTCATAAAGGAAAGGACGAAGGGCATTGACGATAGCACCGTTGACAGACTGGATATTGGCATCTTTATTCTTGAGGGCAATGCGGATAGCGTTGAAAAGAAGACGCTGGCTTTGGCGAATCAAATCACCAGACTCTCGCATATAGATAAAGCCACGGCTAAGAATATCTGGGCCTGCTAGAATCATTTGCGATTCAAAATCAACTGTTGCGACAGCAAGTACCACACCGTCTTCAGATAGGTCTTTACGGTCGCGCAGGACTGCAGCACCGATTTCACCAATGCGGTTTCCATCGACATAGATATCTTGGGCATTGAAGCTACCAGCTATGCGGGCAGAATCAGCTGTCAGAGCAAGCACATCGCCGTTGCTCATGATAAAGATATTGTCTTTTGGAACTCCAGTATCAACGGCTAGACCTGCATGGACTTTCTGCATACGGTATTCACCATGGACTGGCATGAAATATTTTGGCTTGATCAAGCGGAGCATGAGTTTCTGCTCTTGTTGACCACCGTGTCCAGAGGTGTGGATGTTGTTAATCTTACCATGAATAACCTCTACACCAGCTTCAGAGATAATATTAATCAGCTTGTTAACGCTAGTCGTATTACCAGGGATAGGGCTAGATGAGAAGATGACTGTATCTCCAGGCTGTAGCTGAACCTGACGGTGAGTACCGTTAGCAATACGTGACAAGGCTGCCATAGGCTCACCCTGACTTCCGGTACACATAATCAGGACTTCACTAGCAGGGTAGTCTTTGATAGCATTTGGCTCAATGAAGGTATCTTTAGGAACCTTGATATAGCCTAATTCAATCCCGTTAACAATCGCTTTTTCCATAGATCGACCGAAGACCGCAATCTTGCGTCCAGCCTTTACCGCAGCTTCTGCAGCTTGTTGAAGACGGAAGATGTTTGAGGCAAAGGAGGCAAAGATGATGCGTCCATGAATACCTTCGATAATCTTCATAATCGATTGTCCGACCACTTTTTCAGAATTAGTAAAAGTAGGAACTTCAGCATTGGTCGAGTCAGAGAGGAGGCAGAGGACTCCCTCTTCACCTAGTGCTGCCATGCGATGCAGGTCAGCTGGTTCACCGACTGGAGTAAAGTCAAACTTAAAGTCCCCAGTACAGACAATCTTACCTTGAGGAGTATGGATCACAATTCCTAAAGGCTCTGGAATAGAGTGGGTCGTACGGAAGAAAGTTGCTTTAAGGTTTTTAAATTTCAGTTCAGTGTTTTGGTTAATTTCGTAGAGTTTGGCATCACGTAAAAGTCCGTGCTCTTCCAATTTGCCACGAATAAGGGCTAGTGCCAGAGGTCCAGCATAAATAGGTACATTAGCCTGTTTAAGCAAGAATGGGATACCACCGATGTGGTCTTCGTGACCGTGAGTAATAAGAACACCTTTGACACGGTCGATATTCTCTACAATATAGGAGTAATCGGGGATGACATAGTCAATCCCTAGAAGATCGTCTTCTGGAAATTTGATACCTGCATCAACGATAATAATCTCGTCTTGATATTCGATTCCGTAGGTGTTTTTACCAATTTCTCCTAGACCACCAATGGCAAAAACGCCAACTTCTTTTGGTTTTAAAGTATAGGACATGGTTTAAAACTCCGTTACTTGAAAAGTGCCTGACTCTTTTTCGTATTCTAAGTGTTTGTCAGACAAGAGTTCGATAAATTCAATGTTGTAATCAGTATTTTCTTCAACCAATTTACGGGCTTTAATGCGTCCCTCGAGTTCGTTATTTGCTTCAACTTCCAAGTAAAGAGAGCGAGTGTTTTCACGACGTGGGCTACGGTCTTTTGTTTCTTGATAAAAAACTTTATAAATCATTCTATTTCCTTTCATTTCACGATTAATCTACAACAAACATGCAGCCAAGTTATCAGCTGTTTTTTTATATTTAGTTTTCTGGGTAATAGATTAATCTTGGTTCGTTACAATTATAACAATTATATCATAAAATACGGTATTAGTAAAAGTTAGAAATCCAAAAAGAAGAGGAAGCCGTTTTCATTTTTCCCTTCTACCTAAAGGGGAAAGAAGTTGGAAAATCCCTCTCTTCGTAGTATAATATAAGGCAGACAATCGAGTAAGGAAAAGATAAGAATGAAATTACTAGCTTTTGATACTTCTAATCAAGCACTGTCTCTAGCTATTTTAGAAGATGAGCATCTGTTGGCTCAGACAACGCTCAATATCAAGAAAAATCATAGCATCACCCTTATGCCGGCTATTGATTTTCTCATGAATAGTTTGGACATGAAACCGAAGGATTTGGATCGTATCGTAGTAGCTCAGGGACCGGGTAGCTACACAGGTCTGAGAATTGCGGTGGCGACAGCCAAGACTTTGGCGCATACCCTCAAAATTGAGCTGGTCGGTGTGTCTAGTTTACTGGCTCTAGTCCCAGAGCAGGTAGAAGGCTTGGTCATTCCCATCATGGATGCCCGCCGCAATAATGTCTATGCTGGCTTTTACCAGTCTGGTCAGGCTGTAAGGCCGGAAGCTCATCTATCTTTGGCAGAGGTATTGGAAATGGCTGGAGCTGCTAACCAATCAGTCACCTTTGTCGGAGAAGCGACAGCTTTTACGGAGCAGATCAAAGATGCTCTTCCTCAGGCTGCCATTCAGCCGACCTTACCAGACGCAGCAACTATTGGTCGTCTCGGTCTAGACTTGCCAGCCCAGTCCATTCATGATTTTGTCCCTAACTACCTCAAGCGAGTAGAAGCCGAGGAAAATTGGCTCAAGACCCATCAGGAATCCAGCGATTCTTACATTCAGCGCCTATGATTGAGATGAAAAAAAGGAGCGCTAGCTCGGATGTGGACGTGGCAACTCTCGCAAAAGGGCTGGAACAGCTCTTACTTGCAGTCTATGAGGTCAGCCCTTGGACGGCGAACCAAGTGGCAGAGGTTCTGCGTTCGGATGTGAACAGCTGTGCGCTAGCAGAAGATAGGAGTCAGCTTGTTGGTTTTTTAGTCTGGCAGGAGACAGACTTTGAAGCAGAAGTCCTGCAGATTGCTGTATTGCCTAGCTATCAGGGGCAGAAAATCGCGACAGCCTTGTTTGACTTTTTGCCAGCAGACAAAGAAATTTTCCTCGAAGTGAGGGAGTCCAACAAGCCAGCTCTGCTATTTTACAAAAAAGAAAAATTTGAAGAAATCGCACGGCGGAAGGCCTACTACCATGCGCCGGTGGAAGATGCGATTGTCATGAAAAGAGAGATCCATGAAAGATAGATATATTTTAGCTTTTGAGACGTCTTGTGACGAGACCAGTGTGGCAGTTCTGAAGAATGAAACTGAGCTTTTGAGCAATGTCATTGCCAGCCAGATTGAGAGCCACAAGCGTTTTGGCGGAGTGGTACCGGAAGTTGCCAGTCGCCACCATGTGGAAGTTATTACGGTTTGTATTGAGGAGGCCTTGGCAGAAGCAGGGATTAGCGAGGAGCAAGTCACAGCTGTGGCTGTTACCTACGGTCCAGGTCTGGTTGGGGCGCTTTTGGTTGGCTTAGCAGCGGCCAAGTCCTTTGCCTGGGCTCATGATATTCCCTTGATTCCAGTCAATCATATGGCTGGGCATCTGATGGCAGCCCAGAGCGTGGAACCCTTGGAATTTCCCTTGCTGGCTCTTTTGGTCAGTGGCGGCCATACTGAGCTGGTCTATGTCAGTCAGGCTGGTGACTATAAGATTGTGGGGGAAACTCGAGATGATGCGGTCGGTGAAGCCTATGACAAAGTCGGTCGCGTTATAGGCCTGACCTATCCAGCAGGTCGGGAGATTGATCAGCTGGCTCATCAAGGACAGGATATTTATGATTTTCCGCGGGCTATGATCAAGGAAGACAATCTGGAATTTTCTTTTTCCGGTCTCAAGTCAGCCTTTATCAATCTGCACCACAATGCCCAACAAAAAGGAGAGGTTTTGTCTAATCAAGACTTGTCTGCTAGCTTTCAGGCAGCGGTTATGGATATTCTCATGGCCAAGACTAAGAAAGCACTGGAAAAATATCCAGTCAAGACTCTAGTTGTGGCGGGCGGTGTTGCGGCCAATCAAGGGCTGAGAGAACGCTTGGCTTCTGAGATTCAGGATGTTAAGGTGATTATTCCGCCTCTTCGCCTTTGCGGTGACAATGCTGGTATGATTGCTTATGCTAGTGTCAGCGAGTGGAATAAGAAGAATTTTGCCAGTTTGGATCTGAATGCTAAGCCGAGTCTGGCTTTTGAAACGATGGAGTAAAGGAGAAGAATGCGCGGACAGACATTTAAACAAGGGGCACAAGCGGCAGTGCCAACGGCTCTGGGCTATATTGGAATTGGTCTAGCTTGTGGCATCATGGCGGCACCTCATATGAATCCCTTGGAGATGGGGGTAATGAGTATTCTGGTTTATGCCGGCAGTGCCCAGTTTGCCATGATTGGTTTATTTGCTCAGCAGGCGCCGGTTTTAGTCATCGCACTGACTGTTTTTCTAATTAATATTCGACATCTTTTACTCTGTCTGCATGCGTCAACTTTTTTTCGGAAGTCTAGCTTGATGCAGAATATTGTCATTGGGTCTTTTTTGACGGATGAATCTTATGGAGTTTTGATGGGGGAGCAGGTGCATACAAAAGAGATTGCTGCTAGCTGGATGATGGGGAACAATTTCATGAGTTATGCTTCTTGGATTGTGGGAACTGTTTTTGGGACGGCCCTAGGCGCCCTTCTGCCCAATCCTGAAAGCTTTGGCCTGGATTTTGCCCTAGTCTCAATGTTTATTGGTATTTTCTCTTCTCAGTTTACAATCATGTTGCGACGGGTCAAGATAAAGAAGCTCTTTTTAGTTCTGGGTGTTGTGGGCCTTGCCTACTTAGTCCTAACTATGTTACTTCAAAATTCGCTGGCGGTGCTTTTTGCAACCTTGCTAGGCTGTACGGTGGGGGTGATTTTGGATGATAAGTAAGTATATTTTGCTGGCTATTCTTTTGTCAGCCCTAGTCACTTGGATTCCGCGGGTTTTACCCTTTATCCTAGTCAAGTACAAGGGGCTTCCGCCTATGGCAGAGCGTTTCCTCAAATATCTGCCTGTTTCCATTATCTTTGCTCTTATCCTGTCCAGTGTCACCAATGCTAAAACAGGTCAGCTGCCAAGTTTTAAATGGCTGGATTTGCTAGCGATTTTTCCAACAACTTACATAGCATTTAAGTATAAAAACTTAATTTTGACAGTGGTTTGTGGCGTGATTTTAGTTGCTCTAATACGCTTAGTAGTTCAAATGATCTAATAACTTCTAAATCTTTCTATCTCAGGTAGAGAGATTTTTTATTATTAGAAATGTCAGAAAATTTCATAATAGTGGTATAATGGTGTTGGTTAGACTAAGGAGATGGATCATGGCAGAAGCAGGTCATAAATTTTTAGCAAAATTAGGAAAGAAACGCCTTCGTCCCGGCGGTAAGCTGGCAACCGACTGGCTGATTGAGCAGGGGCAGTTTTCCAGCGATAAGAAAGTTCTAGAGGTTGCCTGCAATATGGGGACCACAACAATCGAGCTGGCTAAAACATATGGCTGCAAGATTACTGCAGTTGATTTGGATAAGGCTGCGCTGGCTCAGGCTAAGCTTAATGGAGACAAGGCTGGTGTTGGTGAGCTCGTCACATTTGAGCAGGCTAATGCCATGAAGCTGCCTTATGATGACAATTCTTTTGATATTGTTATCAATGAAGCCATGCTGACCATGCAGACGGAGAAAGGAAAAGCCAAATGTATGGATGAGTACTACCGGGTGCTGAAGCCAGGCGGAGTGCTCCTCACCCACGACGTCATGCTCAAGCAAAGAGATGAGAATGTCCGGGAAGAGCTGTCTCGCGCAATTAATGTCAATGTTGGTCCGTTGACAGAAGGATCTTGGATTCAGTTGGCGCGATCTCACTCGTTTGATCGTGTAGATACCTTTGTCGGCGAAATGAGCTTGATGAGCCTTCGAGGAATGATATATGACGAAGGACTTGGTGGAACTCTGAAAATTTGCTTCAATGCTCTTAAGAAAGAGAACTACAGCCAATTTATGAAGATGTTTAAGATGTTCCAAAAGAATCAAGAAAAACTGGGCTTTATTGCCATGGTTTCTCGTAAATAGAGAATCAGTCTCCTCATTTTATTGATTTAGGGAAGATTTCAAAAAATACTTTGGTCTTGTTTTCACTTTTTATTTAAGAAGTATCAATCACTTTATCCTCCCTTTTTTTTGCATATCTTAAGGAATAGGATGATTGAACTTATTCGCAGTTGATAAAGTGTTTATAAATTTCACCTGGTTTGGCTATTTTTTACAAAAGGTTTTATCAAAGTAAAGATCTTAAGCTAATTCCAAAAATAACTTGATTTTTTTGAATAAAAAGAACTATAATAATTTCAGAACGTAGAAAAGAGGTAACCATGATGGTGAAATCATTGTCAAAACTCCTTTATGCATCTTTATTTCTAGCTTTGTCATTTATTTTAGTAGCATGCAGTTCGCCAAAAGATAGCGCAACAAAGAGTTCATCCAGTGATAAGGTCAGCAAATCGAGTAAGTCTAGTAAGTCTAGTGAGTCTAGTAAGAGCAGTTCCAAGGAGTCATCAACTTCATCCAGCCAAACTTCAGTCTCTTCTAGCGAGGAAGCTTCAAAATCTAGCCAAACTAGTTCATCCGGTTCTAGCACTAAGGAAGCTCCAACAGCGGACTCCCTTGTTCCATCAGAATTAGTTGGTGTCTGGAAAGGAAGCAGTCCTCAAGCTGAGGAGATTACAATGACTGTTGGCGCTGATGGATCTATTTGGACTCAGGCTAACTTTAGCAGTTATGGGGAAAAGAGCGATGTAAAGGCTGTTGCAAGAGCCATTAAAATCAGTCAAAACCTATATCGATGGGAGTTAGTTTCAGGAGAATATAGTGCCTTGACTCCTGGTATAACAGGTCTTGGTGGTATAGGGAAAGCTGAACCAGGCTTTACTGTAGAAAATGGTAAATTTACCCCTGTCATGTTTACCGGTCCTGCTGATCAACCTCTTGATTATTCAAATTACTATGCTTTTGAATTTTCTTTAACTAAAAACTAAGCTGTGAGGCTCCCTTGTAATCTAGGCGGGGAGTTTTTTTAACAACACTTGACCCTACCCTAAGGTTAGGGATTATACTATAGTAGCAAGGAGGTCTTTCATGTATCATGTTAAAGAAGCTGCACAGCTTTCAGGCGTTTCCGTCAAAACTCTACATCACTACGACAAAATCGGACTTTTGGTGCCTGCTAAATCAGAAAATGGCTACCGAACATACAGCCAAGCTGATTTAGAGAGGTTGCAAGTCATTCTTTACTACAAGTATCTAGGCTTTTCTTTGGAAAAAATAGCAGAGCTCTTAAGTCAGGACGATCAGGCTTTATTGCCACATCTAGTAAGGCAATTGGATTGTCTTGAGCAAGAAAGAGACCGCTTGGATACTTTGATTTCGACCTTGCAAAAAACAATTCAAGCTCAAAAAGGAGAAAGAAAGATGACGATGAAAGAAAAATTCGCAGGTTTTACCTACGAAGACAATCATAAATATCATCAAGAAGCTGTCGAAGAATACGGTCAAGAAGTTATGGCAGAAGCATTGACTCGTCAAAATGGACGGGAAGAAGAATCTACCGAAGCCTTCAATCAAGTTTTTCAAAGTCTGGCAGAGAATATGCGACAAGGCTTGCCAGTTGAAGTGGCAGAAAATCAAGAGCAGGCAGGGCGTCTTTTACAAGCCATTCGTACTTATGGCTTTGACTGCTCGCTACAAGTCTTTGGTCATATCGGTAAAGGTTATGTCTATAACCCAGAGTTTAAGGAAAACATAGACAAATTTGGAGTTGGCACAGCTCAGTATACGTCAGATGTGATTGCTGCTTATGTGCGAAGGAATGTAGAATAAAAACTGGTGAGGATTTTCCTCGACCAGTTTTTTAATGATTTTAATCCTTTAAATAGTTTGCTAATCACTCATAATGCAAGCTCCCTGCTACCCAGCCAGTGCAGAGGGCAGAGGTGATGTTGAAGCCACCCGTATGGGCGTTGATGTCTAAGACCTCTCCAGCGAAGTGGAGGCCAGGGACGAGTTTGCTTTCTAGGGTTTTAGGATTGATTTCTTTGAGGCTGACACCGCCCTTGGTTACAAAGGACTTGGCCAGGGACATTTTGCCAGCGACAGGGATGGGCAGTTCTTTGATTTGCTTGATGAGGGCTTCTTTTTCACTGAGATTGAGTTGTTTGACTTTCTCAGGAAAAGGCTGGGCAAAAAAGTCTGCCATTCGCTCGGGCAGGAGGATTTTCAGGCAGTTCTTCAGAGATTTCTCCCGATTTTCTTCTAAAAAGTCTGTCAAATCCTGCTGACTCATCTGAGGAAGAACATCGAGATAGATGGTTTCGCCACCCTTGACAAAGCTAGACAAGCGCAGGGCTGCCGGACCTGATAAGCCAAAGTGGGTAAAGAGCAGGTCATGAGTAATGACATGCTTACCATAGCTTAGGGTCACATCGTCCAGCGAAATCCCCTGAAGCGCTTTGTGAGGGAAGTCAGTCAGAAGGGGACTTTCAGCAGCCTCTAGGTCAGTTACTGTGTGCTTGAAGTGTCGGGCAATATCGTGGCCGAAGCCTGTAGAGCCTGTTGAAGGATAGGACTTGCCGCCAGTCGTCACAATCAATTTCTGGCAGGTCCAAGTCTGATCGCTGGATCTGACAGTGAAAAGGTCATCATTTTTTTTGACGGAGACGATTTCGGTATTGGTGATGACAGTGCCGTCCAGCTCTGCAATTTTCTTTTCCAAAGCTTCGATAATGGTGCGGGACTTATCTGTCGCTGGGAAAACACGGCCGTGGTCTTCAACCTTGAGTTTGACGCCATTCTCAGTGAAAAAGTTGATGATATCATGGTTGTCAAACTGGGAAAAGACACTGTAAAGAAAGCGTCCGTTGCCTGGAATACCAGCCAGGAGGTCATCCAAATCTCCATTATTGGTCACATTGCAGCGTCCGCCACCTGTACCAGCTAGTTTCTTACCCAGGCGTTTATTTTTCTCGAGGAGCAGGGCCTTCTGTCCGTAGAAAGAACTGGAAATGGCAGCCATCATGCCAGCCGGTCCTCCGCCGATGATGATTGTGTCAAAATGGTTCATTTATGTCATCCTTTCAGAGATAAGTTTGGCCAAGGTTTAATTGTGAATTTTTCTTACGGAATATTGTCCACTAATGAGCAGTTAAATAATCGTTTTAACCTTGGCGTAGTCATTCATTTTCAAAGTAATCTAATCTGTCTCATTGTATCATAAAAGGGCGAAAAATGGATAGGACTTAAGCTTAGAAAACATTGGGAAATTTGACAGGGAAGCCTTGATATGATAAGATTTAGGTATCTATATCTAGAAAAAGTATTTGAGGAAATTATGGCAATTGAAAAGACAGTCAGCGAGTTAGCTGAGATTCTCGGAGTTAGTCGCCAAGCGATTAACAATCGTGTCAAAGCTCTCCCAGAAGAAGATACAACAAAAAATGAAAAAGGGGTAACGGTTGTTACTCGCAGCGGATTAATTAAACTGGAAGAGATATACAAGAAGACCATTTTTGAGGATGAACCAGTCAGCGAAGACGTCAAACAGCGCGAACTGATGGAAATTTTGGTAGACGAGAAAAATGCAGAGATTCTCCGTCTATACGACCAACTCAAGTCAAAAGATGAGCAATTAAAACGCAAAGACGAACAACTTCGGATTAAGGACGTTCAGATTGCGGAGAAGGACAAGCAACTGGATCAGCAACAACAGCTGACAGCCAAGGCTATGAGTGAGCGCGAAACGTTACTGTTAGAGTTGGACGAAGCAAAAGAGCAAGTCCAACAGCAGGAAAACAAAGGATTCTGGGCGCGTTTATTTGGGAAGTAAGAAAAATCTCAGTTGAAAAACTGAGATTTATTGTTTTAAAAAAGAAGGAATGAAGATGAAACCGCAAAAGTTAGGCTTCAAACGGCTCTACCGAAATTTAGATAAGATCTTGCTACTCTTTTTCATGGTTTTTATGGCCATGGAATTTGCCTGGATTCCTTTTACGTCTTGGGCGGCTGAATCATTGCTCAAGCAGACAGGCTACGAATTCTTATCTTATAACAACGCTGTAAGTATTTTCACAGCAAATTGGCTTGTGACTGCCCAGTTTCTAGGCCTATTTTTGGTCAATTTATTAGTCGCTTATTTCCAAACAGGCATTATCTTCATGGGCGTACGCAACTTGTTAGATAAGGAAGAGCGATCCCATTGGGGCTTTATTAAAGCGACGTTGAGAGACAGTTGGATCATGCTACTGAGAGCTAGACCAGGAAAGGTTCTCTTTATTGTGTGTTATATGGGGATTCTCTTTCCTTTTTTCCGACAGATTTTAAAAATATACTACCTCAATAAGATTTTAATTCCGGAGTTTATACAGGAATATCTGAGCAATCAATACTATTTGGGCTGGGTGATAGGGATTCTAGCAATAATGCTATTCTTAATGGCGGTGCGCTTTATGTTTGCCATCCCTAAAATCTTTTCAGAAAGAATCTCTGTTAGAGAAGCCATCCGATTTAGCCTAGATAAGACCAGAAAACGGCTCATTTTCTATTCATGGCACTTATCTTGGATTGTTTTCAAAAGTTTGTTTATCTACGCCTTCTTTGTCATTGGTATTGTCTTTCTTCAAAAATATGCGGATACCCAGTCTAATGCAATTAGTCTTGGTGTCGGAGTCTTTAATTTTGTAGTTATGAAGCTGGCTTATTATTTCATGCTGAGCTACTTTTTGATTAAGTTTCTATCTTTCTTGACTGATAAGTCACTGGCAGACTATCCTCGAAAAAAGGGGAAACCATGGTTACGAGCTTTGGTACTTCTAGCGTCGTGCTTAATTTTTGGATCAGAAGGCTATGTTTATATGCAATTTCCTTTGGAAACCATTCCTCTGACCATCTCTCACCGGGGAGTTTCAAATGGGAATGGGGTACAAAATACAATTGAGTCCTTAGAAAAAACAGCCTTACTCAAGCCAGACTATATCGAAATGGATGTCCAGGAGACGAAAGATGGCCAGTTCGTCATGATGCATGATGCCACCTTAAAAGACCTAGCAGGGGTAGATAAACATCCTCAGGAATTGACGCTAGCAGAGTTAACAGCTCTAGATATTTCGGAAAATGGCTATCGAACTAAGATTTCAAGTTTTGATGCTTATTTGAAAAGAGCCAATCAATTGGGACAGCGCCTTTTGATTGAAATTAAAACAAGCAAACTTGACTCTTCAGATATGATGGAGCGATTCTTGAAGAAATATGCAGCTAACATCAAAATATATGGGCATCAAATGCAGTCATTAGATTATCAAGTGATTGATAAGATACTGGATTATGATAAGGATATACCAGCCTTCTTCATTTTGCCTTATAATACCATTTTCCCTCGAACCAAGGCATCGGGCTATACCATGGAATATTCGACCCTAGATGAGAACTTTGTCAATAAGTTATGGAGTTCAGACAAACTACTCTATACTTGGACCATTAATACAGAAGATGCTGTAGCCAAGTCCTTTAGACTAGGGGTGGATGGGATTATTACAGACGATGTTGAATACATTCAAAGCTCGATTAAAGAGCTGAGGGATAATCCTAAATATTCGACCTTATTAGAAAATAAAGCAGCTGACCTTTTAAACTTTCCAGGAAGCTAAGAGAAAACCCTCACTCTCTAATCAGAGTGAGGGTTTTGTGATTAAAACGGCAGTTTACCTGCAAAGGCACCCATTTTCTTTTTGGTTGCTTCGTCGATTTGCTCCAGTGCATGGTTAAGCGCTTGGACAGTCATATCAGACAAGGTTTCAAGATCTTCTGGATCAACAACAGCAGCTTGGAAGTCGATTTTTACAACTTTCTTATCGCCAGTCAAAGTTGCTGTCACCAAGTCTTGAGCAGATTTGCCTACAAACTCAGTAGCTGCCAATTCTGCTTGGCTTTGTTCCATTTGCTTTTGAAGCTTTTGCGCTTGCTTCATCATTGATTGCATGTTCATCATAAGATTTTTATAATTCCTTTCCTATTTGAGGATTAACATTTGGTAATCTACACTCTTCAAATTATATCATTTTTTAAAAAAGTGGCAAGAATCTGCTTCAAAATTTAGAGAATCGTTTCAAGGCAGTGTTGACGAAAAAGTTGAGATTATGATAGAATATTTAAAAATTTAGATATAGGAGAAATCTCTTAATGAAAAAACACAAATGGAGCCTTTTGTTGCTTAGTCTTTTGATCCCTCTCTTTATTTTAGCTGGATGTAACAGCAAACAAAACCTTAAAGGAAAGTGGAATGTTCAGGATTCTAACCATGAGTATACTACTGTAACCTTTACTGACAAGAAGGTCAGTGTGAATGGACAAGAAGCAGAGTATAAGCAGGTAGAGGTTGGATTTAAAAATAATGTTCAATATATTGTAATTGAAATGGAAGGGAAGAAATATTCAATTATTTTCCCTGATGCAGACAAAAACATTGCTGTGCTGCTACAGCCAACTTCAGAGGATAACTATCTCGAAGGAACCATGATTTTGGCAATGAATCGTAAGGAAAAACCGAACTACGATAAGTACGCAAAAAATTATATCCGAGAAAAATAAAAGCACATCTTGTGCTTTTATTTTTTTATTTGTCAAGATTTCTTGTGAGGAAGACTCAAGCTAGAATGCTCCATATCAACACTTAGTTGATAGTCTGTCTTATCGCGGACAGTGTGCTCAAAATCAGTAGTGTAGAGGACGAGACGCAGTTGGTCACCCTTTTTCAGCTTGTAGATTGTTGGTTGCAGTTCAAAGGATAGTTCCATCCATTGATTAGGGATTACTTCTTCAACAGTTAAGAGGTCAGTCCTATTTTGCAGGTTGAGAAAGCCCTTTGTGATGACACGGTGTGGAGTGTCCGTAAAAGGAAGTTCCATCAGGTTGTCCAGCATATAGTAGCGACCGTTATCCATCACTCGTGCTTCCAAGGGGCTTGGGATTGGGGTCAGGCGTTTGGCAGGGCCATAGTCCAAAAGTTGAGCGGAGATGAGCCCTTTGTTGGTGCTAGATTTAAGGCGGAGCTTGAGCTTGGCAGGCCCATTGATAAAGAGATCTTGTTCCAGGGTCCAATCAAGGGTGATCTGCTGGGTTTTGCCTTCAAATAGCTCATTTTTGAAAACTTGATAACTCTTGGCAAAGCGATTGTAGTCTTCGTCTGAATAACGATTTTGGATTTCTTGAGAGCCTTTACCAAGATGGAAATGAGAGTAGTCTTCTTGATTTCCAAAATCATCTAGGCTCATCCAGTTTTGCGCCCGGCTGTTGTCCTGCCAGATGACAGGTGGCAAGTCAAAGTCGGATGAATGCCCTAGTAACTTTTTGGATAAAAGAGCATTCATGCTTTCACGAAAGTCAATGGACTGCCAGTTATTGATATAAACATGGGCACCGTTGTGGAAGAAGAGGTGTTTTTTGATGTAAGCTGGCAGAGCATGGAACATATTATAGACGTGGAGAGGTTTGACATTCCAGTCTTGAGAACCATGAGTGAAGACAACTTCAGCCTTGACTTTATCTGCATGAATCAAGTAGTTGCGGTCGTGCCAAAATTGATTGTAGTCACCAGTTTCTCGTTCCAAATCTTTTCTTTGCTGGTCAAGGTAGGCTTGGTAAGCTTGATTGTAACGTAGGTATTCGCCAGCTAGGAGATTGCGTGAATAGGTCAGCTCAGTCAGCGATTCAAAATCTTCGCCTGGATAGCCACCAGGGCTAGTGACAAGTCCGTTTTCACGGTAGTAGTTATACCAGGAAGAAATACCAGCCTCAGCAATGATGACTTCTAACCCGTCTACCCCCGTTGTTGCTAAACCATTTGACATGGTTCCTAGGTAAGAAATTCCAGTTGTGGCAACTTTTCCATTAGACCAAGTTGCCTTGATTTCTCTTTGGCGACTGTGATCTGTGAAGGCGCGACAGCGACCGTTGAGCCAGTCGATGACATTTTTGTAGGCTTCAATCTGCTGATAATCTCCACTGGTCATCATCCCTTCTGAATCCTTGGTTCCAACACCAGATACATAGAGATTTGCAAAGCCACGAGGAAGGAGGTAATCATTGAGGGTGTAACTACCGATATGGCCCAGTTTTTCTTCAGCTGTCTCAACTAAAGTTGCCTGTCCTTGGGGCTCTACTGTTTGAATGCTAGATTCTTGAACAGTAATTGTTCTAGGGTTCTTGCAGGCTAAGTCTACATTCATGTTGTGCAGAGCCTTATCGCTAGCTTTATCGTTGGTACCTTGATGGTAGGGACTGGCAGTCATGACTGCTGGGATTTGTCCTTTATAAGAAGGGCGAATGATACTAACCTTGACTAAATCCGGCTTGCCATCTCCATCTGTGTCCACACGGGATTCAACATAAACGACCTCGCGAATGGCCTCATGGCTACTGAAGGTTGCTAGGCTTTTTCCGTTGAAGAAGTGGTAGTCATTGCTCTCTGGAATGAATCCCTCACTGACAAGCTGGTCAATTAGAATGTTCCCTAACTTGGTCCTAGTATTGAGAAGCTGATAAAGATTTTCGAGGATATTTCCATAAGAAATAGGGAAATTAATTTCTTTACAGAAGGCCGTTACATCGTCAAAGTCTACGAAGGGAACAAAACCTAAGACCTGTAGGGCTACGGTATAGAAGACCTCTTCAGTCAGTTGCTTGTCGGATTGGAAGAAGGTTAACAGATCTGTTTCTTGGTCAGCTACCCAGCTAGAGAGGACATAGTTGACGTCCTGATAGCGAAAGAGAACTTTTTGAAGAAAGTGATGAAGGTTTTCTTTAGGAGAATTAGTTGCTTGGATAGTGAATCCTAAACGAGCCAATTCATCCAGCATAACTTCTTCACTTGCTTTTGTGTAACTATACTGGTTGTAACGCATGAGACGACTCCTTTTTTGTATTTATATAAAATTGACCTTTACATTCTCCATTATAACTGATACAATAAAGTTTGTCTAAAAATTTTATAAGGAGATTGAACACATGGATGTTACATGGATGGCGAAATACGTCACAGAATTTCTGGGTACGGCCATTTTGATTATTTTAGGAAACGGTGCTGTAGCTAACGTTGAATTGAAAGGCACTAAAGGTCATCAAAGCGGTTGGTTGGTAATCGCCGTTGGTTACGGAATGGGTGTTATGATTCCTGCTTTGATGTTTGGAAATGTTTCAGGAAACCATATTAATCCTGCCTTTACTTTGGGATTGGCTGTCAGTGGCTACTTTGAATGGGGACATGTTGCTCCTTACATTGCAGCTCAGATTTTGGGAGCTATCTTCGGTCAAGCTCTTGTGGTTGCGACTCACCGTCCTTACTACTTGCAAACAACAAATCCAAATGCAATTTTGGGAAGTTTCTCAACGATTTCAAGCATCGACCATGGAACACCTGAGTCTCGCAAAGCAGCAACTATCAATGGTTTTGTAAATGAGTTTGTTGGTTCCTTCGTTCTTTTCTTTGCAGCAATTGCAATGACAAAGGATTACTTTGGAGCTGAGATTGTTAAATATGCAGCTACTCAGGGTATGGATGCTTCTTCTATCCAAGGTAAAGTACAAGTTGGTCAGTACATTTTTAGTGGTTTGGCTGTCTCACACTTGGCACTTGGTTTCCTTGTGATGGCATTGGTTACTTCACTTGGTGGACCTACTGGTCCTGGATTGAACCCAGCTCGTGACTTGGGACCTCGTATTCTTCATGAAATCTTGCCTAAGTCTGTTCTTGGAGAGCACAAGGGTGATTCAAAATGGTGGTATTCTTGGGTACCAGTCGTGGCACCAATCCTTGCAGGTATCACCGCTGTTATGTTGTATAAATTTATCTATGGATAATTAAAAGGGCGCAAGCCCTTTTTTTAGAAGACTCAGCTGAATTGAAGCTAGAGGGGAAGAAGTGATTTTGGTATATATTTTTGCCTTCTTATCTTTTCATAGTAAGGAAGAATACAGGTATAGTCTGGAGGGAAGAAAATGAAGATTGTCCCATTTAAAATGGATCGATTAAGTGGACGGCGGACCTTGCTTTTCGGTCTCTTAGCCATTCTGCTGGGAATGATTGTTATCATAAATGGAGCAGGATTTACAAAGCTGGCTCTGGACTTGCTCAGCCTCTATTTTTTTCTAGTAGGCTTGTTTAATAGTATCCTCTACTTTTTTGCTGGTAAGAAAGATATTCCGCTGACATCTGAGATTTTACGAATCATCTTTGGCTTGCTTTTAGCGGGCCTGAATGAACTTGGTAACCTTTCGGTAAATGTTGTCATTATTATTTTAGGACTTTATCAGTTGGCGACAGCTGTGGTTTATGCCATTACTTATTACCTCTACCGTTGTGATCGGGCTAAGGGAGGTTTTTGTTATTTATTTGATGCGGTTCTTCAAGGACTGCTTGCTCTAACAACCATTTTTTCGCCAGCTACAGATGGTCGTCAGCAATTTTTATTTTTAGGTATTTATTTGATTTTGCTGGGAATTTCCAATATGAGAGATGGGATTTTCTTTGACCTTGATAAAGAAAGGATTTACGCAGGCATTTTCGGGTTAATCTGCCCGTCATCATAGCGGCCTTTATTCCCTTTGAACAACTAGAACGCTTTAACCATTTTTTTCGTGGGACGAAGGACCAGGAATTATCAAGTGTTTATCGGATCCTAAAAGGAGAACAGCAAGCTGATTTAGAAGTTCTTGTTCATACTTCTAAGGAAAACCTGTTTGGAGCGATTGGTCATGTCGATATTTGCTATAAGGGCAAGGTAATTTCTTATGGCAGTTATGATCCTTTTTCTCAGAAACTATTTGGTACCATTGGTGACGGGGTACTATTTAAAGTGGATAAAGATGCTTATATCGATTTGTGTAAAAAAGAGAGTAAAAAGACCTTATTTGGCTATTCTCTGGCCTTAACTGATCAGGAAAGAGAGGCCGTTGAAAAGCGTCTGAGGGAAATCGATGACTTGCTAGAGCCATGGGAACCCAGTGATCGGGAACTCAATGGCAGCCCTACCTATGCTTATAAATTAAGGCATGAGCTAGGGGCGGAGCTTTATAAATTCAAGAGTAGCCATTTTAAAAGCTATTTTATTCTTTCGACCAATTGTTGTTTGCTGGCGGACTCGATTGTTGGTCAGGCTGGGACTGCTATTTTGAATGTGAGAGGGATCATAGCGCCTGGAACTTATCAAAATTACCTGCAGTATGAATTTGAATCTGCCAATGGTTTGGTTGTTGCCCAAAATGTTTATTGTTGATTTACAAATAGCAGGGAATGACCTGCTACTTTTTGTTTAAGCTTGTGTTTGTTTTTTTAAAATTTTTATATAATTATTTGTCAAATAGAAGAAAATCCTCTAAAATAGAAGAGACTTGGAGGAATTTATGACACGAAATCATCAAACGATTAAGGCTGTACCAGTACTAAAAACAAACAATCGTCGTTTAAACTTAGAATTTTATTGTCAGACATTAGGGATGAAAAATCTGTTGGAAGAAGGCCCAGGTGTCAGTTTGGGAGATCAGACAAAGAGCGAAAGATTAGTGATTGAAGAATCACCAGGCGCGCGTTCGCGTAAGGTTGTTGGCCCTAAAAAACTAGCTCAGATTACTATAAAGGTTGAAGAGCCAAAAGAAATTGAAGCCTTGCTAGGACAAGCTCATCCTGTTTTACAGGTCTACCAAGGTGAGAAAGGCTATGCTTTCAAGGCTGTTTCCCCAGAGGGAGATACTTTCTTAGTTCATGCTGAGGATGATTCTCAAACACTCCGTGCTCTAGAAAAGACTCCAGTATTTGAGACACAGGCTGAGTTCACTGGCTTAACACAATTTTATATTGAAAAAGTGATTCTCAATGTTCCAAATAAATCAGTAGCTCAAACTTATTATCAACCCTTTGGAGACATGCTACCAATTGAATTTAAAGAGGAAGAAGGCCAGGATTTATTAGCTGAAAATGCAGCAACTTGGGACTTGTCTATGATTAAGTTTTCTCTAGAACGTTTTGATGTAGATCAATTGGCTGAGCTTCTTGAAGGACGTGATTTGTTCGTTCCTAAGTCTAAAAAGTTTCTTTTAGCGACAGATAATAGTCAGATTGACTTGTGGTTTGAACAAGCATGACAAAGCAAAAAATTTTTGAAAAAATTCAAGAGCAGATTCGTCTGGAAATCTATCCTGGGGCTAGCCTAGCCCTATATCAAGCTGGTCAGTGGCAGGAATTCTACTTTGGGTTGGCTGATCCTCAAGAAAGAAAAGCCACTCAAGCGGGCTTGGTCTATGATCTGGCTAGCGTCAGCAAGGTGGTCGGGGTTGGGACTCTGGCAGCCTTTTTGTATAAGCAAGGCAAGCTGGAGCTGGATTTACCCTTGCAGCACTATTATCCGGACTTTCATCGAGAAGATGTGACTGTGCGCCAACTCTTGACTCACACGTCAGGGCTGGATCCCTTTATTCCCAATCGTGACCAATTGACAGCTCTCGAGTTGAAAACGGCACTCAATCATTTGGAGGTTCTTGAAGATAAGACCTTTCGCTATACGGATGTGAATTTTTTGCTCTTGGGTTTTATGTTGGAAGAAATCTATGGTCAAGCTTTGGACCAGATTTTTCAAAGTCAGATTTTCCAGCCTTGGGGTTTAACTGAGACAGGTTTTGGGCCAGTTCCAGGAGCTGTGCCGACCGTTCACGGTGTCCAGGATGGTCAGGTTCATGATCCCAAGGCGCGTGTTCTAGGTATCCATGCTGGCAGTGCTGGCTTATTTTCAACTCTCAAGGATTTGGAAATATTTCTGGAGCATTATCTGCAGGATAATTTTGCGTCCAATCTGACCCAGAATTTTTCCAAGGAACCTGGCAAAAGACGTAGCTTAGCCTGGAATCTGGAGGACGACTGGCTGGATCACACTGGCTACACGGGAACCTTTATCATGTACAATCGCAAGGAGCAAAAGGCAGTTATTTTCTTGTCCAACCGGACCTATGAAAAAGACGAGCGGGCTCAGTGGATCTTAGATCGCAACCAGCTGATGGACCTGATAAAAACGGAACTATAAGATACTCCGACTTCTATGCTCGGAGTTTTCTCATGTTCCTTGAATCCTAAAGATTTTTCCTCGTAAAAATCGCTTTTTTTTTCAAAGTATATTAAAATAATAGTTAAAGAAATAAATATAGGGAAAGATCATGACAAAAGAAATTGGTGTCGGAAAGGCACACAGTAAAATTATTTTGATGGGGGAGCATTCGGTAGTCTATGGATATCCAGCTATTTCCTTGCCACTCAACCATATCGAAGTAACCTGCCGGGTCTTTCCGTCTGAACGTCCCTGGGCTCTTTATGCTGAGGATACGCTGTCTATGGCTGTTTTTGCCTGTCTAGAACATCTCGGTCGACAAGGGGCTAAGATTCGCTGTCAGGTGGAGTCCATGGTCCCTGAAAAGAGAGGGATGGGTTCATCGGCTGCGGTTAGTATTGCAGCTATTCGGGCTGTTTTTGACTACTTTGAAGAAGAGCTGGATGACCAAACCCTAGAGATTCTAGCCAATCGGGCAGAGATGATTGCCCATATGAATCCCAGCGGCCTTGATGCTAAGACCTGCCTCAGTGATGTAGCTATCAAATTCATCCGCAATTTCGGTTTCAGTGAAATTAAGCTGGATCTAGATGCGTTTTTAGTAATTGCAGATACAGGTATTCATGGTCATACTCGCGAAGCCATCCGTACTGTAGAAAGTCAGGGGCAAAAAGCTCTGCCTTTGCTACAGGAATTGGGGAATTTAACAAAAATCCTTGAGAAAGCCATTTCTATCAAGGATCTGATGACGATGGGGCAAGCTATGACCAAGGCTCATGAGAAGCTAGCTAGGCTAGGAGTGTCTTGCCAGAAAGCTGATGAGCTAGTAGCGGTGGCTATTGAAAATGGAGCTTTGGGAGCTAAGATGAGCGGCGGTGGTCTGGGCGGCTGTGTCATTGCTCTTGTAGGAGAAAGAAGTCAGGCGGATGTCTTAGCCACCGTATTGAGAGAGAAAGGGGCCATTAACACATGGATCGAAAGCCTGTAAGTGTCAAATCCTATGCCAATATTGCAATTGTCAAATATTGGGGAAAGAAAGATGCAGAAAAGATGATTCCGTCTACCAGCAGTATCTCGCTGACACTGGAAAATATGTATACCGAGACTCAGCTGAGCCCTTTGCCGGATTCAGCGACTGGAGATGAGTTTTACATTGACGGTCAGCTGCAAAGCCCGGCAGAACATGCTAAAATCAGTAAGATTATTGACCGTTTCCGCTCTCCAGAAGATGGTTTTGTCCGCGTTGATACCAGCAATAATATGCCAACTGCAGCAGGGCTGTCTTCCAGCTCCAGCGGTCTATCTGCTCTGGTCAAGGCCTGCAATGCTTATTTTCAGACGGGCTATCAGACGCAAGAGCTGGCTCAGCTGGCCAAGTTTGCTTCAGGATCCTCTGCTCGGTCTTTCTTTGGTCCGCTAGCGGCCTGGGATAAGGACAGTGGAGTCATCTATCCAGTCAAGACGGATTTGAAGCTAGCCATGATTATGTTGGTTCTGCACGATGAGAAAAAGCCCATTTCCAGCCGAGACGGTATGGAGCTCTGTGCTAAAACTTCCACCATTTTCCCAGATTGGATTGCCCAGTCTGCCTTGGATTATCAGGCTATGCTAGGCTATTTACAGGACAATGATTTTGCTAAGGTGGGTCAGCTGACGGAAGAAAATGCTCTTCGGATGCATGCTACGACAGAGAAAGCTTATCTGCCGTTTTCTTATCTGACAGAGGAGTCTTACCAAGCTATGGATGCCGTCAGAAAGCTACGGGAGCAGGGCGAGCGTTGCTACTTTACCATGGACGCGGGGCCCAATGTCAAGGTCCTCTGCTTGGAGGAAGACCTAGACCATCTGGCTGCTATATTTGAGAAGGAGTACCGACTTATCGTCTCCAAAACAAAGGACTTGTCAAATGAAAGCTAGTGCAAGAGTCCAAACCTGCGGTAAGCTCTATCTGGCGGGTGAATATGCAGTGCTAACGGCCGGTCAGCCAGCCATTATCAAGGCCATCCCAATCTATATGACGGGAGAAATCCAGGCAGCGCCTGACTATCGCTTGACATCAGATATGTTTGAACACAGCGCTAATCTAGAGCCAGATCCTGATTATGCCTTGATTCAGGATGCGGTAGGGGTTATGAACACTTATTTGCTAGCCTTAGGTTACCAACTTCAGCCTTTTTCACTGAAGATTAGTGGCAAGATGGAAAGAGACGGCAAGAAGTTTGGGATTGGCTCCAGTGGTAGTGTGGTTATGCTGACTCTCAAGGCCATAGCAGCCCTTTATGAGCTGGACTTAGAGCCAGAGCTACTCTTTAAGCTGGCTTCTTACGTTCTCCTCAAGCGCGGAAACAATGGCTCCATGGGAGATCTAGCCTGCATTGCTTATGAAGACTTGATTTACTACCGGTCTTTTGATAGAGAACTGATCCGTAAGCGTATGGACAAAGTTGATTTGCTACAGCTGTTAGCAGAGGATTGGGGTTTTGAAATTCGTAGTATTAAGCCTTACTTAGCCATGGATTTTCTAGTTGGCTGGACCAAGCAGCCAGCGATTTCTAAGGACTTGGTCAATCAGGTCAAGTCAGCTATTTCAGAGTCCTTTTTGACAGGCAGTAGGACACAGGTTGATGCTTTGGAGAGAGCTTTATTAGCAGGAGATAAGCTCGCTATTCAGTCTAGTCTGGAAAAGGCTAGTCAGCTCTTAGAAAGGCTCAGCCCAGCTATTTATACAGACAGGCTGAAAGTCTTAAAAGAAGCAGCAGAGGGACTGAACTGTGTGGCTAAGAGCAGTGGTGCCGGCGGTGGTGACTGCGGGATTGCTCTCAGCTTTGATGCCGCATCTAGCAAGCAACTGATTCAAGCATGGAAAGAAGCTGGCATTGAGCTATTATACAGAGAAAGGATGGGCCATGATGAGCCAGAATCGTAAGGACGACCATATCAAATACGCTTTAGAGCAGCGTCCGGGTTACAACAGTTTTGATGAAATGGAACTGGTTCACCGTTCTTTGCCCAAGTATGATTTGGCAGAGATTGACCTATCTACTCACTTTGCTGGTCGTGACTGGGACTTTCCTTTTTACATCAATGCCATGACTGGTGGCAGCCAAAAAGGCGGTCAGATCAATGAAAAGTTGGCTCAAGTAGCTGAAAGTTGTGGCCTTCTTTTTGTGACTGGCTCTTACAGTGCAGCCTTGAAAAATCCTTCTGACACTTCCTATCAGGTGGCGGTTGGTCGGCCTAATTTATTGCTGGCTACCAATATCGGCTTAGACAAGCCTTATCAAGCCGCCCAGCAGGCAGTAGCAGATTTGCAGCCCCTCTTTTTGCAGATTCATGTCAATCTCATGCAGGAATTGCTGATGCCAGAGGGCGAGCGGGAGTTTCGTTCTTGGCGTCAGCACTTGGCGGATTATAGTCAGCGATTGGATCTTCCCCTAATTCTTAAAGAAGTTGGCTTTGGCATGGATTGCTCTACTGTCGAAGAAGCACGCTCCTTGGGTATTCAGACTTTTGATATTTCCGGCCGTGGTGGCACTAGCTTTGCCTATATTGAAAATCAGCGGGGTGGGAATCGTGACTACCTCAATGATTGGGGGCAATCTACTCTGCAAAGCCTGCTAGCTCTTCAACCACTGCGCGATGAGGTCGAACTCTTGGCTAGTGGAGGTGTCCGCCATCCTTTGGATATGATCAAAGCCCTTGTCTTAGGAGCTAAGGCAGTTGGCCTCTCTCGCACCATGCTGGACTTGGTGGAAAATCACTCGGTGGAAGAGGTTATTGATATTGTAGAAGGCTGGAAATCAGATCTGCGTCTCATCATGTGCGCCCTGTCCTGCCGAAACTTGCAAGAATTAAAGAGTGTACCTTATCTACTCTATGGGCGGCTGAAAGAGGCTCAGAAACAGATTCAATAAATAGCATAAAGACATACAAAAAAGGCCATCAAGGCCTTTTTACTTGTCCTGTTTTCGTAAGTCAGCTAGGATTTCCTGAGCAGTAGCGAGGTTGAAAGTTTTCATGGCTGTTAAGTGATTGGCTACAGTAGCAATTTCTTCGCCTTGAGCTCCAGCTTGCAATGCTAAAGATTTGGCTTGCAATTTCATGTGTCCGGCTTGGATGCCAGTGCTGACCAGGGCTTTGAGGGCAGCGAAGTTTTGTGCCAATCCAACCGATACGATGAGGGATGCCAATTCCTTAGCCTGAGGTTGCCCCAGCAAGTCAAAGCTGGCTGTTACTGCGGGATTGAGGCCGATGGAACCTCCCTTAGTTGCAATGGGCATGGGCAGGGTCATCTGACCATGAAGCTGGCGTTTGTCTGGGTCTGCCGTCCAAGTAGAGAGGCCACGGTAGCTTCCTTCTCGGCTGGCATAGGCATGAGCGCCAGCTTCTATAGCCCTCCAGTCATTTCCAGTAGCCAGTACCAAAGCATCAATACCATTAAAGATGCCTTTATTGTGGGTAGCTGCCCGGTAAGGATCGACCTGGGCTAGCTTGCTAGCCAGCTGCATTTTATCTGCAAGAAGCTCCGCCTCAGCCTTATCCCGACTGAGAAAGCGATAGTCGATGACACAGCGGGCTGTTACTAGGCTATCTGTTGCATAGTTTGACAGGATAGCCATCAGACTCTTACCGCCAGTCAGCTCTTCTAGAGGAAGGGTGAGAGCCTCCAGCATGGTGTTGAGCATATTGGCTCCCATGGCTTCCTGCGTATCCACAGATAGATAGAAAATGAGGAAGTCATCCTTTTGCTCCAGCCAGAAATCTCTAGCACCGCCGCCACGGGCCACAATCGATGGATAGGCTTGATTGGCCTGTTCCAGCAACTCTTTCTTTTTCCTGAGAACATCTTTAACAGCTTGGTCGACCTTTTCAACATGATAGAGGACAATCTGACCAATCATTTGGCGTTTGTGGACCTCTGTCTCAAATCCGCCTGAACGTTTGATAATCTTAGCCGCAAAGCTAGCCGCTGCTACAACAGATGGCTCTTCTGTCACAAATGGAACTTGATAGCTTTTGCCATCCACCAGAAAGTCTGGCACCAGAGAGTAGGGCAGGGCCAGAGTGGCCAGGACATTTTCGCTCATCTGATTGGCCGTTTCCAGAGGCAAAGTCTGCTGACTGTCTAGTAGCTGCCAGTATTCATCTTGTAAAAGTCCCTTTTCTTTCAGCATCTGCAGCCGTTCAGCAGGAGTTTTTTTGGAGAATCCAGTCCAGTTTACTTTCATGATGATTTCTCAACTTTGATATATTTACGCTGGTGCTCTGCAATTTCCGCCAGAGCAAAGCTTTGGTCTTCATAGCCAGAGAAGCTAGCATTACCCTCTGCATCCAATTTAGCTTCTGCAAAAAAGATATGCTCGTATTCTTCAACAGAAAGAGCTTGACGCTGGTCTAGTTCCTCCAGACGTGTCCGTGACAGCTGTTTTTCATAGCCTGGAACTAAGGAAACACTGAAAATTTCTGCTACAGCACCACTACCATAACTAAAGAGAGCAATCTTGTCACCAGCCTTAAGATTATCTGAGTTTTCTAAGAGGGACAAAAGACCTAGGAAAAGCGAACCTGTGTAAATATTTCCGACTTTTTGACTGTAGAGGATTGACTTTTCAAAGTTTTCCTTAAGCTGATCTTGCTGCTCTTGAGGAAGGCTTTTATCCATGATTTTATTGAGACCTTTAAGAGCCAGTTTTGGATAAGGAAGATGGAAACAGTAGGCTGCAAAATCTTTGAGAGAAAGCTTGTGGCGCTTTTGGTACTCGTCCCAAGTTGTTTTCAAACAATCCAAGTATTGTTGGGTAGAGTAGAGTCCATTTACATAAGGCGTTGTCGAGTAATTTGGACGCCAAAAATCCATAACGTCACGAGTTTGAGCGACATTATCTTCATTAAAAATTAAGATACGAGGATCCTTACTTATCAACATTGCAATAGCTCCCGCTCCCTGAGTTGGTTCACCAGGAGTATTAATACCATATTTGGCAATATCACTGGCAATAACGAGGACCTTGCTATCTGGATATTTTTCGATATGGAGTTTTGCGTAGTCAAGTGCTGCAGTAGCACCATAACAGGCTTCTTTAATCTCAAAACTCCGGGCAAAGGGCTGGATCGCCAAAAGGCCATGAATAAAAACGGCCGCTGCCTTGCTCTGATCAATGCTTGACTCCGTAGCAACAATGACCATGTCAATCTTCTCTTTGTCTTCACTTGTCAAAATGGGATCTGCAGCTGCAGCTCCTAAGGTGATAATATCTTCTGTCAGAGGAGCAATGCTGAGTTCTTTAAGCAGGAGTCCCTTGCTTAGTTTTTCTGGATCGGTAGCACGCGCTGCCGCTAAATCGTTTAACTTCAAGACATAATTGGAGGTTGCAAATCCAATTTTATCGATTCCTATTTTCATATTAAAACCTCATATCTTGATATGATTATCAAGAGTATTTCAACATCTATTTTACCATAATTCAAAATAAAACTGATAAAAAAGCCCCGTCGAACAAAGACAGGGAACTTAAAACATCTTAGTGAAAAACCTATTTTTACTAAGATTTAATCAGAAGCATCAAAATTGTTTAGACTTTATAGTCAACTCAATAGTGGACGTGCTTTCTTTTTTGAATATACTTAAAAAGTTTTAACGCAACTGTACCACTGGCCATCCCAATCGAAATAACGAGGGCCAAGATGACTACTAAGGTGGCATTAACCATGGCCTTACTATAATCGCCAGTTACAAAGAATGCGGTTGTTCGATAGGAGAGGTAGCCAGGGACTAAGGGGGCCAGAATTGACAGGATGAATACAACTGCAGGAGTTTTATAAATAACACTCATAATTTGGCTACAGCAAGATCCGACGATAGCAGCTACAAAGGTGGCTACGATAACATTGGTCGGGCCTTTTAAAAGTAAATAAAGAAGCCAGATAGACATCCCCAGTAGACCAGCTGGAATTAGCATTCTGCGTTGGACATTTAAGACGATAAGAAAAGTGATAATAGCCAACAAACTTGCAAGAGCTTGAAGGAAAAATGTTAGTATTGTCATAGCTTTATTTCATTAATACAAGGGCAACGGAAGTACCCGCACCAAGAGCTAGGGTAATGAGAAGAGATTCAAAAAGTTTACTCATTCCCGAATTAATGTGATTGGTCATGATGTCACGGACAGCATTAGTCAGGGCAATCCCAGGAACAAAAGGCATGACAGAGCCTGCTATAATCAAGTCTGCAGTTGAGTTAAAACCAGAGTAGCGGGCCCAGGCCTGTGCTAACAAACCAAAAACAAAGGCACCTGCAAAGGCTGTAACAAAAGGAATTCGTACATACTTCTCAGCGTACAGTGAAAAGGTAAAGCCAAAGAAGGTTGCCACAGCAGCGCCAAGTGCATCGTAAAAATTTCCTCCAAACATGATGGAAAAAAATGGGGCACTGAGCGTAGCTGCAATGGTCAATTGTTTCTTGTTGTAAGGCAGACGCTTGTTTTTGAGACGTAAGAGTTCATCGTAAGCCTCTTGCAAGGTTAATTGACCGCTGGTCAACTGACGAGAGACTTGGTTGACATCACAGACCTTCTCAATATTATAATTTGAATGCACGATACGTTTCATACGAGAGAAATTCGTATTCTCGACTGAGAAGAAAATCGCAACTGGCATAGCTAGAGCATTGCAATCAATAATCCCCTGCGAATGAGCGATCCGAATCATGGTATCTTCAACTCGGTAGATTTCGGATCCACTTTGCAATAAGAGGGTGCCGGCTAGCATGATGACATCTACAGCTAGATTAAATTCTTTTGACTCTTCCATAATCTCTTTCCAAGTGTTTCTAAACTTTCTTCTATTATAGCAAAATTCAGAAGCTTCTTCATAAAAATTCCATGTAAAATCAAAAAAGAAGACTGGAAATAAACCAATCTTCCTTTATAGTTTAATTTAATGACTTATTAGCTCAAAGCATCATCCATTGAAAGGACTTCGTGGAATACACGTTGAGTCAATTCAGTTTTTTGTTCTGGAGTGAGGTACTTAGTATTTACACAGTAACCAGAAATACGAACGATAACGTCTTCGCCAGACATAATCTTGTCGTAAACGTCCTTCAAGTCCATAACGTTCAAGTTAACGTGTTGTCCACCATTTTCAAAGTAACCATCAAGGATTGTTACCAAGTTGTCTACTTGTTCGTCATGAGTTTTACCAAGCGCACGAGGTGATACTTGAGTTGTCAATGAGATACCGTCAGCTGCGTAACTGAAGTCCAAGCTAGCAAGTGAGTTCAAGTTTTGCAACCAGCCACCTTTTGCTTTGTTAGATGGGTTAGCACCTGGTGAGAAGAACTCAAGTTTAGACAAGTTCACAGTACCGTCTTCGTTGAGGTATACTCCTTTGTGGACTGGTGAGTTACCAGTTTGTTTAGAGTAAGCAACGTTAGATGTGATTGTCAAGAGTGATACTGTAGCTTCAGCGTTCTTGTAAAGTTTGTGGCTACGCAAACGAGTTGTGTAAGCTTCAACCAACCATTCAGCCAATTCGTTTGAACGAGGATCATCTTCACCCCAACGTGGGTATTCACCGATTGTTTCGTAATCGTAGATGTAGCCATTTTCGTCACGGATTGGTTTAACGGTAGCGTACTTGATAGCTGACAATGTATCAACAGTGTTAGCAAAACCACAGATACCGAATCCCATGTTCGCACGTTGGTGAGTAGGCAAGAAGGCCATTTGAACAGCTTCGTAGTTATACTTGTCAGTCATGTAGTGGATGATGTTCAAAGCATCTACGTAAGTGTCAGTCAACCAGTCAAGTGATTTTTCAAAGTTAGCTTTAACTGATTCAAATTCAAGAACTTCGTCACGGATAGGATCGATGTCAAATACCTTGTAGTCTTTATGCACATCGTCATAACCACCGTTCAAACCAGTAAGAAGAGCTTTCAAAACGTTTACACGAGCACCGAAGTACTGGATGTTGTGGCGTTGTTCTTCATTTTCTGGGTCAAGTGGAGATACACAACATGAGATACAGCTCATTTCGCCATATCCATCTTTCGCCATTGTTGTTACACCTTCGTATTGGATAGAAGAGTGTTTGTGGCTCATATGCATACAGTAGCGACGGAAGTTGTAAGGTAATTTGTCAGTCCAAAGAACTGTCAAATTTGGTTCTGGTGAGTTACCGATGTTGTCAAGAGTGTTCAAGAAACGGTAGTCCATCTTAGTAACACGGTGACGCCCATCGTTCCCCATACCTGCCATAGAAGTTGTGATGAAGGTTGGGTCACCAGAATAAAGTTGGTCGTAAGCTTTTGTACGAGCAAATTTAACAGTACGAAGTTTCAAAACGAAGTCATCGATAAATTCTTGGATTTCGCTTTCAGTGTAAGTGCCACGAGCAAGGTCGCGTTCGGCAAAGACATCAAGAACGATTGGCACACGTCCAAGAGAAGTTGCAGCACCGTTGATGACGCGGCAGACTGCCATGAAGGCAATGTTTGTCCATTGGATAGCTTCTTTAGTATCGAAGGCAGGACGACGAACATCAACTCCTTAAAGGTCACCTAATTTAACAACTTCAGCAAGTGCTTGGTATTGCATGTTGACTTCTTCGCGAAGGCGAATAGTTTCTTCATCGATTTCTGTCAAAGCATTCCAGTCATTCACTTTCTCAGCCATCAAGTAGTCAGCACCGTACAAGGCTAAACGGGCATAAACCCCGATGATACGTCCACGAGAGTAAGCATCTGGAAGACCAGTAACTGTGTGAGCGTGGCGAGCACGACGAATGTTTGAAGTGTAAGCACGGAAGATACCATCGTTAACTGTTGTCACGTACTTAGTAAAGATTTCGTGAACAGCTGGATCTGGCTCATAACCATTTTCCTTCAAAGTTGTTTCAGCCATACGGATACCACCTTTTGGCATGAAGTTTAATTTGAAGAGTTCGTCGTTTTGGATACCATAGATTAGTTCGTTATCTTTGTCGATGTAACCAGCTGGGATACCTGCAATAGAAGCTGGGCGAGTGTCCATTGGGAAACGAGTTGCTTCATAGTGAGCCTTTGTTTCTTCAATAATCTTTTTAATATGAAGAGAGCGTTCAGTTGGACCTGCTAAGAAGCTTTCATCTCCATCGTAAGGAGTGTAGTTAGCTTGAACAAAGCGTGAAATACTTGCTTTTTCTTTCCAATCTTCACCTTTGAAGCCTTCCCAAGCCTTGTCAAAAATATCTTGTGCTTCGACAACAGTTTTAACAACCATGTTAAATTCCTCTTTATCTTTCTAGTAACAAGTATCTGTTACATTTGTATAGTTAAAGTATAACACAGAGTAATCGTTTACACAAAGTGTTTTCGGGATATGTAAGCCTTTTCTTTTATAATACAGTTGTCTGAAATCCCCAAAAGTGTACTATATAGATGGATGAGAGAAATTTCTCAGCAAATAGTTGGGCAAATATGAGAAAAAGGTTATACTAGAATTGGAAAACAAGAATAAGAGGCGACTGGAATGTTGATTTTTCCCTTAATTAATGACACATCAAGAAAAATCATTCATATTGATATGGATGCCTTTTTTGCTGCGGTCGAAGTCAGGGATAATCCTAAGCTAAAGGGGCATCCAGTCATCATCGGCAGTGATCCACGCTTGACAGGTGGTCGTGGCGTCGTCTCTACTTGTAACTATGAAGCACGAAAGTTTGGTGTCCATTCTGCTATGAGCTCCAAGGAAGCATACGAACGATGTCCACAAGGGATTTTTATTTCGGGAAATTACGAAAAATATCAGACGGTCGGTTTGCAGATCCGAGAGATTTTTAGACGCTATACAGACTTGATTGAGCCAATGAGCATCGACGAGGCTTATCTGGATGTAACGGAAAACAAGCTTGGGATTAAATCTGCAGTCAAAATAGCCAAGCTGATTCAGCACGATATATGGAAGGAGCTGCAACTAACAGCCTCAGCGGGCGTATCTTATAATAAATTTCTTGCCAAGATCGCTAGCGACTATGAGAAGCCTCATGGTCTGACTGTTATTTTACCTGAGGAAGCAGAGGCCTTTCTGGCGCCTATGGATATTGCCAAGTTTCACGGAGTCGGCAAAAAGACCGTCCAGCGCCTGCATGACATGGGTATTTATACCGGTGCAGATCTGCTCAAGATACCAGAAATGACCCTGATTGATAAGTTTGGTCGCTTTGGTTTTGATCTCTATCGTAAAGCGCGTGGCATCAGTAATAGTCCAGTCAAATCCAACCGCATCCGTAAGTCGATTGGGAAGGAGCGGACCTATGCCAAACTGCTCTATAGTGAGGAGGATATCAAGAAAGAGCTGACCTTGCTGGCTCAGAAGGTAGAAAATAGCTTGACTAAGCATGA
The DNA here is from genome assembly GCF_001807785.1 of Streptococcus sp. HMSC10A01. Taxonomy (NCBI): domain Bacteria; kingdom Bacillati; phylum Bacillota; class Bacilli; order Lactobacillales; family Streptococcaceae; genus Streptococcus; species Streptococcus sp. HMSC10A01. The sequence goes on along the minus strand of NZ_KV790983.1, from coordinate 394,671 downwards.
TAAGAAAGGACGAACTATCGTTCTGAAAATCCGTTATGCCGATTTCTCAACCTTGACTAAAAGAAAAAGTTTGAATCTAGCCACTCAAAACAAGGAGCAAATCGAGCGAACGGCTCATGAGATTTACGATAGCTTGGAAGAACAACCACGAGGTATTCGTCTGCTAGGACTGACAGTGACGGGGTTTGAATAAAGATAAAGGCTTGGTTCATTACCAGGCTTTTTTATATATTGTTTTTAGTATGAGAGAGTTGCTTGTGACAAGTTTCTAAGTTGACTGATAATTTTCATTGACTAAAAATAATCTTTTTTGAAAAAATACTGGACAAAGTTTTCTGTGTCTGTTATACTGAGTTTATAAAATAAAAAACCGTCTGGTCGGTTTTTAAAAGAAAGGAGCAGAAATGAAGAAATCTGTAGTAGAAAAAACAAGCGAGCACATTCTCAAGTTGAATCAGGAGATGGATCGGCAGCTGGAAGGTCAGAAAGAGTTTTTGCAGCAGCATGCAGAAAAGCTGAAAAAGATGTCACAGGGTGAGAATGGCATACGCTATTCTAAGTGGGGAGTCAAAGCTGGATATGCTGTCCTTGCTGGTGGCTTGCTGACTTCTGTCTTTAGCCCATGGCGAGGACTGGGTATTATGGCAGTAGGCGGTCTGAGCCTTGCCTCCAATCTCTGGCATATCCGGCGATTGCAAAATAAAGAAAGGAGCAAGTAGCAGAGAGATGACCTGTTTTAAGCATCAGAGTCAGGACAACTTAGAAACTAAAAGCAGCAGGCAGTAGCTAAACGGTGCTGACATAACTTTTAGCATTATTTAGTCTATCTTTGCTTTTTATTTTAGGCAAGGACTAAAAGACTACGTTTTCTATTTGGCGCAGGTCTTTATTTTTTATAACAAAACAAACCGAATGGTCGGATTTTAAAAATCTGCGTTTCAAAACAGGCAATCATCTGAAAGACTGAGAGTAAAGGATGCCTTTGTCCAGTTTTCGGATGACTTTTCACTATTCTACATTTGATAAGGAGTTATCGTATGAACAAACAAACACATGTAGAGCCAGAGACAAGGCATATCCTGCCCTTTCTGGCCTGGACTTTTGGCATTACCTGGGGAGCCTGGCTGCTTCAGTATATTTTAACCGCCCTGAAGCTGACCAGCGGGGCTGAGCCTTTGGGCCTTGCTCTCAATTTCATCGGGGGCTTCGGACCGTCCTTGGGAACTTTTATCAGCCTCAAAATTTCTCATCCTAAGAAGATGCTGGACTTTATCTTTTCTCATGCTAAGGGTTGGTGGATTTATATGCTGGCCTTCTGTCTGGTTCGGGTTTTGCCCCTTTTTATCGCCAATCCAGCCCTGCCACCTCTGAATGCCGTTCTGATGTTTCCTCTGGGCTGGACCTTTGTCACCTTTGCTGGGGGAGGGAATGAAGAACTGGGCTGGCGGGGAGTGCTGCAGCCGGCTCTGGAGAAAAAATTCTCCTTCCCTCTGGCAACTGTCATCACAGCTCTGGTCTGGGTGACCTGGCATCTGCCCCTCTGGCTGATTCCGGGAACGAGTCAAAGTCAGGTTTCTTTGCCCTTCTATCTCTCCTTTGGTATCTTGCTCAGTTTCTGTCTGGCGGTTCTCTACAAGCAGACGGCCTCTGTCTTTGCCTGCATGGTCTTTCACGGCTGCATTAACTTTGCTCAGGCGACGATTGTCGGCAGTGCTACAAATGGCGGAAGGTATCTCAGCTTCCAGGCTGCTAATCTGGTCATGACCGCCCTGCTGGTCGGTTGGTGGTATTGGAAGGGCAATCGGAAAGGAATTCAGAAAGATGCAGGCTAAAAATCTTGGCGATCGCTCTTCTGCCAAAGAAAAAGGAGTAATCATATGAAAACACAAACACATGTAGAGCCAGAGACAAGGCATATCCTGCCCTTTCTGGCCTGGACCTTTGGTATCAGCTGGTCTGCCTGGCTGGCTTCGGCTTTCCTGAGGATTCCTATTATTTCCCAGCTCCTAACCATCGCTGGTGTTTTTGGCCCGGCCATTGGAGCCAAACTGGTCTTAGGAAAATCGTTCAAGGAGCTCTTGGCTTCTATCGGATTGGCCCGAAAAAGGACTTGGGTCCATCTCTTGATTTTGACAATTCTTTATACCCTTTCCATAGTCTTTTGGAGCCCGCTCCTGCCTGGTTTTAGCCCCCTCAGGATTGCTCTGCTTTTTCTCATGACGACTTTTCTGACAGGCGGCAATGAAGAGATTGGCTGGCAGGGCTTCCTGCAGCCAAGTCTGGAGAAGATCCTGCCCTTCCCTTTGGCAACTGTAACAACTGGGTTAATCTGGGCTGTCTGGCATCTGCCCCTCTTCTTTATGCCCGGCAGCAGTCAGGCAGGGACTTCTTTTCTAGTCTTTACTGCCGCCTGCCTGCTCGCCCGTTTCTGGCTAGCGGCTCTTTACAAGGTCAGTCAGTCCATCCTTTACTGTGTTCTTTTCCACGGGGCCATCAATACCATTGGTGAAGGCATTTTCCTGGGGAAGGGGACGGAAAATCCGCTCTTTTTCCTAGGCTATATCTTGATGACGGCTTACAGTATCTATCTTTGGTATCAAAGGGATCAGCAAGACAAGGCTTAAAGATATTTTTAAGATTTTGTATTTCTCCGGCTTTTTTGGTAGAATAAAGCTATACTAGAAACAAAGGGGAACAGAATGGCGCAGCGAAAAGACAAATCCCAGGCCATGAGAGAAAAAATTTTAAATACAGCGACCCAGCTCTTTATCCAAAAGGGGTCCGAAAAGACTAGTATGCAGGATATCGCCCAGCGGCGGGCATCTCCAAGGGGGCTATCTATCATCATTTTAAGTCAAAAGATGAGATTGTCCTGGCGGTGATTAGGAGCCGGCAGGAGCTGATGGAAGAAGAGATGAAGCAGTGGCTCAAGGCTACGGAAAATCTGACTGGCAGGGAGCAGCTGCAGACCATCCTCAAGTCTAATCTGGAAAGTCAGACAGCCCGGGCTACGGACGGCATTGTGGGTGAGTATGAGAAGGACGCAGGCTTTATTTTGACCATGATGCGGGACAATCTGCGGATAGGCGCCCCTCTGGTCAGTGACATTATCAAAAAAGGGATGGCAGATGGCTCCCTTCAAACCCAGTATCCGGACCAGGCTGCGGAAGTTTTTCTGCTACTGGTGAATTTTTGGATGCATGGGACCGTTTTTGAAAGCGATCCTGAAAAACTGCCAGAACGCTTCCATTTTCTGCAGTTTATGATGACCTCGGTCGGCATGGGTATCTTTAATGATGAGCTCCTGCAGCTCTTTAGCCAGAAAAATAAGGCATAAAAAAAGGCGATAGGACAGAACTAAAAAATTTAATTCTGTCCCAGCCTTTTTATTTATGTGCTGAATATACTGTGGATATCTTCCTCGGTCAGGCCGATTAGGGGGTCGATTTTCAGGAAATTTTCTTCTGTCAAGACATAGTTTTCCACAGCTTTTTCCAACCTATCCACAGGAGTGTAGCTAAGTTCCTGTGGGGCTTCTAGGTCAGCAAAACGCTCGACCAGATAGGTTTTGCGGGCGGTGCCAGTGTTTTTTGCAGCATAGTCAAAGGCTACTTTTTCCCCAAGTAAGATCAACTTGCTCTTGGCGCGGGTGATAGCAGTATAGATGAGGTTGCGCTGCAGCATCCGGTGACTGCTCTTGGTGATGGGCAAGATAACTACCGGAAATTCACTTCCCTGAGACTTGTGGATGCTCATGGCGTAGGCTAGGCGGATCTTGTACCACTCGCTACGTTGGTAGACGATTTCATTTCCATCGAAGCTGATGGTAAGTTCATCTTGCTTAGAGTCGGTGTATTTGCCAGGCAAGAGGTCGGTGATATAGCCCAGATCGCCGTTAAAGACATTGCTTTCAGCATCGTTGACCAGATGAATGACCTTGTCCCCTTGCCGGTATTGGCAGTCTGGCGCTTCAAAGACCAGTTGGTCTTTTTCTGATGGATTTATTAAATCTTGCATGAGTTGGTTGATCTGGTCGATTCCCGCGGGTCCTCGGTACATAGGGGCCAAGACTTGGACGTCCTGGGCAGGGATGCCACTACGAATGGCAGCGGCTACGATTTTCTTAATCATATCAGGGATATACTCGCCAGACGCCTCGAAATAGGAACGATCCGCCTTTTTTTCAGTAAAATCAGCTGGCAGAATCCCTTGCTGGATTTGACTGGCCAGGGTAACAATTGTTGAATCTTCTCCTTGCCGGTAGGTTTTTGTTAGTTTAGTTTGGGGTAAGAGAGGTATTTTTAAAAGGTCGGCCAGAACCTGACCTGGACTGACAGACGGAAGCTGGTCAGCATCCCCCACAATGAGGATCTTACTGTTGGAAGAAATATTGCTGAGCAGTTGATTGGCCAGCCAAGTATCGACCATAGAGAACTCATCCACAATGATGAAGTCAGCATCCAAATAGTCATCTAAATGACTGGTATCGTCATCTCCAGTCATCCCCAAATGCCGGTGAATAGTAGCGCTGGGCAGTCCAGTTAATTCATTCATTCGTCGGGCAGCTCGTCCAGTCGGAGCAGCAAGCAGAATAGGTAATTCCTGTTTCTTAGCTAAATCTAGTTTGTGAAGAGCAGCATAAGTAGCGATGATGCCATTGATAACGGTCGTTTTACCAGTTCCCGGCCCACCCGTCAGAATAAACACCTTATGATTAATGGCATCGCAGATGGCCTTCTTTTGAATATAGTCATAGCAGATTCCTAAATCTTGCTCGACTTGTTCGATAATACTTTCGAGTTTTGGGGCATCAAAGGTTTCTTGTTTGCCTTTTTCTAGAATCCGAATCAGATTACTACGAATACCTTCCTCGGCGAAATAAAGACTGTTTTCAAAGATTTTTGTTTCAACGTTTTGAATCTTATCTTCTTCAATGAGGTGGGCCAATTCATCCGCTACCAAGGCAGGGTCAAGTTCAACCTGACGGGCATTCTCCAGCAAATCAATGGTGTGGGATAGTAAGTCACGTGCTTCTATATAAGTATCACCTGTCTCCATAGACTGGCTGAAAAGGGTATGAACAAGTCCAGCCCGGAAACGCTCTGGAGCGTCGCTTTCAATACCAAGTTGCTGGGCCAACTGGTCAGCTATTTTGAAACCAATACCTTGAATGTCCTCAACTAGTTGATACGGATATTTTTGGACAATTTCCAGCGTTTCTTCTTTGTAGGTATCTTGAATCTGCAAGGCTAATTTATTAGGAATGCCATATTCAGCGAGTTTAGAGAGCAACATCTCTGTGCCGTAATTTTGTCTAAGTTTGCTGACGAAGGCTTCCCGATTGACTGCAGAAAGGCCATTAATACTTACGAGCCGGCTAGGATCAGCCAAGATCTGGTCAATCGTATTATCACCATAGAGGTCTACTATCTTTTGGGCGGTCTTAACACCGATCCCTTTAAAATGATCGCTAGCAAAATACTTGACCAGGCCCTTACTAGTTGGCTTTGCTCTTTCGTAGCGAGTTACTTTTAGCTGTTCCCCGTATTTGGGATGCTGGACAAGAGTTCCCCAAAAGGTATAGTCTTGTCCTTCCATGATATCGGCCATGGTTCCGGTCACGATAATCTCAAAATCATCAAATTCTGCATCTGTGTCCTCGATATCCAGTAACAAAATTCGAAAGAAATTGTTGGGATTTTCAAATATAATGCGTTCGACGGTTCCTGAAAAATAGAATTCCATACCTCTCATCCTAGAAAAAAAGGCAGACAAGCCAATGAAACCTGCTGTCCTGCCTTTTTTATTTCTTGATTCTTATTTGCTTAACAAATGGTACTTAGAAGATACCGATCTTATTGAGTGGCCAGAAGCGTAATTTCGCTTCTCCTTCAATTTGACTGGCCTTGAAGTTTCCAACTTCTCGGCTATCTCTTGAAACGAGTCGGTCGTCTCCTAGAAGGAAATAGTGTCCCTTAGGAACTTCGACAGTGAATGTTGAGTTACCTAGAGAGTCCTGAGTGAAAGAGTTGGCTTGTTCAGCGATTTGCTGGAACATCTTCCGGTAAGAATAAGTCGACTGCAATTTGTCCTTTTTAAATTTAGAAATATATTCTTTTAAGTATGGCTCATCAGTTTTCTTACCATTGATATAGAGTTGGTCGTTTTCATATTTGATGGTATCACCAGGCATACCAATCACTCGTTTGACAATCCGTTTCTCGTTCCCATTTTCATCTGTTTCTTTAGCAACAACGATATCAAAACGATCGATGGGTAGATAGCGGACTTCGAGTAGATACTCTCCATCGGCAAGGGTCGGGTCCATTGAGTGGCCACTTACCAAAAATGGGGACCAGAGGAAGAGGCGGGTGAGGAGCAAAGTAGCCATGAAGAGGATGAAAAATCCCCATTCTTTCATAAATTTTTTAAAACTAGACATAACTTACCTTTCTAGTAATTGTTTTGCTTTTTGAGTATTTTTAAAATGTAGCTTGGCGCTTGTTTCAAGACCGGCCATACCATAAGCCTTCAAAATCTGACTGGCCACTTGATCACTTTTAGCTCCTGCTCCGCTTGGTAATTGGTAGCCTAATTCCTGGCTCAGAATCTCTAGATTCTCTAAGAAAAGATCGCGGGCTATGATGGAGCTGACAGCCACAGCTAAGTATTTTCCTTCGGCTTTTTCTTCTAAATGAATCGCCTGACTAACTTGATTTCGCTCTTGCTTGACATAACGCTGGTAATTGGTACTGCTAGTGAAGGCATCAATTACGATTTGATCAGGTTTTATTCCTTTTTCTAGCAAGAGATAGATGGCTTGGTTGTGAAGGGCAACCTTGACCGAAACAGCATTGTAACCCGAAGCAATGACTTGATTGTACTTCTTAGGTGATAAGAGCAGGGCTTGATGGGTGATTTTTTCTTTTAGGATAGGAGCTAATTGGCGAATTTTTTGATCCGTCAGGGTTTTAGAATCTCCGACACCTAATTTTCTGAGAAAATCCTCCTGTTCTTTAGTGACAAATGAAGCCACAACAGCTAAACCACCAAAATAGGAACCATTACCAACCTCATCCGTTCCTATCATAGCTTGGTAGGTGATTTTCTGTGGAGGCTGGGTGATATCTGCTGTCTCTTTGAAAAAAGGAGTATATTTATCTGCCGCCTCTCCCTGAAGGATTAATTTACCAGAAGTATAGACGCTGGCTGTTGCTTGCTCCAAACGGAAAAAATAACGGATATAAGGATTTTTACTAGAGCTGAGATGTTTTTTATATTGCTTAAGAAATGCTTGAATCTCCTGCTCACTCGGTGTTAAGGTGAATTGTCCCATGCCTTCTATTTTAACATAAAAAAGAGTAAAGTTGAAAAAAAGATTGACGGACTTTTTATCTTCAAGTATATTTTAGAAAAGCAGGATAGAGGGGTGGCCCTGACCTGACAAAAGGCTTGATATTTGGTATAATATAACGAGGTGATTTTATGGCAAATTTGAATCGATATAAGTTTACATTTGGAAAGAAGACCATGACTTTAACAACAGGTTTTGATAATCTGTTTATGGAGGAAGTCGAAAAGGTCGCGACAGAAAAATACCAAGCAATCAAGGAAAGAATGCCCCAAGCGGATGATGAAACCTTGGCTATTTTGCTTGCTATTAATAGTCTGTCAACTCAGTTAAATCGTGAAATTGAATTTGATGACAAGGAAAGAGAATTAGAAAGCTTGCGTCGAAAAGCCCTAACTGAAATAAAAGAAAAATCTTTACAAACAGAGGGGCCTTTATGATTATTTCACTACTAATTTTACTAATTCTAGCGTGGAGCTTCTATATTGGCTACTCTAGAGGGATTGTTCTTCAGGCTTATTATTTACTATCAGCTATTGTAGCCTTTTTTATCGCTAGTCAATCTTACCAAGGTTTAGCCCGCTTTTTAAGTTTGTGGGTCCCTTATTCAAGTGCGATAGAAGGAGCTACAACGTATTATTTTCCTAACAATCAGCTCTTTCATTTAGATAAAGTCTTCTACGCTGGCCTAGCTTTTTTCATCATTTACACTTTTGTTTATGCGATTGGTCGCTTCATTGGGATTTTTATCCATTTAGTACCTAAAGGGAATACGGATTCTCGTTGGTATAATGTTGCAAGCGGTGCAATTGCTGTTCTCATTTCCTTATTTGCCATTGAAATGTTCCTAACGATTTTCGCTACTGTACCACTAGCTTTAATTCAAGATCGCTTAAATCACAGTGGTCTAGCTAGCTTCATTATTAACCATACCCCAATTACCTCTAGTCTCCTGAAGTATTTTTGGGTTACCAAGGTGATTGGATAAAAGGACTCAGTTGGCCTACTAGCTGGGTTCTTTTTCACTAGAAAAAGATATTATCATGAATACAAAAATTTTAGAAACCTTAGAATTTAATAAAATAAAAGACTTATTCCAAGGCTCTTTACAAACGGAGCAGGGGAAATTAGAATTACAAGTTTTACAGCCGACCACAAAAAAAGAGGCGATTGAGAGAGCCTTTTTGGAAGTTGCAGACATGGAGCAGATTTTAGTAGAAGATCCGCATTTTCATTTGGCGGCAACCAAGGATATCACTGCTATTACTAAGCGTTTGGAGCTTGATGGTGATCTAAATATTGAGGAACTGCTTGTTTTAAAAAAGGTTTTGCGCGTTTCGCATGACCTGGTTACTTTTTATAATGACTTAGAAAATGTTCGACTTCAAGAATTGAACCGTGTTTTTGAAAATCTAGTCGATTTCCCTGCTATTCAAGGGAGTCTGTTAGCTGTCAACGACGGGGGCTTTATTGAAAGTTTTGCTAGTGAAGAACTGGGGAGAATTCGTCGCAAGATCCAAGAGAATGAAAGCAAGGTACGAGATCTTTTGCAAGAAATTCTCAAGAACAAGGGAGATATGCTAGCAGACCAGGTGGTAGCCAGCCGGAATGGCCGCAATGTGCTGCCGGTTAAAAACACCTATCGGAATCGGATTCCAGGAGTGGTGCATGACATTTCTGCCAGTGGAACGACCATTTATATCGAGCCAAGAGCAGTGGTTAACCTCAACGAGGAAATTTCTAACTTCAAGGCGGACGAGCGGTACGAACTCTTGCGAATTTTGCAAGAACTATCTGCTATGATTCGCCCTCATGCAGCTGAAATTGCCAACAATGCTTGGATCATCGGTCATCTTGACTTAGTGATGGCCAAGTTAGCCTTTATGCGAGAACGAGGAGCGGTAGTACCAGTCATATCCGATACACAAGCCATTCAGTTGCTACAGGTTCGTCATCCCCTGATTCAAAATGCAGTAGCTAATGATTTGCATTTCGGCCCTGATTTGACAGAGATTGTCATTACCGGACCAAATACCGGTGGTAAGACCATCATGTTGAAGACCTTGGGTCTGGCTCAGATCATGGCCCAATCAGGTCTGCCGATTCTGGCGGACAAGGGAAGTCGCGTCGGGATTTTCAGTCAGATTTTTGCAGATATTGGGGATGAGCAGTCCATTGAGCAGAGCCTGTCGACTTTCTCCAGCCACATGACCAATATCGTCTCTATTTTAGAGCAGGTTGATAGCGAGAGTCTGGTTCTGCTGGATGAGCTGGGAGCTGGGACTGATCCTCAGGAGGGAGCGGCTCTGGCTATTGCTATCTTGGAAGATTTGTGGCTAAGACAGATTAAAACCATGGCGACGACCCACTATCCTGAGCTCAAAGCCTATGGGATTGAGACGGACTGGGTGGAAAATGCCAGCATGGAATTTGATACTGATAGTTTGCGACCGACCTATCGCTTTATGCAGGGAGTGCCTGGTCGTTCTAATGCCTTTGAAATCGCTCGCCGCTTAGGCTTGTCTGAACTTATCGTTAGCCATGCCCAAGAGCAGACCAACACAGACAGCGATGTCAATCGGATTATTGAGCGCCTGGAAGAGCAGACGCTGGAAAGTCGCAAGCGCTTGGATAATATCCGCGAGGTGGAGCAGGAAAATCTCAAATTTAACCGAGCCCTCAAAAAACTTTACAATGAGTTTAACCGAGAAAAAGAAACCGAACTCAATAAGGCACGCTTGGAAGCTCAGGAAATCGTTGATTTGGCTCTATCAGAGAGTGAGAGCATTCTCCAAAATCTCCATGCTAAGTCCAGTCTCAAACCTCATGAGATTATCGAAGCCAAGTCTCAACTCAAAAAGTTGGCACCAGAAACGGTTGATTTATCAAAGAATAAGGTGCTCAAGCAGGCTAAGAAACATCGGGCGCCCAAGGTGGGAGACGATATCCTAGTCACTAGCTATGGTCAGCGGGGAACCTTGGTCAAGCAGCTCAAGGACGGCCGCTGGGAAGCTCAGGTAGGTCTCATTAAGATGACTCTAGAGGAGCAGGAATTTAATCTTCTCAAGGCTGAAAAAGAGCAACAACCTAAGCGCAAGCAGGTCAATGTGGTCAAGCGAGCTAATACTGCTGGACCAAGAGCTAGACTGGATTTGCGAGGCAAACGCTACGAAGAAGCTATGAAAGAGCTAGATGAATTTATCGATCAGGCCCTTCTTAATAATATGGCTCAAGTGGATATTATCCATGGTATCGGGACTGGTGTCATCCGTGAAGGGGTGACAAAATACCTCCGCCGCAACAAGCACATTAAGTCTTTCGGCTATGCTCCGCAAAATGCCGGTGGTAGCGGTGCAACGATTGTGATATTTAAGTAAGAGGCTAGAAATGAAAATACAAATCTATGACTCGATTTATGAGAAAAGTTGGGTTTATACAAAAGCTTTGAGTTATCTCTTTTCGCCTTTCTTTGATGATATGAGCCGCAGCAAGGATGAGTTTACTGAAGAGCCTTACCAAGATTCGGTTGAGCTCATAGCAGTGGAAGATGATCAGGTTGTAGGGCTTCTAGATATTGGTATTTACACCGAAGAAGCAAGTCATTCTTATCCATATTATCCAGGAAAAAAGATAGCTTACTTCGCTAATCTGGCTGTCCATCCTGATTTTCAGAATCAAGGGATAGCCAGTCAACTCTTTCAAACTGCTTGGGAGCGGCTGCATGAAAAGAAAGTTGAGGCCTTGATCATCTTTACCAGAGACGGAGAACAAGCAAATCACCTCTATCAGAAGTGGGGCGGCAAGCTGATTTGTCAAGATTATTTAGTGGTCGGGCGCCCCAAAGATCAAATAGCATTTTCTTTCAGCGTAGATACTAAGCAGCAGACAATCTGTCTGACAGATAAGTCGGGAAATTCTTTAGGCTATTATCAAAGAGAAGGGCATTATATTGTCTCAAGGAAAGAAGATTTAGAGCATTTTGAGATTGATGAGCTTTACAAAGAGCATACCTATGTCTTGAAAATCGAATAGGGCATTGGAAGTTTCAGCGTAGAGATAACAGCAGGTTCTTTTATGAGGGCCTGCTTTTTGCTATAATGTAAGTAGCATAAAGAGTACCGGAGGGAAAATAATGAGAATAAAGCATGCATCAGATTCCTGCACGACTATTTTGGTAGGCAAGAAGGCCAGTTACGACGGTTCAACCATTGTGGCTCGTACAGAGGATTCACAAAATGGGGTCTTTACAGCTAAGAAATTTGTCGTAGTGGAGCCACAAGACCAGCCCCGCCATTATCAGTCAGTTTTGACATCCTTTGAGATGGATTTGCCGGACAATCCAGTCCGCTATACGGCAGTGCCAGATGCAGTTCCCAAAGATGGGATTTGGGGAGCAGCTGGAATTAACAGCTACAATGTTGCTGTCAGCGCGACGGAAACAATTACGACCAACAGCCGCGTGCTGGGGGCTGATCCTTTGGTAGAGTCAGGTATCAGCGAGGAAGATATCCTTACGCTGGTTCTTCCTTATATCAAAACGGCTCGTGAAGGGGTTCTACGCTTAGGGAAAATCTTAGAGGAATACGGCACTTATGAGTCCAATGGAATTGCAATCTCAGATGTCAACGAAATCTGGTGGCTGGAAACCATTGGCGGTCACCATTGGATGGCGCGGCGCGTGCCAGATGATGCCTATGTGACCAATCCAAATCAGCTGGGCAGTGATTATTTTGAATTTGACAATCCAGAGCACTTCCTCTGTCATCCAAATCTTAAAAACTTTATCGAGGAAAACCATCTCAATCTGAATTACTCAGATGAGGGTTTCAATCCCCGCTATGCTTTTGGCAGCCAGAAGGATAAGGACCGCCATTACAATACACCGCGAGCTTGGGATATCCAGCGTTTTCTCAATCCAGAGGTGGAGCAAGAACCAAGGAGTTTCTTCATTCCATGGTGCCACAAGCCATACCGCAAGATCACGATCGAAGATGTCAAGTATGTCCTGAGCAGTCACTATCAGGATTCGCCTTATGATCCTTATGGAGCAGAAGGGGACCACCACAGCAGACGGGCCTTTCGGACTATCGGGATCAATCGGACCAGTCAGACAGCTATCTTACAACTTCGTCCTAATCAACCGCAGGAAACGACTGGGATCCAGTGGCTATCCTACGGTTCCATGCCTTACAATACAGCTGTTCCTTTCTTTACTCAGATCTCAACTACACCAGACTACTTTGCCAATACAACAGACAAGGTTTCGACGGATTCCTTCTACTGGGCTAATCGCTTGATTGCAGGGCTGGCTGATGCTCATTTTAGCAGTCATGTCGGAGATTTGGATGATTATCAGGAAAAGACCATGGCTTGGGGCCATGAAATGATCGGTCGAGTAGATCGTGCTCTAGCCAAGGGCGAGGATGTTGACTTTGAAGCTGAAAATCAAGCTATGAGCGACAAGGTGCAAGAAGCGACAGACCAGCTCTTGGAGAAGGTTCTCTTGGATGCCAGCAATCTCATGACCAACCATTTCTCACTGAGTGATTGAGCTCTTAGCCGTAGCAAATATTTTTCTTTCTCTTGCTTTTGGTGTAAAATGTTAACAAAAGTAAGCTATTTAAAGGAGAAGATTTATGGTAGCAGCAGTTACAGATGCAACATTCGCAGAAGAAACAAAAGACGGACTGGTTCTGATTGACTTTTGGGCAACTTGGTGTGGTCCATGTCGCATGCAGGCGCCTATCTTGGAGCAGTTGGCAGGAGAAGTTCATGAGGACGAACTGAAAATCCTCAAAATGGATGTGGATGAAAATCCAAATACTGCCCGTGAATTCGGCATTATGTCCATTCCGACCCTTCTGTTCAAGAAAGACGGTCAAGTCGTTAAGCAAGTCGCAGGTGTTCACACCAAAGACCAGCTCAAGGCTATTATCGCGGAATTGAGTTAATAAAAACTTGTCAAAACCGTTGCTTACTGCAGCGGTTTTTTGCTTAGAGAACATGTCCTTTCGATTTGGCAGGAAAATAGCTTCCTTTATACAGAAATTCAAAAGTTTGAAACAGAAACGAAATATGAAAGCGCTTTATTTTATTTTTTAAAGTGTTATAATAACAGTGAAATATATTAACAAGTTATCCAACTGCTGCCTCTAATTTGAGAGACAAAAAGAGCTTTTAACGATTGGAAGGAGGAAATCGTATGGAAGAAAAAGATTCTAAGCAGTTAAGTTGGCTCATGATAGCCTTGATAGCCTTTAATATTGTTTGGGGCTTAGGCAATGTCGTGAATAATTTTGCTCAGCAGGGAATTGTCGTGATCACTTCATGGATTCTGTTGCTGATTATCTATTTTATTCCTTACACATTAATGGTTGGGCAACTAGGTTCAACTTTTAAGGATAGTGAAGGTGGGGTTAGTGACTGGATTAAGTTTACTTCTACCAAACAGCTAGCTTTTTTTGCGGCTTGGACCTACTGGGTTGTGCAGATACCATATTTGGCCCAAAAACCTCAAACAATCTTAATTGCTTTAGGATGGGCCTTTCAAGGAAATGGAAGGATTTTGGATAGTCTGTCCATGCCCATGATTGTCTGCCTTTCTTTACTAACTTTCCTACTCCTTTTGTATATTTCGACCAAGGGTTTGAAAGCCTTGAAATTTTTGGGAACATTAGCCGGTGGAGCTATGCTGGTCATGTCGGTTCTCTTTATTCTAATGGCTGTTGGTGTGCCATTGATTAAGCCAGATCTACAATTGGCCACTCGACATATGGACCAGTTATCGACTTATATTCCAAAATTTGACTTCTCCTATTTTACAACGATTGCACTCTTAGTCTTCTCCGTAGGAGGAGCGGAAGCCATCTCTCCTTATGTTAATAAAGTGAAAAATCCTGCAAAGGGCTTTCCAAAAGGCATGATAGCCATGGTTGTCATGATAGGGGCCTGTGCTATTTTAGGCTCTCTTGCCATGGCCATGATTTTTGATAGCAACCATATCCCAGACGATTTGATGAGGAATGGCGCCTACCAAGCTTTTGCAGTTTTAGGAAAGCATTGGGGAATAGGCAATTTCTTAGTTACTATCTATGCTCTTACCCAAGCAATAGGACAAGCGTCTACACTAGCCATTTGTATCGATGCGCCTCTACAAATCTTTTTGGGTAGCGCAGATAAAGATTTTATTCCAAGCTGGTTGCGTAAGCGTACCAAGTCAGGAATGCTGATTAATGGCTATCTTTTAACAGGGGTACTAGTAGCAATTATCATTGTACTGCCACTTTTTGGTTTGAAGGAAATCGATGGTCTAGTCGTATGGATGACCAATCTCAATGCTATCGTTTCTCCTATGTGTTTCCTTTGGGTATTTGTAGCCTATATGTTCTTGTATCGTAAATGGGATAAATTTAAAAATGTTGAATACAAATTTATGAAAAATCGTAGACTAGGTTTTCTAATGGGAGCTTGGGGATTTGCTTTCACTGCCTTTGCTTGTATTCTAGGTATGGCTCCACAAGTCAAGATGGCAACTCATCCAACTGAGTGGTGGTTCACCCTCATCACGAATATTATCACTCCAATAGCCCTCTTAGGTCTAGGCTTGCTTCTGCCTATGGCTGCACGTCGAGAGAAGAAATAAAGAAAGTTGGGACAAGTCAAAAGACTGTCCCAGCTTTTTGTTGAGTTTTCTTAGGGTCCCAGCCTTTTTCAAGTATGGGCTTTGTGTTATAATAGATTATATTCCTTCTGGTACTGGAATAAATGGGATTGTATGAGGTAAGCAATGTTTTTTTCAAGCAATATTTTTTCTCGTTATTTTAAGCAGTTTGATTGGACGGCTATTTTAGATGATGCTGTTTCCAAGTTGATTTCTCTGCTCTTTTTATTTATCTTATTTTATATTGCCAAGAAGCTTCTTCATGTCTTTGTTAGAAGAATTATCTCCCCATCCTTAAAGTTTTCTAGTACTGACATCGCCAGACAGAAAACCATTAGTCGCTTGATAGAGAATGTTCTCAATTATGCTCTTTATTTTCTTTTAATCTATTGGATTTTATCCATTTTAGGTTTGCCAGTTTCTAGTCTGTTAGCTGGTGCAGGGATTGCCGGAGTAGCTATCGGAATGGGGGCGCAAGGCTTTCTATCGGATCTGGTCAATGGCTTCTTTATTCTTTTGGAGCGTCAGCTAGATGTAGGAGACAGTGTTCGCTTGACCAATGGTCCTATCAATATAGCGGGAACAGTCGTTAGTGTCGGGATTCGAACAACTCAAATTCGGGATGCAGATGGCTCGCTTCACTATATTCCTAATCGCAATATTATGGTCGTCAGCAATCTTTCGCGCGGAGATATGCGGGTTTTGATTGATATTCCGATTAATGCACAAACAGATTTAGATAATATTGCTCGTGTGATTGAGAAAGTCAACCAAGCATCCCTTAAAGATTATCCTGAAGTTTTACAAGAGCCAGATATTTTGGGACCTCAGTTAGAAGAAAATAGCCAGTTTGTTTTTCGTGTTAGCATGATGGTTCAAAGTGGGACTCAAACTAAAATTTACCATTCCTTTTACAGACTTTATCATGAAGCTTTACTAAAGGAAGGCATTGATTTGCCAAATTAATATTCTAAAGCTAGTCCTTTAGATAGAGGAGAAAATATGAAACATGATCCCCCACACGAAATGATTGATGCCGATGGGAATCTCTATCAAATTAAGAAGCCTTTACATAAACAGCCATTATTTTGGACCAGTGTCATCAGTACTGGCTTGGTCATTATTCTATCTTTGGTAACAGTTGCTTTACTGCTCATTAATTTCAGCCTTTCAGAGGATAGTTTGAAGATAAATGGCAGGATAGATAGTTCATATCGAGCTTACGATTATAAAAATGAGCATCCTAATCATTATTTTGGCGATGCTGTCTTTTTTCAAAATGGAACTAAAATCACTGTTCAGTCAGCAAAGATGGATACTAGTAAAAAGATGAGTGACGATGCTACTGGAGTTGCTGTTGTTGTGTCTGTAAGGGTTAAGAATACTTCCAATCGAAGGATATTATTAAATCCCTATAATTTCGACTTATATGATGAAAAAGGAAATCTTTATATTTTAGATGGTTCTACCTTTGACCATGCTCAGGTAGGGATGGATTTAGTTCCTGGGAAGACGATTAGCTTCGACTTAGTGTTTGATGGTGAGAAGGGGGATGAGCATTCCTATACCGTAACTTATGGTGAAGATAAGTGGATGAAGCCCAAATCAAAAAAATAGCGATCGTTTCAATGAATGAAAGGAATATAAATAAAACCCCAAACTTTCCTATTGATAGGATGAGCTTGGGGTTTTTTATTAGAGTTTTTCTTTTGGCCAGCTGCTCATTTCTGCAACAGCAGTAAAAAGGACGTCTGTAGAGGAGTTCAAGGCTGTTTCGCAAGAATCTTGAATGACTCCAATCACGAAGCCAACACTAACGACTTGCATAGCTAAATCATTAGAAATGCCAAAGAGGCTACAAGCTACAGGAATCAGCAGAAGAGAGCCACCTGCAACTCCGGACGCACCGCAAGCAGAGATAGCTGCAACGATGCTCAAGACAAAAGCAGTCGCAAAGTCTACTTGGATTCCCAAAGTATGAACAGCAGCAAGGGTCAAAGTATTAATAGTGATCGCAGCACCAGCCATATTGATAGTGGCCCCTAGAGGAATCGAGACAGAATAAGTTTCAGGGTTTAGATTTAAGTCTCGACAAAGTTTCATGTTAACTGGAATATTGGCTGCAGAACTACGTGTAAAGAATGCTGTAACACCGCTAACTCTGAGGCAACGCCAAACAAGAGGATAGGGGTTTTTTCGAAGCATGATAAAGACGATCAGGGGATTGATAATCAGGGCGACAATCAGCATGGTGGCAATTAGGACTAAGAGCAATAAGCCATAACTTTGCAGTGCTTGAAATCCCTTGCCAGAAATGGTGGTGTAAACCAGCCCTAAAATCCCGAAGGGGGCGAGGTTAATGATCCATTCGACGATTTTAGAAGTAACTTCGGCTGAGGTTCGAAGCAGGTCCTTGCTGTGATGACTCGCTTCACGCATGGCAATCCCAAAAACTACAGCCCAAGAGAGAACGCCAATATAATTGGCTGAAATAAGAGCATTGAGAGGATTGTCAACTAGCTTTAGCAAAAGGTTGCTTAGAACTTGTCCGATGCCGTCAGGAGGTGAGAGGGATTGTTTAGCGTCTGCCAAATCAATTTCAAGCGGAAAGACAAAGCCAATAAGAACTGCAACAAGGGCAGCCGCAAATGTTCCCAACAGATAGAGTATAATTACTGTTTTCATATTGCTCTTTTCTCCCTTCTTCTGCTGAGAAAGAGCATTGGCTACAAGAGCAAAAACCAAGAGAGGGGCAATTGCTTTTAGACCGCCAACGAAAATTTCACCCAACAGACCAATTGCTGAAGCTTGGGGAAAGAGGACAGCTAATAAAGCCCCGCATAGGATACCCAGTGAAATTCGTTTAATAAGATTTGTTTTTTTCCAAGTAAGAATTATTCGATGAAGCATGGCTATTCCTTTCGTTACGATAGAAAGTCTGCTCCAACAGTTAAAGAAATTGCTGAAGCTGGGCTGTAAGAAAGCAGAGCTCTCTCATTGATAGATAAATTAGTTCAATGGCTTTTTAATTGCTCAGAAAGCAGTAAAAATCATACTCATTAGATTCGTATTATCTGAATGTGCCACAGAGTATTTCTCCATTATACAATAGAAAGCTAGTGAAAGCAATGCTGGTCCTAGCTGGTCATTCCCTATCTTCCCCAAAATCTACAATTGGAAGTAGCTGATTTCATAAACGATAAGAAGATTTTAGATAAGTTTTAAATCTTTTTCTTGACCCTGACCTTAGAGGAGGGTGTATAGTAATACAAGATAAGAAAGGAGATTATTATGCAAATCAATATGATTCGTTCAGATAAAGTTTATCAAGAGATGCTCGAGCTTCCTTTAGAAAAGAGAGAAGGTCTCTTTCGAGCTAAGATTTTAGCACCTTTTGCAACCAAATACCAAACTCAACACATCCCTTTAAAAGCAAAGTACCCTGGAGGATTTGATGCTCTATTCCTACTTGGCTTTATGAATCTGTTGCCCAGAACTCTATCAGAAAAGGATAGACCGGCTATCGACGCTCTGAGCTCTGATCAACTCTGGCAAGACTGCCAGGATACCATCAAAAGGAGTATCGGTCTTTTCGAGCAAGCTGGCTATGACTTAGAGGTTGAGGATTACCATTTTACTATTTTATTAGGCAATCCAGAAAAGCCCATGCTCCAGCTCAATAAGGGTTACAGTGGAGATGGAGGTATTCCAGGCTACCTCATGCTTAGTCTGCTGCCGAATGACTATACTTTGCCACGTGTGCAGGCAGCTCTGGCCCACGAGTGCAATCATAATGTCCGTTTCCAATTTATCAAATGGAACCAGCAGACGACACTAGCAGACTGGGTAGTCAGTGAAGGATTAGCAGAGTCTTTCGCTGCTGAGCTCTATGGCAAGGAGCTCATCGGACCTTGGGTCACTTCAACCAGTCCAGAGCAATTAGAGGAGATTAAGCCTATCATCTCAAGCCAGCTTCAGCTAACGGGGATGGCGGAAATGGCTCCTTATCTCTACGGTGATGAAATCGCTGAGATTCAAGGTCAAATACCAGTCGGTATGCCTTATGCTGCGGGTTATGCTTATGGCTATCATCTGATACAAGCCTATCTAAAAAATACTGGCAAGAGCATTATTGAAGCCACAGTAACACCGACAGCAGAGATTTTAGAGGCGACGAAAGACTTTTGGAAATAACACTTTTGCTTGATAATCTGCCAGGACCTGATATAATGAAAGTAATTTCTGGAGGTGACTATATGTACTATAAAAGAGTTGAATTGAAAGTCACAAATCAAGGTATTCATGAGCGCAAGATTTTTCATGGTGTTAAGATTTTCAGCCGTAGCAAGTTGTCCAACGATCAGAAAAGCATTCTAACACAGAAGCTTTACCTGACACCCAAGCAAAACATTGTTTACTATCAACGGACAGATATCAACTATGACCAGAACTGGCATCATAATAAGGACTACTACGAACTAACTTATGGCCAGTTGGACAGAGAGACGGTTTTTAAGGTTTGCCAAGATTTTGACGACCTGAGTCCTTTCCTGGAGAATGATCTGCTGGAGAAGCTAAAAGAAAAGCAGTCTGCAGGCAAATTTTTTGAAAAATTAGATATATAAAGATCCGGCTGCTTTGATAAGCAGTCGGATTTCTTTGAGTTATAGTTTAATAATCTTTCATGAGGAAATATAGAGCTATTGAACCAGCAGTATTTTTTTTACTTATCAAGATACTGAAATTGGCTCCATTTTTATCATGAACAGCTAACTTAGTTAGAAGTTGTGGGAACACTATAGTTGACATCTTTGAAGAATAAGCGTACAATCAAGAAAATGATTGAGTGCTCACTCAATTTATGGATAAGTAAAGGAGTTCATAAAATGGTTGTTCAAGCAATACAGTATAGTCGTTTCGGTGATGAAGAAGTGCTAGATTTGGTGAACATTAAATCTGATGTTTTGGAAGTGAATCAAGTTAGGGTAGAAGTTCATGCTGTTGGTTTAAATCCTATTGATTATAAGATTTTTGAGGGGGCAAAGCCACTTAGATTTTTATCTTTTATGACGAAACTAAGGCATCCAAGTCGTTGGTTTGAGTCAAAATCATCTCTTTTTCCAAGAGGTGTTGGTCGGGATTTTGCTGGAGTTATCACAGAAATCGGTGAAGGAGTAAGTCGGTTTGCAGTAGGGGACAAGGTTTTTGGAACAATGATCAGTGACCCTGGATTGGGAACTAAGAGGGGAGCTTTGGCAACAGAAATTTGTGTCAATGAATCAGAAATTGTGTTGAAACCAGAGATGATTGATATGAACCACGCAGCTACTATGGGTGTGGCATCTCTAACAGTGGGAGGTGCTTTTAGAAAAATTGAGTTGAGTTCTAAAGATCTTATAGTTATTTCAGCAGCGGCAGGTGGTATTGGAAGTATTGCAGTACAGTACGCAGTTGCTAAGGGTGCAACAGTTATCGGAATTGCAAGTAAGAAAAATTCAGAATATCTGAAGTCCTTAGGTGCTATACCAGTAGCTTACGAAGAGAACATCCAGAATGCTCTTCTATCAGAAAGTCCAAGGCCGGTTACTAAATTCTTAGATTGCTATGGAAGTGATTACGTTAAGTTGGCTTTTAGTCTAGGTTTGAAGGGGAGTGAGATCGGAACTCTAGTACCTTCACCATATGTTATGATAAAAGGAGCTCAGTTCACGGGTCCGAGACATTCCACATATGATGATTTGAACACTCTGGCGGAAATGGTCTCAGATGGGAAGGTTCGGCTGAATATTGATCAGGTTTATGATTTTTCTCTAAAGTCTGTTAGAGAGGCATATCGTAGTCTGAAGTCGGGACACACTCGAGGTAAGAAAGTTGTAAAAGTAAGAGAGTAGCAGAGAGGTGCCAGCAATGGAAAGTTTAGAACAAAAGTATGCTCAGACGTTAGAAAATAGCAACTTGAGTTTAAAACAACGTCAAGTATTATTATCAAGTCTAAAGCTATTTTCAGAAATTGGTTTTGAGAATACAACAGCAAGCCTTATTGCCAAGGAGGCTGGGGTTTCAGAGGGGACAGTTTTTAGTTACTTTAAAACCAAGGAAGGCATCTTAGAAGCTATTCTGTCGACTTTTCTCGAACAAGTTATTCCAGATGTGATTGCTGATTTTTCTGAGAAGAAATTTACAGCAAACCAAGAGAGTTTTCCAGTGTTTTTGAGAAGCATTGTTCGAGATAGACTGGTTTTCATTCAGGAGAATCACATGCAAGTTAAAATTCTCTTGAGTCGTTCTTTTATTGATAAAACTATTTCTAGCCAGTTAGGGAATGTTATTGTTCACTCTATCATTAAGCCAATTAGTCCAGTTCTGAATCAGTTTAAAGAAAATGGTGTTATCCGAGATTGGTCAAATGAAAGAATAGTTTGTTATATTTTAGCTTTGAGTCTTTCTTATGCTCTTCCAATGATGCTAAATGATAAGGAAGATGTGAACATAGATGAAGCAGTAAACGAAATTGTTGACTGCCTGTCTTCTGCCTTAGTAGAAGTAAAGTAAATCTAGATTTTTAAGCTTACTATTTTAAATAGTAAGCTTTTTTGAAGCCAACATAAAAATCCCCAATCGTTGTGATTGAGGATTGAGCAAAGAATCTTAAACAATACCTTGGGTAATCATAGCGTTGGCTACATTTTCTTCGAAGGCAGCGATATTTTCTCCTGCAAGGTAGTCTTTGCTAAGTCTGTAAGTTTTAGCTGCGTTGAGGATCTTGGTCATGATGTCCTTGAGACGGCCAGAGTATACTGACATTTATTCATCTGATAAGAGGGATTTTATCATCCAGATATTCATAGCTGGGTGGCCGACGGCGTTAGAAAGTGGTTGTTGTAGTGCTGTAAAACCATAGTGTTGATAGATGGCCACAGCCGTAGCCAGCTCAGTAGAGGTTTCTAGATAAAGCTGTTCATAACCTGCTAGGCAAGCTTCCTGGAATATCCGCTTTATCAGTCGACTGGAATAACCTTTGCCACGACTATTTTTAGTGACATACAGTTTTTGTAATTCAGCAATCTTATCGGACACAGGTGCAAAGCCACCACAGCCAACCAGCTGCCCTTCATTTTCTAGAACAAAGTAAGCTGCCCTCTCTTGATGTTGATAATAGTCGGCCAAATGATCTAGATGAGAATCAAAGTAGACAGTTCCAGGTTTGTCAAGCCCAAATTCCTCTAAGCTAGCTCGAATGAGCTGCGCTACAGCTGGATTGTCTCTCATTTCCATTGGCCGTAAGTTCATGATTTGACCTCCGATAGGATGTATCGACTAATTAAACAATACCTTGCGCAATCATAGCATTGGCTACGTTTTCGAAGGCAGCGATATTTGCTCCCGCAAGGTAGTCAGTACCAAGACCGTATGTTTCAGCAGTTGTTTTAGCTGTGTTGAAGATGTTTGTCATTATGTCTTTGAGACGTCCATCAACTTCTTCACGGGTCCATGAGAGACGAAGACTGTTTTGGCTCATTTCAAGCGCAGATACAGCTACACCACCAGCGTTGGCAGCTTTGGCAGGTCCGTAAAGGATTCCGTTTTCTTTGTAGACTTTAATCGCGTCAAGGTCACTAGGCATGTTAGCGCCTTCTGATACACAGATAACTCCTTGAGCAACCAAACGTTTAGCTGCTTCACCGTTGATTTCGTTTTGAGTCGCACATGGAAGAGCGATGTCGTAGTTGCCAGCGTAAGTCCATACAGAACCTTCATGGTATGTAGCAGTTGCTTTCTCAGCTGCATACTCAGTCAAACGAGCACGGCGTTTTTCTTTAACATCTGTAAGAAGGTCGAAGTCGATACCATTTTCATCGATGACATAGCCGTTTGAGTCAGATACAGAGATAACAGTAGCACCAAGTTCAGTAGCTTTTTGAAGAGCGTATTGAGCTACGTTACCAGAACCTGAAATAACCACTTTCTTACCAGCAAAGCTGTTACCGTTAGCTTTGAGCATTTCTTCAGTATAGTAAACCAAACCATAACCAGTTGCTTCTGGACGGATTAAGCTACCTCCAAATCCAAGAGGTTTACCAGTTAAAACACCAGCGTCGAATTGGTTAAGGCGTTTGTATTGGCCATAGAGGTAGCCGATTTCACGTCCGCCGACACCGATATCACCAGCTGGAACGTCAAGAGATGGACCGATGTGTTTTTGTAATTCTGTCATAAAGCTTTGGCAGAAGCGCATCACTTCAGCATCAGTCTTACCTTTTGGATCAAAGTCAGATCCGCCTTTACCACCGCCGATTGGCAGGCCAGTCAAGACGTTTTTAAAGATTTGTTCAAATCCGAGGAATTTCAAAATCCCTTGGTTTACAGTTGGGTGGAAACGAAGTCCGCCTTTATATGGTCCAACAGCTGAGTTAAATTGAACACGGTAACCACGGTTAACTTGTACTTTGCCTTCACGGTCAACCCAAGGAACACGGAAAGAAATGACGCGCTCAGGCTCAGTGATACGTGCCAAGATGTTTTCTTCGATATACTCAGGATGTTTTTCAAATACAGGCTCTAAAGTGCTGAAGAATTCTTCAACAGCCTGGAGAAATTCAGCCTCATGCCCGTTACGAGCTTTCACAGTTGCAAACACGCTTTGGATATATTCTTTAGCAGATGTCATATCGTTCTCCTTTTTGTTGTTATATTTTATTACATGAGCCATTATAGCAGAATTTTTTTGGGGTGTAAAGAAAAAAGTTGAATTTTCTGAAAATTTGCAAAACTATCTTTCGGATAGATTCCCGAACGTTTATTGGAAAATTCCAGTTTAAAAAGCGAAAAAGGGAAGTTTGGTGATATAATGAGGAAAAAGAGATAGAGGCATTAGGCTTCATAGGGAAAAGGAGTATTTTACTATGGTTTCGACATCGACACAGATTGCTGGTTTTGCATTTGATAATTGCCTGATGAATGCAGCTGGGGTTGCCTGTATGACAAAAGAGGAACTGGCAGAAGTCAAAGATTCTGCTGCAGGAACCTTTGTGACCAAGACGGCAACGTTAGAATTTCGTCAGGGAAACCCAGAACCGCGCTATCAGGATGTTCCGCTGGGGTCTATCAACTCCATGGGCCTGCCAAATAATGGTTTAGACTACTATCTTGACTACCTGCTGGAACTTCAGGAAAGTGAAGCAAATCGCACTTTCTTCCTCTCTTTGGTCGGTATGTCGCCAGAAGAAACCCATACCATTCTTAAGAAAGTTCAGGCAAGTGATTTTAAAGGGATTACTGAGCTCAATCTCTCCTGCCCCAATGTCCCTGGCAAGCCACAGATTGCTTATGACTTTGAAACGACGGAAAAGATTTTGTCAGAAGTTTTTGCTTATTTCAAAAAGCCACTGGGCATTAAGCTGCCTCCTTATTTTGATATTGTGCATTTTGACCAGGCCGCTGCGATTTTTAACAAGTATCCGCTCAAGTTTGTTAATTGTGTAAACTCGATTGGAAACGGTCTTTATATAGAAGATGAGTCAGTAGTCATTCGTCCGAAAAATGGTTTTGGAGGTATCGGAGGTCAGTACATCAAGCCGACCGCTCTAGCTAATGTCCATGCCTTTTACCAACGCCTTAAACCAGAAATCCAAATCATTGGTACTGGTGGTGTCCTGACGGGGCGCGATGCCTTTGAGCATATCCTCTGTGGAGCCAGTATGGTGCAGGTCGGAACAACCCTTCATAAAGAAGGAGTGGCAGCCTTCGAGCGCATCACCGCAGAACTCAAGACTATTATGGAAGAAAAAGGCTATGAAAGCCTGGAAGATTTCCGAGGAAAATTGAAATATATTGAGGAATAATCTTCTATACAAGCGTTGTTGTGATTTGAAATGAAGAATATGGCTGGGTTGAGAAGTATTGAAACCTAGCTTTTTCATATTATTTTGAAGAAAGTTCTAATCAAATTGCTATAATTTCGACTCCTTTTATGAGAAAATAGACGCAAAGAAATGAGGTGTTTTTATGGCTGAAATTTATCTAGCAGGCGGGTGCTTCTGGGGCTTGGAAGAGTATTTCTCCCGCATTGAAGGTGTTAAGAAAACGACAGTGGGATACGCCAATGGACAGGTGGAATCAACCAACTACCAGCTGATTCATCAAACGGACCATGCAGAGACGGTTCATCTAATCTATGATGAAAAGCGGGTCAGCCTGCGGGAAATCCTGCTTTATTATTTCCGAGTTATTGATCCTCTGTCGGTCAATAAGCAGGGAAATGATGTAGGACGCCAGTATCGGACAGGTGTTTACTATACCAATCAAGCTGATAAGGCGGTCATTGAACAGGTCTTTGCTGAGCAGGAAAAACAGCTGGGACAAAAGATAGCTGTTGAGCTGGAACCTTTGCGCCACTATGTATTAGCTGAAGACTACCATCAGGATTATCTCAAGAAAAATCCCGGTGGCTACTGCCATATCAATGTCAATGATGCCTATCAGCCCTTGGTCGATCCTGGCCAATATGAGAAACCTACAGATGCGGAACTGAAAGAACAGTTGACGCAAGAGCAATACCAGGTGACCCAGCTCAGTGCGACAGAGCGTCCTTTCCACAATGCCTACAATGCCACTTTTGAAGAAGGAATTTATGTCGATGTGACGACTGGAGAGCCTCTCTTTTTTGCCGGTGACAAGTTTGAGTCGGGCTGTGGCTGGCCTAGCTTTAGTCGGCCTATTGCCAGAGAAGTTCTGAGATACTATGAAGACAAGAGTCATGGCATGGAGCGGATTGAAGTGCGCAGCCGTTCTGGCAATGCCCATCTGGGCCATGTCTTTACTGACGGTCCAGAATCAGCAGGCGGTCTTCGCTACTGCATCAACTCCGCAGCTCTGCGATTTATTCCAAAAGAAAAAATGGAAGCAAAAGGTTATGCTTATCTGCTTCAACACATGAAATAAAAGGCCGTTAGGCCTTTTTTGCTGAGCGTTGACAAAAGTTTTTAGATAAGGGATAATGATCATAATAAAAATGAGGAGTGAAAGATGAAATTAAAAAGATTTTCGACGATTTTACTTACTATTTTAACGATTATCACTCTAACTGCTTGTAAATCTAATGGTAAAGGGCAGGCTAATTCGAATAAACCAACTGAAGAAAGTTCAAGCTCAAAATCAGAAGAAAAGACTAAGTCAACTAGTAAAGAAGAGAAAACTAGTAAAGAGACCCAGTCGTCAAGTAAGGAAAGTGGAGAGAAGGATAATTCTGGTTTCTCAGAAAAAAGGGAAGCTTCGGACGAAGGAGACCAGTTAGCTCCAAAAGATAAAATCTATGCAAAAGGACATGGAAGTGTATCTTATAACTCTTCTGACGGGCAAATTAAAGCTCAAGTGCCTAGTTATGAAGGCTATACTGAGGAAACAGTCAAAGAAGCACTGGGGGAACCTGAGGCAGTGATAAGGGATCCAAAATACCTCACTGGAAACTTTAGAAACCAAGAAATTAAAAACTTAAAATCATTATATTTAGATCAGCATCTTACAAAAGAGCAACTGAGCGCCTTTGGTGCTGCAGTAGCGGATGTTGCAGTCGGAGTTGGACTAGCTGGGGGAGAAGACTCTGCTAACAGTTATGTCTTATATAGTTACAAGAGGAACGAGGTTTTTCTCGTATTTTATAAAGGCCAATTATTATATATTACACCGGACCCTGATTATCTTAATTTCGAATAAACTATCAGAATCTCTTGAACTATTTTATAAGGCCTGTTATAATAGCTAAAATCTCCTGAGTGCAAGTGTTTAGAAAGTGAGGATATATCCGGATGAAAGCTTATACAAATGTCAATCTGGTGACCTGTGATAGCGAATTTCATGTTTATCGGGAAGGCCTGCTTGTGGTGGAGGACGACCGCATTGCCTACTGCGGACCCTATAACCAAGCTTGGCTAGGGAAATGTAGTGAAACAGTGGACTATGAGGGGGCTTGGATCATGCCAGGCTTGGTCAACTGCCATACTCACTCAGCCATGACTTTGCTACGTGGGATTCGTGATGACAGCAATCTGCATGAATGGTTGGAGGATTATATCTGGCCAGCAGAGAGCCAGTTTACAGCAGAAGTGACTACTAAAGCAGTTCGATTTGCTCTGGCTGAGATGTTGCTGTCAGGAACAACAACATTTAATGATATGTATAATCCTCATGGGGTGGATATTAAGCAGATTTACCAAGCTGTCCGTCAGTCGGGGATGCGCTGTTATTTCTCTCCAACTCTCTTCACTTCACCAGCAGAAACAGCAGCAGAGACCCTGGCTCGTACCCGGGCTATTATAGAGGAAATCCTCTCCTATGATGACGAAGATTTTCAGGTCATGGTGGCTCCTCATTCACCCTATGCCTGTGATGAAGATTTGCTAAAGGGTAGTGTAGATTTAGCGCGTGAGTTGGATTTGAGGCTTCATATCCATGTGGCAGAGACCCAAAATGAAAATAAAATTATCCTGGAACGTTACGGTAAAAGGCCTCTGGCTTTCTTGAAAGGGCTGGGTTACTTGGAGCAGCCAGCAATTTTTGCTCATGGGGTTGAGCTGAATCCGTCAGAGATTGCGGATTTAGCGACGTCATCAGTCAGCATCGCCCACAATCCTATCAGTAATCTCAAGCTGGCTTCTGGTGTAGCCCCGGTGACTAACCTACTGGCTGCTGGTGTGACTGTTGGCCTGGCAACAGATTCTGTCGCTTCTAACAATAATCTGGATATGTTTGAAGAAGGTCGGACCGCTGCTCTACTTCAAAAGATGCGGGAGGGTGATGCAAGTCAGTTTACGATTGATCAAGCCTTGAAAGCACTGACGATTGAGGGTGCTAAAGCGCTGGGTTTGGAGGACAAAATTGGTAGTCTGGAAGTGGGGAAGCAAGCCGATTTCATTGCTATTCAACCAAAGGGGCGGATTCACCTTTATCCATTGGAAAATATGCTGTCACACCTCGTGTATGCGGTTAAAGGAAGCGATGTTCAGGATGTCTATATTGCTGGCAAGCAGGTCGTTCGAGATGGCCAAGTTTTGACAGTGAATGTCAATATAGAAGATTGATTTTGAGAAGAAAATAGAGGCTGCATTTGCTTTCAGTCTCTTTTCTTTTAAAATACTTTCTAAAAATATTAAATATTTTTTAGAAAACGCTTGCAAATTTAAAATAATATGCTATACTAGATGTAAGGATTGTTACTGATCACGCAGGCAAAACCTAGATGAATACAAATAATGAGTTAGAACTCTGTTCTATCTTCTCATTTGGTATTCGTCTAGGTTTCTTCTTTTTTTTCAGGAGTTTGAACAGGTCTAGCGTGATCAAAATAGAACAGGAGGATCCCAAATGGCTAAAGACTACACAGAATTAGCTAAGGACATTGTTGCCCACGTTGGGGGCAAGGACAATATTACCAAACTGGTACACTGCGTGACACGCTTGCGTTTTTCCTTAAAGGATGAATCAAAGGCGGACACAGACTATCTGATGAAGAGAGATGGGGTTGTAACGGTTGTCAAGGCTGGTGGTCAATATCAAGTTGTTATTGGCAATCATGTGCCAGATGTTTATGAAACGGTGCTCAGAGTTGCTGGTATTTCTGGCGAAGGCAGTGTTGATGCGGATGACGATGCAGTAGAAGGCAATCTGTTTGACCGCTTCATTGCTCTCGTATCGGGCCTCTTCCAGCCGATGCTCGGTACCTTGTCTGCAGCAGGTATGATCAAAGGTGTGGTAGCTATTATGGCAGCCTTAGGTGTCGCCAAAACAGATGGTGCTTATGTGGTTCTTAATGCAGCGGGAGATGGCCTCTTCCAGTTTCTTCCATTGATTTTGGCTATTACAGCTGCTAAACGTTTCAAGATGAATCAGTTCACTGCTTTGGCTATCGGGTTTGCTCTGGTTTATCCAAATATCGCAGCTAGCTTTACGGCGGAAAAACCGCTTTATACACTTTTTGCTGGTACACCGATTGAGTCTCCGATTTTTTCGACTTTCTTCGGTCTTCCAATTATCTTTCCAGCATCGAGCTATTTGTCAACGGTCCTTCCAGTGATTGCAGCTGTTTGGGCTGGAGCCAAGATTGAAAAAGGCTTTAAAAAAATCATTCCAGATGTTGTCAAAGTCTTTATCGTACCATTCTTTACTCTTTTGATTACAGTGCCACTGGCCTTTCTGGTTATCGGTCCGGTCATGAGTTGGGCATCTGATTTAGTAGGTGCTCTCTTTACAGGTATCTATGATTTTAGTCCGGTGCTATATGGTATCGTTCTAGGGGCTGCTTGGCAGGTTCTAGTCATGTTTGGTCTTCACTGGGGCTTGGTGCCACTAGCAATCCTGGAACTGCAAAAAGGTCCAGGTGTCATTCTTGTTGCCTCTATTGCTATCTGTTTTGCACAAGCAGGTGCTCTTATTAACATCATGATGCGAACCAAGGAAGAGAAGGTTCGTCAGCTTTCGATTCCAGCTTTCATCTCAGCTCTCTTTGGTGTAACGGAGCCAGCTATTTATGGGATCACACTCCCAATGCGCTTGCCATTCATCATGACCTGTATTTCTGGAGCGTTGACTGGTGCATATCTAGCTTTCTTTGATGTCAAAATGCAGGTTATGGGAGGTATGGGACTTTTTGCAATTCCATCCTTTATTGAAGCTGGCAACAGCATGACCTTGATTCACTTCCTCATCGCTATTGTAGCGAACTTTGTACTAGGTTTTGGATTGACTCAGCTGGTCAAGATTCCAAACCTTTTCGGCGGTCCGTCTGAAAAAGATGCTACTCCGTCTTTAAATGTTGAAAACGAAAGAGTCTCTGACGGAGCTACTGAGCAAGTCGTGACAAGCCCATTAGCTGGCGAAATAATCGCTCTTGAGGATACTCCAGACGCAGTCTTTGCTAGCGGAGCTATAGGTAAAGGAGTTGCCATTGAGCCAAGTGTCGGTGAAGTAGTGGCCCCTGCCGATGGTGTCATTCGCCTGCTCTTCCCTACCAACCATGCTATTGGTTTAGCTACAGATGATGGAGCAGAACTCTTAATTCACGTCGGTATGGATACAGTAGCC
The DNA here is from genome assembly GCF_001807785.1 of Streptococcus sp. HMSC10A01. Lineage (NCBI taxonomy): Bacteria > Bacillati > Bacillota > Bacilli > Lactobacillales > Streptococcaceae > Streptococcus > Streptococcus sp. HMSC10A01. Next base: position 364,585 of record NZ_KV790983.1, on the reverse strand, counting down.
CTTGATGGAAAAGGTTTCACAGCTCATGTTGTCCAAGGCTCTAAGGTCAAAAAAGGCCAGCTTTTGCTCAGCTTTGATATCGATACTATCAAGGAGGCTGGTTACCCTGTGACAACTCCAATCATTGTCACCAATATGAGTCGCTTCAGAGATCTGAAGGTTTTGGCAGAAGGGGAAGTTGACCTAGGGGATACTCTATTTGAATTAAACTAAAAACCATATGAAAAGAGCAGGATGTGGATGTCACCTGCTCTTTTTAAGTTTCAAAAGGTCTTAAGGTTCAGATATTTTAATAATGACGATGTTTTTCTAGAGGATGACTGGAACATCTATTTTATGGTAAAATAGATATGGTAGGAGGCGACAAGGATGAAACGTTCGGATAGAAGAAAAGCTGAAGCCCAAAAGAAGTGGTTTGTTTTTGCTTTGTTTAGTCTGATTATTCTTTCAGCTAGTCTCATTTTATTTTTCCAAAAGGAAATAGATGCAAGAAAGCAGACGAGGCAGGCAAGTATAGAAAATAAAAGTTCAGCTAGGCCGAAGACAGTAGCAAACAAGCAGGTTCAAACGGCTCGTATCATGGCAAATGGTGATTTGCTTTACCATGATGCCCTATATATGAGCGCCCTACGAGAAGATGGTAGCTATGATTTCTCAGAGAATTTTAAGTATGCTAAAGAATGGCTCCATCAAGCAGATCTTACGATTGGAGATTTTGAAGGGACCATTAGTCCAGACCTACCTTTAGCAGGCTATCCGCTGTTTAATGCACCTGAGTCAGTAGTAGGAGCTATTAAAGATGCGGGTTATCATGTGCTTGACTTGGCTCATAATCATATTTTAGATTCTCAATTATCTGGTCTATTTTCAACTGCTAAGGCTTTTGAAGACCAAGGAATTACACCGGTTGGTGTTTATACCCATGAACCACGTGGCCAAGCGCCTCTGACTATTAAAGAGGTAAATGGGATTAAAATAGCTATTTTAGCCTATTCCTACGGATTTAATGGAATGGAAGGAAATCTCAGTCAAGATGAATATGACCAACATTTATCTAATCTTGATGAGGAGAAAATGAAATCGGAAATCGAACGTGCTGAGAAAGAAGCCGACATTACGGTTGTTATGCCCCAAATGGGAGTAGAGTATCAGCTACAACCGACAGAAGAGCAGGTAAGCCTCTATCACAAAATGGTGGATTGGGGTGCCGACATCATCTTTGGTGGACACCCACATGTGACACAACCATCTGAAACTCTGGAAAAGGATGGCCAGAAAAAACTAATCATCTACTCTATGGGAAATTTCATATCTAATCAACGGATTGAGACCATGGAAGGAGTTGAAAATGCTCAGTGGACCGAGCGGGGGGTTCTCATGGATCTGACTCTTGAAAAGACGCTCAAAGGTACCCGAATCAAGAGCGCTCAGGCTCATCCGACCTGGGTCAGCCGTGTAGAAAAAGGAGGATTTTCTGCTGAAGGCTATCCGCTTTATAGCTACCAAACTCTGATTCTGGAAGACTTTATAGAAGGTGGAAAATATCGGGATAGGCTGGATGAAGCTACCAAGGAGCGGATTGATAAAGCCTACCAAGAAATGAAAGACCATGTTGGCTTGAATTGGGACTAACTATTTTCTTGTCAATCAACATTACCAGAGGAGCTAGGCTTTTCTGGTTTTTATTTGGTGATGAATATGACATTTGCTATAATGAACAAGAAAGGAGCTTAGAGATGGAAGGTATAGGGAGTGGATTGTTGATAGTAGGTTTCTTTGTTCCTGTGTTTTATATACTATTGATCCTTAGTCTGCCGGCTCTTTTGATAATTTTCTTTGGTCAGCCAGGCAAGCAAGTCTCTCTATTTGAAGTTCTTGGGACGTCTATGGCTCTTGTTTGGCTTGGGGCTTGCTTTATACTTTGTTTTTGGAATTATCTATGCTCTCATTACTGGTCATGCTTACTAGAGAATTAGGAGGAGTCATGTTCTTATATCAATTCATTTTCTTTTGGTTGCTTTTGGTGATTTGGTTGATTCTGGCTTTAGCAGCCATCGTTCTGCTGATTTTTAGCTTTTTTCTTCGACGCAATTTCTTTAAAGAGAAGCTAGGACGTTTGCTTTTGCTGAGTTTGCTAGTGTTGGGACTTGTTAATATCATTCTGGCCTTGCTGACTTAAATGATTTGGATAAAAAGACAAGCAAGATAAAAAAGATAATTTTCAATATTTTTGACAAATAAAACAGCCTCGGATATCGTCGAAGCTGTTTTTTATGTGTTTCAATAAATGTCATTTCTTTCGGTACTGTCTGGGAGTCATTAGATAGTATTTTTTGAACTGACGATTGAAGTTAGATAGGTTGTTGAAGCCAGATTGATTCGCGATTTCAAGGATTGAAAGATTTGAATGTTGCAGAAGCTCGGTCGCCTTTCTCAAGCGAAACTGAATGAGGAACTCCATGCAGGAGATGCCAATATGTTTTTTGAAAAAGTTCATAAAATGAGTAGCGCTGTAGCCACAAATATTAGCCAGATGATCAATTGTCAACTCCTCTTGATAATGAAGACTGATGTAATCAATAATATTTCTGATCTTCTCTTCCTTACGGTAGCCTTCCAAGGATTGCGTTTTGGAGACAACATAACCATTTTCAAAAAGCAGATAAAAGAGCTGGTTGAGCTGAGCCTTTATCTGAAATTCAAAGTAGTCCTTGCGATGATAGCCAGTCTCCATGGTTTCAATCAGACAGGAACGGATGGCTTCATATCCCTTGTGATGGGGTTCGATCACGTGAACAAAGTCCAGCTCCCCCTTGTAGAGGGGTTGCAGGTAATCGATACTAGCCTGGTCCATGGCAGAGTAGCCCATTAAGTCTAGCTGGAAATTCAAGGCATCCATGTAATGTTTTTGATTTTCGATGGGATGAATGGAGTGAAGAGCATTGGGGCGGATCAGGATGATGTCCCCCGCCTTGCTGTTGAAATATTCCTGGTCAATATGAAACTTGGCAGTTCCCTCATGAACATAGATCATTTCAACGTCAGTATGCCAATGAAAGAGGATGTCCGGTTGCCCATTTTCAGTAATAGTTCGGGTCAGTGAATAGGGGGTCCCTTGATTTTTATATACGGTATTTTTATGAAGCTGTCCAAGATCTAGCATTCCCTGCTCCTTGTAGTAGAATAGTATCAATATATAAGAGAATTGTGTAAGAAAACATTTTCATCTAAGATTATAATATAATCAAAGAAAAAACGAAAGCGAGAAATGCAATGGCTAAATTTCCTAAAAATTTCCTCTGGGGCGGTGCAACGGCGGCAAATCAATATGAGGGTGCCTATAATCTAGATGGGAAAGGCCTGTCTGTTCAAGACGTGACTCCAAAAGGCGGAGTGCCAGCCAAGCCAGGTGATCGCAATCCTTTGATTACCGAGGGGCCGACAGCAGATAATCTTAAGCTGGAAGGAATTGATTTCTATCATCGCTATAAGGAGGACATTGCTCTCTTTGCAGAGATGGGCTTCAAGGTCTACCGGACTTCCATTGCCTGGTCTCGGATTTTTCCAAACGGAGACGAGCTGGAGCCCAATGAAGCTGGTCTGCAATTCTATGACAATCTCTTTGATGAGTTGGCCAAATATGGTATTGAGCCACTGATTACCCTGTCTCACTATGAAACGCCCCTGCATTTAGCGCGTCAGTACAATGGATGGGCCAACCGTGATTTGATCGGCTTCTACGAGCGCTATGTTCGTACGGTTTTTACCCGTTATAAGGACAAGGTCAAGTATTGGCTGACCTTTAATGAAATCAACTCTGTTCTCCATGCGCCTTTTATGAGCGGAGGCATTGCCACGCCAGCTGAAGATCTGTCCAAACAGGACCTCTATCAAGCAGTCCATCATGAGCTAGTGGCGTCTGCCTTGGCAACGAAGATCGGTCATGAGATCAATCCTGATTTTAAGATTGGCTGTATGGTTCTGGCTATGCCGGCCTATCCTATGACACCTAAGCCTGAAGATGTGCTAGCGGCTCGGGAATTTGAAAATCAAAACTACCTCTTCTCTGATATCCATGCGCGTGGAAAATATCCAGCCTATATCAATCGTTTCTTCAAGGAGAACGGGATTGAGATTCAGTTTGCGCCGGGTGACAAAGAGCTTTTGGCGGAAAATACTGTAGACTTTATTTCCTTCTCCTACTATATGAGTGTGGTTGCAGCTCATGATCCGGAAAATTATTCTTCTGGCCGAGGCAATCTTCTAGGTGGCATCCTAAATCCTCATCTGGCTAGCTCAGAATGGGGCTGGCAGATTGACCCAGTCGGCCTGCGCTTGGTGCTAAATAGCTTTTATGACCGCTATCAGTTGCCTCTCTTTATCGTGGAAAATGGTCTCGGTGCCAAGGATGTCTTGGTGGATGGTCCAAATGGCCCAACGGTTGAAGATGACTACCGTATTGATTATCTTAAACAGCACTTGCAGCAGGTGGGAGAAGCGCTGGAAGATGGCGTAGAACTGCTAGGTTACACGACTTGGGGCTGTATTGACTTGGTCTCAGCCAGCACGGCAGAACTCAGCAAACGTTACGGCTTTATCTACGTTGACCGCAACGATGACGGTAGCGGAACTCTAGCCCGTTATAAGAAAAAATCTTTTGAGTGGTACAAAGAAGTCATTGCGACGAATGGAGACAGTCTCTATCATTAAAGAGTAAAAAGTGGGTTTTCGGACTCGCTTTTTAACTGTTCGTGGCCAAATGGCTCTTTGATTTTTACTATATCAAGTAGTATAATGAGGGAGATTATTTCAATTGCTATTAAGGAGTTCTTATGTTTGATTCTTCTTTTAAAATCCTGTTCTTCATTCTAGGGATTTGTGTCGTGATTTATATTATTGGAATAGTGAGTCGTCACCGTTTTAAACAAAAATTGGCAGGCTACTGGGGAAGTTCTAATCGTTTGGCTAAAGCCGATAGCGAAGCGAGTCTATGTGAGTCTCTTCTGCTGGAAATGGAACTTCAGTCATACGATAGCTTAGTAGACGATCAAACCTGGTCGGATTTGGATTTGTATGATATTTTCTCTAAGATAGATGCTGGGGCCCAGTCTAGTCTTGGTTCTGAGTACTTGTATAGTAAACTGAGGTTGCAACGCTTTGAAGCAGATCCGATTTTTGAACAATTGCAGAGCTATTTGAAAAACCATCCCAAGGAGCGCTTGGATCTGCAAGTTTTATTTGCTCAGTTAGGTAAGAAGAATTACAATCATGCCAAGAAATTAGTTTTACAGCCCATCAAGCCCAATTACTGGTGGCCTCTTTATATCCTCTTAGGTTTGTTGCCAATTATCTCCTTGGGTCTGATATTTGTAGCTGATTCACTAGGCCTAGTTCTATTTTTGACCAGCCTAGTGGTCAATATAATCTTTTCAGCCATGACACGCTGGTCTTTGTCTATGAAGCTGGAAAATATGAGTTACTTAGTCAGGATTTTCTATATAGCTGATAAAATGAAGGGCTTGAATTTCCCAGATCACGAACATTTAAAGCCATCTATCAAACCTTTCCGTGCTGCTAGGGTATTTGGTTCAGTTTTTCAAAATCAAACAGGTGGGTCAGAGTTAGAAATCATCTTGCTCTATCTGAATATGATTTTCCTAATTCCTCAGATGGCTCAATCCTATATTTCCAGACAAATTTTTCACCATCAGCAGGAGGCAAAGTCTGTTTTAGATATTCTCGGTCGCTTGGAAGCAGCTATAAGCCTTTTGAACTACAAAGAATCTCTTCCCTTTTACTGCCAGCCAAGTTTTTGTGAAGAGGCTGGAATAGAGGGCAAGAAACTCTATCATCCACTACTTAGTCAGCCAGTCAGCAATGATGTCAGCTTTACCAAAAACATCATGATCAGCGGAGACAATGCTTCTGGAAAATCTACTTATCTACGGACAGTTGCTATTAATGCTCTCCTGGCTCAAAGCCTGAACTTTGCCTGTGCAGAAAGTCTCAACCTAGCCTATGGTTCGGTCTTGACAGCCATGGATGTGAGCGATAGTATCGAGACAGGCGACAGCTATTTTATTGCTGAGAGTCGCACCATTAAGCGGATGCTAGAGAGTTTGGAACAAGAAGGAATCCATTATTTCTTCATCGATGAGCTTTTTAAGGGGACCAACACTCTTGAGCGGATTGGTGCAGGTCTAGGTATTATAAAATGGCTGGCCGGGCGTCACTGTCTATACATGATTTCCAGTCATGATGTGGAGTTGGTGGCTACTTCTGGAGACTTAAATGACCAATTTCACTTTGACAGTCAATACCGTGATGGAGAAATTGTGTTTGATTATCAGATTAAAGAGGGGAGTGCCCTGACCAAAAATGCAGTGAATACACTTGAAAGCCTTCATTATCCCAAGGAAATAACGGATGGGGCTAGAAGAATTATAGAAGACTATGAAACTAGCGGTCAGTGGCATTTGCCAGAAGAAAGGGAAAATGTATGAGCATCAGAATGATTGCGACAGATATGGATGGAACCTTGCTGGATGGCCAGGGACAGCTAGATTTGCCTCGTTTGACTACTATTTTAGATGAGCTAGATAAGAGAGACATTCGCTTTGTAGTAGCTACTGGTAATGAAATCGGTCGGATGCGAAATCTTTTTGGTCCAGAACTGGCGAATCGTATTACCTTTGTCGTAGCTAATGGCGCCCGAATTTTCGAAGGGGAAGACAAGATTGTGGAGCAGCATTGGGATAGCCATCTGGTCCAGGATGTTTTAGAATATTTTGCTAGCAGAGAACGAAATTACCATTTGGTTGCTAATCTGCAAAATGGTCCTCACACCTTAGAAGGAATGGACTTTCCTATTGTAGATAGAATTATGACGGAAGAAAGAGCCAGGGAATTCTACCGGCAGATTCATTTTCTCAGTGATTTTCAGGAGCTGGATAAAGAAGCTGTTATAAAAATGAGTATCGTAGTAGATGAAGAGCAGACTAGTTCTGTGACACAGAGAATCAATCAAGATTTTGCAGGGCGACTCAATGCAGTTACCAGTGGCTACGGGGCTATTGATCTATTGCCAAGAGGAATCCACAAAGGCTGGGGACTGCGTAGTTTGATGGAGCGTTGGAAGATTGACGCTGATCAAATCATGGCTTTTGGCGACAGCGAAAATGATATAGAAATGCTTGAATTGGCTGGTTATTCTTTTGCTATGGAAAACGGAGAAGAAAAAGTCAAAAGAATGGCCAAATATATTGCACCAAGTAATGATGAGGCAGGTGTTCTTCAAGTTTTAGAGCAGTATTTAAAAGAAAGATAGGGAATATGGCAGTACAATTATTAGAAGAATGGCTCTTGAAAGAGCAGGCAAAAATGCAGGATAAATACCGAGAATTGAATCAAGTATCCGTTAAGGAACCAGATATTATTTTTATCGGAGATTCCATCGTAGAATACTACCCTTTACAGGAACTATTACAGACGAATAAGGTCCTGATTAACCGTGGAATTCGTGGCTACAAGACGGATTTGCTCCTAGACAACCTTGATGCCCACCTCTTTGGTTCTGCTTTAGATAAGGTTTTTATTTTAATAGGAACCAATGATATTGGTAAAGAAATACCTCAGTCTGAGACACTGGAAAATCTTGAAGGAGTGATTCAGAAGATTTCCAGAGAGTACCCATTGGCCCAGATCCAGCTTCTATCAGTCTTGCCAGTGAATGAGGGAGAAGAGTACAAGGGGACAGTTTATCTCAGGACGAACGGGAAGATTCAGGACCTCAATCAGGCCTATCGCCAGCTGGCTAACGCCTACATGAATGTCCAATTTATCGATCTCTACGATGCTTTTCTGGACGAGGGAGGCCAGCTGCGCCCAGACTACACAACAGATGGTCTCCATCTGACCATTGCTGGCTATGCAGCCCTGTCCAAGGCTTTGCAGGAGACGTTATAGAGATAAAAATAGGGAGCGAAAAAAGCCCAACCAGACAAATCTTTAAAGGAAGATTTGTTTTTTTAAAACTTTTTGTTTACAAATGTAAATGTTAGTGGTAAAATAGCATCATAAGATTTACAAATGTAGATTTTGAAAGGAGAAGCTATGCAAATTTCCAATGCGGAATGGCGCATCATGAAGATTATCTGGATGGAAGGCAAGCAGACCAGCACGGATTTGATCGCCGTCTTGTCCGAGCGCTTTGATTGGTCGAAGTCGACCATCAAGACTCTCTTGACGCGCTCGGTGGAAAAGGGGTGCTTGACTAGAGAAAAAATAGGCAAAGCCTTTGTTTACTCGGCTTTGTTGACGCAGGACCAGAGTTTAGACTTGGTGGTTGAGGAGGTGAAAGACAAGGTTTGCTCAAAAAGAATTGTCCAGGTGCTTGAAAACTTGATTCAGGCGAGTGACTTTACGCTTGCAGATCTTAATCAGCTGCAGCAGGTCCTGGAAGAAAAGAAAGCAGAGGCTGTCGAAACAGTCCCTTGCAATTGTATGTAATAGAAAGAAGGAAATTCCATGTTTGGATTGTTGATTAGTATTGTTTGTTTACTTGTGGTTGCTTTTATTGCTTGGTGGTTCTTTGCAGAGCATGAAAAGGTAAGCGGCCACGCTCGTCAGAAATCAGGTTATCAAGAAATTGAAGTCGAAGTCATGGGGGGCTATTCGCCTGAAACCATTGTCCTGAAAAAGAATGTTCCAGCCCGGATCATCTTTAATCGCAAGGATCCATCTTCATGTCTGGCTCAAGTGATCTTTCCAGATTTTGGCGTTCATGAAGATTTGCCTTTAGGTGAAAAACATGTCATTGAAATTACGCCAGAAAAAGCGGGCGAATATGGGTATTCATGTGGAATGAACATGATGCATGGTCACATGATTGTGGAATAAAGGAGTAGGTATGGTAGAAAAACAAAAAGCAGTTGTGGAAAACGGAGTGCAAAAGATCCGTATTACAGCAGAAAAAGGCTATAGTCCAAAGGAATTTCAACTTCAAAAAGGGATCCCTGCTGAAATCACCTTCCATCGGGTCAATCCTTCCGGCTGTTACAAGGAAATTTTGTTTGAAGATCAGGGGATTTTAGAGCCTTTGGAAGTCGGTGTGGATAAGGTGATATCCTTTACCCCGACAGAAACAGGGGACTTCGAGTTTTCATGTGGAATGAAGATGCAAAAGGGTTCCTACACGGTTGTGGAAAAAAGCCGTCGTGTCTTAGGTTTACTGGGTCGCTTTTGGATTACTAGTATCTTTACCCTTCCCTTATTGATCTTGATGATCGGGATGATGGCAGGATTTGTATCCCATACAGTCAGTCGCTGGGGGACTTTTCTAGCTACAACGCCGATCATGTTGGTAGCAGGAGTTCCTTTTATCAAGAGTGCCTGGGCCTCATTTAAGAAGCACCATTCCAATATGGATACCTTGGTAGCTCTTGGAACCCTGGTAGCCTATGTCTATAGTGTATTTGCCCTTTTTACTGGTCAGCCAGTATACTTTGAGGCTGCGGGTTTTATCATCTTCTTTATCCTCTTAGGGCAAATCTTTGAAGAACGGATGCGTAACAATGCCTCCGAGGCTGTGGAAAAGTTGTTGGATTTGCAGGCAAAAACGGCTCAAGTTCTCCGTGATGGGAACTATGTTGAGGTGGCGGCGGAAGATATCCAAATTGATGACTTGATTCGGGTCCGTCCTGGGGAAAAGATTGCGGTTGATGGGACGATTGTAGAAGGAAGTACGACCATTGATGAGTCGATGGTGACAGGTGAAAGCTTGCCTGTGGAAAAATCAGTTGGTGATGCAGTTATCGGCTCCACTATCAACAGCAATGGGACCATTCTCTTTAAGGCTGAAAAAGTCGGTAGTGAGACCCTCTTATCTCAAATTGTGGACTTTGTCAAAATGGCCCAATCCAGTCGTGCTCCTATTCAAGATTTGACGGATAAGATTTCAGGTATCTTTGTTCCAGTGGTGACGATTTTGGCCATTGCGACTTTCTGGGTTTGGTCCGTGCTTCTGGGCGCGTCGCTTCAAGAGGCCATGCTCTATGCAGTCTCTGTCCTCATTATTGCCTGTCCTTGTGCCCTTGGTTTAGCAACCCCAACAGCCCTGATGGTCGGAACCGGCCGTAGTGCCAAGATGGGGGTTCTGATTAAAAATGGAACAGTTCTTCAAGAAGTGCAAAAGATTCAAACCGTTGTGTTTGATAAGACAGGGACTATTACCATTGGCCAACCACTTGTAACCGATGTTGTAGGAGATGAAGCGCGTGTCTTGACACTGGCTGCTAGTCTTGAAACTTTTTCAGAACATCCACTAGCCCAAGCGGTGTTATCCCAAGCAGAAGAAAAAGGTTTGGTGTTATTCCCTGTGGAAAACTTCCAAGCGATTGAAGGAAAAGGGGTCCAAGGTCAGATCGACCAGCAGTTGGTGACCTTGGGAAATGGCAAACTTCATGACGGGACAGCGATGGATCCGGAGCTTGAAAAACGGATGGTAGAGTTGCAAGAGCAGGCCAAAACAGTGATCAGTTTGTCTGTGGATGGGCAAGTGATTGGCTTGATTGCCATTCAAGATGCTCCGAAGGCCAGCTCAAAAGAAGCGATCAAAAAGCTCAAAGAACGGGGCTTGAAAACGGTCATGTTAACGGGGGATAATGAACGGGTGGCTCAAGCTATTGCTAAGCAAGTGGGAATTGACACCGTCATTGCTGATGTCCTTCCTCAAGAAAAAGCTAGCGCCATCCAAAAACTGCAAGAAGCTAGCAAGGTCGCCTTTGTTGGAGATGGGATCAATGATGCTCCAGCTCTCTCGATCGCGGATGTGGGGATCGCTATGGGATCTGGAACGGATATTGCGATCGAGTCCGGTGGCATCGTGCTCACGCAAAATGATTTACTTGGCGTTGTGCGCGCCTTTGACATGAGTCAAAAGACCTTCCGCAGGATCTTACTCAATCTCTTCTGGGCCTCTATCTACAATATCCTTGGGATTCCAATTGCTGCTGGAGTCTTTGTAGGACTGGGATTGACCCTCAATCCAGAACTAGCAGGTCTTGCTATGGCCCTTAGTTCTTTGTCTGTTTTGACTAGCTCGCTGCTTCTCAATGTTGAGAAAATTGATTAAATGAAACAAAAAGAGAGTGGGACAGAAATCGGTAATTCGTTAGAATTCGATTTCGTCGTCTCACCTCCGCACATTTGAGTAGGGCTGTAAAAGCTAATGAAATCAATGTAGTAGAGCCCACTCAACCACTGCGTCTTGCTCGACAATCCAAAGACAATTGAGAGGCTAGGACTTTTGTCCCAGCCTCTTTTTGTTCGATTTCCTACAGCTACAAGTCTTAGAGGTGCATGCAAATTATAATAAAATATCCTATTCTACTATAGTTTGTGAAATTTTCTCAAAAAAGAGCATCTGTTATGTAATAGGGATTGAGCATCTCTGAGCATATTCTTATACAAGTGAGAAAAAACATGGTAAATTGATATAGTAAAGTTTCTTGAAGCGTTTTCATTCACAAGTGAAAATGTTTTCAATAACTGAAAATTTAATTTATTGAAGGAGAGTTATTCTTATGACTCAAGGGAAAATTACTGCATCTGCAGCAATGCTCAACGTATTGAAAACATGGGGCGTAGACACAATCTACGGTATCCCATCAGGAACACTCAGCTCACTCATGGATGCTTTGGCTGAAGACAAAGATATCCGCTTCTTGCAAGTTCGCCACGAAGAAACAGGTGCTCTTGCTGCGGTCATGCAAGCTAAATTTGGCGGCTCAATCGGGGTTGCAGTTGGTTCAGGTGGTCCAGGTGCGACTCACTTGATTAACGGTGTTTACGATGCAGCTATGGATAACACTCCATTCCTTGCTATCCTTGGATCACGTCCAGTTAACGAACTCAACATGGATGCCTTCCAAGAATTGAACCAAAATCCAATGTACAACGGTATCGCTGTTTACAACAAACGTGTAGCTTACGCTGAGCAATTGCCAAAAGTAATCGACGAAGCTTGCCGTGCCGCAGTTTCTAAAAAAGGTCCAGCTGTAGTTGAAATTCCAGTAAACTTCGGTTTCCAAGAAATCGACGAAAACTCATACTACGGTTCAGGTTCATACGAACGTTCATTCATCGCTCCTGCCTTGAACGAAGTTGAAATCGACAAAGCTGTTGAAATCTTGAACAATGCTGAACGTCCAGTTATCTATGCTGGTTACGGTGGTGTTAAAGCAGGTGAAGTGATTACTGAATTGTCACGTAAAATCAAAGCACCAATCATCACAACTGGTAAAAACTTTGAAGCCTTTGAATGGAACTATGAAGGTTTGACAGGTTCTGCTTACCGTGTTGGTTGGAAACCAGCCAACGAAGTGGTCTTTGAAGCAGACACAGTTCTTTTCCTTGGTTCAAACTTCCCATTTGCTGAAGTTTACGAAGCCTTCAAGAACACTGAAAAATTCATCCAAGTCGATATTGACCCTTACAAACTTGGTAAACGTCATGCCCTTGACGCTTCAATCCTTGGTGACGCAGGTCAAGCAGCGAAAGCTATCCTTGATAAAGTAAACCCAGTTGAGTCTACTCCATGGTGGCGTGCAAACGTTAAGAACAACCAAAACTGGCGTGATTACATGAATAAACTCGAAGGTAAAACTGAGGGTGAATTGCAATTGTACCAAGTTTACAATGCAATCAACAAACATGCTGATCAAGACGCTATTTACTCAATCGACGTAGGTGACACTACTCAAACATCTACTCGTCACCTTCACATGACACCTAAGAACATGTGGCGTACATCTCCACTCTTTGCGACAATGGGTATTGCCCTTCCTGGTGGTATCGCTGCTAAGAAAGACAATCCAGATCGCCAAGTATGGAACATCATGGGTGACGGTGCATTCAACATGTGCTACCCAGACGTTATCACAAACCGTTCAATACGACCTTCCAGTTATCAACGTTGTCTTCTCAAATGGTAAATATGCCTTCATCAAGGACAAATACGAAGACACAAACAAACACTTGTTTGGTTGTGACTTCCCTAATGCTGACTATGCGAAAATCGCTGAAGCTCAAGGAGCTGTTGGATTTACAGTTGATCGTATCGAAGACATCGACGCAGTTGTTGCAGAAGCTGTGAAACTCAACAAAGAAGGTAAAACTGTTGTGATCGATGCTCGCATCTCTCAACATCGTCCACTTCCAGTAGAAGTACTTGAATTGGATCCAAAACTTCACTCAGAAGAAGCAATCAAAGCCTTCAAGGAAAAATACGAAGCAGAAGAACTCGTACCATTCCGCCTCTTCTTGGAAGAAGAAGGATTGCAATCACGCGCAATCAAATAATTTCTCTCGTCGAAAATCAAATGTAAACTTTGTAGATTTTATTCTTTGATTTTCAAGAGTCAAACTTGAAAAGATCGGAGTAATCCGGTCTTTTTATGGAGGAGAGTAAATGAATTTAAATCAATTAGATATCATCGTTTCAGATGTTCCTCAAGTCTGTGCTGACTTGGAGCGTATTTTGGATAAAAAGTCCGATTATGTTGACGAGGGTTTTGCTCAGTTCACGATTGGCAGTCACTGCCTCATGTTGTCCCAAAATCATTTGATTCCTTTGGAAAATTTTCAGTCTGGAATCATTCTTCATGTCGAGGTTGAGGATGTAGAGCAGAACTACCAACGGTTGAAAGAGCTTGGTGCTGAGATTTTATACGGCCCAGTTGTAACTGATTGGGGAACAGAATCGCTACTAGTTAAAGGCCCTGCTGGTTTAGTGATTGATTTTTATCGTATGAAATAGGATGCGTGGTCATTTGAAGTTAACCTTAGAGGAAGGAATAGCGAGATTGTGTCTCGACGAACAGAAATGTGATAGTACGGCATGTATAGTAGTAGATAAGGGAATTTGAAATTAGTTTGTACTCGATTGAATATTATTAAAATGTAGAACTTTTCTAATATTCTGATTTTTCTTGAATTGTTATTTTAATAGTTGTATAATGTATTTAAAATAAAGCAAAGATAAAGAGGTGGTAATATGAAAGTTATCACGATGTGTCTTAAGGTATGATACTGAAGATGGTAGTGTATATTTTAATACTAAAAATAATCATTCATTTTTAATCACGAATGAATTAAAGCAGACTATACAGAAAAATAAAACAACTGAAAGTGAATATATTGCCTATTTAGAAGAGAATAAATATTTTCCTGAAGTAAATGAGGTAAACAAATTTTTAAAACAGATAGAAGATAGGAATAATGAGATTATAATATTTGTTAAATTTATATAATAAAAATGGAGAGGAGTGCTAGCCTCTCTCTTTTTCTAGGAGGGCATTATGAATAAAATATTTCACTATCTGGATAAGAAAACGAAGTTTTATACTATCATTGGTGCACTGGCAAATGGAGGTTTGGCTCTTGCTCAACCCTTAGTCGTATCACAAGCCTTATCCTTAAATCAGGGAGAACTGACTTATTCTAAAATCATACAGTTTGCTGTTTTTGGCTTTACAGTATACTTTGTCCTGTATAGCTTAATGCTCTTTTGTAATCATACACATAATGTTTTTCGTCGTGAAATTCAAATGAATATGAGGGCAGATTTATTTGACAAGCTGATGACAAATAAAGATTTTAGCGAAGATGAAAAAATCACCATGCTCACACAAGATATGGAGTATTTGGGGGATAATTACTTAGAAAAATACGTCAATATCATTTGCTGGAGCTTTGTTGCATTACTAACAGCGATTTATATTATTTCGCAAAATTTGTTGCTAGGTAGCATTTTTGTCTTTTTCACTATTTTACGTCCTATTCCTCAGTTCTTGATGAATAAAAGACTCAAACATACTGGTGATGACATGGCGCAAGGCAGAGTAGAAGTTCATAATCAAGTATCTGATAGTATCCGAGGAGCACATACTCTACTCATGAACCAAGCAATTTCTGAAAATCAGAACAGATTTTGGAAGATTAATCTAAATTATCAACGAGCAATTCAAAAGTTTTGCTTTACCCATAATGTTATTTTCTTTTGCAACGGTTTTATGGTCTTTTTGAGCCAAGTTTTACCACTTGTTTTAGGTTTTTACTTTGCTATGGCCGGGCAGAAAGTGTCAGTGGCAAGTCTTGTTGCCATGTACATCGCAGCAGGTCAGCTAGTGAGCCCTATTCAGACTATTATGTATGATGCTGTAGATATACAAGGGGCAAAAACGACAGCAGATAAGATTTTTGGAATATTAGAAATTGGAGATGTAAAACAGATAGATAAAAAAGATGCGCAAGAATTGCATGCCCTGCACATTAAAAATTTAAGTAAATCCTATGGTGACAGACAGCTTTTTACTCATCTAAACTTGGATGTTCAAGCAGGTCAGAAAGTTTTAATCAAAGGACCGAGTGGTTGTGGTAAGTCAACCTTGTTCCGACTCATTACTAGAGAAGAAATAGCAGATGAGGGAGAAATTATCGGCGTGACAACTGTTAATGAATGTACATCAAGTTTTGTATCCAGTATAGGAATTATTAACCAACACCCATTTCTCTTTAACGATACAGTGCGTTACAATTTGACCTTAGGACAAGAATTTTCTGAGGAAGAGCTGCTTGCTGTTTTGAAACAAGTCAAACTAGATTTTGAATTGACAGGTGGGCTGGATTTTATTATCAAGAATAACGGGGAGAATATTTCTGGGGGACAAAGGGTGCGGATTGAATTGGCACGCTTTCTTCTTCGTAGAAAAAATCTATTATTAGCTGATGAAGTGACAGCAACCCTAGATAAAGAAAACGCCCTCATGGTACATGAACTACTATTTTCTCTTCCTGTTATGATGTTAGAAATTGCCCATCATATTGATGATGAAAGTAGATATCAACAAGTTGTAGATTTAGGAAAATATTAATTCTGGCCCAAAAGTCAGTTTTATCATAAAATGAAGTAAATATTTCAGCAATAAAAGACCCAGTATCAAGATTTTTCAGCACATAAAAATATTCGTTTTTCTGCTTATAAATACTTTTCCCAACTTCACTCTTATTTCTTATCACAAGATTGTGATAGTTTACATCTTCATAACAAAAGCTTCAAAGTCTTGATTGTTTTGAAAAAAGATTATAAAATATGATTCAGCAAAAAATGAAAGAGGCTATAAAAATGTCTGAAAAACAAATGAAAATTTTAGGTTGGGTAGCGACCTTCATGTCTGTTATGATGTATGTGTCTTACTTCCCACAAATCATGAACAACTTGGCTGGTCAAAAAGGAAACTTCATCCAACCCTTGGTCGCAGCTATCAACTGCAGTCTCTGGGTCTACTATGGACTTTTCAAAAAAGAAAGAGATATTCCACTTGCAGCAGCCAATGCACCTGGGATTGTTTTTGGCCTCGTAACGGCTATCACGGCTTTGATTTAAAAGGAACGGAGAAGACTGGTTTTCAGTCTTCTTTTTTTGTTTCAGAGGAGACTATTGCTTTTTTTGAGAGGATAATTTTTTTAAAAAGGATCTGATCAACTTAAATAGTAGAATAGTATCAGTATATCACAGTATTTTATAAGAAAAGGTTTACAGAATGACCTATAATATAAGTAAATAAACAAGCAATTAGAAAGCGAGTAGAAATATGACTGAAAAACTGACTTTTCCTGATGGTTTTTTGTGGGGCGGAGCGACAGCTGCCAACCAGTGTGAGGGAGCTTATGATGCGGATGGTCGCGGGCTGGCTAACGTAGATGTGGTGCCGATTGGTGAGGACCGTCTGGCCATCATCACTGGTAAGAAAAAGATGTTTAACTTTGAGGACGGCTATTTCTACCCAGCCAAGGAAGCCATTGACATGTACCATCGCTTCAAGGAGGACATTGCCCTCTTTGGTGAGATGGGCTTTAAGACCTATCGGCTGTCCATTGCTTGGAGCCGGATTTTTCCTAAGGGAGATGAGCTGGGGCCTAATGAAGCTGGTCTGAAATTTTACGAAGACCTCTTTAAGGAATGCCACAAGTACGGCATTGAGCCCTTGGTGACCATTACTCACTTTGACTGTCCCATGCACTTGATTGAGCAATATGGTGGTTGGCGGAATCGTCTCATGCTGGAATTTTACGAGCGTCTCTGCCGGACTCTCTTTACCCGCTACAAGGGCTTGGTCAAGTACTGGCTGACCTTTAATGAGATTAACATGATCCTGCATGCACCTTTTATGGGGGCTGGGCTCTGCTTTGAAGAAGGTGAAAATGAGGAGCAGGTCAAGTACCAAGCGGCCCATCATGAGCTGGTAGCCTCAGCCATTGCTACCAAGCTGGCACATGAGATTGACCCGGAAAATAAGGTAGGCTGCATGCTGGCGGCGGGTCAAAATTATCCTAACACCTGCCATCCACGCGATGTATGGGCTGGTATGGAGGAAGACAGGAAAAGCTATTTCTTCATCGACGTGCAGGCGCGTGGTGAATATCCCAACTATGCCAAGAAAGCTTGGGAGCGCGAGGGCATCACTGTCGAGATGACAGAAGAAGACCTACAGCTGCTCAAGGAGCATACGGTGGACTTCATTTCCTTCTCATACTACTCTAGCCGGGTGGCTTCAGGCGACCCTAAGGTCAATGAGCTGACCGAGGGTAATATCTTTGCTTCTCTCAAGAACCCTTATTTGGAAGCTTCTGAGTGGGGCTGGCAGATTGATCCGTTGGGCTTGCGCATTACGCTAAATACCATCTGGGATCGTTATCAAAAGCCTATGTTTATCGTGGAAAATGGTCTGGGTGCAGTGGATACTCCAGATGAAAATGGCTATGTGGCTGATGATTACCGGATTAACTATCTGGCGGCCCATGTCAAGGCTATGCGGGAAGCCATCAATGAAGACGGTGTGGTGCTGTGGGGCTACACGACCTGGGGCTGTATCGACCTAGTATCAGCCGGCACTGGCGAGATGAAGAAGCGCTACGGCTTTATCTATGTGGACCGGGACAATGAAGGCAAGGGAACACTCAAGCGATCTAAGAAAAAATCCTTTGACTGGTACAAGGAAGTCATCGCGACTAACGGAGCGTCTGTGAAATAAGAAAAAGGCTGAGATATGAATGTCTCAGCCTTGTTTTTGATTTGTCCCCATTCCGATCTTAGACTGAATCGGATGAGAACTGGGAGAACCCAAGCATTATGACCCTAAAAAGAAATAGTGTAAATAAATTTTCTTTTATAAATCCTCAATAGCGAATCTTATACTTCTAAAGATAACTCTACAAAATACTCTAATCATTCTTTGTTTCCTTTCTACACGCGATCCAGAAATATTGCTTTCTTTCATTGTAAGGAACAGGTTTCAAATATTCTTCAAGAAATTCTAAAATATTTCTAAAGTTTTGTACGAAGATGACATTTCATTGACTTACGGCTTTTTCCTTGCTACACTAATAGTAAAAATGGAACAGAGGAGAAGGACTGTGGCTAGAATTCTGGTGATTGAAGACAATAATGATATTCATGCGATTCTGACAAGTCTGTTTGAGAAAGAACATGAAGTATACTCGGCTTATTCGGGAACAGAAGGGCTGGCTGTTTTTGAGCGGGAAAAGCCTGATCTGGTCTTGCTGGATATCATGTTGCCTGGTAAGAATGGTGACCAAGTATTGAAGGAAATTCGCAGGACTAACAGCCAAGTGCCTATTCTAATGCTGACGGCTTTGGGAGAGAAGTCGCTTGTCAGTGAGTATCTTTTAAATGGAGCCAATGACTATATTGTCAAGCCCTTTAATCTGGATGAGGTCTTTGCCCGTGTAACAGTTCAGTTGCGTAGTCAGCAAGTCACATCGGCAGAGGAAGAAAGTCTTTGTTTTAAGAATATTCAATTGTTGCCAGCAACTTTTCAGGCTGTTTGTGGGGAACGAGAGATTCGTTTGAGTAAGAAAGAATTTCAAATTTTTCAACTCTTGCTCCGCCATCCTAAAAAAATCTTTACTAAAGAAGCTTTGTTTGAATCTGTATGGGAAGAAGCCTATCTTCCTGGGGACAATACCCTCAATACTCATCTTAGCAACCTACGTAAAAAGCTGGCTCAGCTGGATCCATCCGAAGAGTATGTTGAAACAGTTTGGGGCCTAGGTGTAAGACTCAAGGAGGACTGAAATGGGAGTTCTTGCATTTTTATTGGCCATTATCTGCCTACTTTTAGTCCTTGTCTTGATACGTTATCATATAGCAGTTAAGGATGTAGCCCAGCAAATCCGGCAAAAGCGTCAACAGGCTAGTTCTAGTAGGCTAGCTCCATCGGTCCATGTAGCAAGTATTCTAGAGCTGACTGAAGAGGTTGAGGAGATCTTTCAGGAGCTGGATAAGACGACCTTTGTGGTGCAGCAAGAGAAAAAGACTCTGGACATGGCTATCAGTAATATTGCTCACGATATCCGGACGCCTTTGACCATTGCTAGTGGCTATACCCAGCAACTATTAAAAGAAAATAACCAAGAGAGTCAGCAACTAGTCAAGATTGCGGATAGTCTGGGGATGGTATCCAAACGGCTAGAAGCCTTGATGGAGTATCGCCGACTGATGGAGGGAGCTATTCGCCCAACCTTTGTTAAGACGGATCTTTCTCAGCTGGTGACTCAGCAACTTTTTGCTTATTACGATGCCTTTCAGAAAGCTCAGATTGACTTGGATCTTGATTTGACTGAAGGTTTGACCTTGACAACGGATCCTGATATTTTGGAGCGTATTGTCCAAAATATGATAAGTAATGTCCTTAAGCATGGTCAAAAGGCTGCCAGTATTTCTCTGAAACAAGACGGAGAGCACTGTATCTTTATCGTCAAAAATATCGTTCAACAACCAATCTTGCACCTGGATAAATTAACCAACCGTTTCTATTCAGAAAATCTCTCCAGCAGTGAGGAGTCCTCTGGTCTAGGTCTTTATATCACCCAGCAGTTAGTCGAAATCCTAGGTGGGGACTTGACCATGAGAGCCGAAGACGACTGGTTTGAACTGGTTGTGACCTTGTAAAAAAGACTTGAAAAAGCAAAATAAGGAAGGCTCAGCTCTATCAGCTAGCCTTAAAATCCGCTCATAAACCTCAGCTAATTTTTGAATTGGCTGAGGTTTATTTTTAGATTAAACCAAAGAAAGGCTTGATAAAAATGCATTTTTGTTTTGTGATTTGAAAAGTCAATTATCTTAGAGAGGCCATTTTGCCTGTCAAAGTGAAAAATCAACCAACTGCTCTAAACCCTTGATATAACTGACTTGCAACTGACAGTTGACAATGATTCCAAGTTCAATCACCCAAAAAGCAACTAGATTTTTTCTTTATTCCAAGTCCAGTCGCTAGAAAGGCAACTGGCTTTTTTGTTAATCTGAAAGCAGAAGCCAAGTTTTTGATTTCGGAATGAACGAATCGCTGTCTTTGAGGATTTTGATTAAAAACTTGAGTTTAATTTGAAGGAGGAAAAAGCATGAAGAAAGTTCCTTTATTCATTATGCTAATCTTATTTTTATTTTTAACTGCTTTATCGGCTGCTGCTGATGAGGCTCGACTTCCCTCTGAGACATCCTATAGCCAAATCGGACAGAAAATCCAAGACTATGTCAAGGAACATGAAAAGACATCGGCTAGCATGGCGACAGCAGTCTTCGACAAGGACGGTACCATTTACCAAGATTTCTTTGGCTATATGAACAAAGAAAAAGAATAAACCTAGCATTGTATGATGAGGTGACAGGCAGACTTTGCGGTGTCTTCGCCTTGTGCTATAATAAGTGTCAATGAAAGAAAGTATAAAAAATAAGAAAGAGTAGGTAAAACAATCCATGAATCTATCAGACAGAATCCAGTACCTGCGAAAAGCGCGGGGCATTTCGCAGGAGGGGCTAGCCGACCAAATCGGTGTGTCCAGACAGGCCGTTTCCAAGTGGGAGAGCGAGCAGAGTATGCCTGATTTGGATAAGATCATTTCCATGAGTGACTATTTTGAGGTGACTACAGACTATCTGCTCAAGGGAATTGAGCCTGTAGTCCAGAAAGAGGAAGAGCAGTCAATCGAGCACAGGAGAATTGCCAGCAATATTTGCTATCAACTCACTCTTGGCTTGGTCGGTCTGGGAATCATCCTCTCCATTATCCTAGCTGATTTTCTCAAGGTTAGTGTCTTGCTAACGCCGGTGCTGATCGTCCAGGGAGTAGGGCTACTGGTGTGGGGAACAGGCCACAATCTATCCGAGGTAAGACCTTCTTTTCAGGTTAAGCTAGCCTTGATTTTATTCTTGCTTTTTGTTCCTCTCGGATTTCTATCTAATGTTCTTTTTCCTATGGGCAAGATCTTTCCATATCCGACTAGTCTAGCAGCTAGCCTTGCCTTTGTCATTTTCTACCTTATCCTAGGAGTCTGCATCAGTCTGTTCTTGAAAAAGCAAAGATTGGAAGCAGTGAAAGAAAGCCGATAAAGCGGGCTAGACCAGAAGGGGTGAAATCCGCTCAAAAAAACTCAGCTAATTTAGTGATTAGCTGAGTTTTTATTTTACAAATCTCTCTTCTTCAGTGTAGCCAGTCCTGCTATGGTAAAGACCGTGATTAGACTGAGAGCAAAGATAGCTGTTTTGGCGATGACACCTGGTATTGAAGCGTCTTCGTAGAAGAACTCCATCTTGATAGCCTTGAACCATTCATTATTGGCATCGAACATTTGACTAGGGAGACCGAGTAAGATGTAGGTCATGATATAGGTGATAAAGACGACACTATAGTTTCGAGTCAAGTAGAGGACAAAGCTGGTAATGCAGTACCAAGCGTAGGTACAGATGATCTGCATGACAAAGAGTATTGCGAATTGTCCCCAGAAATTAGCTGGTAGGGTTCCCATATTACCGCCGGTTCGGACAAATTCGATGACAATACCAAAAGTGTAGAGCAGTATGAACTGTAGAGGAAGTAAGCTGCCGATAACCAGTGCTTTAGAGAAGTAATATTGGGTCCGAGTCTTGCCTGTAGTCAGGTTATTGTGATAAAGTTTGTCATTGAGATCAACACCGAGAAGCAAGCTAGTCATGACATTGCAGGCAATAAAGAGCATGCCAATATTGTAGGTGACGGCATATATGGCAAAAAAGATACCGTTGTCGGAACTGACGGCTTGGGAAGTGAAAATGGCGAGGAGAATTCCAAAGATGCAGAAAGCCTGCACTCCCCAGAATCCTACGGAGCGGAAGAT
Source organism: Streptococcus sp. HMSC10A01 (assembly GCF_001807785.1). Classification (NCBI taxonomy): domain Bacteria; kingdom Bacillati; phylum Bacillota; class Bacilli; order Lactobacillales; family Streptococcaceae; genus Streptococcus; species Streptococcus sp. HMSC10A01. The sequence goes on along the minus strand of NZ_KV790983.1, from coordinate 342,352 downwards.
ACGGTAGTAATCCGCCTTGATGCTATTAAACATGGGTGTTCCCTCCTTCTTGGTTGATTAAGTCTGTAAAGTATTTCTCTAAGTCTTTGTGGGCGTAGTAGATTTCCCCGATTGGGATATCTGCTAGGATTAATTCCTTGGCAATCTTGCGAATTTCTTGTACTTGGCCGGAAATATGCAGCTCATCTTCCTTGTTGGTCGGTCTGAGCTGGTAGCCGAGCTTGTCTTGCACTAAATGAGCAGCTTGCTGGATATTATCCGTTTTGAGGATGATATAGTCGCCGCTTTTTTGGTCAAATTCTTCCTTAGACAGCTCTTTGATAAAATGCCCTTGATTGATAAATCCAAAACGAGTTGCTACTAGATAGAGCTCGGACAGGATATGGCTGGAAATGATGATAGTGATGCCCAGTTCTTGATTGAGGCGCTTGACCATTTCTCTAAATTCCTGAATCCCAACTGGGTCTAAACCATTGATGGGCTCGTCCAAAATGAGCAAGTCGGGACGCCCCAAAATGGCAATGGCAATGCCCAACCGCTGTCTCATCCCCAGAGAGAAATTGCGGAATTTTTTCTTTCCAGTATCGGTCAGGCCGACATATTGAAGGGTTTCTTTGATGACTTTGTCAGCATTTGGAATGCCCCGGTCGGTACAGTAGTAGCGCAGATTTTCATAGGCCGACATGTGGGCATGAGCTACAGGGGCCTCGATGACAGATCCAGTATGGCTGAGGGCTTTTGTCCATTCTTGTTGGCTCTGAGAGCCCAGGACAGATACGGTTCCTCCGCTAGGATAGATGACTTGAGTGATAATTTTGATCAGCGTGGTCTTACCAGCACCGTTTTTACCAATGAGACCGTAGATCTCTCCTTTTTTGATGGAAAGACTGACATCTTTCAGACCATATTGATCCCCGTATTTTTTAGTCAGTCCTTTCACTTCTAAAACATTTTGCATGGTGTTTCTCCTTTAATTCCTTTGTTTATAGTTTTAGTATACAAACTAATTATCAAATATTTCTCAAGTCTTTTTAAAGTATTTCTAAAGAAATATGAAATGAAAAAATTAAAAGGAGCAAGTTAAGAACCAGCTCCTTTTTTTACTATAAATCTTTTTTGTGGAAAGTATAGAGACTTGCTACGGTGAAGACGGTTCCTAAGACCAAGGCGATGAGAACAATTCTCAAGGTTACGCCACTGCTTTGAAGTGTCTCAAAGTCAAAGCTCATGGTTAAATGCTGCAGCCATAAAGATTTGGGGTATAATTGCGCAAGAGCTCCAGTTAAAGATGCGCAGAAAAGGTAACCTCCCAGAGCAGCAATCATAGATTTACTCAGATAAAGAATAAAGGAAATAATGGCTGTCCAAGCCATGACAGTCAGGCACTGCATAAAGAATAGAAGAGTAAACTGAAGCAGGAAGGTGGCGGATAAATCACCAATACCGTTTAGAATGGTCGCTAGGATAAAGTTGATACTATAAAAGAGAGCCAACTGCAAGAAGGTTACGCAGACCATGACTAGGGCTTTAGAGATGAAAAAGCTGGTACGGGAAACGCCGCTGGTTAAAGTATTCTTGTAAAGCTGCTTGTTCAGATCTGTCCCGATGACGACCATAGAGAGGATAATGATTATAAATGTATTATTACCGATTGCGCTGGAGCCAGCTTGTATCAGCTGGACGGCATTTAATTTGCTAAAGACTGCGCTCAAGGTCGTCAGTAGAAAGATGAATTCGGTAATCCAAACAGCCTTGGAACGAAAGAAACGGTAAAAATCTGCTTGAAAAGTATGTAACATGTTTTTTCTCCTTACTGGACTAAATCTGTAAAGTATTTTTCTAAATCTTTGTGAGCTGCATAGATAGCATTGACATGAATGTTGGATAAGACCAACTCCCTGTTGATGTCATTTAGTTCCTGTTCTTGGGCGACAATGTGCAACTCGTCAGATTTATCAGCTTCCTTGAGCTGATAGTGGAGCTTGCCTTGGATGAGATTGGCAGCCTGATCTCTATCTCTGGTCTTGAGGACGATATAATCTTCACTGGCTCGGTCAAAGTCGTCTTTGGTGAATTCTGCGACGAGTCGTCCTTGGTCAATCACGCCAAACTTGGTGGCTACCAGATAGAGCTCGGATAAGATGTGGCTGGAAATGATAAAAGTGATTCCCAATTCTTGGTTGAGTCGCTGAATCATCAGTCGAAATTCCTTGATGCCAAGCGGATCTAGGCCGTTGATGGGCTCATCTAAAATCATGAGTTCAGGCTTGCTTATAAGGGCAATAGCGATTCCCAAGCGCTGCTTCATTCCTAGCGAAAAGTTGCGGAATTTCTTTTTACCAGTATTGCCTAATCCGACATAGCCAGGGTTTCCTTGATGAGCTGGTCGGGCTGGGCAATCTGGTGGACCTTGCAGTAGTAGTTGAGATTTTGATAAGCAGTCATTTGATTGTAAGCGACCGGTGTTTCGATAACGGTTCCTATCTTGCGCAGGGCTTCGTTCCATTCCTTAGAGTTCTGCGAACCAAAGACAGACACGGTTCCGCTGTTGGCATGAATGAGCCGGCTAATGGTCTTGAGAAGAGTGGTTTTGCCAGCCCCATTCTTGCCAATCAGTCCATAAATATCGCCTTTTTGGATCAAAAGACTGACATGATCAAGCGCATATTGTTGGCCATATTGTTTGGTAACTTGCTTTACTTCTAAAACAGTTTGCATAGCATATTCTCGCTTTCTTAGGTTTAACTATAGTATACAAACCAAATTTCAAATATTTCTCAAGTCTTTTTAAAGTATTTCTAAAGAAATATGAAATACAAAGAAAAACAAAAAGAGCTAGTCAGGGACTAACTCTGTAAATTTATAAGTCTCGATGTTGGAAGGCCTGATAGCCACCCCAAAGGGATCCGGCAAGGATCAAGAATGTGAAGAAATCAGAATTTAGTTGAGGGAAAAGAGCGTGGAGGCTAGCCTGAAGCATTATCAGGACGAAAAAAATTAGATAGCTGGCTAGAGTAGAGTAGGTTAGGTAGAGTAGGCAGGCAAAGGCAGAACTACAGGCCATGATAAAGACAAAGGAACGAAAGAAGGATAGTGAAAAATTCTCAAAGAAATCCTTTGGCATGATCCCAGGCCCATGAAAGATACTTCCCAAGATAAAAGCTGTGACAAATACGGTAGCCAATTGAATAAGACTAGTAGTTGTAAGGGTAGCAGTTTTAAATAGATAAAATTCTTTTCGCGAAAGGCCACTAGCTAATGTATTATTGTAGAGTTTTTTGGTCAGGTCTCGCCCCAATAAAGAAGTAGTGAGGACAAGAACTGCAATCATGACAAAGGGGAGGAAATCATGAGCGACTTGATTGAGGGCTTGAAATCCTGTCCATCCTTGACTGACTATTTCATCTTGTCCAGAAGGTTTAGAGACATACAAACTAAAGTTAGCTTCTCCAAAAGAGCTAACGAAGATGAGGAGGAAGAGCAGACCCTCTGTTATCCAAAAAAGTTTGGAACGGATGAGCTGGAAGAGTTCCGCCTGAATGGTGTGTAACATGGAATTTCCTCCTATTGTTTAAAATACTACTAGCATCTTATAAATTTTTTGTTTTAAAAATCTTTAGTCCCCCAATGAGAAAGAGGAAGGTGACAGCTGATGTTGTAAGGATAGCCTTGATGACAGTTCCTCCATCAGCTGCCATAGCAGTGTTGAAACGTAGAGTGAGATAGGGGAGCCATTCATTATCAGGATAAAAGATAAGAGGGATAGATAGTAGGGCTCCGCCAATAAAATAGGTTAAAAAGCTAGATACGATAGAGTGACTGGCATAGAGGACAAAAGAGATGATACTAATCCAAGCGATGGTGCTGAGAAATTGAACGAAAAGAGCAGCGCCCAGATGAGGCAAAAAAGAGCTAGGGGCAGTTCCGATTCCGTTGGACAGGCTGGCAGTCACAAAGGAGATAGCCAGAATAAAGAGAAGGTGTAGAAGTGCGATACTAACGCAAACAAAGAACTTAGAAAAATAATAGCTGAGTTTAGAGATGCCGTAGCTGAGGCAGTTCTTGTAGAGCTTTCGTGATAGATCCACTCCAAGGACCATACTGATGATAATAATGGTGAAAAGGAGTAGACTGTCTGTATTGCCTGCAAAATAGTCCAAAGCTTGAAGGCCGGTTAGTTTTCCTAGAGATTGACTAGCAGCCGCATTTCTGGAGATATTTGCTCCAAAATGAATATTTGCTTGAAGGAAGGTTGCTGAGGAAATCACACAGAATAATAAAAACTCAGTAATCCAAAAGCCTTTTGAGCGCATGAGCCGGTAAAAATCGGCACGAATGAAGTCTTTCATAATGAGCCTCCCTTTGTTACTCAACTAAATCCGTAAAGAAATTTTCCAGATTTTGACGTGCATAGTAGATTTCTTGCACAGGTAGACCTGCACCTACAAGTTCTTCTACAATCTTGCTGATTTGGTGCGAATGAGTGAAAATATGAATTTCGTCAGAAGCATTGACCACCTTGATCCGATAATTGAGCTGGTCATGAATAAGCCGGCTGGCTTCTTCTAATTTGGAAGTCTTAAGAACAATATAGTCTTCGCTTTGCTCTTCAAACTCAGACTTAGAAATTTCTCGAATCAGTCTGCCTTGTTCGATGATGCCAAACTTTGTTCCCACTAAATAGAGTTCAGATAAGATGTGGCTGGAGATGATAAAGGTCATCCTCAATTCTTCGTTGAGCCGTTGGACCATCTGACGGAATTCTTTAATACCGACTGGGTCTAAACCGTTGATCGGTTCGTCTAGAATCATCAAATCTGGCTTAGATAGCAAGGCGATAGCAATACCCAAACGTTGCTTCATACCGAGTGAAAAATCTCTGAATTTCTTCTTGCCAGTATCTGTTAGGTTTACGTATTTCAAGGTTTCTTGGATAACCTTGTCAGCATGAGGGATATGGCGGAGTTTGCAGTAGTAGTTGAGATTTTCGTAGGCTGTCAAGTGATTGTGAGCAACCGGCGTTTCGATGACAGACCCGACCCGCTTGAGGCCTTGCGTCCATTCTTTTTGATTTTGAGAACCAAAAAGAGAAACACTGCCACTATCTGCCTCTAGTAACTGAGCGATAATCTTGATGAGGGTCGTTTTTCCGGCTCCATTTTTCCCGATAAGACCGTAAATGTCACCTTTTTTGATGGTCAGACTAACGTCGGTCAGGGCATATTGTTGGCCGAATTTCTTGCTAATTTGCTGTAAAACCAAAATATTTTCCATGATGAGTTCTCCTTGTATAGATAGGGAGAGGAAGCTCTCTTTTCACTATCCAGTATAGTACCAATCTTTCAAATAATTCTCAAGCATTTCTAAATTATTTCTAAAGTTTTTTAGCAAAAAAATTCCTGCAAATAGCAGAAATTTTTCAGTTATATCTAGCTTGTGTAAGTCCTTGATTGATCATCGAAGACTTTGTGATACAAGGTTCTAATGCTTACTTTTATATTGGTGGCTTGCTGTCCAATTCCAGCTCATACAGTCCTCTAACTGCATTGCAAGCATAGATTTTATCGGCTTTAGCTAGGTCAGCTAGCGTTAAAACTTTCTCAGTGGCCTTACCCTCATCTAGTAGCTGCTGGCGGTAGATGCCCTTGAGAAGTCCCAGTTCAGCTGGAGGCGTGTAGAGTTTGCCATCGAGCTCCAGCAGTAGATTTCCGATAGAAGTTTCCAGCAGCTGGCCTTGTGCATTGTAGTAAATCTGCTCTTGCTGCTCCAAGGTCAGATGTGGCCGATAACTGGTCTTGAAATAGGTAAAGGGATGGGCTAGATTGGCTGTCTGCTCGACCAGTTTTGCCTTTCTGAAAGCCTCTGTTAGTGGCAGTAGAGGGGCCGTTTCTAGCTCAATGCTACCGTCTTTTTTTAGAGCTATACGCAGCCTGTAATCCTGCCCTTTATCCAGCTGAGCGCAGCTTTCTTCTAGCTCTTGCTCTAGCTTACTTTGGTCAAAAGGATAGGCAAAGTAGCTGGCTGCTTCTTCCAGTCTTTGCAGGTGTTTGTCTTGCAAGGTCAGGTTTCCATTTGTCACTTTTCCTGTAGAAATCAGGTCGAATCGCGGATTTTTTCGATAGAGGACTGCAGATTTTTGCTGGGTTTCGATGTATTCAGATTTCCACGTGCTGTCCCAAGTGATGCCGCCACCAACGCCATAGATAGCTTTTCTTTCCTCGAGCTGAATGGTGCGGATGGCGACATTGAAAATCCGTCTCTGGTCTGGTAGGCAGATGCCGACTGTACCGCAGTAAACCCCGCGAGCAGCTTTTTCTGTCGCCTTGATGATAGCCATGGTCGAAATCTTAGGAGCGCCTGTAATGGATCCGCAAGGAAAGAGCGCCTTGAAAAGTTCTGCCAGCCCAACTTCCTCCTGCAGCTGGCTTTTGATGGTAGAGGTCATCTGCCAGACCGTAGAGTATTGCTCGACGCTGCAGAGTCGCTCAACCCGCTCGCTGCCAGTCCGAGAAATGCGGTTCATATCATTGCGCAGCAAATCGACAATCATCATATTTTCTGCTCGGTTTTTGGCATCTTGAGCTAACCATGCAGCCTGCTCTCTATCCTGCTCTAAGGTCAGTCCCCGATTGGTGGTCCCTTTCATAGGGCGAGTGGTCAGTTGACCTCGGTACTCCTCGAAAAAGAGCTCGGGACTGATGGACAAGATGGCGGTCTCATCATGCTCTACATAGGCATTGTAGGCTGCATTTTGCTCGACGACCAGCCTATTGTAAATAGCCAAGCTGTCCTCAGGATTGAGCTCCGCGCACAGCTGCACCGTATAGTTGACCTGATAGGTATCACCCTGACGGATATGATGATGGATAGTCTCAATTGCCTTTTGGTACTCTTGCTCAGAAGTCAGCTCCTGCCAAGCCACTGGCATCTCCACTTCCTCATAGGTCAAGGGAATGGCAGCCTGCTCTGCCTTATCGTGGATAGTAAAGTAGAGGAGGTATTCTTTCTGGAGCGGTGCTGAATGAACTCGGAACTTTTCCTCAAAGGCTGGAGCTGCTTCATAGCTGACATAGCCGACAGCGTAGTATCCTTTCTCCTGCCAGCTCTCAATCTCTGTCAAAAGTTCCTCCACTTGGTCCAGGCGGCGAGTCTTTAGCTCCTTGATGGGATTCATAAAAATCAGGCGTTGGCCCAATTGCTTAAAATCAATAATCGTTTTCTTGTGCATAAAGTTATTTTATCACAAGATAATTTGAATGAAAACGGATTTATCGGATATGACAATCATTCTTTTATAATGGTTGACAGATTAGAAAGTGGTTAGGTATACTATTTTAAAAAAAGAAAAAATGAGATTTATATGAAGTCGAATAAATTGTTATTGGTAAATGGAATTACCAGTATCTTAGGAGGACTCTTAATCCTTTACGCTTCTTCTGAGAGATGGGACTGGAAAATAGTTGATTTAGTTCCCAAACTGGTCGAAAACTCTGGTTGGGGTGGCTTGGTGGTATTAATAAGCCTGCTGTTTTTGGCGCTTTCTATTGTCGGAATGGCACATTATAGCGAAGACTCAAGAGTCAATAAGACCAGCCATAAGCTTCTCTTTTGTGCCTCAATTGTTGGATTTATCCCTTTTTTGGGTAACTTAGCTGGCCTTTTATCTATAGGGGGAGGAGCTCTATACCTTTTAGATTTGCCGAGATTTAAGAGTGATGAAAAGGCTGAGTAAGCTGTGTCGCGTCCACTTTTTCTCAATCGAAGAGCTCAGAAAATGATGGTGAAATAAGAAAAACCAGCGAGAAAATCGCTGTTTTTTCTATTTTGAATTATAGTTTTTACTTATATCAAACAATAATTTCAATCAATGTCAGTTGAAAAATAAGGTTTTATAGTGACATAAAAAATCAAGGTATAGTTTTAGACTATATCAAAATTAGGGAAATTCCAATTATACAGGGGGTGGATTTTCTGATAAGATAAAATCAAGAAAAATTTTGGAGGACGCATATGTCAACAACTATCATTGGTTTCCCACGTTTGGGTGAATTCCGCGAATTAAAATTTACAACTGAAAAATACTTTAGAAAAGAAATCTCAGCTCAAGAACTTTTGGCTGCAGCTAAAGAGTTGCGCGCTAAGCACTGGAATATTGTTAAGGAAAAAGGAATTTCAGAGATTCCGTCAAATGACTTTTCTCACTATGACAATGTGCTAGATGCAGCTTTTCTCTTTAATGTAGTACCGTCATCTGTGCAAGGCTTGGAATTGACGGACTTAGAGCGTTATTTTGCCTTAGCTCGTGGCTATCAGGGAGAAAAAGGGGATGTCCGAGCTCTTCCAATGAAGAAATGGTTCAACACTAACTACCACTACATCGTCCCTAAATTTGAAAAAGAAACTCAAGTAAAACTTGCAGGCCACAAGATTTTTGACGAATTTGCAGAAGCTAAGGAGCTAGGCTTAGTAACCCGTCCAGTAGTGGTCGGACCATTCACTCTCCTACAAGTGTCTGACTTTGAAGACGGTGTGGTACCAGCTGACTTTGTTGATGCCTTGGCTGCTGCCTATCAAGAAGTCTTTGCAAAATTAGCAGAGCTGGGTGCAAAGCGTATCCAGTTGGATGAGCCAAGCTTGGTCAAAGATTTGTCTGCAGAAGAAAAAGCTCTCTTCTTGGATCTTTATAAGAAGCTTTTGGCAGACAAAAAAGGCTTGGAAGTCTTGATTCAGACCTACTTTGGTGATGTTCGTGACGTCTACGCTGGCCTTGTCAACTTGCCAGTAGATGCGATTGGTTTGGACTTTGTCGAAGGTAAGAAAACACTTGAGCTTGTAAAAGGTGGCTTCCCTGCTGACAAGACTCTTTATGCAGGGATTGTAAACGGTAAAAACATTTGGCGCAACAACTACGAAAAGAGCTTGGCTGTTCTTGAGCAAATCCCAGCTGAAAACATTGTCTTGACAAGCTCATGCTCACTTCTTCATGTGCCATTTACAACTGCTAACGAAGAATTTGAACCAGCAATCTTGAACCACTTTGCTTTTGCAGTAGAAAAATTGGAAGAACTTCGTGACTTGGATGCTATCCGCAATGGTCAAGGTGCAGAAGCTCTTGCAGCTAACAAAGAACTCTTTGCGACTGAGCGTGTGGGTGAAAATGCAGAACTTCGTGCGCGCATCGCTGGATTGACAGACGCTGACTACACTCGTTTGCCAGCCTTTGCTGAACGTGAAGCCATCCAAGAAGAAGCCTTTAAACTTCCAGCCCTTCCAACAACAACCATCGGTTCATTCCCTCAAACAAAAGAAGTTCGTGCTAAACGTTTGGCCTTCCGTAAGGGTGAATTATCACAAGAAGACTATGACAAGTTCTTGGCAGAGCAAATTGACGAATGGATCAAATGGCAAGAAGAAGTTGGATTTGATGTGCTGGTGCACGGTGAGTTCGAGCGTAACGACATGGTTGAGTACTTCGGTCAAAACTTGTCAGGTTACCTCTTCTCTAAGAATGGTTGGGTACAATCATACGGTATGCGTGGGGTGAAACCACCAATCATCTGGGGCGATGTCACTCGTCTCAACCCAATCACTGTTAAATGGTCTAGCTACGCACAAAGCCGTACTGATAAACCTGTTAAAGGTATGTTGACTGGACCTGTTACCATCCTCAACTGGTCCTTCCCACGTGAAGACATCTCTATCAAGGATTCTACTCTTCAAATCGCACTTGCCATCAAGGACGAAGTACTTGATCTCGAAGCTGCAGGAGTGAAGATTATCCAAATCGACGAGGCTGCTCTTCGTGAGAAATTGCCACTCCGTCGTAGCGACTGGTATGAAGACTACCTTGACTGGGCAATCCCTGCCTTCCGCTTGGTACACTCTACAGTAGCGGCAGACACTCAAATCCACACTCACATGTGTTACTCAGAATTTACAGATATCATCCCAGCTATCGACAACATGGATGCGGACGTTATTTCCTTTGAAGCAAGCCGTTCAAACCTTGAAATCTTGGATGAACTCAAAGCGAAAAACTTCCAAACAGAAGTGGGACCTGGTGTTTACGATATCCACTCACCACGTGTGCCGAACGAAGGCGAAATCGACCACACCATCGAAGCTATTCTTGCCAAAGTACCAAGCAAGAAAGTTTGGATCAACCCTGACTGTGGTTTGAAAACACGTGGTATTCCAGAAACCAAAGCTAGCTTGGTTCGTTTAGTAGAAGCAGCAAAAGCAGCTAGACAACACTTGAAATAATCCTCCTCTAACACAATCGTTTATTTTTATGGAGGGCAAACAGAAAATTTAAACCGGAGCTGACAATCCTGCAGAAATTGTTCCTGTAGGATTGTTCTCAGCTTAGCGGTATATCACTGAAAGGAACTTTTTATTTTATGGTTCGTCACCACACACCTAGTCTCTCATTTGAAGTATTTCCTCCCAATCCAGCAGTAGGCAATGAAAAAATAATCCAAGCTCTTCGGGAAATGCAGGATATTGCACCTCACTATATTAGTGTGACCGCTAGCAATAATAAATTTAATATAGAGGAGACAACGGTTCGTTTGGCTGACTTCATCTATAATGATTTGAAGATTCCTACCATCGCTCACCTTCCAGCGGTCTATCTAACCAAGGAAATGGTCTCAGATACACTCCAGGCTTTGGACAAGGTTGGTGTGCATAAGATTTTAGCTTTGAGAGGGGATATTTTCCCTGATGTAGCACCCAAGGATGATTTTAAGTATGCGACTGACTTAATTGAGTATATCAAGGAAGAAGCACCGCACTTTGATATCATCGGAGCCTGCTATCCGGAAGGTCATCCTGATTCGCCAGATCGTGTTTCTGATATCAGGAATCTCAAGAAAAAAGTGGATGCTGGATGCTCCAGTCTCGTCACTCAGCTGTTTTTTGACAATGATCGCTTCTATGATTTTCAGGAAAGATGTATTTTAGCAGGAATTGAAGTACCTATTCACGCAGGAATTATGCCTATTCTTAATCGAAATCAGGCTTTGCGTCTGCTTAAAACTTGTGAGAATATCAAACTTCCAAGAAAATTCCGAGCTATTCTGGATAAATACGAGCATGATCCAGAGTCTCTGAAATCTGCTGGCTTGGCCTATGCCATCGACCAAATTGTTGATCTGGTGACTCAAGATGTAGCGGGTGTTCATCTATATACCATGAACAATGCTGCAACTGCCCATCATATTTACCAGGCAACGCATACATTTTTCTCATAATATTAACCCCCTATCCCTTATTTTTCTCAGACTGATTGATATTTAGCATGGTCTGGAAGAGAGGGGATTTTTTGGTCTCTGTAAGTTTTTATTTAGGCTTGTTCTTGGTTGTTTTTGATCTCGGAGTATGAAATTGCTTACATTTCTTATAAATCAGCTGAAACAGATTATTTTATATAAAGTTAATTTAATTGTTTCATATTCCAAAAAGTATGGTAGAATGGTAACATAGGAGTTTTAAATCTTATTGATTAACTTCTTTTATATCACACCTATACTTCTACTAGATACAACCTCCTGACCCAATAGAGTATGGAAGTGAAAGAGGGAAAATTAAACAGCTAAATGTTTTATTTTTTGCACTTTTCAGGGGAGATCTTGGGAGAAGCCAGGTGTAGATTCATGTTTAGGGACTTAGCTATGGCTAATCAACCCAAATAGAAAGGCGAGGAAACATGACAACAGATTATAATTCTAAGGCTTATTTAGAAAAAGTTGATGCTTGGTGGCGTGCTGCTAACTATATTTCAGCGGCTCAAATGTACCTAAAAGACAATCCGCTTTTGAAACGCGATGTGGTAGCTAATGATCTAAAAGCTCACCCAATCGGACACTGGGGAACTGTTCCAGGGCAAAACTTCATCTACGCTCATTTGAACCGGACGATTAATAAATATGACCTAGATATGTTCTACATTGAAGGACCTGGTCACGGTGGTCAGGTAATGGTTTCAAACTCATACCTCGACGGCTCATATACAGAGTTAAATCCAAATATTCCTCAAAACGAAGAAGGCTTCAAACATTTGTGCAAGATCTTCTCATTCCCAGGGGGGATCGCTTCTCACGCAGCACCTGAAACACCAGGTTCTATCCATGAAGGTGGAGAACTCGGTTATGCCCTATCTCATGCAGCAGGAGCTATCTTGGATAATCCAGATGTGATTGCAGCAACTGTTATTGGTGATGGTGAAGGGGAAACTGGTCCATTGATGGCAGGTTGGTTGTCAAATACTTTTATCAACCCTGTTAATGACGGTGCTATTCTTCCAATTTTCTATCTTAACGGCGGTAAAATTCACAACCCAACTATCTTTGAACGTAAAACAGACGAAGAATTGACCTTGTTCTTTGAAGGTTTAGGTTGGAAGCCTATTTTTGCTGATGTGACAGCTATTTCAGAAAATCATGAAGCTGCCCACGCTCTTTTTGCAGCTAAATTGGACGAAGCAATCGAAGAAATTAAGAAAGTCCAAGCTGAAGCTCGTAAAGGATCAGCTGAAGAAGCAACTCAAGCTGTTTTCCCTGTATTGATTGCCCGCATTCCAAAAGGTTGGACTGGTCCTAAGTCATGGGAAGGTACTCCAATCGAAGGTGGTTTCCGTGCTCACCAAGTGCCAATTCCAGTAGATGCTCACCATATGGAGCATGTTGATGCCCTTCTTGATTGGTTGAAATCTTACCGTCCAGAAGAATTGTTTGATGAGTCTGGAAAAGTCTTGCCTGAAATCGCTGCGATTGCACCGAAAGGTGACCGTCGTATGGCTATGAACCCAATCACTAATGCTGGTGTTATCAAACCAATGGACACTGCTGATTGGAAGAAACACGCCCTTAAGTTTGAAACTCCAGGTGAGATCGTGGCACAAGACATGATTGAGTTTGGTAAATACGCTGCTGATTTGGTAGATGCTAACCCAGATAACTTCCGTATCTTTGGTCCGGACGAAACAAAATCAAACCGTCTGCAAGAAGTCTTCACTCGTACTAGCCGTCAATGGTTGGGCCGTATGAAACCTGAATACGATGAAGCTTTGAGCCCAGCGGGTCGTGTTATTGACTCACAATTGTCAGAGCACCAGGCTGAAGGTATGTTAGAAGGTTACGTTTTGACTGGTCGTCATGGCTTCTTCGCTTCTTACGAATCATTCCTTCGTGTAGTAGATTCAATGGTGACACAACACTTCAAATGGTTGCGTAAATGTAAGACTCATACTACATGGCGTAAGAACTACCCAGCCTTGAACTTGATTGCAACTTCAACAGTTTTCCAACAAGACCATAATGGATATACTCACCAAGATCCAGGTATCTTGACTCACTTGGCAGAGAAAACTCCAGAGTATATCCGCGAATACTTACCTGCAGATACAAACAGCTTGTTGGCTGTTATGGATAAAGCCTTCAAGGCAGAAGACAAGGTTAACTTGATTGTTACTTCAAAACACCCACGTCCGCAATTCTACTCAGCTGAAGAAGCAGAAGAATTGGTACGTGAAGGTTACAAGGTTATTGACTGGGCTTCAACTGTGTCTAACAATGAAGAGCCTGATGTTGTCTTTGCAGCAGCAGGAACTGAGCCAAACTTAGAAGCTCTTGCGGCAGTATCTATTCTCCACAAGGCCTTCCCAGAGCTTAAGATTCGCTTTGTTAACGTGGTTGATATCTTGAAATTACGCCATCCATCTGTAGATGCGCGTGGACTTTCAGACGAAGAATTTGACAAAGTGTTCACAACAGATAAGCCAGTCATCTTTGCTTTCCATGGCTATGAAGGAATGATTCGTGACATCTTCTTTAACCGTCACAACCACAACCTTCGTGTTCACGGTTACCGTGAAAATGGAGACATCACTACTCCGTTTGATATGCGTGTTATGTCAGAATTGGATCGCTTCCACTTGGCTCAAGATGCAGCAAATGCAGCACTTGGTGCAACAGCAGCTGACTTCTCTGCTAAAATGGACGAGACTGTGGCTTACCACAATGATTATATCCGTGAAAACGGTGATGATATCCCAGAAGTTCAAAACTGGAAATGGGAAAACATTAACAAATAAGATTTAAAAGGCTTGGAATTTTTTCCGGCCTTTTCTTGTTGATTTGAGAAGTAAATTATTTAAATAAATCATAGAATAGTATCAGAATCTCTGATTATTTCATAGGAAAAGGCTTTCAAATAAGTATATAATAGAAGAAAACTAGAAAACTTCACTAAAACAAGTTAATCTAAAGTGATAAAATCTACAGATTTTGCAATAAAAACCAGAAAACAGGGAGCTTTATGACGAGAAAAATCATCTTTCTGGATGTGGATGGGACCCTCATCGACTATGATAATCATATACCGGAGTCTGCGGTACTTGCCATTCGACGGGCGCGGGAAATGGGACATCTGGTCTATGTCTGCACAGGTCGCAGCAAGGCTGAGATGCCACCGGAATTTTGGGATATTGGCTTTGATGGTATGATTGGTGGCAACGGTTCTTATGTGGAGCATGAGGGGCAGGTTATTCTGCACCAGCTGATTCCGCGAGATGTCGCTAAGAGGCTAGTGGACTGGCTTCAGGAGCGGGGGCTAGAGTTTTACCTGGAGAGTAATAATGGCCTCTTTGCCAGCAGGGGCTTCCGCGAAGCAGCACGACCAGTGCTTCAGACCTACGTCCTTGGAAAAGGTGCTAAGCCAGAAGAAGTCGTAAATATGGAGGCTGAAGAAGCCCTTCACGGCCTGGTCTATGGAGGAGAGCTCTATCGAGACGACCTGAATAAAGTCAGCTTTATCCTTAAGAGCTACCAAGACCATCTGGACTCTAAGGTAGCTTTTCCTGAGCTTAAGGCGGGTACTTGGGGAGGCAAGGGGGAGCATGCACTCTTTGGCGACTTAGGAGTCAAAGATATTACCAAGGCGCATGCCATTGAGGTTCTGCTGAAGCATCTTCATGCTGATAGGTCGGATACTCTGGCTTTTGGCGATGCCAAGGTTGATATTCCTATGCTGGACTATTGTCAGGTCGGCGTTGCTATGGGAAATGGCGGAGCAGAAATCAAGGCCATGGCCGATCTGGTGACAGACTCTGTCAGTCAAGACGGTCTCTACAAGGCCTTTGAAAAGTTAGAACTCATCTAAAGGAGATATGAATGATGGCAAAAACTCTTTATCTGATGCGGCACGGGCAGACGCTTTTTAATCTGCGTCATAAGGTGCAGGGCTGGTGTGATGCTCCTCTGACCGATTTTGGCATCTATCAGGCCAAGGTAGCAGGGCAATATTTTAAGGATGCCGGTATTACATTTGACGATGCTTATAGCTCTACTCAAGAGCGGGCCTGTGATACCTTGGAATTGGTAACGGATGGTAAGATTCCTTATAAGCGTATCAAGGGACTCAAGGAATGGAACTTTGGAACCTTTGAAGGGGAAAGCGAAGACCTCAATCCACCCCTGCCTTATAAAGATTTCTTTGTGATCTATGGCGGTGAATCACAAGATCAGGTGCAGGAGCGTATGGCAGCGACCATTCTTCAGCTCATGCAAGAGACAAACGGTCAGTCTGTGCTCATGGTTTCACATGGCGGAGCTATGGCCAATTTTGCCAGAGCTTGGCAGAAAAACTGGCGTCTGGATGACCTAGGTCACATGACTAACTGCGGAATTTTAAAGTTTACTTTTGAACATGACCAATTCTATCTAGAAGAGGCTATTGGTCACGATTTTAGCGATTGGGAGGGAAAATGAAAGATTTATATTTGATGCGGCACGGTCAGACTTTTTTCAACCAAGAAGGCTTGGTGCAGGGAGCTTGCGACTCTCCTTTAACAGAACTGGGGCAGGATCAAGCCCGGCAGGCAGGAGCTTATTTGCAAGGGCGGGGCATTCGTTTTGGTCATCTCTATTCCTCCACCCAGGAGAGGGCTTCTGATACCTTAGAACTCGTTTCCGGCCGGACCGACTATACTCGTCTCAAAGGTATTAAAGAATGGAACTTTGGTCTTTTTGAGGCTCAACCCGAACGCCTGCAGCCGAAATTTCGACCAGGAGCTACCTCTTTTGAAGACCTCTTTGTCCCTTATGGCGGAGAAGGCGTGGACCAAGTCGGTGAGCGCGTACTGCTCACTCTGACTGAGGTCATGGAGCAGGCTGGAGCAGAGCCAGTCTTGGTTGTTAGTCACGGCGGTGCCATGTGGGCCTTCTATCTCAAGATTGCAGCTCAAGCTCTGGATCCCAAGGTGCGCTTTGGCAACTGCGCCATCTGCCATTACCATTATGAGCAGGGACACTTTAAGCTGGAAGAAGTCATTGATCCGCTAACGGGTAGTGTGTATGAGTGTGAAACTTCTCTTTGACTATAAAAAGAGAGAATAAGTACGGAAAAAGATCAGACTCAAGTTCCTTTTCTAGATATGAAATACAGTCCTTAGAAATAATATTCTAAGGACTTTTTATTTATCTCTCATCGAAAAGTGTTAAATGAAAATGAGAGTTAGATTATTTTCATATTGTAAACAGTCTCTTTAGTCCCATTTTTTGAAATTGGCTTGTAGTTGATCTAGATTTTATCTAATGGATTTGTAAATTCAAATGAGAGGAAAATAGCGAGAAATTCCTTATTTATGAGGCTTCTAAGAGGATTTTTGAACTAATTTCTATTATTTTTCTAAGATTAATTGTCAGAAATATTAATATTATATTACACTTATATATTTCTACTAATTTTCATTGACTTTAAAACATAGAAAGACTACAATGAAGCCGTGGCAAGCGCTTACATTTTATATAGGAGGTCCAATTATGAGAAACGACAGACAACAACGCTTCTCTTTTCGCAAATATTCAGTTGGTTTAGTATCCGTGGTAGTCGGATGCCTTTTTTATAGCCCAACTATCTTGGCCCAAGAATCAGGAATAAATCCACAACTGGAGCCACCAGCAATCGTCGAACAGAGTTCCGAACTTGTGCAGCAAGAAGATTCGAAGTCGGAACAGCCAGAGTTAGCACCTTCAGAGGCAGATACAAGGAGCCAGGAGTTGCCTAACTCTGAAACGAAGAGTGAAACAACAAAGACAGATGGTGAAGGAGAAAAGACTCAGGTTGTTGATTCTGTCGTCAATGAAAATGGACAAGAAAATAAAGCATCGGAGGAAAATCCCGATAAGGAAATATCGCCTAATCAAAATAAGATAGATTCAGAAACTACAAAGAAAGAAGTGACACAGGAGCCTAAAAAGAATGATTCAGAAGCAAGAAAAAATGATGCAAATGTTGAGTCAGATATTGCGAATAAAGTAGATGAGGAGGCCCGTGTTCAAGCCGTAGTCCGTCTGGCAGGAGAAAAAAAGGAGACACCAGTAGGAGCTACACAAATTGAAGCTCGTATGCATGAAAATCAACCAATCAAAGCTGCGGTCTTAAAGGAATTGGACGAAAAAGGAATCCAATATAAGAAATTAGCAGATTTTGATCTGATTTTTAACGGTTTTGTTTTAGAAACAAGCTATAAGGAAGCTTTGAAGATTCGTCAGGTAGCCAGAGTTGAAAAAGTTGACATCACACCTCTTTCAACTGCCAACACTCCTCAAGATCTTCCTAAGAAACAAAATACCTTGTTGCCAACCAAGGTTAGTGATGAAAATGAACTAATCAATCTCCAACCATTATGGGATAAGGGGATAAAAGGACAAGGACGTATCGTCGCAGTTCTTGACACTGGTCTTGATTACGAGCATAACTTCTTTAGTTTGACAGACAAAAGCAAGGCCAAATACCAGAATAAAGAGCAAATGGAAGCTGCTATGAAAAAAGCAGGAATTACCTATGGTAAATGGTATAACGATAAGGTGGTTTATGCTTATAACTATTCTGATATGAATGATGAGATCAAAGAGGACGATCCTCGCTCACACGGAACTCACGTAGCCGGTTCAGCAGTTGGAAATGCGACTAAACCAGCTCCGACTGGAGAACTGCTTAAAGGGGTGGCTCCTGAAGCGCAACTGATGTTTATGCGGGTCTTTTCAGATAAGAAAGGAATGACTGAGCAGGGCTTTATCGTTGCAAAAGCTGTGGAAGATGCTGTTAAGCTTGGAGCAGATACAATCAATATGAGTTTCGGCGGTATTAGTGGCTCAGAAGCGGATACCAATCCTCTTACTCGACAAGCCTTTGAATTTGCTAGAAAGTCAGGTGTTGTCATAAATGCTGCAGCAGGAAATTATGCTGTGAATGGATATTGGCAAGCCAAACCAAAAGCAGATGCTCCTGATACTGGAACAATTGACGAACCAGCCATTGAGAATGGTGTTTTAGCAATCGGAGCCTTTAATAATAAGATTGACCATGTGACAAAGATTCGCTTAGAAATCCCTGCCTTAAAAGATAAGAAAGAATTCCAGAATGGTCTTGTTGATTTACCGGTCTATCGACTCATTTTCCCTGTTGAAGGTCCGCAGTCTTATGTCCATGTTGAAAAAGGTGGTGAAGAAGCTTACCGGACAGCTTCTGTCAAAGGAAAGATTGCTTTAGTTGAGAGCGGTGGTGACGTTACGGATGAAGATAAGGTCAACTCTCTTCGACAAGCTGGTGCCAAAGGGGTCTTAGTTTATCAAAATGAGGAACAGGGAGATCAGCTCCAAAATCTTCCAATGGGCTACTGGGGTTCCTTCTATCCTGTCAGTGTGCTAGGACATAGTTTAGGTAAAGAATTAGCTGCGCATGCTGGCGACTATAAGCTGACTTTCCATCAAGAGGTCAAAAAGGTTCCTTATAGTGAAGCCGATAAGATGCTCTACTTTACAGGTTGGGGACTGTCAACAGAAGGAAAACTGAAGCCGGATGCAACCTTGCCGGGTGGCATGATTTATTCTGCTATTCCGAACGGTTCTTACGACATGGATGGTGGGACTAGTATGGCAACTCCTCATGCTGCTGGGGCAACAGCCTTGATTAAGCAGGCATTAGAAGAAAGATTCCCGCAATATAGCCCAGAGCAAATTCATACCTTGCTTCGTCAACTGGTTATGAGTACAGCTAAACCTCACAAGGACAAGGAAAGCAATACCTATTCTTCAGTCCGCCAACAAGGTTCTGGTCTGATGGATGCTGCGGGAGCTGCTTTTGGCAATCTGTATGTAACTGGAAAAGGAACGGATAGTAGTCTGACACTTGGAAATGTTAAAGAAAGCTTTACCTTCGAGGTGACTGTTCATAACTTGTCTAATCAAGCTCAAGAGCTCAGCTACCATACTGTTGTCAATACAGATCAAGTTGAAAATGGTCGGATTACACTTCAAATGCGTCAGCTACTGGACCAAAAGGGTGATAAGACTGTCCTTGTACCTCCAATGGGTAGTGTGACAATTCCGATTAAGATTAATACGAGCGCCTATACCAAAGAATTATCCCAACAAATGAAGAATGGCTATTTCCTAGAAGGTTTCGTCTTCTTCAAGGATGCTAAGATGCAAAAAGATTTAGTCAGTCTTCCATATATTGGCTTTAAAGGACATTACCAAGACCTACCTGGTATCGAAAAGCCAGTTTATGAATTTACTGGTAAGGAAAAACCTTTCTATTACTATCAAGATGAGAAAGCGGAAAATCCAGTCAAGGATCCGGGAAATCATTTTACTGCTTTAGTCAGCTCTATTCGTAGAGATGGCAAGAAAGAGCAGGTTGTTCTTGGTGAAACAGACGGTAAATACGATGGTAACGCCTTGGTATTTTCTCCAAATGGAGATGGGCATTTTGATACGGTTAAACTAAATGCGGTCGTCTTGAGAAATGTTGATAATATCCATTTAGCAGTCTACAAGGCAGATGATACGAAACGTGAACACCCGATTTTTGAACAAGGAAACGAAAGTGAGAAAAAAACTGATTACGGCTGGAGAATTAACGATAGAAGTAGAATCCTTTATGCTAGTCGTTGGACAGGGAAAGACCAAAACAATCAGGTCGTTCCGGATGGGGAATACCAATACGTTCTTACCTATCGTCCAAGTACTCCTGGAGCAAAACCTCAAGAAATCGTTTTGAAGGTCAAAGTCGACAATCAAGTCCCTCAATTAGCGTCAACCAAAGATCTCTATGATCCAAAAACGCGTATCTTTAGACCGGGAACCATTATCGAGGAAGGAAGTGGTCTGGCAGGTAAATACCTATCCTACGAAAAAGATGGGCAAACCATTGAAATCAGCCCGAATCAAGATGGTTCATATTTGATCCCAGAAGGGGTTGATCCAGCAACTGTTCGTTTTTATATTTGGGATAAGGCTTATAATACCAATACTTTAACCCTTGATGGTCAGAACGCTTATAAGTCGGCTGAGAAGGAATCAGGAAAATCAAGAGGAAAAAGAAGTTCTGAGGACGGTCAAGCAGAAGCAACAGATGGAAGGCTGGAAGTTCGTGTTGTTGATGAAGAGGGAAATCCAACCTCTCAATATCCTGAGATGATGCGCTACCAAGTATTCGACAGTAAGGGCAATCGAATTGATAAAGAGTTTAATACTTATTATGAAAGTGAGTTGCCAAGGTTGCCATTTGGTAGCTATACTGTCAAAGTAGTTGCACAAGACGAAAACTATTCATGGGTATCTCCTACAACTGTAACGGTCGAGTTGACGAAAGAACATCCTGAAGGCCTAGTCAACTTTGTTTACCATTACAAATCTAAGAATCGATTTAACGTAGTCTTTGATAAGGATTTACCATCTGGAACTAGAGTTTTTGCTATTCGTAAGGATAACGGAGAACAGCATGAATTAGAACAAACCCTCTATGAACCAAAGACTTTTGAAAAGATTTTATTAAATGGAGATTATCAGATTCATATTGAACTGCCAAAAGGTTATCGTGCGGTAGAAAATGATGTTTTCTATTCAGTAGGAGAAAAAATCAATCGCTTCTTAACAACATTTGTAGAAGTTGCAGAAGACAATCCGGTTAATCCGAATCCAACACCGAATCCAATCCCAAATCCAGTACCAGATCAAAAACCAGATCCACTCATTCCGGATAAGACATCCGATCCTGGTAAAGGAAAAGAAGTGGATAAAGAAGATCAGCTAATTGCGAAAAAAGCAGACTTGCGTCCTATGTATGTCAAGCCAAGTGAAAAGAAGGAAGAGGACATACGAGAAGTCTCTGACTTGGATTCAAAAGAAAACTTGCCAAAGACCGGACAAGCTGGGGACAATATCAGTCTATTGGGAATATTCTTGTCACTTTGCACCTTCGGACTCATTCATAAAAGAGGAAAAGAAGGTCAGGATTAATCACTTAAAGATAGGTTAATAATTAGACAACAGCTGGAAGCAGTCAGGTTTCTTACTTCCAGCTTAAAAATAAAGGAGTTTTGTATGGAGTTTCACCGAAAACAACGTTTTTCAATTCGAAAGTATGCTATAGGGGTAGCATCTGTATTGATTGGACTGGCTCTTGTTGGACCACTGGTTGCGGCAGATACAGTAACCTCTGAAGAACAAGCAGTTACAGCGTCTACAATGGATACTGCACCGACGACGGAAGAAAATCATCCTGTCAAAGAGGAAGAAGTAAGAAAACCGGAAGAACCGTCTCTTCCTTCTACTCTTGACTCGGGTCAGACAGAAGTTGTTCAGCCATCTGATAAGGGTAATGAGCCTGTAAAAGAAAGTGGCAATGAGCCCGATAAGGTAAGCACTGAAAAAGAGGCAGGAAGTAATATCACTCCTGAACCTGAGAAGAGAAGTGAAAATGATTATAAGCAGCCTGTCCTTGATACCTCAAAGAAAGTAGCTCAGGAAAATATAGAAGAAAAATCCCACAAAGAAGTAGCTGAAGCTCCAAAAAATGAACTGGATGAAGCGACTCCTGTAGAAGCTCTTGTTCGCCTAAAGGAAGAAAAAACACCTGGCGAAGCCCCTCTTACATCAGCTACAGACAAGGCTAGACGAATTGAGAAGACAAATCGGGAACACGAGGAATTTTTAAAAGAATTAGAAAGACAGTCCATTCGCTTTAAGAAACTATATGATATTAATCTTTTGTTTAGTGGACTTGCTTTAGAAACGACTTACGGAGATGCGAAGAAAATTCGAGGTTTGGCGCGTGTCGATGCTGTGGACTACGCTCCTCTTCGGCGGACCAGAGTGGAAGAGCCGCAACCAGCTGTCGCTTCCCCAACCCCAAGTCCTGCCAAAGTTAGCGAAGAAAACAGTTTAATCAATTTACAACCGCTCTGGGATAAAGGGATTAAAGGTCAGGGTCAGGTTGTAGCTGTGATTGATTCAGGAGTTGATCCTGCCCACGACGCTTTTCGTTTAACGGACATCAGCAAGGCAAAATTCAAAAGTGAAGCTGATATTGAAGCAGCCAAGAAAAAGGCTGGTATTACCTATGGTAAGTGGTACAACAACAAAGTCGTCTATGTTCATAACTATAGTGATATGGATGATAATGTAAAAGAAGAAGATCCGATTTCACATGGTGCCCATGTGGCTGGGACTGCCGTAGGAAATGCTTCTCAACCATCTCCAAACGGGGAAATTTTCCGCGGGGTAGCTCCGGAAGCTCAGCTCATGTTTTTGCGCGTCTTTTCAGATACGAAAGGTGGACAAGTCCAAAACTTTATTTATACCAAGGCTGTGGAAGACGCTGTGAAGCTTGGGGCTGATACCATTAATATGAGTTTAGGAACTGCCTCAGGCTCCATCTATGATGTTGGTGAAATCACCCGTCAAGCCTTCGATGAAGCTCGCAAGGCGGGAGTGACCATTACTGTTGCTTCTACCAATATGGCAACCAATGGTTTTTGGCATAGTAAGCCACTTGCTACAACACCTGATTACGGGATGACAGGGACACCGTCAGTCAATCCAAATGTTATTTCTGTTGCTTCAATCAATAGCTTGACTAAACACGTTTCAACGGAAGCAAGCTTAACCGTTAAGGAACTAGTCGGTTCTACAGAATTTCCTGATGGTAAAATTCCAATGCATTCTTTTGTTGAACGAGATGGTTTCCGGACGACCATTCCACAAAATTATATCCATGTGGAAAATGGTGGGCTGGAAAACTATCAAGGAGATCAGATTAATGGCCGTTTGGTTTTGACTGAAAGAGGCGGTCAGGTCTCAGATGTTGAAAAAGTCAAACAGCTGAAAGCGGCTGGAGCAGCTGGAGTGATCTTCTATCAGACAAAAGAGCAAGGAGAAAGGCCTACTCCATTTGATCTAGAAGGTTTAGGGGAGCGTTTCCCTGTTGGGGTAATCGGCCACCGTGCAGGAGAGGTTTTGTCCCAGCACGCCAGTGATTATCAACTGAACATTGCCAACAAATTTAAGCGTGTACCGTATGAGGCTGCTAAACAGATGTCAGACTTTTCATCTTGGGGCTTATCAGTTGATGGTGACTTGAAGCCGGATGTGACCTTGCCAGGTGGAATGATTTACTCATCTGTTAATAACGGTGAATACTATATGGACAGAGGGACAAGTATGGCATCTCCTCATGCTGCTGGGGCAACAGCTTTAGTCAAGCAGTCTTTGAAAGAGCGTTTCCCTTATCTGACTTCTGAACAGCTTCAAATCCTCGTCAAGCAAATGACGATGAGTACAGCGGTTCCTCATGTGGATGAAGAAACCAAGGCCTATTCCTCTGTTCGTCAGCAGGGAGCTGGAGTCATGGATGTGACAGCTGCTGCTCTAGGTGATTTATATGTCACTGCAAAAGGCGAAAAGAGTAGCTTGACCTTGGGAAATGTGAAGGACACTTTCGAGTTTGATGTGACAGTTCATAATTTGTCTGATCAGGAAAAGACGGTCACCTACGAAACAACTCTTCAGACGGATCAAGTTGAAGATGGGAAATTTACGCTCCACCCACTTCTTTTAGAGACCCTGACAGGTAAAGAAACTGTCACTGTTCCAGCTCATGGTCAACGGACCATTCGTGTCTCAGTTGATGCCAGCAAGTATCAATCCGAGCTGAGTAAACAAATGCCAAATGGTTATTTCCTAGAAGGATTTTTCCTTGTTAAAGATGCTAAGAGTAACCAGCATTTGGTCAGTCTTCCTTATGTGGGTTTCCGAGGGGAATACCAAAATCTGCGAGGAATTGAAAAACCGATTTATGAATATACTGGCTCTGACAAACCTTTCTATTACTATAAGGACAAAACAGACTATCCAGATAGCAAGATTCCTGATGTGGAAGAGCGGCATCCAGATAATCATTTTACATCCTTGATCAGCTATGTGTACGAAAACGGCGAATCTGTAGCTAAAACACTGGGACAGGATGGCGAAAAGTTTGATGGGGATCAACTCTACTTTTCACCAAATAACGATTCTAGTTTTGATAGTGTGAAGGTAAAAGCTGTTATGCTCCGCAATGTCGAAAATGTGCATCTGACAGTCTACAAGAAAGAAGACACAGAGAGAAAACAACCCATTTATGAGATCGGAAATGAAGTTCATAGAAAAACGGACTGGAGCTACCGAAGCGGAAACAGAAGTGAAGAATTCTATGAAATTTCTTGGGAAGGTTTGGATAATGATGGGAATCGGCTTCCAGATGGAGAATATCAATTTGTCATTTCCTACCGTCCATCAGCCTCTGGTGCTAAGAAGCAGGAGTTGAATTTCAAAGTAAAAATTGATAATACGGCTCCAAGTATAGAGACGGGTAGCGCCCACTATGATCCTAAGACCAGAGTTTTCCGTCCTGGAAAGATTATCGAAACAGGAAGTGGAGTCGCAGGTACTTATCTGTCATACACTAAAGATGGAGAAACGCATGCCTTGACTCCAGAAGAAGATGGAAGCTATCTCATTCCTGAGGGAGTAGATCTTTCAACAGTTCGTTATTCAGTTTGGGATAAGGTATACAATACAGCTGAGCTAGACTTGCAAGGAAATAAAGTAGAGACTAGCGAAGACCTAACAGCTCAAGCAGCTTCGGTCGCTGAAGAGCCAACGTCAAGTCCAGAAAATAAAGAGACCCCTGATAAGGGGACCTTGGAGCTTGTCTTTACGGACAGTAGCGGAGAGGTAATTAATTATTATCCATCAATCGTGCGTTACCAAGTCTTTGATGATCAGAGGCGTGCTGTAACTGGTGAGTTTAATTTGTCCTATAATGGTGGCAACTTCCCAGAGCTCCCATTTGGCACTTATACAGTCAAGATTACTCTTTCTGATTACCATTATGATTGGGGAGATGAGCTAGTGAAAAAAGTGACAGTTTCTCCTGAGGATCCTCATCCAAAAGTCACCTTTGCTTCTCGCTATTTATCCGAGAATAAGTTGACAATAGGTTTTGACAAGCCAGTGCCAGAAGGAACTATTGTGAAGACTATTGATGAGAAAGGGGTTATCCGTACGCTTGCTCATAGTATTTATGATCTTCTGAGCTTTGAAAGCATGCTGATGAATGGAAACTATCGTATTCATGTTGAGCTTCCAGCAGGATATCGCGCGACTGAAAATGACTTTATCTATGAAGTCACAAATAAGATTAATCGTTATGTTTTATCCTATCTGAAGGAGATGGTGATTCCGACGCCTGATCCAGATCAAGATAGTGGAATAATTGTAAAACCAGATAGGAAACCAGGAGTCCCAGCTCCTACAAATCCGGATAGTCGTCCTACTTTTGAAACAAATAAAGCTAGTGAAAAAGTTGCAACAGCTATGCCACTAACGATTAACTATAAAACAGCTTCTAGTAAGCAAGAAGAATCTGGTGTCCTTCCGAAGACAGGACAAGAGGACCAAACTTCTCTAGCACTCAGTCTCTTTGGAATAACTTCGCTAGCATTGGTCGGAATGGCCATTCACAAAAAGCGTGAAGAAAGCGAATAGTCTATAGGAGAATTAAAAATCTTTTAAGTTAGCTTACCTACATAAGAAACAACCGGAGTCATTTTAGACTCCGGTTGTTTTTGTTATTTATTTAATCAATAAGATTATTTTCTTCTGTCCAGACGCTTCTAGTAAATAATATTGAGAGTACAGCTAATACAAGAAAGGCGATGCTAGTATAGATATAGGGCTGATCCAGCGTCGTGGAACGTCCAGATAGATTAACAATGCCTCGGAAAAGGACACCCGCCGTGAGAGTAGCAACTGCTGAGTTCCAGAGGTTGAGGCTGAGTCTTGAGAGGTTAGGAATGATCTTGAGTAGGATTAATAAGAGGATGCCTCCAACTAAAGGAACTGCGTAGAGATAGTGCATATAGGTAGAGGTTTCACCAAAGCTAAAAGATTCATATATACGGCTAAAGGCAAAGAAGAAGATACTTAAGAGAGTATAGACAAGAGCTGTCTTCTTGAAACGTTTTTTGCTTGGATTAGTAACCGATGTAGACAATGTCGCTCACCGCCCTTTCTGAAATATTTCCATTGGTCGTTGGTTTGTTGATCACCTGACCATTGAAGTAGAGTGTAGAAGATCCGCCACCGTCAAGGTTATAAGCAGTCTTGACGCCATACGATTTCATAACTTCAGCTAACTCATAGAGGGATAGTCCCTGACTTTCTGAGGTCCGGCCATCTGACACGACAATAATATAGTGGTTTTCGTCGATAATACCGATGGCTGTACGTGGGTTCGAAGACATGGATTGACCAACTTCAGAATTAGTGTCAACAACAATCTCACCGTTTTCTACTAAGGATGGACCAAAGGCTAGGAGGTTAACAACTCCGTCTTTCACCAGCTGTTCTGCAGATGTTTCGTCCTCATAAATGATCTTAAATGAGCCGGCCTTGTAAATCGCCAAATCGCCATTGCTGGAGTCTTCTCGGACGGTATCACGGTAGACAACCCCGTTGCGGATAACATAGCCAGTGGAATTTGCCCCGTAGTAGTCACCGTTGACCGCTAAAATAGCATTGTTGTTGGCAGCAGTGACAGAGGTTTTGGCAGTGACATTGGTTCCATATGTGTTTTGAGCCAGAGCAGTTTTTAAATATTCAGCAGAGCTGACAGTTATGTCAGCAATATAAACCTGGGTATTGCTCACTGTTTTTTCTGTCAGTGTAATGGAGATATTGTCGTCACTATAGCTAGTATCAGACGTGCTGACATTGGTTGCCGTTGTACTGGTGCTACTACTTGTAGTATTGGCTTTAACAGTTGTGATGGACTCTGATAAGACAAAGGTTTTGAGCATAGAGTAGCTGAAAGATGCTGTCAACAATAAGCCAAAAAGACTAGCATAAACATAAGATTTTTTAAATAATTTCATGATACGGTGTGGGTCCTTTCTTTAAAAATAAACTTCTTTTGGATAAGCCAAGAGAGCGAAAATAGCAGAATGCCGACCAAAATCTTAACGAGTAGAAGGTTGATCCCAAAGACAGCGTAGAAGAGTCTAATTAGAAGGGTGTCTAATATAAACAAACCCAGAGCCAGGCCAAAGTAGCCACTTCCTGTTTTTGCAATGCTATCTTCATTTTTAAAGACGAGCTTTTTATTGGTGGAGTAATTAAAAATAGAGCTAGTAACGCGGGCAATCCCATTGGCAAGTAGAATACGCAGAGTTGTCGGCACAGCCACCAGAAAGAGTAGGGCGACAGCGTAGACTAGATAGTCCACAATGAAGCTACTTAGTGAGGATAGAGCAAACTTAAACATATCTTTGTAAATCATTAAGCCATCTTGAATGGGTCTGAAATGGGAAGTTTTATTATCATCGATGTAGACGGTCTCGATCGGAACTTCCACGATTGGATAAGCCTTGCAGGCTTGCAGAAGTATATTCATTTCGTATTCATAGCGTTGACCTTTAATGGAAAGCATAAATGGAAGCATATTGCTAGTGAAAGCACGGAGGCCAGTCTGAGTATCAGAAACAGCGACGCCGGTTTGTTGCTTAAATAACAGACGAGTCAGACTATTTCCAAATCGACTTCGTAGAGGGACCTTTCCGGTAAATGAGCGTGCTCCTAAGATTAACTTCTGAGGTTGCTCATGGGCACAGCGGGTAACACGTAGAATGTCCCAAAGCTTATGTTGACCGTCTGCATCTGCTGTGACAATGACACCATAGCGATCTTGAGACTGAATATAGCGAAAAGCTGTCTTTAGGGCCTGTCCCTTGCCTTGGTTAAGAGAATGATGCAGGATAGTTGCATACGTTGCTGCTTGTTCGAAGACACGATTACATGAAGCAGAACTGCCGTCATTGATTACGATTACTTCAAAGTCACTCTTTTCACGAACTTTTTTTATTAAGCGAATGAGATTGTAATCTGGCTCATAAGCTGGAATAACGAGATAATCCATAAGCTGTACCTCTTTCTTAGATGTTTGATAGATAAGATACAGAACAGTATAAAGAGCAGTCCTTAAAGCTAACTGATATCAGTTTTCTTTAAGTTTGGCTTAATATTTGTTTAAGGAAAAATGGCCGAGAGACAAGAAAAAAGAGGGAGGCCAGACTACTTGTTTAAACAGTTAGTCTGGTCTCACCTCGTTAAGAGACAGAAGTCAGAAATTTTGTACTTTTGATCCATTATTCCAAAATTAACATGCCTTCTTTAATGGCAAATGGATCTGTCTCGTTGATCCGATCGTAGAACATGATACCATTGATATGGTCAATTTCGTGTTGGACAACGATAGCCTTGTAACCTTTAAGTTTTACTCGATGTTTTTCACCATCTTTATCGAAGTAATCTACAGTGACACGCGCATGTCGGACTACATAGCCAGGGACATCGCGGTCGACTGATAGGCAACCCTCTCCATCAGCCAAAGCTGCATCTTGGACAGAGTGGGCCACGATTTTAGGATTGTACATGACTTCTTTTAAAGCATAAGCTTCTTGGGGTGGATTGCCGTTTTCATCCTCAGGGTTAGGTAAGAGAACAGCGATGATACGGCGGGAAATATCAAGCTGCGGAGCAGCCAGTCCCACACCGCCACGCAATCCAAGTTTTTCAGCCATGACTGGATCTTGTGAATTGTGTAAGAACTGCATCATTTTTTCGCCCAAAAGAATATCTTCGTCCGCTAAGGGAAAAGAAACTTCCTCAGCAACAGCGCGTAGGGTTGGATTTCCCTCGCGAATAATATCCTTCATATCAATCAAATGAGCTGGTTTAATAAGTTTTTCAATAACAGACATCTTCTCTTTCCTCTTTCTTTCTATAAGATACTATATCACAAAACAGACTAGAAATAAAGAAGACGACTTGATGATGAATTTTTCTAAATAAACAGATTGCGTCTTTGTGCAAAAAACTGTATGATACTAATAGTGTGTTATTGAAGGGAAAGAAAATGAAAAGAACAATGGAAAAAATCAGTATCCTGAGTCTATCTTTGGTACTGACAACCTCTTTTTCAATCTCCAGTGCCTTGCCGGCCATGTTTGATTTTTATAAGGACTATCCAGCCGATAGGATAGAACTTCTAGTGTCCCTGCCCTCTATAGGGATTATGGTCATGCTCTTGTTGAATGGACTAATTGAGCGTTTCTTATCTGAAAGGATCATGATTGTGACTGGCTTGCTGATTATGTCTGCTTGCGCCTTTGTTCCCATTTTGAATCCATCCTATAATCTAGTCTTTCTTTCCCGTTTAATTTTTGGCTTGGGGACAGGCTTGATCAATGCTAAGGCTATTTCAATTATTAGCGAGCGTTACCAAGGTCATGAGCGCATACAGCTCTTAGGCTATAGAGGATCAGCAGAAGTAGTGGGGACAGCCCTTCTGACTCTGGCAGTCGGCCAACTTTTGCGCTTTGGCTGGACAGCAACCTTCCTTGTTTATACCTTCTGCTTTTTGGTTTTGGGACTTTTTCTCCTCTTTGTTCCTTATGAAAAAGGGGAAGTTCATCAACATAAGCAGGCCAAGAAAGAAAAAATGACAGCAGGCCAGTTCCGCTTCACCTTATTATCAGCTTTGGTGGCTGGGGTAATTGTACTCAGTAATACAGCCATCAACTTGCGCGTACCTAGTCTAGTGTTGTACCATCAAATAGGGACAGCTCAAACGGCCAGTTTGATTTTAAGTGGTATGCAGTTAATTGGAATTGTGGCTGGTGTTAGCTTTGCTCCTATGGTCGGAATTTTTAAGGACCGTTTACTGACGATTATTGGAATTTGTTTTGGCTTGAGCTTGATTCTGATTGGTCTTTCCAGCAATATATGGATGTTAGCTTTTAGTGCCCTTTTTGCAGGCTTTACCTACAGTATAACTCTGACGACCGTTTTTCATACAGTGTCAGAAAAGATCCCCCCTCATCTAATCAATCAGGCTGTTTCAATTACTGTTTTAGGTTGCAGTGGTGGTGCCTCTGTGACGACATTTCTCCTTTCTTTGATTGGTCATCTATCTCAAGCTCCGCTGTTCATTTTCTCCGTCCTAGGAGTTGTCATGATGATCATA
Organism: Streptococcus sp. HMSC10A01; assembly: GCF_001807785.1. NCBI lineage: Bacteria > Bacillati > Bacillota > Bacilli > Lactobacillales > Streptococcaceae > Streptococcus > Streptococcus sp. HMSC10A01. The sequence continues at coordinate 311,938 of NZ_KV790983.1, read as the reverse complement.
GCAATGCTAAGTTACAATATCACAAAGGAATAATATGCGCCTAGATAAATTTTTGGTAGAAAATGGTCTTGGTTCACGAAGCCAAGTGAAGGAACTCTTGAAAAAAGGTTTAGTTTTGGTCAATGGTAGAGCGGAAAAATCTCCCAAGACTCAGATTAACGAGACGGCGGATCAGATTGTTGTTTCTGGTCAAAAGTTGACCTATGAAAAGTTTGTTTACTATCTTCTTAACAAACCTAAGGGATATATCTCAGCAACAGAGGACGAACGACATAAAACAGTTCTGGATTTGTTGGATGAGACTGCCCGTCAGAAAGAAGTCTTCCCTGTCGGGCGCTTGGATATTGATACCCATGGTCTGCTCCTTCTGACCAATAACGGTAAGCTAGCTCATGCTATGCTGTCACCCAAAAAACACGTAGAGAAAATCTACCGAGCTCAAGTAGCTGGCTTGATGAATCAATCAGATGTGGAGAGGTTTGCTAGAGGGATAGAGTTGAAAGGCTTTACCTGTCAACCGGCTCAACTCAAGATTTTAGAAGTAGATGAGGAAAAAGAGACCTCTCTCGTAGAAATTACCCTAGCTGAAGGCAAGTTCCACCAAGTTAAGCGCATGGTGGCTGCCTGTGGAAAAGAAGTTACGGATCTTCAGCGCCTCTCGATGGGACCCCTGCAATTGGATCCTGAGCTTGCCCTCGGAGAATGGCGTCGTTTAACAGAAGAAGAGATGAAATCTTTGGAGAGATTTCAGGTAGAATTATAATGAATTTAATTTTATAATATTGTCGCACCTTCGAGGTTGGAATGAAAATCTGACTTCGAGGGTGCTTTTGATTTTTGCAAAATTTTTGCAAAATAGTGGGAAGTTTCCAATTATTTGAAGATGAGAATTTTTTGTAAGATTAAGTCTGGATTTGAAACGGGTGAATAGTGTTCATTGATAACCTTTTGTGGTATAATAAGAGTGAATCTTTGAGCCCTTCTAATGTTTTTTTATGTTGCATTATGATCCTCGGAGATGTTTTTTTGTATATAGCGAATGTTTGATCTGATTCTTAAATTTATAAAGTCATTGTTCTTTCTGTATTTTATGTAAATTACGGGGTGATATACTTGATATTTTTGCCAAAAAATTATATGATTTTAAACTGAGTGTGAAATAATACGATATATGAAAGTATTTTCGACCTAATTTTGTTCTTAAGGCGAACAAAGGATATAAAAAAAGGAGAGAAATGTGAAGACTTTACTATTCGGAAACACAGGTTACATAACTAAAGAGTTCATTGAGGAGGCTTTCCCCAATAGCGACGTCTATATTTTTGGAAAGACCAACTTAACTAGCCTAAAGCGAGTAACAGTTTTTAAGAAGACAGAAGCAATCGGAATCGCTGAAATCTTAGAAAATTATCGCTTCGATCAGATTTTGTATCTTTCAAATTTCTTGACCTATAAAAATCAACAGATTGGGGAATTGGAAAGACTACAGGATTTCTTAAAAAACACTTCTAAATTGACCTGGTCTAACATTATCTATCTGACCGGACCAGAAATCATCAATCTGCCTCAGGATTTAGAAAGAGCAGCAGAAAATCTTTGCTTGCATTGGGCTCATACCTACAGTGGTTCTCTCAAGATTATTAGAAGTCCTTATGTTTATTCTGCAACACAGCCAGAGGACTATTTCTACGGTTTAATGTCTAATATCCGACGCAATCAGCCAATTCGTTTCGATGAGCAGCCCGATGAAGTGGCAAACTTTATTAATTCAGAAGACTTAGCAGAACTTGTTTATAAAGTATTTAATAGTTGGACAGATGAGATTGAAGTTCTAACAATTCCTAGTCCGTTTCAGGATACCTTCCAGCAGTTGGCGACCAAGTTACAAAACTTAGAGCTTTCGCACAGTACGATTGGCTTCCAATCATCCAATAAGCTATCGCCTCTCTACCAAACAATGGACAAGAATAATCTGCGTGGTAGGTATGGTTGGTTTATCCATTATTCTATTTTGGATGATTTATCAGATCTCTATTGCCAATTTGCTTCTGAAAGTAAGCCTTTAAGACGGCTTGAATTTCGCGGTTTGAGGAAAAATATCTATAGACTGCGGGGTCATAATGATTTCCAAAAAACAGCAGAGATTTTACTGGCCTTTCTCTTGTCAGAAGTCCTCAGCTTTGTCGTTGCAAGATTTAATCAGCTAGGCATGATTGATGTGCGCCTCTTATTTGTAACCTTAATTAGTACTATTTTTGGGACAGTATATGGCGTCTTTGCTGGTGTTCTGTCTGTTTTAGGCTTATTTGTAACGAGCATAGCAGCAGGTAATAAGTGGCAATCAATTGTATATAACACTGATAGATGGCTCCCATTTGCCGCTTATATCTTCGTGGCTCTTATTTGTGGTATTATCCAGATGAAATACCAAGATGAGAAGGAATTGCTGGAAAAAGAAAATCAGTTGTTGAATGAGCAAAATGACTTTTTGACTCTGTCATATGAAGATGCGGCTCATGATCGAGATGCACTAGTTCAAAAAGTAGTGAGCAGTAGCAATGGCAATAGTCAACTATACGCTGTTCACAAACGTTTAAACAAGAAAACAGTTGAAGAAGTGATTGCTGAAGCCGAAAAAATCATTGGGGAAGAATTTTCAACTGATGAAGTTCATTTTTACCCTTTGTCTCCTTTTTCTAACTTTAAGATAGAGCTCTATCCTCAGTTGAAAGAAGGTTTGGAAAAAGAAGCGGTTTGGATTAACAAAAAAATGCTTCCAGACTATCCTGTTTTTGCAGTAGAAATGAAGAGTGCTTCTGGGCTTCATTATTTGATATGGGTCGACGAAGTTTCTTATGATCAATTGACTTTCTCAAAACTTCATTTCCTACAGATGGTAAGTGAACTGACAGCGTCTATGATAGATAAGGCCGGTTACTATCAAGTCTTCTCTAGCATGAATAAAGATTCTGGTCTGACCACGCATAGCAGTCCCGGCGAAATGAGGCAAGGAAACTAAAATGGAATGGATGATTACTAGTTTTTGTGTCTTTTTAGACCTAGCTTTATGCCTGCATTCGTTTATCTTATTAAAAACAAAACGGATGCAGCTACCTCTCTTTTACATAGTCTTTCCTATTGCTCTACCCTTTTTAGGTTATATCTTACTTTGGGGCTTGAATCGTTCTATTCGAAAGGATGAATCTGACCTTTCGCTGGTTCAAGGCGATTTCGAAGAATGGTTTGACGTAGATGACACTCAGAAAATGAGTAGGGTTGAAAGTGCCTATGATCACGTTGAAGAAATTATTCCTCTAGAAGAAGCTCTTGTCTTACAAGACAAAGAAGTTTCTCGGTGGATGTTGATGGAGATAGTCAGTCGGGCTCCTGCTAAGTTCATTGACTTATTGTTCCTAGCGCGTCAGGATGAGGATACAGAGGTTGTGCATTACGCAACGACCTTGATTGCGGAAATATCTCGACAATATGATATCCGTCTACAGACACTGGATAAAAAGCACCAGGAAAATCCGTCGGATTACCGGACTCTAGCAGAATACTGTGCAGTTTTAGCGGCATACCTCCAAAAAAACCTGGTGACCAAGCGGATGGAAGAGGTCTTGCGGAAAGATTATTCCCATCTCCTAGAAAAGAAACTTCAACAAAAAGAGCAGCTTTCTGATTATGTGAAATTGATAGAGAATGAACTCTTGTTGAAGCGATATGAAAGTGTTGAAAAATACTTGAATACTATTTCTCAAAAATGGCCTCAACAAGAAGAAATTTATATGCTCTATCTCAGATATTATTTTGAAACGAGACAGGGAGAAAGGTTGGAAGAATTGGTAGAAGCTATCAAAAATGGTTCTATTTATATTTCTAAAGCGAATCGAGAACGCCTAGCTTTCTGGCAATCGTAGGTTTTTAAGATGACAAAGAAAAAAAGAAAAATCTTATATTCAAAAGAATCCATTATTGTAATTGTAATCTTTCTTTTGTTATCTGCGGTTTTGTGGATTCAAAAGAGTGGCGAACAATATACAGTTAATCCTGAAAAAAACATTTATCTAAAAAATGCCCCTTCGTCTAATGCTGTATTTGACAGCTTAGCTCAGGATAATCTGGTTCTTTATGATGAAAACAATGATACAAGTCGAAGGGCAAAAGAGCAATTTACTCAGATTCTCAAAGATATGAGAATGGGGTACCGCTTGGTTGATATTTCAAAAGAGACGATTCCTAGTTTTTCTGATTATAAAAAAGTAGTTGTGCTTCTGAGCGATTTGGAAGGCATGGGAGACAAGGCGCTTGAGATGGTGGATTGGGTTGAGCAGGGAGGAAATGTTCTCTTTGCTGTAACCCTCTCCAAGGACAGCAAACTAACAGAAATCGAACAAAAATTAGGCGTTTCAAGTTCTAGTTTTGAAAATGCCTATGTTAAGAAAATTTATATTGATAAAGACTTTATGATTGGTGGTGGGAAAAGCTATGCCATCGACGGCGCTTTCCATTCTGCTTGGTCAGTTATACTATCACCTGATGCCAAAGTTCACGCCTGGACAGATGATGAGGCAAAAACTCCTTTGGTCTGGGAAAAGAAACATGGTCAAGGGAAGTTTGTAGTTGATAATTTTGGCATTTATGAAAGGGCAGTACGTGGTCTGTATGCAGCTTCCTATAGCTTGATGACGTCCGCGACAGCTTATCCAGTTATTAATGGAACAACTTTTTACCTAGATGACTTTCCATCTCCAGTCCCTGCAGGAGATGCGACTTATATTAAACGTGACTATAATATGAGCATCTCGGACTTTTATACCAATATCTGGTGGCCAGATTTGCTGAAGCTGGCTGAAACTTATGGAATTAAGTATACAGGTGGGGTTATCGAAAATTATGAGGATGACACGTCAGGAAATGTTCATAGCCAAAAAGACGTAGACCGATTTAAATATTTTGGTAAGTCGCTTTTGGCTAATGGAGGCGAGATCAGTTACCATGGTTATAATCACCAACCTTTAACGCCTAAGGGAGTTGACTATGGTGATGAATTCCCAACCTATAAAACTTGGAAAGATAAGAAAGCTATGGCTTCTGCAATCAATGAACTGCTTCGCTTTACAAAAGAACTCTTTCCAAAGGGAGAAAAGTCGATTTATATCCCGCCTTCAAACGTTCTATCTAAAGAAGGAAGGCAAGTTCTACGAGAAAAATTCCCAGAAATCAAGAGTATTGCTAGTAATTATTTCCCAGGCAAATTCACCTATTCCCAGGAATTTGAAGTGGCAGATGACGGTATGATTGAACAACCTCGGATTGTTTCGGGTGCTTCATGGGATGCCTATTCAAAATTGACCGTATTTTCTGAGTTAAACATGCACTATGTCACTACTCATTTCCTTCATCCAGATGATGTCTTAGATGAGGATCGAGGTGCGAAACTAGGCTGGCCCAAACTCTATAAAGATTTCCAAAATGAAATTGAGAGCCTGTACAAAGTTGTTCCAAATATTCGGCGTCTGACAGGTTCTGAAATGGCAGGTGCAGTCCAGCGCTATGCCATCTTAACCATTAATCAGAATCGAACAGATACAGGCCTAGAGCTAGAACTTGGAAACTTCCATAATCAAGCTTATGTAATGATTCGATTAAACGAGGGAGAGCCTGGAAAAGTCAAAGGTGGCAAACTCGAACATTTAACAGGTAATCTCTATCTGCTGGAGGCAACATCAGCCAAAGTATCTATTGAGGTCAAATAAACATAGAAGAGAAAAGAAAAATGAGAATTTGTTTGGTTTTAGAAGGTTCTTATCCCTATGTTCACGGAGGTGTATCTACTTGGATGCACCAGTATATCACCGAGATGAAGGAACACGAGTTTATCGTATGGGTGATAGGAGCGAACGAGGAAAAGAAAGGCCAATTCGTCTACGAATTTCCTCCTAATGTAGTAGAAGTTCGAGAGGTTTTCCTAGATAGTCTAGCTGGATCAGAAGTAGGGAATAAGGAATCTGGAGATTTAACAGATGCAGAATACGAAGCCCTAAAACAATTAGTTTTTTGCGCAAAACCAGATTGGTCTTTGATTTTTAACTTGCTTCAAGATGGAAAAATCCAGCGGGATAGCTTCTTAGCTAGCGAAGAATTTTTCCAAATGATCCAGCAATTGTGTACGGAAAGATACGCCATGCAGCCAATGTCGGATGTGTTTCATACCATCCGCTCCATGCTTTTTCCGCTTTTGACCCTTTTATCTAGTGATATTCCGATTGCAGATGCATATCATGCAATTTCGACAGGATATGGTGGCATCTTGGCCACACTAGCGAGCGTTCGGACAAAGAAACCCCTTCTTTTGACTGAGCACGGGATTTATACACGGGAGCGTGAGGAAGAGATCATCCGAGCAGATTGGATTTTGCCGTCCATGCGAAAACAATGGATTGATTTTTTCTATACTCTTTCAGATGCTGTCTATTCAAAAGCAGACTGTATTACCAGCCTATTTTCAAAAGCTAGAGAAATTCAGATAGAAATGGGTTGTGATCCAGAAAAGTGTCGAGTCATTTCAAATGGAATTGATTACGAAGCTTTTTCAACAATTCCTCATGAGGGGGATGGCTTTATCAACATTGGTGCAGCGGTCCGAATGGCTCCAATAAAGGATATTAAAACCATGATTTATGCCTTTTATGAAGTGTCTGCCCAAATGCCTAATGTGCGTCTCTATGTTATGGGAGGTGTAGATGATAAAGCGTATGCTAATGAATGTTATGATCTAGTTCGAAAATTGAAGCTAGATAACCTGATTTTTACCGGCCGGGTTGACATCAAAGAATACCTCAAAAGAATGGATTTTATGATTTTAACCAGTATTTCTGAGGGACAACCTCTTTCTGTCCTAGAAGCAATGGCAGCTGGAAAAGCGTGTGTAACGACAGACGTTGGTTGCTGCAGAGAATTGCTGGAGGGAAGAGAAGACGATAATTTGGGACCAGCAGGGTATTGTGTCCCCCCTACTGATCTAAGTGGCCTAGCTGATGCTATGCTACGGATGGCTTCTGTGGAAGAAGAAAGGCTGGTGATGGGGAAAACTGCTAAAAAACGAGCCGAGCTATATTACCAATATGATCAAATGATTGACCAATATAGACAAATGTATAAGGAGTATGTGAAGTAATGGCAGGATTGGGATTTGAACTAAGAAAGGTATATAATAAGGGAAGCTTCCTGGCCAAGCAAAAAGCATATGGCTATGCAGGCATTATTTATGTTGGACCGATGATTCTTGGGATTTTACTGATTCTTGCAGTTGTTTATCTCAGTGTTTTTGGTCGTTTTGGCAACAGCGAACGCGACCATCTGTTGGGGTTGATTTCCTACTCAATCTTAGCTTCCTTAGCCATTACCAATATTTTTTCTATGGTTGTGACCCGCTATGTCTCCGATATGCTCTATGAAGAAAAGTTTGAAAGGGTTCTGCCCTCATACTTTTCTTCTGGTGCCATGATGTTGGGGATTGGCTTTGTGTCTTACGGCTTGTTCTTATTCTTATCAGGCATTCCCTTGCTGGAGATTGTTTTAAATTTGCTACTGTTTAGTGAATTATGCTTGATTTGGCATGCTGTCAATTACCTAACAGCTGTTAAAGACTATCGCAGTATCTTAAAAACATTTGCAACGGCGATCCTGATTACGCTTGGAGCAGGATTCCTCGCTTTATCCTTGTCGATCCCTTATGGTTTGCTTCTGAGTACCTGTATCGCTTATGCATATATCCTAATTCAAATGATTCGCATAATGTATCGGTATTTTCCGAAAAGCTATGAGGCCAATTTCGAGTTTCTGATCTGGTTTGATGAATATTTCAATCTTTTCAAGGTTGGAATCTATCTTTTTATCGGGCTCTTTGCTCATATCGTGATTAACTGGTTCGGGCCCTTGAGCAAGGGGATTGGAGGGCTTTTCCGTACAGCTCCTGTCTATGATGTGTCAGCTATGTTGGCCTATCTCGTAACCTTGGTGTCAACTGTGAGCTTTGTGGTTTCGGTAGAAGTTGTATTTTATCCGAAATTTAGAAAATATTACCAGCTGTACGATGGAGTCGGAAGTGTTGATAAAATCAACCAGACGGAAGTGGATATGCTTCGGACTCTCCGAAATGAATTGAAATATTTATCTTGGAAGCAACTCTTAGCAACCTTGCTAGCGATGTTTGTGGGGATAGTTTTGTTGGGGGTTCTACCCCTAGGCTTTAATAGTCAGATGAAAGGCTATTTTCAGACCCTTTGTTTGGGCTACGGGCTTTATGCCGTAGGAAATGTTAACTTACTCTTACTTCTTTATTTCGTAGACTATGAGGGTGCTAAGGATTGTGCCAAGTGGTTTGCTGGAATTTCAGTTATCTTTAGTATTCTGACTCAGTTTATGGATACATCTTTTATCGGTTATGGCTTTTTATTAGCTTCACTAATACTTTATTTAACAACAAGTGCTCGTTTGACTGAATATACCAAAGATCTTCCTTATCGTGTTTTAGGAAGTCAGGATGTCGTTTCACGTGAAGAAGTAGGATTCTTTACTAAGCTGTATAATACGTTGGAAGCGAGGAGAAATGATGAATAATAAGTGGGGTAAATTTCTACTAGTCTTTGGATTGATGTCCCTCGCCTTTATTCTTTTAGCAGTTTTTGATAACACAGGAAATACTGGAAAAGACAAAGTGACCCAAAAGGTGAAGAAGGAAAAGGTGCAAAATATTAATGACTTGCATCTTTATGACAAAGAAACCTTGTATAACCAAGGGGATCCGGATGTGATTACCATGTATTTGACTGTTAGACGGGGGAATACAGTCGAAAACACCAATCATTCTTGGAGTGAAGTCAACCAATATTCAGCTTATGATTATGAAAAAATGGGTGTGAAACGCTATCAAGTCGAAGGCCTCCTGCAAGTGGGCAATGAAAAAGGACCTGAGTCAGGACAGTTCGGTTTTGGAGAAGAAGTTCCCAATGCTACGGTTCAGATCCGTGGGCAAAGCTCTAGTAGAGCCAGTCAAAAGAATTATAAGGTTGAGATAAAAAGGAGCAAGGGAAGATGGGAAGGCCAACGGACCATTAACCTAAATAAGCATCCCTATGACTATCTGCGTTTCCGTAATAAGCTAGCTTTTAAGCTAATAGAAGGAATTCCGCAAATTGTAGGACTACGAACCCAATTTATCCATCTCTATGTCAAAGATGAGACAGGAGAAGAATCGAAGGGGTTTGAAGATTACGGAATCTATACGCAAGTTGAACAGTTAAACAAGACGGCTCTTGAAGCTCATGGTCTTGACCAAAGTGGCCATCTCTATAAGATTAATAATTTCGAATTCTACAGAGAGCCTGATGCTATTCGAAAAGAAGATGATCCTCAATTTGATAAGAAAAAATTCGAGTCTCGTTTAGAGGTCAAGGGAGACAAGGACCATACCAAGCTGATTGACATGTTGGATAAACTAAACGACGAGTCAGTCTCAAGTGATGAGTTCCTAGAAAAATATTTTGATGCGCAAAATGTCCAGTACTGGATGGCCTTTCAGATTTTGATGGGTAATATTGACAGTCAAAACCGGAATATGTTCCTCTACAGTCCAAAGAATGGGACACGCTGGTATATCTTACCTTGGGACTTGGACGATTCCCTACACAAAAGTGAGTATGCAATTCGTAAGCCAGATGCATTGGGAGAAAATAGTTGGCAATACGGAGTCAGCAACTACTGGGGAAATCACTTGTTCCAACGCTTGCTCAAATCAGAAAGATTCAGAACCGGTTTGGAAAGAACAGTTGATGAGTTATATAAAAATCAGCTGAAACCAGAAAATATTGGCGATTTGAGTAAGAATTATGCTAAAATAGTAAAACCATATCTGTCTCGTATGCCAGATTTGGGCCATTTGTATTTTAATGAGGACCAGTATAATCAGGTCTTGGATGCTCTACCAAAAGAAGTAGAGGAAAATTATCATGACTATAAGAAGAGCCTGCAATCTCCTCAGCCATTCTACATTGACCAACCTAAAGTAGAAGGAAAGAAACTTGTCCTAAGATGGCTACCTTCTTATGATTTTAATAATCAAGAGATTACCTATCACGTAGAACTTGCCAAGGATCCAAGCTTCAAAGAAAAAATACTAGATAAGAAGGGGATCAAGGAGCTCAGCATTAAGACAGACCGTTTACCTAAGGGTCAATACTTTATCCGAATTTTCGCTACAAATGAAACAGGTAATTCACAAGCGGCCTTTGACTACTATCGGACAGACACTACCAAACAATTTGGTGTCTCAGGCTTCTATGTAATGGAAGATGGGGGAATCAAGGTTGACACTTATGAAAACAGATAAAAAGGAGCAGTTTCGCCATGAAGCGAAATATCTCATCGGTTTAAAAGAAAAAGCCTTACTTACTCAACGGTTTGAGTCTATTCTAAATTTGGATAGACACGCTCAAAACGGAGGGTACACCATTCGCAGTCTTTATTTTGACGATTACTGGAATAGTAGTTATGAGGAAAAGGCTGCAGGGATTTTGATGCGAAAGAAATATCGAATTAGAATTTATAATTTTAGCGATCGTAGCATCAAGTTGGAAAGAAAGAAAAAGTTTGAAAATTATATCTATAAGGAAGCAGCACCTTTAACACGAGAAGAGGTGGAAAAAATTATTGAAGGTGACTATGGATTTCTACTCCATAGTCCCCATCCTCTTTGTCGGGAATTTTATTTTGAATGTGTGACAAATGTTATGCGTCCTCGTGTAATTGTTGACTACGAGCGGGAACCGTGGGTTTACGATGCAGGGACAGTACGCTTGACCTTTGATTCAAATGTTCGAGCAGCTGTTGGTAGCTATGATATATTTGATCCTAACTTACCGACTATACCAGTTCTTCCGGAGGGCAAGTTGGTTTTTGAGGTGAAATATACAGAGATGCAACCGCAGATTATCAAAGATATTATTCCCCCCGGAGCTTCAGAGTTTATCGCGGTATCAAAATACGTTCTTTGCTATGAAAAGACAAGATATTTGCATGATTTTGAGTACTGGTTTGACACAGATTATTAGGAGAGATAGGAGAAAAGAATGAGTGTTCAAGATATGATTAAAAAATCAATATTAAAATCAGAGAATTTTACTTCCCAAAATGCTGTAAAAATTCTTGCCACTCTTTTATTAGCAATCGCATTAGGAGCTTTTATTTACTTTGTTTATCAGCGATTTTTCACTGGAGTTGTCTATTCAAGAAGTTTTGCTATGACCTTGATTGGGATGTCGATCTTAACAGCCATGGTTACTTTGGCAATTAGTACCAACGTTGTTATCTCTTTGGGGATGGTCGGTGCCCTTTCCATTGTACGTTACCGGACGGCTGTAAAAGATCCCATGGACCTGCTTTATTTGTTCTGGGCCATCACCACAGGAATCACAGTTGGCGCAGGTATGTATATCTTAGCCATTGTGACAGCTGTTGTCATTTTTGCAATGCTACTCATTTTTAGTCGGATGCAGCACCAAGGTAGGGTCTTCATTCTCATTATTCATTACCAAGGAGATGAAACAGGAGACCGCATCATCCAATCTTTTGGTAAGATCAAGTACTTTGTGAAATCCAAGACCCTTAGAGGAGATGCTGTCGAAATGGCAGTTGAAGTCCTCTGCAAAAAAGACGATTTCACATTTGTAGAACGCATTCGGAATATTGAACAGGTTTCAGACGTGACACTTATCCAATACAACGGTGAGTATCACGGATAGCATGATTGGAAATGGAATGAATAAAAAGTTGCGATACAGTTTAATTATTTTAGTAGTAGCCACGATTTTTGGTAGTTTTTTCTTAACTTCCTTGAATAATAAAAAACAAGTAAACCATACTTTTACCTACTCTGAGGAGGCAATTCCAAATCCCTTGATGGGCTATGCACCATCCGCAGAGGAATCGGAGCTTTCTGACGATGTTCAACTGGTATATATGGATGTCACTTGGAAAGAATTAGAAGCCCAAAAGGGTGTATATGATTGGGACAAGATAGAAGAAAGCAACCAGATGGAACGCTGGAAAAAGGAAGGAAAGTACATTGTTCTACGCTTTGTCTTAGACTATCCTTCCAATACTTCTCATGAAGATATTCCTTCTTGGCTCATAAAAGAAATGTCTGATCCGGGGGACCGCTATGAGTCTGACTATGGGAAAGGCTTTTCTCCTAATTATTCAGATAAAACCTTGATTTCTTATTATCAAAAAGCTGTTGCTGCTATGGGAGAGCGCTGGGCTAAAAGTGGGCAAATTGCCTTTATTCAGCTTGGAGTTCTCGGCCATTGGGGAGAATGGCACGTCAATGATGAGGTAAACATCAGAAAATTACCAGAAGCAGCAATCCGTGAAAAATTTATCACTCCATGGACTCAAGCTTTTCCAAAAGCCAATATTTTAATGCGTCGCCCTTTTGTGGCTGCGAAGAAGCATGGCTTCGGCCTTTATAATGATATGGTCGGAGAGAAAGAAAGCACTAAGGTTTGGCTGGATTGGATAAAATCTGGTGGCGACTATGACCAGGAAGAAGCGAAGGATGGCCTTGTAGCGATGCCTGACGCCTGGCAAACTGCACCGATTGGTGGTGAGTTTACTAGTGCAGTAAGCATGAAAAACATTCTCAAGAATAATTTAGAACAAACGATTAAAGAAGTTCAACAATCGCATACAAGCTTCTTGGGACCTAAGATTGCTGAGGTGCTTGATGAGAAGGATGACACGGGCTATAACGAAGTGTTGAAAAATATGGGTTATAGATTGTGGGTTCCTTCAGCGTCCTTGAAGCTTCAAGGCGATGAAACCAAGCTTACTCTTACTTTAGCAAACAAAGGAGTGGCTCCTTTTTATCGGAATTGGGAAACTAAGATTTATGTCCTTGATAAATCTGGGGAGATTGTAGAAACTAAGAAACTTTCTCTTGATTTGACCAAGCTTTTACCAGATAAAGAGGAAAAGATTGAAGTCTCACTTTCAACTTCTGATCTGATGGATAAGGATAAGGGCTATAAGGTTGCTATAGGAATTATCTCTCCTTTAACAAACCAACCATCTATTCGTTTTGCAAATGAGGGTCAAGAAGACCAGACTGTCCTGACTCTCTATGATGCTGCAACGGATGAATAAAAAATGAAGTGCTCTGCCTATTGCAGCACTTCTTTTTTAGCTATTATTCCTGGAATTATGTGGCTAGGGTTGATTAATGAATGACTAAGACGACGTAAAGTAGGATGATTTGACAAAGCTGGTCCTTCTTGGTAGAATAAGAATGTCGTAAAGACAAATAACTTCTTCTTGGTTGCAGGCCATGCCAAACCTGCCACTCGGATGAAGCGTAAAGAAAAGGAGTATATCATGGCAATCTCAAAAGAGAAAAAAAATGAAATCATTGCACAATATGCACGTCACGAAGGTGACACTGGTTCAGTAGAGGTACAAGTTGCTGTCCTTACTTGGGAAATCAACCACCTCAACGACCACATCAAACAACACAAAAAAGACCACGCTACTTACCGTGGTTTGATGAAGAAAATCGGTCGCCGTCGTAACTTGCTTGCATACTTGCGTAAAAACGATGTTAACCGTTACCGTGAGTTGATTAACTCTCTTGGACTTCGTCGTTAATCTTGCGTCTAAAACGTTTCTATACTTCGTTGACTTCGTCTCGATGTACCATTAGTACAATCTTCGACTCGTCGCCTAGTTTATAAACGTTTTATCCAGCAAGAATCATGATGCCAAAGGCGTTAAAAATCCGTATGAAAATAGGGAAACGACACCGTTTCGATGAACACAAGGAGTTTCATCTTTTTCACTAGGATTTTAGCCCGAGCCCAAAATAGCTCTCTGGATTCAGAGGGCTTTTTTGTTTTATCAACTCATTTAGGCCGTATTCAATTGAGCATATCTTGATAATGAAGCTACTCTAATTGGGTAGCTTTTTTCATGGATTTTAGCCTGAGCTCAAATTAGCTCTCTGACTTCATGGAGCTTTTTCTGTTCCGTCACCTTACCTTGATATACTCAAGTATTATCTTCGGTTACGGTTCCTAGCACTGTAAGGTAAACTAAACCAGATCTTCTCTCTTCGAGGAGATTTTTTATTTTCACTAGGATTTTAGTCCGAGCTCAAATCAGTTTTCTGGGTTTCGGAGAACGATTATTCTCCTTGCCCCTTAACTCGTTTTAAGATCTTCAAATATCGTTTTCTCTGTAAATTTTCCAATTTTACAGAGAAAAAGTCCTTCTATCCTTTAGAAGAACTCTTTCTATCAACAAATTTACTCTTTCAAGAATTTTTGGATGGCAGGAGCGGCAGTGATAGCAAATCTTTCGTCAATGCGATGTTCTCCGCCTTCTACAGTGATTAGCTCTGCATTTGGAATGGTCTGACTCGCTTGAACCGCATACTGGTAGGGAACGACTGCGTCATCGGTACCATGGATAATGAGGGTCGGAGCTGTGATTTTGGCCTGCTCTGCTTGGATGTCAATGTCTAAGGCATCGATTAGATAAATCTTGCCCAGAGTAGTATTGTGGTGTGTCAGGCTGTCTGGAAATTGATCGAAGTCTGGGCTCCCTAGCTCATGATAAGTCGCTTTGGCATCGTCGAAAAGAACGAAAGCTGGAAAGATAAGCAGGAGCTTGTGCACACGATCTGGATAAGAAGCTGCGTAGAGACTAGCAACAACCCCACCTTGGCTGGCTCCGAATAAGCTCATTTTGCTCTTATCTATAAAGGCCTCGGAACTCAGCTTTTCCATGACTTGGGTCAAGTCTGTGAGTTCGGTCTTGACCGACATATTCAGCATATCCTGTCCACCGCTTTTCGACTGACGGCTGCCTCCGTAGAAATCAAAGCTGTAAACCAGATAACCTTGCTTTGCCAGCAGTTGGCTGTACATTTCATATTGCTCAAGGGTGTTATTTAATCCATGTGCGATAACAATAGTCGGCAATTTTTGACTCTTGTAGTCAGAAGGAGCAGTAATCTTTCCGTAGAGTTGCTTGTCAGCGTATGAAACGCTGTATTCTTCAGACACGATGTCTTCTGTCGGAGTCGGTTGATCGTCGTTCTTCTCACTAGAAGTTGTCTGTGTACTTTCGCGCTTAGGAGGAGTATGAATTGGTTTGGTTTGGGACAAGTAGAAGAAAAGTACAAGTCCGGCTAGGCTCAAGACTGCTAAGAAAGTCCAAATATACTTCATAGTTCTCTCCTTTCAGTATTTGTAGTATTATAGCGGAAATGAATGTATTTTACAAGAAGAGAGCTTTCTTGTTTTTTGATTTTTCTGCCTTTCATACAAGAAAATCCAATTCACTTATCTAAGCGAGATTCTGATAATCTTGAATTTTTTAGAAAATCTTGCTAGACTGTAGCTACTAAGATAAAAACACAGTTCTGGTTGGTAGTCCAGACGCAAAAAACCATTTTTTGTCAGTAACCTTCCTCCTTGGTTGTCCATTCTTAGGGATTTTTTAAAGGAGGTGCTGTCATGGATAAGATTTCAATGACGCTGACAGTTTACTTTGAAGAGGGATTTTGGCACGGTCTTTTCGAGCAGGAACATGCTCAATCTTATAGAGTTTGCCGAGTCACCTTTGGTGCAGAGCCTAGCACGCAGGGATTGTTGGATTTTCTAAACCGTTATTATCATCGGTTGCAGTTTAGTCCTAGCATCAGGGTGAAGGAGAAGACTAAGTCGGTCAGTCCTAAACGCTTGCAGAGACAGGCTAAAAAAGAGCAGCTGGCTTCACGGTCTTCAAAGTCTCAGGAAGCGCTGAGTCTGCAATTTGAAGAGCAAAAGAAAATCGCTCAAGTCAAGCGCAAGCAGCAGAAAGAACTGGCTAAGCAAAGGAAATTCGAACTCAAACAGCAAAAAAGATTGGAAAAGCATAAGGGGCATTGAGCTTGGTTTTTCTTATTCGCATAAAAAGTCTTCCTATGGGAGGCTTTTTCATTTGCTAGGCACTCAGTGAACGACTTGAAAAGTGAATGAATATTTCTGAGTCGTTTTATTTGACAGATGTAATTAAGATGATTACAATATAATCGTAAAATAAAAAATTACAAGAGTAATTTGAAAAAGGAGAAGTTATGATTGAAATTACTTATTTGGATGCTGTCAAGCAAGAGCGCAAGATGACCTTTGAGTCTTATCAAGCATTTGAACAATCTCAACAAGCCTGCTTGATTGGGGTTGCGGATTATTATCCGGTTCAGAAACTGACCTATAATGGGCGTGATTTGGATTATCACGGGACTTATGGCGATGTATTCTTTTTCCTGATGAAGCAGGATTTGACAAAGTTTGATTAAAAGGAGATAAAAATAATGGTAAAAGCAATTACAGATGCAACATTTGAGCAAGAAACAAAGGATGGCTTAGTTTTAGTTGATTTTTGGGCAACATGGTGTGGACCTTGTCGAATGCAAGGGCCAGTGCTAGATAGACTGTCGGAAGAATTTTCAGAAGATAAACTTAAAATTGTCAAAATAGATGTGGATGAAAATCCACTGACAGCTCGATCCTTTGGAATTATGTCTATTCCAACACTTCTATTTAAAAAGGATGGCCAAGTGGTTAAACAAGTTGCAGGTGTTCATACTGCAGAACAAATCAAGGCTATCGTTGCTGAATTGAGTTAAAATCAATACACTCCTGTGAGTAAAATGGGAGTGTATTTTAATTTTTAAAGAAAAAGCCCTGTTCCTCAAGATAAGGAGCAAGGCTCTTTTTATTTTCGATTATTCTTCTGTTCCAAGAAGGGTTTTGGCAACTACAGCTGCAAGAAGGCCACCAACAATTGGTGCCAAGATGAAGATCCAAACTTGTTGCAAGGCTACACCACCTACAAGAAGAGCTGGAGCCAAGCTACGAGCTGGATTAACTGAGAGGCCAGTGATATTGAGACCAACCAAGATCATCACTACCAAAGTCAAAGCAATTACAAGACCAGCGATAGAGCTGTTCCCTTTGCTTGAAGAAGTTACAGTCATGATAACCAAGACAAACAAGAAGGTTGCAATGACTTCAAATAAGAAGCCACCAAAGACGGTTACACCATTTGCCAAGGCATTTTCACCTAGGCAGGCAGTTGGCATACCTGAGTTAGCCAAGAGGAAGTATACTGTCGCTGAAGCAATAAAAGCCCCAAGAACTTGTGCAAGGATGTAGTTGACAAGATCCTTAGACGACAAACGCTTGTTTGCAAACATAGCAATAGATACTGCAGGATTGAGGTGAGCTCCGGAAATCGTACCGATAGAGTAAGCAGCAGCAACGATTGACAAACCAAAGGCAAGGGCAATTCCAAGATGACCAAGGCCCTCTACACCATTACCAAAAACAACTGCGCCTGTTCCTACAAACACAAGCATGAATGTACCGATTAATTCAGCAAAAAACTTTTTCATTTTCTGTCTCCTTTTTCTAAAACTAAGCACTAGTCTATCAAAAGAAGCAATCGGATTCAAGAAAAGTGACTTGAAAATTTTTTGAAAATCATAAAACGACCAGCTTATCCTTAGTATTGAACAGATTGAATAGTTTTTCTTAACTCTTTTTGAGAAGGACTCTTTGCTTTATTTAGTGCTATCATTTTAATAGACAAGATTTGAAATTTAAAAATGGACAAAACACAACAATGCTTGACTTTAGAGCAAACAAGTGACTTTATGTTTAGCGATTTAAAAGAAGTTAGGTTTCAAACAAGAAGGGAATAGAAACTACATTTTTTATAATATTTTAGAATTTATTTATATAAAAAGTCATTAAGATAAGTTTTGTCATGGTATACTAGATGGTAGGTAAGAATCATTATTAGAAAAGGAGAATAATATGAGAAAGAAGATAAGAATTTATTTCTTAGTAAGTTTAATAACTTTAGCAGTTGCTCTTGTTGGATGTTCGTCTAAATCGACTGATACTGCTAAAAATTCATTATATCATAAGACAGATGTGACTGGACCTGCTGCATCATTTGATTGGAATGCAAAAGTTAGCCCTGTTTCCTATGAGAAAACGTATGTTGAAACAAATAGTGGAAAGGAAGTCACTACAACCTTAGATGGTGTTAAAAAGGCGGCTGACGATCTTGAAAAAAAGAAAAAGGAGATTACCAATCCCAAGGTACAAGCGGCTTTGAAATTAGTAGATGCTGTTTTTGTTAATCAAAAGAATTTCGATTTGGTTTTAAAAGCAAGAGGCGCTAGCAATCAAGAAGAATTTTTTGATAAGTTATGGAATGATGTCATAGCTCCTGTATTGTCTGAACGTTATGCAACTTTTTCAAAGGATACAGTTTTTAAGTATAAGGGAGAAAGTTACCCACTCAAGGTATACGCACCAATGTTTTTCAAAGTAAACACTAATGCCTTGGGAAAAGCTGGAGCATACACTCTTGAAGATTACAAAGTAGAAGGCGATATGGTCTATTTGAAATTTAAGGCTCCATCTGTAGATGTCTATCAGTACGAGGTTAAGGCATCTTATCATCAGGATAATCAAGAATTCTTCCAAGGCTTGATAGATGAACACAATAAGGTTGTTGAAACCAACTATTCTAAAGGCTTGATTATTCGATTTGTCTACCAGTTAGCTGCTCTAGATTTTAAAGCAGATAACTATGTGAATTTACAGGGAATGGATTATTATGACACTAGTACTCATTATTTGGCAATTAAGGTTGATAATAAAGGGAATGCTAAGATAGATAAAGAAAATATCGCTAATCTTTTACAAATCAATATGAAGCCAGCGAATGAAGCTAATAAAGGTAAATTCGAATAAGCTGCTACCAGAGTCTTGAATGGACTCTTCGAACCCGCATACTCCAACCTCTTGCTAGTTGGACATTTAGTAGATGGAATTTTTCTAAATTGCAAAAAAATCACCCGTTTCAGGTGATTTTTTGTGTAGTCTGGTTTTAGATGATAAATACTCTTAAATCCATCATAGGTAAAAGCTTTTATTTTCCACCCTCTTCGCTAAAGGCAATAATCAGATCATCTGTATCCGACAATAATTAAATGATGTCGCGAAGTGGTTAAGCATATACATATTGCCTTGAGGACGAAATAGATAAAGGGAAAATTTTTCTTGTGCATTTTTTTATATTATTCTTTACTTGTGTGTCTTTTTCCAGAGGCAATGGCATCAGCTTCAGTCATTGACACGACTCTATCAAAACGTGTATTTGATGGCATATTCTCCATACTATACCAATATACATCTGCAGTTCCGTTTCGAGCGACATAAACAGTTCTTGTTTGTTGCTGTTCTGCTGCCAGTCTTGCAGTTTCTTGGCGTGTTTCCTCTGCAAGGCGTGCTTCTTCAGCCTGTTGGTTAATTGTATTTTGAACTCGTCCGATGCGATCAGTCAAGTCAGCTTTTGTAGTTGGATCTGCAACGCGTTCGACAGCTGCTTGTGCTGGAGAAATGTTTTCTGCAACTTGATTATTTTCAAGCTGTTGGACAGCCTGATTGGCTTCCTCAACAATTTTCTTAGTATCCGCCTCTTTACGTGCTTGTTCCTCGCGAGCTTTTTTCTCTTCTTCCTGCTTTTGTTTCTGAGCTTCCTTTAGCTCTTTTTCTTTACGTTCTTTCTCTTGTTTTTCTTTTTCTTTTTTACTGCTAGATGCTGTAGAGCTACTAGTTTGTGATGACGATGAGCTAGTCGAGGAACTATTAGATGTAAATTTTGTTACCTGACTTTGTTCTGTCTGCTCTTTAATAACATCAGGAGTTAACTTCCCTACTGCATAGGTTCCTAGTATTCCGACAATAGTGACAGCAATGGCGATATTGCGCTTTCGAATATTCGGTTTTCGTTTAGAGAAGCGCCAAATACCAAAGCATCCTCCTAGGAACATCAATGGCATGGTGATTGGTGCAAGAATAATGATGAAGAGAACTGCCAGAACAAGCAATATTTTCTTCAAGGTCTGCTTTTCAAAAAAATTTTTCATAATTTTTCTCCCTTCGGATATATATCCAAGGACATCATATCACAAAAAGGAAGCGTTCTCAATAGATATTTTTGTAAAATTTTAAAATATAGATTTTTTTAAAATTTTCTAAAGGGATTCAAAAATCAGACCCAGATGAATAATCTGAGTCTGATTCTAAAGATATGGACTTATTCCCCCAACTCCTCGCTGTAGGCAATAATCTGATCAACTGTGTCAGACAAGAACTGGATAGTATCGCGGAGTGGTTTGTCTGTCGAAATATCTGCTCCGATAATCATAGCTGACTCAAGCGGAGTCTTGCTTCCGCCAGATTTGAGCAGTTCAAGCCAGTCACGTGCACCATTTTCGTCATTTTTCAGATGTAGGTAGCCTGCAGTAGAGATGACCAGACCTGCGGAGTAAGTGTAGCTGTAAAGCCCCATGTAGTAGTGGGCCTGACGCATCCAAGTTAAGGCAGCATCGTCGTCAATTTCAACGGCATCGCCCCAGAAGTCCGTCAAGACTTCTTTCATGATAGCGTTGAGTTTGCTTGCGCCGAAGGTTCCGCCTTCTTCAATCAAAGTATAGACCTTGCGTTGGAAGGCAGCTTCCAGCAAGTGAGTAATGAAGTTATGGAAGTAGGTATCCGTCAGACGATGAGCCAGGGCAAAGCGTTTTTGGCGAGGATTATCAAATTGGCGTTCCAGATAATCACTGAGCAGGAGCTCATTAAAGGTAGACGGTGCTTCCACATAGTAGGTGGACATGTGGGCGTTAAAGTAGCTTTGGTGATTGTCAGAGAAGATAAACTGACCGGAGTGGCCGATCTCGTGAATCAAAGTATAGACATCGCTCATGCGGCCAGTCCAGCTCATGAGGACATAAGGGTGAACCCGATAAGGATCAGCAGCATAGCCTCCAGAATCCTTTCCAGCATTGGCCGCAAAGTCGACCCAGCGTTCTTCCTTATAGCGGGCAACTTCTTGACAATACTCTTGTCCGAGTGGCTCGACTGATTTCATGACGAGGTCGTAGGCATCATCAATGCTGACTTCGGGATTGAGCTCGCTGTCCAAGTCCAGCTTCCAGTCGGCAAAAGTCATTTTTTCAAGTCCGTTTACCTTAGCGACATGCTTGAGGTATTTCTGAGCTACCGGGGCAAATTCGCTCATAATCAAGTCGATCTGCCGGTCAAACATAGAGCGATCAACTTCTTGCTCAGCTAGCAAGTAGTCAAAGACAGAGTCATAGCCCTTCATGTCAGCCAGTAGTTTTTCAGACTTGATCTGAGCCAGATAGGTAGCTGCAGCGGCATTTTGGTGCTTGCGAAGGCCATCAGAGAAAGATCGGAAAGATTTTTCGCGGATTTCTGCATTTTCATGGTTTTGGTAGAAATTCTCATAGGTGACAAAGCTGTTTTTGTATACTTTGCCGTCTACTTCAAAGTCAGCCATAGCAAAGTCGCCAGCCCGCATCTTAGTGTAAATATCCTGAGGACTGTAGAAGACTTCGCCCAGATTAGTCAGAGCTTTTTCGACATCTGCTCCCAGATAGTGGGCTTTTTTGATTTTAGCTTGGCGGATAGCTGAAGTCAGATGGGGCTCTTGGCCCAGTTTTTCTAAGATAGCTTCATCTGCACCGACCAGGGCGTCGTCAAAGAAGCTGAGTGCGACATTGGCCTCAGTCTCAAACTCCATAGCCGCTTGGGCAATCTGTGCAAAGCTCTCGTCACCATAGTCAGTGGTCTGTGGCATAAAGCCGTAGTTGCCGATGTGGCTGATTTGGATATAAATCTGCTCTAACTCAGCAAATGCCCGCTCAAAATCTTCGAAAGTGCTGAGATTACCTTGGTAATCACGGACGAATTTTTTGATGTCCTCTCTGGCCTTCTCGATGGCCCGGAGGAAGTCCTCTTGGTCTTGGTAAAGGGCTGTTAGGTCCCAGAGTTCATTTTCCGGAAATTCAGAACGATGTTTTTGTTCCATAGTATACTCCTTTTGTCATATATAGAAATAGTATAGCAAAAAATCCCCCAAAATGTCTTTGGAGGAGAAGGATAAGTCGGAAATTTTAGATGTTTATCAGGTCAAGGATAAAAGTCAATGTTTCTTTGCAGCAATCTTTTTAAAAAGCAGTAGATAAGACAAGAATACGAAGATAACTAAGCCTAATAAAAGGGTGAAGACGTTTTGAGTTCCTTTTGTCATATTGGGAGCTTGATTGGCGATGACAGCTGTGACTGCAGTACCTATAGCGCCCGCAAAGGTCTGGGCCAGCTGAAAGAGCGCGGTCGTATCTGCAGTCTTTCCTTTATCAACTTGAGTCGTCGCTAGGGCTAGTGTGTTATTAAAGGCCATGTTTCGCCCCAAGGTAAAGCAAATATAAATAGCAATAACAGCTGTTAAGGTGAGTTCTTTTGTGAAGATAAGGAGCAAGAGTACAGCCAGGAAAAGAAGTGAATTTCCTGTAAAAAGGGGTGGTTTAGGACCATTTCTATCATATAGTTTGCCAAAGAGAGGAGAGAGGAAGGCTCCAAGCATGGTTCCCGGAAGTAATGCAAAGCCTGCCTGAGCGGTTGAAATATCTTTTTCTATGACTAGAAAGTTGGGAATCAGAAAATTAGCCGATAGGTTGATAAATTGAAAAATGAAGAAGGGTAAAATAGCCAATAAGACTGTTGGTTGCTTTAAAATCCGAATATCTAGGAATGGATGATCGATTTTCAAGCTCCGATAGATGAAGCAGGCTAGTGGCAGTATGCAGAGAACAAGATAGAGCCAATCAATATGTCCTTCTTCTAAGCTAGAGATGGCTACAATGGCAAAGACGAGTGAGCTTGCTAAGAGGAAAAATGAGAGAAGATCAAAGGCGCGTTTCCTAGACTTCTCGGAATTTCTTAAAAAGAAAAAGCCAAGAATAAAGGAAATGATTGGGACAGGAAGAATAAAGGTATAAATCATATGCCAGTCAAACCGACTAATCATAAAACCACCGTAAGTCGGTCCAATTGCTGGTGCTAGGCTGACCACCATTCCAGATAAGCCCATGTAGGTTCCTATTTTTTGCTTAGGAACACGCTCAACAATCAAGTTAAAGAGCAAAGGAATGGCTAATCCAGTAGCTCCTCCTTGTAGGATTCTCCCTACCATCAAGATGGGAAAGCTTGGAGCCAACATGGCAATCAGAGTTCCCAAGCAAAAGTTGGCCAAAGCAGTAAAGAGGATGGTTCTCTCTTTCCAATTGTGGGCTAAGGTCGCTCCTAAAGTAATTGTAATAGCCACTGCTAGTAAATACCCTGTCGTAATCCATTGTAGCGTTCCCAATCCTAACCCAAAGACCTTACTTAGATGCGGGAAGGTTACATTCATACTGGTTTCAGATAAGATGCCTGCAAAGCAGACTAAGGCTGTCGCAAGGAGCGAGAAAAAATCTTTCTTTTCAACTGTTTGATGTTCTGGCACGATTGTCTCCTTTGCATGTTTGAAATGAGTCACTGTATTTATTATAAAGCAAGAAGACCTCTTTGAAAAGTGAATAGTGGCTATACCGCCATCTTGTTTGACGAATCGAAAGGAAAAAACGAACTCCGACAGCTGACTATAATCAGCTATAGAAAAGAAAAATGGATTTTTATTACTTTTGATAGAAAAAAGCCATTTTCAGCCTTTTTCTTTTGCTTGAAATTGTGGTAAAATAAAGTCTATACGTGCTTGATACAAAGATGAGGATATAATAAGCTACTAAGACCATGAAATTAAAGTTAAAGTGCTAACTGAACACGACCTATGGGTTGCTTAAGGGCTTAGTATCTTGATGAATTGAACCCGCCCTAAAAGCTGTGTAAAAAAGATAAACTGTCTTGTCTTCATAGAAGACTTCGTCACTTTCCTATTTTTACTTTGCTTTTGACGAGCTTAGTATCTTGATCTTTGTAGCCAAGGCGTATGAAAAAATTGGAGCATGTGCTCGGCAAGGAGTCTTTATGACAAAACAAGTTTTTAAAACCGTTTTTGCAGGTCGTGAACTGGTAGTTGAAACCGGTCAGGTTGCAAAGCAGGCAAACGGCAGCGCCGTTGTTCGATATGGAGAAAGTACCGTTTTAACTGCGGCAACCATGTCCAAAAAGATGGCTACTGGTGACTTTTTCCCATTGCAGGTCAATTATGAAGAAAAAATGTATGCGGCTGGGAAATATCCTGGTGGCTTTAACAAGCGCGAAGGCCGTCCGTCAACAGATGCGACTTTGACCGCCCGCTTGATTGATCGTCCGATTCGTCCTATGTTTGCGGAAGGTTTCCGCAATGAAGTTCAGGTTATCAATACCGTTCTTTCTTATGACGAAGATGCTTCGCCTCAAATGGCTGCTATGTTCGGTAGCTCTCTGGCTCTTTCTATCTCAGATATTCCTTTTAACGGCCCTATCGCAGGAGTTCAAGTCGGCTATGTAGATGGTGAATTTATCATAAATCCTAGCAAGGAACAAAAGGAAGTTTCACTTTTGGAATTGACGGTGGCTGGTACCAAAGAGGCTATCAATATGGTAGAATCTGGAGCTAAGGAACTGTCTGAAGATATCATGCTGGAAGCTCTTCTCAAAGGGCACGAAGCAGTTAAAGAATTGATTGCCTTCCAAGAAGAAATTGTCGCAGCAGTCGGCAAGGAAAAAGCAGAAGTAGAATTGCTGCACGTTGATGAAGAGTTGCAGGCAGAGATTATCGCAGCCTATAACAGCGACTTGCAAAAGGCTGTTCAGGTAGAAGAAAAGCTGGCGCGTGAAGCAGCGACTCAGGCTGTCAAAGACCAAGTCACAGCAGTTTATGAAGAGAAATACGCAGACCACGAAGAATTCGACCGTATCATGCGTGATGTGGCTGAAATCTTGGAGCAAATGGAGCATGCTGAAGTGCGCCGTTTGATTACCGAAGATAAGGTCCGTCCTGACGGTCGTAAGGTTGATGAAATCCGTCCGCTGGATGCGGAAGTAGATTATCTGCCGCGCGTGCATGGTTCTGGTCTCTTTACTCGTGGGCAAACCCAAGCCTTGTCTGTTCTGACTCTAGCACCAATGGGCGAAACGCAAATTGTTGACGGCTTGGATCCAGAATACAAGAAACGCTTCATGCACCACTATAATTTCCCGCAATATTCTGTCGGAGAGACAGGCCGTTATGGTGCTCCTGGTCGTCGTGAAATCGGACACGGTGCTCTTGGGGAACGTGCCTTGGAGCAAGTCTTGCCTAGCTTGGAAGAGTTTCCTTATGCTATCCGTCTGGTAGCAGAAGTCTTGGAATCAAACGGTTCTTCCTCCCAAGCCTCTATCTGTGCAGGCACTTTGGCTCTGATGGCTGGTGGTGTGCCGATTAAGGCTCCGGTTGCTGGTATTGCTATGGGCTTGATTTCAGATGGCAGCAACTACACGGTTCTGACGGACATTCAAGGTTTGGAAGACCATTTTGGTGATATGGACTTTAAGGTGGCTGGTACTCGTGACGGGATTACCGCTCTCCAAATGGATATCAAGATTGAAGGAATTACAGCGGAAATCCTGACAGAAGCTCTTGCTCAGGCTAAGAAAGCCCGCTTTGAAATTCTGGACTTGATTGAAGCGACAATTCCAGCTCCACGTCCTGAGTTGGCTCCAACTGCTCCGAAAATCGACACTATCAAGATTGATGTGGACAAGATTAAGATTGTCATCGGTAAAGGCGGTGAAACCATTGATAAGATTATCGCTGAGACTGGTGTTAAGATTGACATTGATGAAGAAGGAAATGTATCCATTTACTCCAGCGATCAAGACGCCATCAATCGTGCCAAGGAAATCATTGCCGGCTTGGTCCGCGAAGCAAAAGTGGATGAAGTCTACCATGCCAAGGTTGTTCGGATTGAGAAATTCGGTGCCTTTGTCAATCTCTTTGACAAGACAGATGCCCTGGTTCACATCTCAGAGCTAGCTTGGACTCGGACCAATAATGTCGAAGATGTCGTACAAATCGGTGATGAAGTGGATGTCAAGGTTATCAAGATTGATGCCAAAGGCCGGGTAGATGCTTCCATGAAGGCTCTTTTGCCACGTCCGCCTAAACCTGAAAAATCAGACAAGCACCATGATAAGCATCATGGTAAGGGGCATCCTCATAAGAAACATGAAGAAGCACCTCATACTCAAACAGAAGAATAAAAGACAAACAAGGAGTAGTAGGGCTCAGTTGCGTTGCAATTCTTGGGCCAGCTCCCTTGTTTTTTACATCATGAAAGGAGAAGAAGATGGGGTGGTGGAAAGAAACCATTGATATTGTAAAAGAAAATGATCCAGCAGCTCGAAATTCCCTAGAAGTCCTCTTGACTTATCCAGGGATTAAAGCCTTGGCAGCTCATCGTCTTTCTCATTTTTTGTGGAAGCGTGGTTTCAAGCTATTAGCACGAATGCACAGTCAATTCTGGCGCTTTTGGACCCAGATAGAGATTCACCCTGGAGCCCAGATTGAATCAGGTGTCTTTATTGACCACGGTTCTGGCTTGGTGATTGGAGAGACAGCGATTGTTGAGACGGGAGTTCTCCTCTATCATGGGGTGACTCTTGGGGGAACAGGGAAAGACTGTGGCAAACGCCATCCTACCGTTCGCAAAGGAGCGCTTATATCTGCTCATGCCCAAGTTATCGGACCGGTAGAAATCGGCGAAAATGCTAAGGTCGGTGCTGCAGCAGTTGTTGTGGCAGATGTTCCTAGTGATGTGACAGTTGTCGGAATTCCTGCTAAAATTGTCCGAGTTCATGGACAGAAGGATGAGCCGACTATCCACGAAGTCGAAGAAAAACGGGAGTACTACGTCAATAAACTCGAGCATGCCCGTGAAGCCAGCCACCATTCGTCAAGTCTGTAGGAAAGGTTGGCAAAGTTATCTAAGTAAAATATGACAGGAGGGATCGACATGTCAGATTTATCAGATACTATTTTAAAGCAGGTAGTCCTTGAACTGAAAGAGCACTTGGACGGTCCCGCCAAGGAGCGCTTTACAAAACTGCCCCCTAGCCACCAGCGCGAATGGGCTCGCTATATCAGTGAAGCCAAAAAAGATGAGACCAAGCTACGCCGCATAGAAAAGATGAAGCTGGATTTGCTGGAGCCTTAAAGAAAGAGAACTTATGCTATTAGAGGAATTTGAAGATGTAGCAGCAGTTATTGAGCCAACTGAAAAGCCAGTCCATGCCAAGGGTGAGGTATGCGAAACCATCATCCTGTCCTTTAATGGGGAAATTCTGAAACGTTTGATTGAGTCAGAAGAAGTCTATCCAGGAGGCTATTTGAAAAGCATAAACGGACAGCATCCATGGTATATTTATGGTCAAGGTCCTAGCAAGCTAGCAGTTATGTTGGCTCCAATTGGGGCTCCGATGATAGTTGGCCAGCTGGAAGAGTTGGCGGCCAGAGGCTTCAAAAATTTTATCATTTTAGGTTCCTGTGGCGTTTTGGACCGCTCAATTGAGGCGGATAAAATTATCCTGCCTGCGGTTGCATTGCGAGATGAAGGAACTAGCTATCACTATGCCCCAGCGGGTGACGAAGTATCCTATGACGAGTCTCTGCTAATCGAGCTAGAAGCCATCTTTGACAAGCACAATATCGAGCATATCCGCACCAAGTCTTGGACGACTGATGCCTTTTATCGAGAAACGCCTGATAAGGTCAAGCGTCGCTTGGCTGCTGGTGCCCAAGTGGTGGACATGGAAGCTTCGGCTATCATGGCTTGGAGCCAATTTCGTAAGACAAAGGTTTATCAGTTCTTCTACACAGCTGACTATGTGGATCATCATAACCGAACCTGGGATGCCCGCCATGCTGAGCGGACAGCTGATGCCATGACTTTTTTCACTATCGCTTTGACAATAGCAAAGGAACTAGAAAGGTAACTACAAGAATGGCAGTATATTTTTACGGCTGTATCACCATGGATGGCTACTTGGCAGACAGTCAGCACAGGATAGACTGGCTGCATCAGCTTGGTTCTGTAGAGGATACAGGCTATGATGACTTTTACAGGCAAATGGATATCACCATCATGGGCAAGCGGACCTTTGAGGAAATCCAAGATTTGCAAGATGTAGAAAGTTTTTATCAAGCTACGGAAAACTATGTCTTTACGCATGATAGGCACCTGCCTGTCAGCAATTACCAGCCAGTAGCTGGGGATGTGGTGGACTTTGTTCACCAGATTGACAAAGGCAAAAATGTCTTTGTGATTGGTGGTAATTCCTTGGTAAGACCGCTCTTGGATGCGGATCTTTTCGACCACCTCATTATTCAGATAGCGCCCCTTATCCTAGGAAAGGGGGTTCCCCTCTTTACCCAAGAGGAAGGGCAGCGCTTTTACCAACTGGATAGCCTCAGACAATTTGGCCCTTTTGCAGAGCTGGTTTTCAGCCGAAAAAGTCAGAAATAGAGAAGGGAGTGGACCGCATGATTAAAATTTACGACACCATGACCCGCAGCCTACGTGAATTTGTGCCCATTGAAGAGGGCAAGGTTCGCATGTATGTCTGCGGTCCGACGGTTTATAACTATATCCATGTCGGCAATGCCCGCTCAACAGTAGCTTTTGACACAGTTCGTCGCTATTTTGAGTATCGGGGATTTGAGGTCAATTATATTTCCAATTTTACAGATGTAGATGATAAGATTATCCATCGCGCCAAGGAAGAAGGCATCACACCAAAAGAAGTGGCTGATAAGTATATCGCAGCTTTTCGTGAGGATGTCTCAGCTCTGGGTGTAAAACCTGCGACTCGTCATCCGCGGGTGGTGGAGTTTATGGCTGACATCATCCGTTTTGTTGAGGACTTGGTTGACAAAGGCTATGCCTATGAGTCAGAGGGCGATGTCTATTTCCGAGTGGAAAAGTCTCACAATTATGCCAAATTAGCCAATAAAACCTTGGCAGACTTGGAGTTGGGTGCTTCTGGCCGGACAGATGAGGAGACTGCTCGTAAGGAAAATCCAGTGGACTTTGCTCTCTGGAAGGCAGCTAAGCCAGGTGAGATTTCCTGGGACAGCCCTTGGGGAGCAGGCCGTCCGGGCTGGCATATCGAGTGTTCGGTCATGTCGACGGAGATCTTGGGCGATACTATTGATATCCACGGTGGAGGAGCAGACCTAGAGTTTCCTCATCATACTAATGAAATCGCCCAGTCAGAGGCCAAGACTGGTCAGACTTTTGCCAACTACTGGATGCATAATGGCTTTGTCAACATTGACGATGTTAAGATGTCCAAGTCTTTAGGCAATTTTATCACTGTTCATGATGCCCTCAAGACTATTGATGGTCAAGTGCTGCGTTTCTTCTTTGCTACCCAGCATTACCGCAAGCCCATTAATTTCACGGAAAAAGCAGTTCATGATGCAGCGACCAATCTCAAATATTTGAAGAATACCTATGAGCAGCCTTTCACGGGTCAGGCAGACTCTGATCAGCTGCAAGACTTTCTGGATAAATTCACCGCTGCTATGGACGAAGATTTCAATGCAGCCAATGGTATCACGGTTGTCTTCGAGTTAGCCAAGTGGATCAATTCTGGCAATTACACCGCTGAAGTTAAGACAGCCTTTGCCAAGCTCTTAGAAGTTTTTGGTATCGTCTTTGTAGAAGAAGTCCTGGACGCGGACATTGAGCGCTTGATTGAGGAGCGCCAAGTAGCGCGTGCCAATCGTGACTTTGCGACTGCAGACCGTATTCGGGATGAATTGGCCGCTCAGGGGATTAAGCTATTGGATACCAAGGACGGAGTGAGGTGGACCCGTGACTGATGTCAACCTGATTAACGGCATTGCCCTCGCCTTTGAGGGAGATGCTGTCTACTCCATGTATATAAGACGTCACCTGATTTTTCAGGGTCTGACCAAGCCCAATCAGCTGCACAGGGAAGCGACCAAGTACGTCTCTGCCAAGGCTCAGGCCAATCTCATCTCTCTCATGCTGGAAGAAGGAATTCTGACGGAAAAGGAAGAGGATATTTACAAGCGCGGCCGCAATGCTAATAGCCACACCAAGGCCAAGAATGCAGATATTGTTACTTACCGTATGTCTACTGGCTTTGAAGCGGTCATGGGCTACCTGCATATGACGGAAGAAATCGAACGCTTGGAAGAATTAATTGACTGGTGTGTCAAACGAGTGGAGGAAGCTACTCATGAAAACAAATGAACTGCTAGCTTTGTTTCCAAAGGCTAGTCTACAAGATAAACCCAGTCAAGATAGCCAGAAAGTCTCGCTTCGTCTTGATCAGCAACATTGGCTAGTTTTGGCAACAGAAGATTTAACAGATCGAGAACAGCAACTGCTTGCTCTACTGACAGAAAAAGAGTCCGTTTTTTCACAAAATCCCTGGTATAGATATTTAGTATCTGAGTCCGAAGAAACGCTTCCCCATGAGGTTGAGGCGCTACAGTTTATTCATTGTCATCTTTTCCATTATGAGGCAGAATCTATTTCAGCCTGGCTGGACATGATGCGAACTCTTTTGACCAATAAAGTCGCTTATTTTCAGACCAGCCCGCAAGACTATATTTTTGTTCTTGATCAGGGGCAACAATTGACTGTTAAAGATTTGCTGAGGGATGTCTTGTCAGCTGTTGAATATGACTTTAACCTGCGTTTGGCTGTTTTGATTGGGCAAGTCTGGCCCAAATCGGTGAAAGACGAGTTGCCTCAGCTCTACCAGGCTGAAAGCAAACTCTTTATCCAATGGTTCAATCGTTACCAGCACTCTTTTGTTTTGTCCTTCTCCCAGCTCTTTTTATGGGGCTTAGACGAGGCTAAGGACACTCTTCTTCCTCTGAAGAGAAAACTACATCAGCTTATAGATGGGCAAGAGCAATTAACCGAGATTATCTTAGCCTTGTGGGAAAATGGAGCAGTTGTGACCAAGGCAGCCCAGCAACTTTATATTCACCGGAATACTCTCCAATATCGCTTGGATAAGTGGGAGGAGTTGACAGGCTTGCAGTTAAAAGAGTTGACAGATTTATCACTCTGTTACCATATCATTTTGAAAGATTTATTTTGATGTTTTGTGCAGGCTGCACAAAACATTTTTTTTATTTTAGGCAGTTTGCCATAGCATTGTAAAACGCTTTCAAATATAATAAGAGTATAAATTTAAAAGGAGCCTATCATGGTAGAATTAAACCTAAAAAACATTTACAAAAAATATCCAAATAGTGAACACTATTCTGTTGAGGATTTCAACTTGGAAATCCAAGACAAAGAATTTATCGTATTCGTAGGACCTTCAGGATGTGGTAAGTCTACAACTCTTCGTATGATTGCTGGACTTGAAGACATCACAGAAGGTGAATGTTCAATTGATGGCCGAGTGGTTAACGATGTGGCACCAAAAGACCGTGATATTGCCATGGTTTTCCAAAACTATGCCCTATATCCTCATATGACTGTATACGACAACATGGCCTTCGGTTTGAAATTGCGTAAATACAGCAAAGATGATATCGACAAACGTGTTCAAGAAGCTGCTGAAATCCTTGGTTTGAAAGAATTCTTGGACCGTAAGCCAGCTGACCTTTCAGGTGGTCAACGTCAACGTGTTGCCATGGGACGTGCTATTGTCCGTGATGCAAAAGTATTCTTGATGGACGAGCCTTTGGCAAACTTGGATGCAAAACTTCGTGTATCTATGCGTGCTGAAATCGCTAAAATCCACCGTCGTATCGGAGCAACAACTATCTACGTAACACACGACCAAACAGAAGCGATGACTTTGGCTGACCGTATTGTTATCATGTCAGCAACTAAGAACCCATCAGGAACTGGTACAATTGGTCGCGTAGAGCAAGTTGGTACACCACAAGAACTTTACAAACACCCTGTCAATAAATTTGTTGCCGGCTTTATCGGAAGCCCAGCTATGAACTTCATCAATGTGAAGCTTGAAGGCAACGAGATCGTTACAGAAGGTGTGAGATTGAAAGTGCCAGAAGGGATCTTGAAAGTTCTGAAAGAAAAAGGCTACGAAGGTAAAGAATTGATTTTTGGTATCCGTCCAGAAGATATCAATACAGAACCTGCTTTCCTTGAAACTTTCCCTGACTCAGTGGTACACGCAACAATCTCTGTATCAGAGTTGCTTGGTTCAGAGTCGCACTTGTACTGCCAAGTTGGTAAAAACGAATTTATCGCAAAAGTAGATGCGCGTGACTACTTGCAAACAGGTGCAGGAATCGATCTTGGATTTGACTTGAACAAGGCGCACTTCTTCGATAAAGAAACTGAAAAGACAGTTTATTAATGTTTTCTACAATGAAGAAAATTTAGTTATCAAAAACGAGCTTGGACATCTACGCTCGTTTTTTTCTATCATATTAGGTCTTATAATCCATACTTGATAGGCCCAAAAACCTCATAGTTGAAGAGATTATTTTTATAAGTGATAGCAAATGGAGTTTGGAAAATATGAATTTGTCCTTCGAAGTTATTTCATTAGAGATGAGGAGATTCACTTCTCTTCTTTAAGGATAGGATAATTGAATCCTTCTCACAATCTATTAATTGCTACTAGCTCACACTGTTGAATAAAGAAATATTGTTTAAAACTTGAAAAAATCCAGAAAACTGTTGACATGTTTTCTGAAAAAGAGTAAAATAGCCCTTATTTTTTAATTGAGGAGGAACTTATGTTTTCCAAGTTAAAAGGATTTTTTATTGGACGCCCATTAAAATCCGGTAAAGAAGGAGAGGATGGTCATTTATTGACAAAGCTACAGGCCTTGGCTATGCTCTCTAGTGACGCCTTATCTTCCATCGCTTATGGACCAGAGCAGGTTGTTTTGGTCTTAACTTCTGTTTCTGTCGGAGCGATTTGGTGGTCACTTCCTATAGGAATTGTTGTATTAGTTTTACTAGCAAGTTTAACAATTTCTTATCGTCAGGTTATCCATGCTTATCCTCAAGGAGGAGGGGCTTATATGGTAACGACAGAAAATCTTTCTCCAACAGCAGGCTTAATTGCGGGTGGAAGTTTACTGGTAGACTATATGTTGACTGTAGCTGTTTCAGTTGCTTCTGGAGCGGATGCCATTACCTCAGCGATTCCTGTCTTACACCCTTACAATCTACACATCTCGGTCTTGCTAGTCCTCTTATTGATGCTAATGAATTTACGAGGGCTAAAAGAATCAGCGACTTCCTTAATGGTTCCTGTCTATCTTTTTATTTTAAGTACTTTGCTATTGATTGCTTTTGGATTTGTGCAAATCATGACAGGAAACTTGGAATATCACGCAACTGCTCATATTGGCACTTCTATTACTGGAGTAAGTTTGATCTTGTTGCTCCGAGCATTTACCAGTGGTTCAGCTTCCTTGACTGGAGTGGAAGCCATATCTAATTCAGTTCCCTTTTTCAAGAAGCCAAAGGCTCACAATGCTGCAACAACCCTATCAATTATGGCTTTAATCCTAGGGATCATGTTTGCAGGAATCACTTTCTTAAACTATTGGATTGGAATCGTGCCTGTCAAAGGTGTAACTACCTTGGCACAGATGGCTCAGGCAATTTTGGGAAGTTCTCCACTTGGTCGTGTCTTATTCTATGTTTTTCAATTGTCAACAGCTTTGATCTTGGCAGTTGCGGCTAATACAGGATTCTCAGCTTTTCCAGTGCTTTCCTACAATATGGCTAAGAATAAATATATGCCACATATGTATATGGAAAAAGGAGATCGACTCAGCTATTCAAACGGGATTTTTACATTGGCCTTTGGGGCTATTGCTCTTTTGTGGATTTTTAAAGGGAACACAGAGCGTTTGATCCCACTCTATACCATTGGTGTATTTGTGCCCTTCGCCCTCTCTCAAACTGGTATGGTTGTCCATTGGAAGAAAAAGTTTGGAAAAGATTTCTTGAAGCATTCAATTGCGAATATCCTTGGTGCTGTTATTTGTTACGGGATTGTTCTTATTTTACTTTTATTCCGTCTGCGAGATATTTGGCCCTTCTTTCCCATTATCATTGTCTTGACCTGGCTGTTCTTAGCTATTAAACAGCACTATAACAGAGTCGCGAGACAGCTGAGATTAGAAGAACATATCGAGCGTCAGAATTACACAGGCAATACAGTAATTGTACTAGTCGGAAATGTTACCAGAGTTAGTGTTGGAGCGATGAGCTATGCTCGCAGTATTGGCGACGATGTCGTCGCAATGCACGTCTCAACAACTGAAACTGCTAAAAAGGATGCTGAAGTCGCAGAGGAATTTGCTGACTACTTCCCTGATATTCGATTTGAGACTGTTACGACTAGCTACCGCAATATCATTACTCCAACAGTTCAGTATGTGATCAAGGTAGCAAAGCGGGCTAAAAAAGAAGGAAGGACAGTGACAGTCTTGGTTCCTCAGTTTATCCCGAAAAAGAGCTGGCAAAATATCCTTCATAATCAAATGAGTTTAAAATTGAAATATTATCTAAAGTGGTACGAAGATGTTGTAGTCGCAAGCTATTCTTATCACTTAAAAGAGTAACCTACTTTCTTAATGTAAAAAAGGAACCAAATTTTTTTGGTTCCTTTTTTATTTTGTGTAGAAAGAGTTAGTTTCTTTCTTCTTGATAATTCCTATAAAAATCAACCTTTAACTCAATAAAGGTCTCCAAGTCCCGCAGGAGCTGAAGGAGCGTAGCGCGGGTTTCAAATTCCTGGCGAGTCTTAGGAAGTGGCCGTTTTCGAAAGACAGCCAGATATTCCTCGATTTCATCCAGCAAATCATGACCTGGATTTTCTTGACTTAACTGTTTGGCTGTTTTTAAAAAGAGTTTAGCCAATATGAAGCTTTCGCTAGCTGCTAGGCGACAGGTATTGATATTACCGGCCATATCCAGCAAGATGCGATTCTGTGCTCTTCGCATTTCAAAATAGTGGATATGGTAGTTGGTTTGATGAAAGAGATGGTTAGAGCGGTCCAAGTAGACCAGATTCAAGGCTTGTTCTAGAGTTGTATCAAGCTCTTTTATTAGGGTCGCTTCGTTTCGTCCGTCTCCAGACTTTAAAAAGTATTCAAAACGAAGGAGAATCTTTTTTAGTTGTTCTTCCACTTGCTCATGATAGCTGTCAATCTCCTCTTGGCGCGAGGGCATGTAGAGATTGGCTAAAAGAGCAAAGCCAGTTCCAATGAGAAATAGAGCGAGCTCATTACCAAGAAGTAGCCAAGAGGTGGATTTTTCTAAGAGCAGATGAGAGACCAGGACAGTGCTGGGGGTAATGCCAATTTCCCATCCAAGTTGAAAAGCTAGCGGAACATAGATTGCGATATAGAGGGCTAATGCACCGAGATTAAAGCCTAGAAAGTGAAAGGCTAAGCTTCCAATAGCCAGAGCCAGCAGGGTCGATAAAAAGCGGTCTCTAGCTAGTCTAGCTGTACTCCGGCGTGTATCGCTAACACTCAAAAGAGCAATAATACCAGCAGAGACTGAATAAGCTAATCCTAAAGTTTTTGCTAGCCAAGCCGCTAGGCAGGTGGCGAGCATCAGTTTGATCGTTCGGTGGAGAAGGGACATATGCGTCAACTTTCTTTTTCTAGAGTCGCTTTATTATATCATGACTAGAGTATAAAGTTGGTTAGGATGATTCCTTCAATTCGGATTTCTTGTTTTGTTCAGTAAAAGCTGTCGCAATTTTGGAGGCATTTATGTTATACTGAAAACATGGAAAAAAACGATATTGTCTACGGTGTGCATGCGGTGACAGAAGCGCTCGCAGCCAACACTGGAAATAAACTCTACATTCAAGACGACCTGCGTGGTAAAAAGGTCGATAAAATCAAAGATTTAGCAGCGGAAAAAAAGGTTTCCATCTCCTGGACGCCTAAGAAGACCTTGCAGGAGATGACTGACGGAGCAGTTCATCAGGGCTTTGTCCTGCGAGTCGCAGAGTTCGCCTATACTGACTTTGAGGTACTCTTGAAAAAAGCAGAGCAGGAAGACAATCCTCTCTTATTGATTTTGGATGGGCTGACTGATCCTCACAATCTGGGCTCTATCTTGCGGACGGCTGACGCGACCAATGTGGCTGGAGTCATCATTCCCAAGCACCGGGCAGTCGGTGTGACACCAGTCGTTGCCAAGACCTCAACGGGTGCTATTGAGCATATTCCTATTGCTCGTGTGACCAATCTCAGCCAGACTCTGGATAAGCTCAAGGAAGCTGGTTTCTGGATTTTCGGTACAGATATGCAGGGGACGCCTTCTCATAAGTGGAATACCACAGGCAAGCTGGCCCTCATCATCGGTAACGAAGGTAAGGGGATTTCAAGCAATATTAAAAAGCAGGTGGACGAGATGATTTCCATTCCCATGAATGGCCATGTCCAGAGCCTCAATGCCAGTGTAGCAGCGGCAATTCTCATGTATGAAGTCTTTAGAAATCGGGTGGGTTAATGCAAGTACTTGGAAGTTATGAGTTAGAAAAATATCAAACAGAAAAGTTTGAACTAATTATTTATGATATCTATCATAATAAAGGAGAAGATAATTATTGCTTTTGCTTTGAAATCACTGACGAAGCAGATCAGTATCCATTAGAAGATTTATTGACCCAATATTCCTTGAATTGCACGGATTTATACGGTCAAGGAAGTCAGGTAAATGGCTCTTTAAAATACCTAATTGAGGTCGAAACCTTATCCAGTGCTAAGGCGGATCTCATCAGCATTCTCAATTTTTCTACAATTTTAAATAAAGAGATTATGAATTATGTAAAAGGAAAATATGAGTGCCTTGCTGAAAAGAGGTGTATGAGTTCCTTTTATATGGGAAATCAAAAAGTGGAAGTTCCTGTGCTTGCTTACCGAAATGACAACTCTGGGATGGTTTCTTTCCAAAATAAATATCCAGAAGTACAATTAACAAATTTATTTTTAGAAGATAAAAAATATGATGTTGAGTGTTTAGATGGGGAATGGACTTGTATTGAATTGCTTAATGATAGAGCAAACCTGATTTTAAAAGATCCACAAGATGAATATTTCCAATATATTTTTGATTTGAATGGTTTTCAAGGTGTCAGTCCTGTTTTGGATTAACCTAGCGAAATAACTTTCCTAAAAAGCAAGAATGTTTAATAGCTAGTCCCAATAAGGTGGTCATTCAAAACACCACTAATAACCCGCTTATGCCCATGGAGAAGCGCTTCTGTGGGAACTAAAAAATGATGGAGAAAAAAGATGACCTTTAAAATTTTAACGGATTCTACAACAGACCTGTCTGAAAAATGGGCAGCTGAACACGATGTTACAATCCTAGGCTTGACCATTCAGCTGGATGGAGTGACCTATGAAACAGTAGGGGAAAACAAACTAACCAGTAAAACCTTGCTTGAAAAGATGAAGGCAGGAAGTCAACCAACTACCAGTCAAATTAACGTAGGCCAATTTGAGGATGTCTTTAGAGAATATGCGAAAGCTGGCACACCGCTGTTGTATGTAGCTTTTGCTTCCTTGCTATCTGGAACCTATCAGAGTGCAGTTATGGCTCGGGACATAGTCTTGGAAGACTATCCTCAGGCTGTGATTGAGATCCTTGAGAGTCGGGCTGCTTCTATGGGGGAAGGGCTTCTGGTAATGAAGGCTGTCGAAGCACGATCAGAAGGTAAATCACTAACTGAGACCTTGAATATTTTACTAGCTTTGCGACCAAAAGTTCAAACCTATTTCTTAGTGGATGATCTGAATCACTTGGTGCGGGGCGGAAGGATTTCAAAAACAGCTGCCATGATCGGTAGTCTGGCTAGTATCAAGCCAATTATTGCAGTTCAAGCGGATGGAAGTTTGAAACCAATTGCTAAGGTGAGAGGAAAGAAGAAGGCTCAGGCAGAGTGTGTTCGCATGCTTTTAGAAAATATAGCGGATGATCGTGCAGTGATTGCTCATGCAGATGCTGATCAGGATGCTGAAAATCTGAAGGAACAGCTCTTAGCAGATGGCCGAGTGAAAGAAGTCTTGATTGAACCACTTGGACCAGTTATTGCAACCCACGTTGGACCAGGAACCTTAGCCTTATTTGGCTTCGCAAAAAACGACCGAGATTAAGAAACAAACTTGAAAACGAAAACAAGTTAAAAAGTGAAATATTTCCGGCAAAGATATTGACTTTTGGCCTAAAAATTTGGTATGATAGTAAGCGGTATTGTTTACCCCATTTGTAAGGCCCCGGAACCTTTCAAATAACTTGCGGACCGGAACATCCGCCCTGTAAACAAAAACGATATTCAAATAGGAGAAATCATGAACAAAACAACATACATGGCTAAGCCAGGTGAAGTTGAACGCAAATGGTACGTAGTTGACGCTACTGATGTACCTCTTGGACGCCTTTCTGCTGTTGTAGCAAGCGTACTTCGTGGAAAAAACAAACCAACATTCACACCACACACTGATACAGGTGACTTCGTAATCGTTATCAACGCTGAAAAAGTTAAATTGACTGGTAAAAAAGCTACTGATAAAGTTTACTACACTCACTCAATGTACCCAGGTGGATTGAAATCTATCACTGCTGGTGAACTTCGCTCTAAGAACGCTGTTCGTTTGATCGAAAAATCAGTTAAAGGTATGCTTCCACACAATACTCTTGGCCGTGCTCAAGGTATGAAATTGAAAGTATTTGTAGGCGCTGAGCACACTCACGCTGCACAACAACCAGAAGTTCTTGATATTTCAGGACTTATCTAAGGAAAGGAACAAATAAGCTATGTCACAAGCACAATATGCAGGTACTGGACGTCGTAAAAACGCTGTTGCACGCGTTCGCCTTGTTCCAGGAACTGGTAAAATCACTGTAAACAAAAAAGATGTTGAAGAGTACATCCCACACGCTGACCTTCGCTTGGTTATCAACCAACCATTCGCAGTTACTTCAACTGCTGGTCAATACGACGTTTTCGTAAACGTTAATGGTGGTGGTTACGGAGGACAAGCAGGAGCTATCCGTCACGGTATCGCTCGTGCCCTTCTTCAAGTAGACCCAGACTTCCGCGATACTCTTAAACGCGCTGGACTTCTTACTCGTGATGCTCGTATGGTAGAACGTAAGAAACCAGGTCTTAAGAAAGCTCGTAAAGCATCACAATTCTCAAAACGTTAATCAACACGATTATATCAACGTTTCGAAACACTTCATGGTTCACACCATGGGGTGTTTTTTTGATGATTTTTAGACAAATTCACACCACTTTTCACACCAAATTCACACCATTATTTTTTAAGATTTCGAAAGGCAATTTCTCCAACAGCCATTGGGATTACGTTTGAAGTGTTGACATAAGTCTTAGTTGTAATCGTATCACTATGAGTGAGTGCTTCAGAAATAGCTTCCATAGAGGTTCCAGCCTGTTTAGCGAGTGTAGCTCCTGTATGTCGTAATTTATGAGGGGTTGCATGTGCAAGTTCTGGATGACGGCGCTTAACAGATTTCATCTTGTTGTTAAGATAATCAGCATGGAGACGACTGTTTACATTCCCCTTTGTATCAATATATGTAAATACATACTGATCAGGAGTTTGGATAATATTGAATTTAGCCAGTTCAATTTTTTGCTGTTTTTTCCATTCCTGAAGCAAGTCAGTTAACTCATTAGGAATTCGAAAAGTTGTCTTCTTGTTTCCTTTGGTAGACTTTGGATTTTTGTATTTATCTAAAGCTTGTACTAACTGAATTTCCTGTTCCTTTGTATTAACATGCTTCCATTGCAAAGCGTAGCTCTCTGATTTTCTATCACCTAGGAAAAAGGTTGTATAGAATAACACATAATCTTTGAACAGGAGTTTGTCATTTTCTAAATCTTCTTCAAACGCTGTAAACCATGCTTGTAGTTCTGATTGTGACAGATACAAATCTTCATCATTTTTAGCCTCTTGTAGTTTGATTTTTTTAGTTGCCTTAATACGGCTAATGGTTTTAGAGAGGCGATTAGTTTCGATATATTCTAATTCCTCAGCCCAATCAAAAATAGAGTTAACATAGCTTCTGATGACTTTGAAGTTGGCATATTCTTCTGCTTTTTGGGTCAATAGGTTCAAAACAACTTGTTTATTTTGATTGAGAAAATCAATAGAATAATTTCCAAGCAAGGGTAGGATATGTTTTCTAAAGACAATTTCTGTACCGTCAATAGTAGCTTGTGAAGGTGGTTTTGTGGTAGATGTTGTTTGACCTGCTTTATAGGATTCCCACCAAATATTGTGATAAAAATCGGAAAAGAGGGTTGAACCATTTGTTTCCAATAAGGTTGAATCTCCGCTTAAAATTTTATCAATCCTGTTTTGTAATTCAAGTTCGTATTTTTTAGCTTCACTCCTTAGCTTAAAACGTTTTTCAATCACTTTTTTATCAATTCCCAATGATGATTTGACTTCTTCTGGGACATAGATACGTAAGCGATAAGTTCCATTTTTAGTTTTTGTAATTGACATAGTATTCTCCTTTTTTTGAATTGAGCTAGAAAAATACCGTGGCTTAATTATATCAAACCACGGTTAGAATGCTACTGATTTTGTAACCAGTGATTGAGTTCAATTCTATCAAAGCGGACAGTTTTTCCAACTCGAATAACTGGTAACCCCTTTTTTATCCAAGAATCAAGCGTATTATTGGCAATTCCTAGATACTTACAAGCTTGTTGCTTGTTCAAGAATGGACTTTCAATGTTGTTACTATCCAATTTATTTTTTATTTCATTTTCTATAAGCCGGCTAATTAACAGTTGTAGCTGATGAATTTGTTCGTCTGGTAAAATCACTTGCATAGTCTTTTTTGTCCTTTCATGATATAATATTTGTAGTTATTATTTCTAAGGCGATTTGTTTACGGCAAGTCGTCTTTTTGTATGCCCCAAGTGTTGGAACTTTGGTGTTCACGGACATATTGGTCAATCTCCTTTTCATCGCTGTTGGTAAATTTCGATAATCCCAGTTTTAAGAGGTCTTGGAGAAATTGGTCTGCTCCTTCAAGAGTTGTTGCCTCATATTTAGCCACATAGAGTTTGGCTAAGGTCTTTGAGACTTGTTTTTCCGCCCATCGTTCTGACTGTCTAAGCGTTGGCTTGGTACGTTCAGTGCTTAACCGTGTTTTGATTTCCGTCTGGAGGTAATCCAGCCACCATTTGACGGGTTGGCGTCTGCGCTTATTTGTGTCCCTGCCATTTGGTCTGACAAAACGGTAGTGTCCGTTGATTGCCTCAAAGTAAATGGCTGTCAGAGGTCTTTTAAGGTGTATTTGGTGAGCAATGATATTGGCTTTTCCTTGCCAACAACGGAGTTCTGCTCTGACCCAAGCGTTTGTCTCATCAACGATTTTACCTTTACCTTTTTGTTCCATGAGTTTGTTATAGACACACCATTGTTGGCTCCCTCGTGCCCCTATGGTGACGGTCTCACCAACCCGTTCGCCTGTTTCAAGGATTGACCGCTCGTGATAGTCCATATATTGTGCTCTTGTAATACACAAGCCTCGTTTACAGTAGGCGTAGAGGGTTTGAACGGATAAAGCCTTATCGTAGATGTCATTGGCAATATCTATTCGGGTAAAGTTGACCTGATAGCGGTAAAGGCGTGTGACCAGAGCTACCCAGTTGTTAGCGTTACCCACCATAAATTCCTCATATTGGCGACAGCCTCGTCCTTTGAGTTCCAGATAGACCCCCATCTTATCTAAGACTTGGTTAAAGTAAACCTTGATGTCTGAACAGGCATAGTGGCGTTGGTATTTGTTGATTCCCCAAGCATTCAGGGCAAAGTTCTCTTGAGAAATTAGCAATATTTCTTTTAATACCTTTTCTGGGGGGATATCTTTAATAGTTACAGCGAAGTAGTCAATTCTCACGCTGTTTTCCATGTTTAATCACCAATGAATTTAAAGTCATTTGCCACTAGTTTTACTCCAGACCAATTATTACGAGTCATATTCCACATGAGGCGGACTTGGGGATTTACCAGCTCAACAGTCTTATCAAGTAAACCGTCGTTTTTTGCTAGTTTCATGATTTTGTCAAGGTTATCATGGATTTCAAGCGTAATCGCTTTGAGTTCTTCAATAGCGATATTCATCTCTTTTAGAACTTTTATTTTATCTGCATCTTGAACAGTACAAACTAATTTAGATGGTTCTTCCGTTCGAACTTGTTTCCCGTTGACTTCACGGTATTGATAACTAAGTCGAGCTGATAGAATCACAACTTGTTTAGGTAGGTCAAATTGTGATTTATCGAGGTTCAATTCTCCAAGTTTAATCGAAGTATCGGTAAGTGTTAAGTTTGCCATAGTGTTCTCCTTTGTGTTTTCAAAATATTCATTTTTACTAGACGTACACAGAAATCGCTTTAAGCTCTACTCTCCCAAGGAATTTCATTGATTAGTAGAACTAATTTGCCGTAATCCCAGATGTACCAAGGGCTTACTTTACTTTTCATGTACGTTCGTGCCCCCTATTAGTATCGGGGCACTAATTTTTGGGGAAGATTGCCCGTCCAAGCACGGGCACGCCATTATGGGCTACCGTGTTTCTACACACTCGCCCATGGCGTTGTGCTTCTAGCCGTGCTCACTTCCCAAATAATTTTTTCCTCTTCGATTTCTCTAAAACTTCAATCTGTTTTCTTAACTGCTCTATACGAATAGCTAATACCTGTTCCTGTTGTGTTAAGTCTGTTACTTTTTGACTTAACCCTTTTAATTGAACAGTTAAACGATTGACTTTTTGGTTAATAGATAAGGGAGAGGCTCTACTCGGTGCATAGGCTTTTAAGATTGCTTTATCAAGCCCAAGGTTTCCTTTGGTATCTGCAATTTGTTGGAGTTTTTCAATATCATCATCTGTAAAGAGATAGATTTTACTGTAAGAACGTTTACCAGTTCGGACTCGACTTTCTTCAAAGGTAGTCCCTGTGAGTTGTTCAATCTTTAAACGCCATTTTTTTAGTGTAGAGATAGAGTTCAATCCCTTAACAAGTTCAATTATTTGGGCATAACCATAAAACTGTGTCATTTTTGTCTCCTCTCATTTACTTTTATGGTAAAATATTATATAATCAAGAGGTAAATAATTATTTTACCTTTAATTATCTTTATTATACAAAACAAAATTTTACCTTTCAACCCAAAAAAGTAAAAATATATTTTACCTAGAAAGTGAGATACTAATGGCTCCTTTATATAATTATACGACTGTTCTACGAGCTGGAGAATTAGATATTAAGTCAGCTCGCTTAAAAGCAGGAATGACTCAAAAAGAATTGGCTAAGATTATTGGTGTCACAAAACAAACGATTATTAACTACGAAAAAGGCACTACCGACCCAAGCTGGGAACGCCTTGAAGATATAGCTAAAGCTTTAAAAGTTGATGTGGATGCGCTTTTTCCTTACAATGAGTTTGGAGAGATGAAAGGGGATGTGAAATGGGCAGACCATTTGGAGCGCTTAGCTAATGATTGGCATTATGCTCGTATGGCAGAAGAAGAGTTACTGTTAGAAAATCTTTTTGAGTATGCTCAATTTCAACGAGAAGTGGAACAGAAAACTTATACAAAAGAACAACTGAATCAAGAGTTAGGACTTGAAAATAATAACATGTCTGACGAAGATAAAATAGAACTCATTCAACTTAAGTATGAAAAGGATATTCAAAGGAAAACGGAAAATTTAATTTCTTTGTATAAGGAACAATCGGATAAAGAAATTGATGTAATTCGATTTGAGCATACAAATTTATAAAGTAATTAATTTTGTAAAACATGAAATTACTTGAAAGAGTTAAGTGAAGCCTGATATACATGAGAATTTAAGTTTTTAGTTTTATATCAATAGCTAAAAAATAGGGAGACATGCAGATGAATACAAAAGAATCAATGGATTTAGGAGAGCTTTTTCGTGAGTTACGTATTGCACGAGGCTTAAAATTGAAAGATGTTGCAAGTGATAAATTGTCTGTCTCACAATTATCTAAATTTGAGAATGGTCAGACGATGCTTTCGTCTGATAAGCTATTAGTAGCTATATCGGGTATTCATATGAACTTTTCAGAGTTTGGATATGCACTGAATAATTATCAAGAGCCTGAATTTTTTAAATTAGGAGAAAAAATAGCAGCGCTTCACTCGAAACAAGATATTGATGGTTTAAAAAAGCTATTGGTAACTTATAAGGGATACGAAAGTTTTGATGTTTATAATCGTTTAAACCTATTAGTTATTAAAGTAGCTATCCATTCCCTCGATAACGGCTCTCTAATAACTGATGAAGATAAAAAATTTTTAACTAATTATTTATATGAGATTGAAGCATGGACAGAATATGAACTGTATATATTTGGTAATACAATGTCCATATTGTCAGATAGCGATTTAATTTTTTTAGGTAAAGCGTTTGAAG
Organism: Streptococcus sp. HMSC10A01; assembly: GCF_001807785.1. Classification (NCBI taxonomy): domain Bacteria; kingdom Bacillati; phylum Bacillota; class Bacilli; order Lactobacillales; family Streptococcaceae; genus Streptococcus; species Streptococcus sp. HMSC10A01. The sequence goes on along the minus strand of NZ_KV790983.1, from coordinate 267,479 downwards.
AACGTAGTAAATTATATTCCTCACTTACAAGTCATAAAAAAAGTGCTGAAATAGCCTTTTTGAATCTAATTTTAATTTTAATTGAGCGGAAAGAGATTTACTATGTGAGGTATTTCATGTCTAAATTAGAAGAAATATTGAATTACCAAGATATGTTTGCTATTACTTGTTTGCATGTTTTAAAACAAGTATCAGACTATCTCAATGGTGATGTAAAGAGCATTGAAAAAATAGATAATGATATAAACATGATTGAAAAGCTAGGTAATCCCATTGTTGCCTCTTTTTTAAGAATAAATCTACAACAATTTTTACATTGATAAAAAAGCTACTAGATTTAAATCTAGCAGCTTTTTAACATTTTAGCTCATAATAGCTTATAAAATTGGTAGTAGGAAAAATGGTAGGACAAGAGCGAGAGAAATAATTCTTTTTAAAATTGTTTTTAACATAAGGTAGAACCTCCTTTTACTATTATTATAAATTGAAATAAGTAATAAGGTGTATTTTTTCAAATATGAAAATAATAGTAAATTAAAGTTCTTATTTGAAATTATCTAGGTTATATATAAAAGAATGCTAGAATAACAGTGTAATCGGTTACACCAATTATCCTTTATCGAAATTAATACTAGTAAAATATTTTTCTAAAGGATAATAATACTAAAAGAAAAGAGATGGTTATTATGGGAGTCCAAAACAAAAAGGTGAATTTGTGAATGTACTAATATTGCTTTATATTGCACTGGGAAAGGTGGTTTATTATGAGAAACAATGTATCACTAAACTTCAATCTTAATAAAATTGAAAAAACTTTTCTATTTAGTTTGCTCGTTTCTGTAGGTATGCTTATTGCGGTAGGAAATATCTACTGGATTTGTGGAAAATTTGGTATTCGGTTGGCTCCAGGATGGTACCAAGATATTGTAGACTTTGTATCTGCTGGCGGTTCAATTGTTGATGCCTTTGCAATTATTGCTGGGATTACACTTCCAGCATGGATTGCACCAGTTTTAGCTGGTTTTGGTGTCGTAAGTGCTTAAATACTGTTGGAGGATTGAGGGAGATAAATTCTTCCTCAATTTTTCAAAATTCAAGTAAGTAATAATTAGATTACTAAGGGAGAAAGGATGAGAGGGAAAAAATATTTAATTTTGACCTATTTATTAACCGCTCTTATAGTATTTTATTTTTCCACTTCTTCTGAAAAGCAAGTAATTTCAAACTATAATGTAGCTTTTGGCTTTGAAGATTTTATCCAAATACTTTTAAAAAATTCAATTGCTAGTATTTGGTTATTATTAGCATATATCTTTGGTGAATCAATTATCTATATTTTCTTTATAATTAATGGAGTAATCTTGGGACTTTTGTTGTCTTCCTTTTCGTCAATAACATATTTATTGCTAGTTTTACCACATGGATTGATTGAAATAGGCTCTTATGTATATTTATCAGATACTATAATGAATATGAGGAATCAGAACCAAGATAAGAAAAAAGTGACTAAACGTTTTATAGTCTCTTTCCTATTGTTAGCTTTAGCGGCAGGGGTTGAAACCTTTATAACCCCTTTCATGATTAATTTCATTAGTTAAGGAGAAATAAAATGGATAAAAAGCATAAATTACCCATTGTATTTACAATTTCATTATTTATCTTTATCCTTAGAAGTATTTTTATTTCTGAAAAAACCTTTCAAATAAAATACAATATACACTTTAACTTATTCAATACACTATTATTTATAGTGATTTCACTAGTAATTACAGCTGGTGTATTAATTTTAAATACCAATATAACCTATTTTATAATTAAGAAGATAATAATAAGATTTTCTGACATAAACATAGATAACTATGATTTTAAAAATACATTGTATTTTATTTATCTATTATCTTATTCAATAACAGGTGCTATCTCTGTGATAACAAGTCTATTTATCACAATAACAAATTTATTTACTTTACTAATGAGTTTAGGTAATTATGTTTTAGTAGCTTTATTATTATTTATTGAATTAAAAAAGGCCAATGTATCTAAAAAAGTTAATACTCTATTGACGTTGGTAATTCTAATTGGAAATAGCTTAACGGTTGTGTATATGCTATTGCAATCTTAGCGAGGTGTAAAAAATGAATACAAAACCAGTATTAGAAGTGCTAAACTTAAGCAAGCGGTATACAGATTTTCAATTACAAATCAATAATTTAAAAATCCAAGAAGGAAGTATTGTTGGATTGATTGGTGAAAATGGTTCAGGAAAATCAACTTTTCTGAATTTGTTGTTAAATCAAATAAAAAGTGACTCATGTAATATGAAAATTTTAGGTTTGGATTCTGATAAAGATGAATATCAAATAAAACTTAACCTAGGAGTGATTTTAGAACAAAATTATTTTCCAAATTCGTTTTCAATTCAACAAATTGAAAAAATGCTAAAAATGATTTATCCAAGTTGGGATAAAGAACTTTATTACAGCTTAATTGATAAATTTGCCTTACCTATTAACAAAGCTATTGGAGATTTTTCAAGGGGAATGGTTGTAAAACTAAACTTTGCTGCCACATTATCCCATCATCCTAAACTTTTGATTGCTGACGAAGCAACAAGCGGGCTTGACCCTATTGTAAGAAAAGAGATTTTAACTATACTAAAAAAATATGTAGATAATAATAGAATGACTGTACTATTGTCTTCGCATATTTTAAGTGATTTGGAACAAGTCGCTGATTATTTTATTTTTATTGAAAATGGGAAAATTCTACTAAAGGGCGAGAGGAGTGAGTTACTTAACCGTTACGCTATTAAAACCGAAATAGCACATTTGCCATTGAAAAACATCAAATATAAGTTGTCACAAGATAACATTATTCAATATTTAGTTGACGTATCACAAAATGAAGTTGATAGTGAAGACTATGCTACATTAGAAGAAATATTATTATTTCTAGCAAAGGGAGTGAGGATAGATGAAGGGACTACTCTATAAAGATTTTCAACTTATTTTGAATAAAGTAAGTGTGACGAATAGATTGTTAATTGTCTGTGCGTTATTGTTAATAACAATTTTTGGTAGAGAGTCTGGAGCAATTTTTTTATCAATAATGGGACCAATTGGCTTGGCATCTATACCAACCAGTCTATTAGTTTCTGACTATGAAAGTGGTTGGAACAGGTTTGTTGGTGTTTTCCCAATTTCCAAAAAAACGATAGTTCTAGCTAGGTACATTTTTTGTATCTCTCTAATAATATTTGTTAGTTTTATAACTCTGATTTTGAGTCTTATAACCGCTCTAATTTTTCAACAATTCAGTATACAAATACATATATTCATATCAATAGCTGGCTTATTGATTGGCATTATGTATGTAGTATTCTTACTTCCGTCGGTTTATGCCTTTGGTACATTTGGAAGCACAGTCGTAAATATACTGGTTTTGGTATTCATTATGGGAGCAGTTTACATTTTGCAGAAAACAGCTTTTGGTCTAGTATTTATTTCTTGGATTAGCAATACTAATGCTATTCTACTAATAATTGCAAGCTGTATCTTAATTATGACAATAACGGTTGTTTCTATGATAATATCAACCAAAATATACTCTAGTACATTTAATAGATAGGAGTTTAATTGTTATGAGTAAAAAAATATATCATCAAGTAGCTGTTGCTTTAGCAATAATTTCAATTATATTGGCAGTTGGATTGCTAATTTGGGGAGAAAGAGGTACAATCTTTTTTGCAATTATCCCTCTTTTAATTGCAGGATTGGTAGAACGAATGGGAAAGCAAGGGGAGGAATAGGAATAGATTTCCATCATAGTTAGTTTTTAGAATAATAGAAAAGACGCTTGTTTTATACTCAAGTGTCTTTCTCATTTGTTTTCTATACGAAAAAATAAAGGGAGTATTCTACAAAAAAACATAATAAAAATTAGATTATTCAATGGTGTGAATTTTAGATATTAGTTAGCTCAATTCAGTGATTTTTAGGTTAAAATTCACACCATTCAAGTACAATTACTTGAAATTAGATAAAATAATTTATATTGCAAACTCGTGAAAACGCTAATTTTAAAGGCTTTTGAATTTTATCAAAACATATTTTTTTCAAACCAGGCTTGAAAAAAGCTCGTAAAGCATCACAATTTAGTAAACGTTAAAACTTATTTAAACTTATTGAAAGCATTTCGTATCAAAAATACGGGATGCTTTTTCTGTTCACCCCAAATTTTTGTAACTAGGTGATACTTGAAATTAATACAAATTTGGTTGTTTTTGATAAATCTAAGCAACACTAAATGATGAAGTGAAAGGGGATGAATCTTTGATAGTATTCATTTATTGTGAAATATGATATATTTATTAATTAGATGGATGAATACTTCTAGAGTTAAATATAGCATAATAGGGACAGACTTTTTGGTTTATTTTTGTTTGTAGTCGGATTATGAAAGAATATCCAATATTATGCGATAAGATAGAATGTTACAAAAAAGAAAGGGGATGCAATCCGATGAAGAAAGACAGATTAATTGTATTGACAGATGCTGTTCTAGCAATTATTATGACCATCTTGATTTTAGAGTTAGAAAAACCAACAACACCAAGTCTTGAAGCTTTTTGGGATTTACGGCAAAATTTCTTTGCTTGTTTTCTTTCCTTTTTCTGGTTGGGATCGTTATGGATGGCACTAAACACATTATGGGAAAAGGTTGAGAAAATTTCCTCAGAAATTATTTGGTGGAATTTGTTTCTACTCTTGGAGCGGCAGGAGTTCTCTTTGGAGAATTTCATGCCATCCAAGATACCAGTCTGAATGATGTGGTGGACCGGATCTATATAAATGTCAAGGATTTACCGTTTCAGTCCTTGGGAGCTTTAGCTAATATCCTGTCTGATGTTAAGAAGGGACTGATTCAAGACAGTCATATCTGGTCTTTCTTCCAGTCATTTTTCAAACAATATCAGTTGATAATCAGCTTAAATCAGATCTATCAGTTTGTCTATCTTTCTCTGATGGAGATCATGTCCTATCTTCACTTTGATTATTGGAAAAAACGGCTCGGTCAGGAGCTAGGATGAATAAGGAGAACAAATGAGACGTTTAAAAATGTTATGGCATATTATACAGGTTACGGGTTTTACTCGGTTTGCTCTGAGTTTTGTGACCTTTGTTTTTGGGTCAGGAGGCGTGCTTTTCCTAGTTGAACCTGCTATCACAAATTACGGAGACGGTCTTTGGTATGCTTTTGTGACTTCGACGACTGTCGGCTACGGGGATCTCCTAGCTGTGACCTTGATTGGAAGGATTACCAGTGTCTTCTTGACGATTTATGGGCTCATATTTTTTGGCTGTTTATCAGCTGTTATTATTAATTATTATACCGATTTAAATAAGGAAAGAGGAGAGGACAAATGACTGCCAATTATTCAACACGGGAATACCGTGAGAAATTATACGATGACCTTCATGTTCGATTGAGAGATACAGCGATTTTGATGTGTGCAATTTTTATTGCCTCTATCGGTCTAAATATGAATTCAACAGCTGTTATTATTGGAGCCATGTGAATTTCACCTCTCATGACACCGATTGTTGGACTGGGATTCGGTTTAGCTATTTTTGATACGCGTTTAATCAAGCAATCTCTAGAGGTTTTATTGACTCAAGTGTTGGTCAGTTTGCTTGTCTCGACTCTGTATTTCTGGATTTCTCCCTTGTCTTATGCAAGTAGCGAGTTGATCGCACGAACCTCTCCAACCATTTGGGATGTTCTCATTGCTATTGCTGGTGGGATTGCTGGTGTGATCGGTTCAAGGAAAAAAGAAGCAAACAATATCGTGCCAGGAGTAGCCATTGCTACAGCTTTGATGCCGCCTATCTGTACTGCTGGCTATGGTTTAGCTAATGGGAATGTACGATTTTTATTGGGGGCTCTCTATCTTTTCTTGATCAACTGTGTCTTTATCATGCTAGCCAACATTGTTGGAACAAGAATTTTGATGAGAAAATCTCCTTTAACTTCATTTAAAGAGCTGAGCATTAAAATGAGAATTGGCTTGATTTCTTTGATTGTATTGTTGATTCTTCCAGCTAGCTATTCGGCAGTTACTCTGACAATAGAACAAGCGCGCAAAGAAGGGATCAAACAGTTTGTAGGAAAAGAGTTCGCCAATTATACGGTTATTAATCAAGTCTACAAGTCAAGTAACAATGAATTGGTCTTGACGGTTGTTGGAGATCCGATTTCAGAAGAAGAATTAGAAACACTCCACCAAAAACAAGCCTCTTACGGTATTCAATCTGTTCAATTGAAAGTGAATCAAGTTCAGAACTCGCCAACATTAGATAGTGAAGCGACCAAGGAATTTTATGAAAACATTGACAAGTATATTGATCAAAAACTCTCTGAAAAAGATTCACAAAACGATCTCGTAAAAGAAAATGAAGCAGACAAGGATTGAGGACAATGAACTGAATCGGTTTTTACGCCGTGTTTTTCTTGTATCTTCCTCTTTCTTACTTATAGCAGGTTGTTTTTGCTTGAATAAGAAATAAATTAGAAGTTCTATCATCTAAGAAAAATGATGAAAAAAATCATTTAACTAATGGTGTGAACGTTTAGTGTTTATCAGCTCCATTCTCTGTAATTTTGGGGGTAAAATCCACACCATTTAGATAAAATTAGTTGAATTTGATTGGAAAAACGCTTTTATAAAAGCGGAGAAAAGTCTTGATATTACGCTGTTTTTAGTCCAACTGAAATTCATACTTTCCAAACCAGGCTTGAAAAAGGCCCGTAAAGCATCACAATTTAGTAAACGTTAATTCGTTACTGGACAGCAGAATACAAACGAAAACACTTTGCATCTTGCAAGGTGTTTTTTTCTATGAGAACTGGCGGTGCGCAATTAGGATAGCTCTAGCGACTTTAGTCGCATAGAGATATGCTATGCACAGTTGCCTCAAGAAAACAATGCTTCTTGGTCCACCCTGTTAGACAAGCTTCAAAACCAAGGAATCCAACAGATTTCTCTTGTAGTTACAGATGGCTTTAAGGGGCTTGAGCAGATTATCAGTCAGGCTCACCCATTAGCTAAACAACAATGTTGCTTAATTCATATTAGTCGAAATCTAGCTAGTAAAGTGAAACGAGCAGATAGAGCGGTTATTCTGGGGCAATTTATAATGATTTATCGTGCTGAAAATTTAGAAATGGCAGGACAAGCTTTAGAGGACTTTCTCGCCGAATGGAAACCAAAGTATAGGAAAGTCATGGAAAGTCTGGAGAAGACGGATAATCTTTTAACTTTTTATCAGTTTCCCTACCAGATTTGGCACAGCATGTATTCGACAAACCTCATTGAGTCTCTTAACAAAGAAATCAAACATCAAACGAAAAAGAAGGTTCTTTTTCCTAATGAGGAGGCTCTGGAACGTTACTTAGTTACGTTGTTTGAAGATTATAATTTCAAGCAAAGTCAACGAATCCATAAAGGGTTTGGTCAATGTTCTGATACACTTGAAAGCTTATTTAATTAACACTCCGTAACTCTACTTAAGTGTTTACACATAATTATTTACAGTATCAAAAAATAAAGTATATTGTTTTCATCATAATATAATTAAATATCAGTATAGAGAATTTTATCTATATATCAGATATCAGCAATTGCTTTTGCTGTCATTTTTCGCTACAATAGTTACAAGGAGGAAATAAACATGTTAAAAGAAGTATTAAACGTCGCAAAAGTTGCGAAAAAATCATCTCTCTTCTTAGGAGGGGTAGCATTTGGGACGCTTGGCTTGAAAGTCTTAGCAAGTAAAGAAGCTAAGAAAGGCTATTCTAAGGCCTTGGCTAAAGCTTACAAATTGAAAGATGGACTGGATGCATCTGTTTCTGTTGTAAAACAACACGGTGATGATGTTTTACAAGACGCTAAATATTTATACGAACAGGAAAAGAAAGAAGAACAATTAGATAGCCTGACAGGTGAATAATATGTCTTTTAAAGTGCTACACAGAGGATATCAACATATCCGATTATCGTCCTCGTTTTCACTGACCTTGGATATTCAAGATTATCTTCGTTCCTTGGCTAAAGATGAAAAAGGGATCGACTCTATTCAGTTTTATATGGATCAGCAGCACTTTACTCTACGTATGAAAGAAGGCTTCTCTGTATTAGAAAATGCAGAGGCCTTTTTAAAAAAAATTGACAAGGGGAAAGTTTCGGACTTGATGACTCTTCCCATTCGTAGAGAAGAGAGTGCTTATTCAATTGTATCGGGTGCAGCGATTAAGCGTTTGCTGTTTCGAAGTTTTGTACCCTACCCTATTCGTTATATTTGGACTTGTTATCAGGCTTTGGGTTATGTCAAAGAAGCCTATCAAACTTTAGCGCGCAAGGAACTAACCATGGAGGTCTTGGACTGTTCGGCCATTTTGTTGTCCTTGTTTATGAACCAATCCAAGACAGCTAGCAACATCATGTTTATGCTTGATTTGGGTAATCATCTGGATCAGTGGTCTTTAAAAAAAACAGCAACAGATTTGGAACAAAGCCTTCTTGCTAAAGAAAGTGATGTTTTCTTAGTGCGGGGAGACATGGTCATCAGCATCAAGAGTTCTGATGTTCAAGTAGGTGATGTATTAGTTGTCTCCCAAGGTAATGAAATCTTGTTTGACGGCCAAGTGGTTTCAGGATTAGGCATGGTCAATGAGAGTTCCTTGACTGGAGAGAGCTTCCCTGTTGAAAAGAAAGAGGGAGATTCTGTATGTGCGAATACTGTTTTGGAAACAGGAGAGTTAAGAATTCGTGTGACTGATAATCAGATAAACAGTCGTATTTTGCAACTCATCAATCTGATGAAAAAATCTGAAGAGAGTAAGAAGACAAAACAACGTCATTTTATTAGGATGGCAGACAAGGTTGTAAAATATAACTTCTTAGGTGCTGGTTTGACTTATCTGTTAACAGGTTCGTTTTCAAAAGCCATTTCCTTTTTATTGGTGGATTTTTCATGTGCTCTAAAAATATCCACACCTGTAGCCTACCTTACGGCCATAAAGGAAGGTCTAAATCGAGAAATGGTTATTAAAGATGGTGATGTATTAGAAAAATATCTGGAAGTGGATACTTTCTTGTTTGATAAAACGGGTACCATCACGACGAGTTATCCTTTGGTTGAAAAGGTTCTTCCTTTCGGAGATTATACTGAGAAAGATATTTTAAGAATAAGTGCATGTTTGGAGGAACATATCTATCATCCTATTGCCAATGCAATTGTTAAACAAGCTGAAATTGAAGGCATTGAACACGAAGAAATGCATGGCAAGCTTCAGTATGTTGCAAGCAAAGGGATTAAATCGCAAATTGATGGTCAATCGGTTGTCATTGGAAATTATGTACTAATGCAAGACGAACAGGTAAGAATTAGTTCTGAGCAGCTGGCCTTGATTGAGCAATATAAGACTCATTACAATTTATTGTTTTTGGCTTATAAGAAAGAATTAATTGGGATGTTTTGTATCCACACTCCCTTGAGAAGCGAGGCGAAAGTTGCATTGAAAAAGCTAAAGCGCCAAGGGAAAAAACTGATTCTGGCAACTGGTGATACGTTGGCTAGAACAGAAGAGTTGGTTAAAGATCTGCCATTTGACAACGTTTATACTGATTTAAAACCAGATGGTAAGTTTCAGTTGGTTCAGGAATTACAGAAAGCTGGCCGAACTATTTTGATGGTTGGAGACGGGTTAAACGACTCTGCTGCCTTGACGCTTGCAGATATTGGGGTTGTGATGAATGAAAGTGCTGATATTTCTAAGCAGATGAGTGATATTTTATTATTAGATAATCGTTTAGATTTCTTCGAGGAATTGAATTCTTTATCTGAATCGTTGCAGAAATTAATTCAAAGAAATATTCAAGAAACAGTTGTAATAAATGGAAGTTTAATTGGATTTGGGTTGTTAAATTGGTTAAGCCCATCTAATCTTTCGATATTGCACAATCTGACTACTTTAAGAATCGTCCTTCGTAGTCTTTCTATTAAAAGTAGGTAAGAGACCGAGAAGCTGAGGTTATAAAAACTAAAAGGAGTTGTCTCATTTGAGAATAACGGCTCTTTGTCAACTGTAGTGGGTTGGTGGAAAATTATACCCTGGAGAGGACCAAATTGGTTCTCTCCTTTTAAATATTGAAAAAACCATTGGCAGTGGACATACTTTAAGACTATATATTTCTGAAACTAGTTTCACAATACAAATATTGACATGCAATTATTAATTGGTGGATTTTAAGTTGACATCTACAAAGGTTAATGTTAGAATACATTCAAAAATATATTTGAATGAGGTGTTTTATGATTCAAAATATTGTTACTTCAATAATCCTGTATTCTGGGACAGCCGTAGACTTACTTATTATCCTAATGTTATTTTTTGCCAAAAGAAAAAGCAGAAAGGACATCATTAACATCTATTTAGGACAATTTCTAGGCTCTGTTAGTCTAATATTCCTAAGTTTGCTTTTTGCATTTGTCTTAAATTATATTCCTAGTAAAGAGATTTTAGGTTTACTCGGTTTGATTCCAATTTTCCTAGGCCTCAAAGTTTTGCTTTTAGGAGATTCTGATGGAGAAGCTATTGCAAAAGATGGTTTGCGAAAAGACAATAAAAACCTGATTTTTCTAGTCGCTATGATTACTTTTGCAAGTTGTGGCGCTGACAATATTGGTGTCTTTGTCCCATATTTTACCACCTTAAATTTAGCGAATTTGATAGTGACTTTACTTACTTTTCTAGTCATGATTTATCTCTTGGTTTTTTCTGCCCAAAAATTAGCACAAGTCCCTTCTGTTGGAGAAACTTTGGAAAAATATAGCAGATGGTTTATTGCCGTTGTCTATTTAGGATTGGGGATGTATATCCTGATTGAAAACAACAGCTTTGACATGCTATGGGCTGTGTTAGGCTAGGAGAAAAAAATATGAAAAAAGATAGTATCTGTCAAGTGGATGTTATTAATCAACAAAATGTTACAACCGCAACGAACTACCTTGAAAAGGAAAAAGTCCAAAAATCACTTCGCATTTTATCAAAATTTACCGATAATAAACAGATAAATATCATCTTTTATCTCCTTGCCGTCGAAGAACTCTGTGTCTGCGATATAGCCTGTTTATTAAATCTCAGTATGGCATCTGCCTCCCACCATCTTCGTAAACTAGCCAATCAAAACATCTTGGACACTAGAAGAGAGGGGAAAATTATATATTATTTTATAAAAGATGAGGAAATCAGAGATTTTTTTAATCAACTAGGATAACAACTATTTTTACTACTTTTCCATGATTATAGGGAGATTATATATGAAATTTTTTGATGAAAATTACTCACAAGAAATACCTGCTCGTATCAAATGTTTAAGAAAAAAGTATAATTTAAAGCAAAGCGACCTAGGTAATGCAGGTCAAGTTAGCCAAGTTGAAAAGGGAGAAATTTGAAAGAATTTGTATCTTTTATTTTTTGTTTCATTTATGCCCTATGCTACTGGAATAGTTAGTAGCATAGGGCACAGCTCTTTTATGGACTGATCGTTATTGTTTCAACGGTAGCAAACTGGTTTTTACATAAAGTAATTGATAAACCCAATATAGATCAGAAAGAAATACTTGAAGCTACCGCACAATATAGGAAGTTATTGATACCTGACTTAATAATTAAAGGAGTGGGATTGATTCTATCCTTAATTCTCTATCCTCCGATTATGATGTATAGTATTTTAATTGCGGCATTTTACATCATAACTTTAAAAACACTATCCGAAAAAAGAGTGAATAACTAAAAAACGGTGACCAAAGTTAGGTGTATTATTTTAATGCTTAGAGACCTAAACTATTCCCCTATTTTAAAAATATTGATTCAGATTTTATGAAATTAAAAAGTAGATATTGTTCAGAAAATCCTTGATATTACGCTGTTTTTAGTCCAACTGAAACTCATACTTTCCAAACCAGGTCATACGATTTATAAGTAAAAGAACAAATAAAAAAGAGGAGCTTCACACTAAAGTTCCTCTTTTTTTAAATATCTGAATCATTATTCTTATTTCAAAAAAGGTAGAGTTTGAATTGAAATACAGTGCAATATATCGCATTTGGCAAAAAGAAAAAACGCTTGAAATCAGCGTTTTTCTTATGTATTGATTCGTATTGAATGCTTACTTAACTTCTGTAAAAACCAAATAAGGTAAACTTTTGATATTCTGGTTCGATTTTATCTTATTTTTAATGAAAGTTTACCTTATTTAAATGAAAGTGATTGAACTTTATTGAAATTTGAATTTTTAGAAACTTATGAAAACGTTGATTTTAAAGCATTTTGAAATTGGATAAAATAAGTGGTGCCCCAACCAGGTCTTAAGAAAGCTCGTAAAGCTTCACAATTTAGTAAACGTTAATTTGAAAGAATTACTATACTTACAAAGAGCACCTTTCTTGGTGTTCTTTTTTATATTTCTATACTAAATTGGTGCAATTGACACAGTTGTTGCGACTTTAGTTGCTTACAAATGTGGCTGCAAACTGACAGAGTCAGTTGCCTCAAAACGTTAATCAATACGATTATATCAACGTTTCGAAACACTTCA
>NZ_KV790983.1:118634-254798 GCF_001807785.1 Streptococcus sp. HMSC10A01 | reverse complement strand
CGAAACACTTCATGGTTCACACCATGGAGTATTTTTTTGATGATTTTTAGCAAAATTCACACCATTACTTCTTAAGATTACGAAAGGCAATTTCTCCAACAGCCATTGGGATTACGTTTGAAGTGTTGACATAAGTCTTAGTTGTAATCGTATCACTATGAGTGAGTGCTTCAGAAATTTCCTCAAGCGAAACTACAGTTCAGGGTATCTTCGTCAGACTGGTTCGATACTATAATTTACGTAGTTCCTAATTACCTTGAAATTCTAACTAAATGGTTAAACCATTATGTATAATAAAAGACTCCATTTATCAGATGAAATCTTAATTAATGGAGTCAAATTTTTTGTTATTTTGATGTTACTTATAAGCTTTTAGTTGTGAATTTTAACCACTCAGTTAGGTATTCGTTAATTTCTTTCATTAATACATCTAGATCTTCTGCTAAATCAATTGCACCATATAATTCTAAATGGCCAGAAAAGAGTTTCTCGTACTTTATTTTCTTGGTAAGAAGAATGATTGATTTATAATCAGTAGTGTTAGTGTTCTTTATTCTACCTATTTTAGTATCCACTGTATTTTGGGAGAGAATTATGATAAAATATAAGCTATTATTTGTATCCTTAAATACTTTAATAGCTTTTTTGTTAGGCAATATTTGATATTTTAATGAATATTTTTTACATAAATTGTTGATTTTAATTATCAATTTAATTATTTTTAGACAGAAAATATTTTTTGCCTCTCATTCTATTGTTTTATAATTATGATAAAATAAATTAAAAATAAAATATCGTATTATCATAATTGGTCAGTATATTGTCATAATGTAAACGCCTATTTATATAGTTGGAGGGAATAAAGATGCTTAACATTTATGTTTTGGAAGACGAATTACTACAACAGTCTCGCATAGAGACTATTATTTATAAGGTGATAAAAGATGAAAATTTAAAAATTAATAAGTTTGATATTTTTGGAAGGCCATCTCAATTATTAGCAGAGATAACTGAGAGAGGCTCTCATCAGTTATTTTTTTTAGATATTGAGATCAAGGATGAAGAGAAAAAAGGATTGGAGCTTGCTTATCAAATTAGAAAGCTCGATCCCAATGCAACTATTGTCTTTGTGACTACCCATTCTGAGTTTATGCCATTAACATTTAGATATAAAGTTAGTGCTTTGGATTTTATTGATAAGGCACTTGGTGATCTTCATTTTTATGAAAGAGTAAAATCAGCGATTGAATATACATTGGAAAAAAATGGAAGTACTGTTGCTCATGATTCTTTTAAATTCGAAACATCACTATCTCGTGTCCAAGTTCCATTTAATAAAATTCTTTATTTTGAAACATCGCCTACTGTGCATAAGGTTATTATGCATACGATAGATGAAAGATTAGAATTTTATGCTGGAATTTCTGAGATTGAAAAAACGGATAATAGGTTATACAGATGTCACAAGTCATTTGTCGTAAATCCTGAAAACATTAGTAAGATTGATAAGGAAAACAAGCTAATTCTATTTGAAAATGGAGAAAGTTGCTTAGTTTCTAAGACTAAATTAAAGAAACTCAAGGAAAGGTTAGATTTTTAAAAGGTTTTAACTTTGTATATCAATAATTTTTTGCTTGAAGAAATAACATTTGTTGTTCATACTATCGTAGTTTTAATGCTATATCAACAAATTACAGGGGACAAGGTACGTTTTTATCTTTATTTTCTATTACCAATCATTTTTAGAGTATTATTTTATATTGTTCCACCAATAGGATATTTTTCTTCATTATTATTTTGGTTAATTTACTCATTATATAAAAATAAATTTAGTAATCGAACATTAGCTGTATTTTTTGGTCTATATCCAGTAGTTGTCGAAAGTTTATTTAGTAGGGTTATTGCATTTGATTTATTACCGATGTTTGGTGTATCAATAAATATTACAAATAAATTTCCGGTATTATCACTATTGATTGAACTGTTAATATTCCCAACATTTTATTATTTGACCAAAACTATCCAGATCGACTTTAAAAATTTGCAAATTGGGTTTTCTAAAAATCAATTAAAATATTATTTGTTAACATTTGATATTTCAATGGCATTTTATTTTATATTGCTTCAAATTTTTTCTATTTTTACAGACGTGATTCCAAATGCACTTAAATTAAGAGAGAATTTAGTAGGGATATACGTTATTTACTTTCTGATTATGCTAATTTTTTTGCATTCTAAGATCACTGATGAGATTGATAGAGAGTTGAAAGAGCAGAAAGATAACCAAGTTCAGAACTTAGAAAAATATAGTAGTCATATTGAGTCCTTATATGAGGAGATACGATTATTTAGGCATGACTATATAAACATTATTACAAGTATAAAATCAGGTATTGAGTTAAACGATATAGCATCTATTCAGAATGTATATGATACAGTTTTATCAAAAACCGTAAAAGATTTTTCGGATAGAAAATACGATATTGCTAATCTTTCCAAAATTGAAAACACTGCCCTAAAAAGTGTCTTATCAGCAAAATTACTTGAGGCTTATAATAAGGGGGTTGAAATTGCTATAGAGGTGGATGGTAGGCAAGATTTATATTCATTTGAATTGCTAGATTTTATTACAATTATTTCAATTCTTTTAGATAATGCCATAGAAGCAACATTATTATCAAAAGATCCGGAAATTAACATTGCTATTTTTTCTCATAATGATAGATTTTATTTTATAGTTGAAAATAAGACAAGGGAGGAAAGTGTAAATAGGAATAATATTTTTAAAAATGGTTTTTCAACAAAAGGTGAAGAACGAGGGATAGGGTTATATAAAGTGACACAAATTTTAGATAAGTATCCTAGTGCATCTATTAGAACTCAAAGTTTTTCATATGTGTTTAGACAGACAATAGAAATACAAAAAAAACTACAGATTTAGTTATCTGTAGTTTTTTTATATTTTTTAGTGACTTCCAAAGATTTTCCACCAATTCATGAGCTACACCTCTTTTTTATTTGATAAAGATATAATAACAATTTTCAAATAATATTAGATAATTTATCAAAAACAGTCGCTTTTCTATCATAATCTGGATTTATAATAATATTTCCTTGGCATAATGATTTTTCTTGAACAAGTTATGAAAAAAATAAATTTTATTGAGTAAATATTTTATAATTTATTTGTCAGTTGGAGCTGGTAAATAGAATAAAGGAGATGGTTAAAATGTATAGCTAAAGATTTGTTACAGAAAAAATAAAGAATAATACATAGTGATTGGAAGGAAATAATATGAAACATTTAGACAAAGAACAAGCAGCAGCATTGGAAGAAATTTCACAACTTGATCTCTCAATTTTAGATTTAGACGAATCAGATTTGGTGTCGTCAGCAGCAGCAAGTAGTGGTAGCAGTTCATGTAAAGTGACAAGTACATGTGGCTCATCTTCATGTTGTGCATAACATAATCAAAGTAGAGGGAGGAATTATCTTCCCCTTTATTTTGATTGTTGAATGAGTTGAAAGGAAAACAATGAAAAAATATAAAGTAATTTTTAATTCAAGTATGGATATAAATAGTTTTCAAAAAAAATATTTTAATAATGCTTTCAATAGTAATGTTTATTTGCTGGAAAAAAATGCATCGAACAATTTTTTATCATTCATAAGCGAAAAGCCTATAAGTTTAATTGATATGGTTTCAGATGCTGATGTTTGTGAAATTTCATCTGAAAACTATAACTATAATATTGATTTTCCTTGGTGCAAAAACGAAAAATTATTTTTAAATTTTTATTCAAAAATTTTTGAGGCAATTGCACAATTTATTCAAGAGTCAGAATATTGGAATCGTAAAACTACTGAACAAGATTACCTTATTTGTCAGATTTTGGATACTGTTGCTTCTGTACATAAAGATGGGATTACACATGGGTATCTTTCTTTCTATTCCAATTATCTTTATTATTTATCTCAAATAAAATCTATCGCAAGTAATGAGACATTTTTGAAAATACAGAATAAAATCACGCATGTCGATAATTTAGATAAAATTTTTGTAAACAGGGAAGTGACCATCATTAAAAATCTCTATGATGTTTTGCAGGAAGAGATTAAGATGTTATCCGAAAACCAACAAGAGTTAGATTTTAGTGTATTACCAAACCCTTATACATTTTTTAAAAATAGTTCAGTAAATCTTGAATATTCAAAATTTCATCAAACAGTATTTAATAATAAACTATTACTTCGTAGATACACTAAAGATTCGTTTTTTTATTTTTATAGAATAGTAATGGGAATTTTCTTTAAAATTTTACCATTACTGGGGATTAGCATGAATAGGCGAAACCGTATAATATTTTTAGCTGTGGAGCAAATTGAGAAATATTTTGGAATAAATTGGGAAACACAAATCAAGGAAAGCATTAGATGGGAGAGTGAAAAATATGTTAATGCAGAAAAAAGATAATAGATTGATGATATTAGATGGGGCTAAGCTTGTTACTGTAAATAATGTAAACAATATTGAAAGCTTACCAAATAAAAAAATAGTAGCAATTAAGGGAAATAATAGTAAAAAATATGTTAATGTAAAAAAATTTAGTTGGAGTAACAACTTTCATAAATCATATTCATTTCTCGAAAAAAAAGTATTAATCGAAAAATTGGAGCTTAATTTTGGTTCACTATTGAGTCTTAATAATATTACGGATATGTCGACTGATCAATATCCTCTGTTTAATATTAATTACAAAAATATTGTATTAATGGATAAAAATTTGCAGAACATCTACATCAAATATTTTTTAAGATTGATATTACCATATGAAATGTTAGATATTATTGTTGATGAAAAAGATTTTGATAAATATAAAAAATTTTTAAATACAGATAATACTGACAATTGTATTATCTTTAGGCATAAGAATCGTACAAAAATCTTTGATAATCCGGAGGAGAAAGAAGAGTATATTGAACAGTTTAAGAAAATTAAAGATCATAAAGATATAGAAATCGAGGGTATAACTTCAAAAGAACTCAAAATTGAGGAAGTTATACTATTTGATCAATATAGTTGCTTAATAATTAGATAAAAAGGTAATAAGTAATGAGATATAAAAATTATAATAAAGTATTAAATTGGCAAGAAATTACTGAATTGGTAAAGCAAGAAACTCTTGCTCTCTCGGTCCCTAATGGATTAATTGTGATTAAACAAAATGATAATCTATTGTCAGATATTAACTTTTTTATTCAAGTGTTGAAAACATTGAAAGTTAATCATTGGTTTAAATTCTATTATGATGGTCAATTTGATTATTTAGATACTTCAACTAACTATGATAAATATATTGATGAATCAGAACTTGACAATGATGTTAGTCTATTTTCTGATGAGGGAAAAAAATTAGATGGCTTTAATTTTATTAAGCAAGAGTTCCTGAGCTTAAAGGATACAAATAATCTACTGGATAAAATTAGCAAGGAAGTTAATACGATTAATTCTAGTGATAGTTTTAGGGTAAATAGGTTATCAGATATTGGTAAATCAGCACAAAAATTTTTATCCTATCATACTTTTGGGAGATATCATTTAGATCCAGCCGCAGCGCCCTTTACAGGTGTAGCGTACGAATATAAAACGCCAAGTTATAATCAATTTAATTATGGATACGGGAGGTCATTTGATTTCTTAACTGCAAAGCATATTGCTAGTTTGGAAGCAGTAGAAAGATTTGCATCTGAGTTTTATTGTTACGCTTTTGAAAATAATACAAAATGTTTTAGCTATAATGAATTAAAAAATAATTTTTATACTTTACCATTAGATGAAATCACGTTAGAAGAAGGATCACAATTAACAAATGATTCAAAACTATATTGGACCTTAGCACAGGATATTCGAACCGGAAATGAAATTTATGTTCCTGAAGATTTGGTATATTACGGTAATAATCCAAGTCGTGAAGGCTATATTAGGGATATGAATGATAGTTCTAACGGGGTGGCACTGGGTTCAACTTATACTGAAGCGATGATTTGTGCATTATTAGAGTTAATTGAAAGGCACAGTTTCTTAATGACCTGGTATGGGAATGTACCGGGAAGAAGAATAGAGAATTATGAGAATTACCTTTCTACTAAAGAAATGAGTGTTATTAAAAGAGTAAGTGAGAAGGGGGCAAGGATTAATTTATTTGAAATATCTGTATTTGAAGATGTATATGTTGTTTGGGGGCTAATTACTAATAAGCAAGAGGGAACTTCTATTTCAACTTATACTTCTGCAGGTGCAGGATTCAGTGTTGATGAAGCAGTTAAAGCGGCACTGATGGAGGTATCTGTTGGTTATTTGGTACAGGAGAATTACCATGAAGAAGCACCATCTATTCCAGAGAATATTTCAACGATAGATGATCATATTGATTACTATGCGAATCCATTAAATACATTTGAATTTGATTTTGTAAAGAACTTTGAAAAATTTACTGATAGAGAAAACAATTTATTGGCAAAATATCATAGTCAAGAAGAAATCTTGAATCATTTACTGAACACAACACTTAAAGATTATAAGAGAATTATTTTCGCTAATTTAACTTCAAAAGAAATGGCAGACAATAAATTGTTTGTAGTTAAAGCTATCATGCCAGAATTTTTACCAATGACTTTTGGAGCAGGTAATCTTAGAATTAGTCTTTCTAACATTAACAAATCACGCAAACTATTAAATTTAGATGTTATCTGTCAATTTAATCGACGCCCCCATCCATTCCCATAGGAGAGAAGTTATGAATACAAATTGGAAATCCTATCATATGTTTTTATGGGACTATTCAGTATTTGATTCGGTAATTATGTATATTTATAGTCATTTGAATGATGAAGAAAAAGAAAAATTATTTTTTATTAGATACTGGGAAGGAGGTCCTCATCTGAGAGTTCGTATCCAAGAAAATGCATCTCAGAGAATTGAAGTTATTCTTAAAATGGCGATTCAGAATACTATTAAACAGTATCCATATATAAGAAATATTGAGTTGAACAAAGAAGAGTACTATTTAGAAACCTTCACTGACGGGGAAAAAATTGATGTCAAACAAATGCCTTGGTATGAAAATATGTCAATAGTAGAAATACCCTATAAACCTGAACTAGATAGATATGGGGGGTGGGACTTAATTGGATATAGTGAAAAGCTATTTTGTATTTCATCAAAATTAACAAATAAATTATTGAATTTAAAGTTATCATCTCTTAAAAAGATTATTATTTTTTATTATTTTATAACAGAAATTACAAAAACTAACTTACCAAGTGAAGAATTTATTGGAAAGTTTTATTCATTAGGAGGACGATTCTGGCGTAATCTTGGAGTGGAACAGAGTCTTGATGAACAAGAAATGTCTAAAATTCATATGTTGGCAAGTGAGTTGCACCTACAACCATTATTGGAAGAATTTATTGAGAAATTAGGTGATTTATACAGCGTTATTTTCAACTTTGATCACGATTATGCTGATAGTGTATTATTTTCACATCTTCATATGTTTGCTAATCGTCTAGGTGTAAATATTTCGACGGAACTAGCATGTTATAGCTTCTTAGAAGGAAAAGTAAATTATGATTTTGAATAAAAAATATTATATAAATAAAAAACATGATTATAAATATCTGGTGAGACAAAATCTTAGAGATGCACAGAATTTTAGTGGATGGTTAATGAATTTTGCTCCTACTGGTAATTTAAATTTGAAGTTTGAAAAATCATTACCGCAGGAAGATTCGACAAATTTGACAAAAAGTTTTTGGAATATTGATGGTTCAAGAATTGAAATTAAGGATAGTTTAACATTTTCTCTTGAAGCTCGAAGATCAACTCCAGTAGAACATTTAGACAGTGAGTGGTCAGAGGAGGAACTTTTATTTCTTATTAATAAAGCAATTAGTGATGGACGTAGAAATAAGGTCTATAAAGATGAATATATACCACTAAGGAGTTATCCTTCGGGAGGAGCACAATATCCAATAAAGATATTTATTATTGTTAATAAGGATATGGGATATTTTAAAAAAAATCACTCCTATAAAATACATGCAGATTTAGGGATGATTAGCGAAATAGATCAAGTGAATTTTAAATTTGAGGAGATTTTTGCTATTTCTCATTTTAATAAGGAAATTAGCGAAGAAACCAAAAAACTTTCTTTTGCTATTGTTTTAGATATGAATTTAAAACATAGTTTCAAGAAATATAAGTATTATTCTAGGCAATTAGCGATGATTGAAGCTGGTCATATAGGTCAAAATCTTCAATTAGTTTCTACAGCAATGGGGAAAAAATCCCTACCTAATGGGGGAATATTGTCAGATGTGACTAAGGAAGCAATTGGATTGTCAGACAGTCAAGATGATATTGTTATTTATGGAGTGGCGTTTTAAATGGTTAAAGAAAAAATCAATCCTTTTTTTGAGGTATTAATTACTGGCGGTGACACTTTAATTATTAAAAATCGGTTGTTAGATAAAATTTTGTTTAGGTGTGCAATTACTAATTCTTTTAATGAAGATAGTAAGAAGATTCTATTTAATAAACTAGAGATATTATTTCACCAGAAACTAACTGTATCAGATACTGAATATAAGTTTTTAAATCAATTAAAGAAAAATATTCATGAAATCTCACAAGCTGAAAGAAATGCAGTAGATTTTAGTGTTCATCTATTTAAATGGTTACAAGATACACAGTTGGAGAGAGTATCAATTTCGGGAAAAAGTATATCCAGACAAACTGTATTAAAAAATAAATTTGGTAAAAAGGAAGCGATAGTTATTTTAGATTCTATTAAAGAAGATAATTTAATAGAGATTGTAGACTATCTACGTACTTATGACTATTTATATTTTGTACAGACAGGTGTAATTAATTCCGTAGGGCCGTTTATTAAGAAATCCCATCTTCTAGAATATAACTTAAAGGAGATTTTATTTAATACCGATATTGAAACAGTTTTTACTGAAAGTGCATTATTAAATATTAATAGTTTTCGAGAAGAGTTGATTGCGGGAATGATTATTGAAAGAATAAGTAACTATTTGCTATCATTATCTCCTTTACACAATAGAAAATTAATTTTAAATAAAGATAGTAATGTAGTGTTAAGTGAGGAGCTACCATTAGTATAGTATAAGGAGTGGAGTAGTTATGGATTTGTTCGAGTACGGTAAAAAAATATATGATTTGCTTCATCAGACACCTGAATTATCTTCTCAAGAGGTGCAAACAAGGGAGATAATTTCACGAATTGTCAATAATATTGGAGGATATGAGATTATATATGAAGGAAAAGAAGGGTTGATTTATAGTAATGTATTGGGAGAAAATAAACATTACGATTTAGGTTTTAGAGCCGAACTAGATGCGTTATGCTTATCTAATGGGAATGTTTTCCATGGTTGTGGACATGATTTACACATGAGTTCTTTATTACAATTTATGGCTTATTTAAGTAAGCGAAAGACCTCAAAAAGAATATTATTTATATATCAAAGCTCAGAAGAAATTGGAAACGGAGGATTAACACTGGTTAATATATTAAAAAGAAAAAACATTTTAATTGATAAAATGTTTGGTTTACATAATGCTCCAGAAATTCCCGTTGAAAGTATAGCAATAAAATCTGGAGAGACTCTAACAAATAATATTACAAATAAGTTAAGGATTAGTTTTTATGAGAAAGATAGAAATTCAGACAATATTCAAGAATTTCTATCAGTTTGGGATATATTATATGCAAAAATAGTAGCTTTTAATAACAATAATAAAAATATCAATATGTCTATTGGTGAATTTACAGTGGACAGTCAAATTGGATCTCAGGCAACTAATTTAACTTTTAGTTTATCTTTAAGGTCTAATTTAAATGATATTTTTGAGTTAGAAAAGTTATTTAAACAATTTTCAAACGAGTTAAATAGAGTTAATATCGTTAAATCTATGGAAGTGCAAAATTTAAATTACCATTGGCGCATACAAAATAGTCATAGCTTGTACCAAAAATTAAAGAACAATTCTATGTTTCTGACTCTAGAGATTCCAGATAGTTTTACTTCAGATGATTTTTGCTATTATGATCAAATTTCGAATGATGTATGTTATTTATTTTTAGGCAGCTATTTAAAATTTAAAACATCTCGAACTCATACAAGTGATTATAAGCCTAATTTAAAGTTTATCAACTCTTCACTCAAGTTATACAAATATATATTGGAGGAATGCTGATGGAAATTTTCTACAGGAAAAATGATAAATCCACAAATGTTTTATTAGAGAATTTTTTTAATAATAATATAAATAGTTTGATTGAAGAATATAAAAGTAATCAGATCGCTCTCAATTTATTAAAAGAAAATCTAATTACTTTTATTGAAGATTATATTTCAAAAGAAGAGCTTCCCTATACTGTTACAAAAGAATATTTAAAAATAAAGCGACAATTAAAAAAAAGTAAAGAAATAAAAAATACTCTTCCTATGAAAAGCTATGCTTGTGAAGAGTATAATAATAGGAGGGCTAAGAATGAATTATTAGCTCAAGAAATAGAAGATAGCTTAGAACAGGAGCTCCATTCTCAAATTAAAACTTTACCCAAGTTAGTTGAAAGTAAAGATCTTCTACTTTTTAGAAATGAGTATCTCATTAAGAAAATTAATGAGATTAGAAACGGTTCACAGAAGAGACTTAAGAATAAAGAGTGGATATCACTTTATCACTACTTGTCACAACTTACTTTAAAAACTGGAGGAGTTGGTACTGTCAGTAAAGTTGGATGTTTTTCATATAATCGTGATCAAAGTATTCAACTGAGAAATCCAAAAAATAAAGTAGTCATAAGAATTCATAGTTATCTTGAAAATAGAATTTATTATGAGATTTTAAGACAAAACATAGAAAAATTTAAATTTCGATTCTTGGTTAATCAAAACTATATTATATCAGAGGATACAGAATATTATATTTTTAAAGTATTACTTGATAATAATTTATCAAATATATTTAGGGGCCAAGAACGTGAGTTAAAAATCAAGAAAATTTCCTCTATTGACAATCTATTAAAATATAAAATAGTTAGTTATCAGGAACTTAGGAGTTTATTTACTAAGTTAGAAGTTATTAAACTTCTAGACAGTGGGATATTACTTTATGAAGATATTTCCATTGGAAATAATTTTAAATGGATGGATTATATAGAGTTTACTAATGATAGTCTCTTAAATAAATTATTATCAATAAAGGATAATCTAAAGAGTTTGAATAAGAGATTCAATATCAATTTCTTTTTACAATGTTCAGAACAAATTAAATCATTATGTGATTTACTTGAAATTGATACTTTAAATTTCCCTGTACTTACAATAGATACATATACTTCAAATTTAAAAATATCGAAAAATCAAACGGAACTTCTTAATATTTTTATTGAAAATAAGGAACAATTAAGTAAATTTTATTCTATCTTTGATGCTTCTAAAAAAGTAGAAGAATTAGCTTGGGAATTTATGGGAATTTATTATCCATTTGGAAAGGATTTTGCTGATTTCCAAGATTTGGATCAATTTTTATCACAAATGTCTGATTATATTTTTAAAAATATTAATCTAGGTGAACTTCGCTCTGGATTTTTTAATTTAGATGAATACCCTCTTATCAATTATATAATCAATAGTATTTGTGAAAGTAAAGAAAATGAATATGTTATAAGTGAGAATATGATACAAATGATATTTGAAAAAGCGCAAGAAATCAATTATAACTTGGAACATTCGTATACATTCTTTACTCAACTTAGTCAGAATCAATTATTTATAAACCATGTTTATAAAGGATATGGAATCTTTACTAATCGTTATAAAGATAACTTTGAAGAAGGAGTATTTGAAGAAGAATTTGGTTTTGATAAAATTTATGATATACCATATGATTTCGGTTTTAATGCTAATGGCCGTCCTGATAAAGAGTCTTTTGATATATATAATTTGAAATCTCAGGCTAGCAATAGCTTTATAAACTACAGAGATATTAAAGTTGAAAGGCATGAAGTTCAAAAACGTTTGAAATTTTTAAAAAAAGATGGAAGTGAATTCTACTATTCATTTCTTGGTAGTATGACACCTATGGTTCTTCCGAGGACGTTAGCAATGTTTAATAGTCTATCATTGACTGGAGGGATGTACTTTGATATTGCGGACTTAGTTTTGAGAAAAAAATATGATGAAAATCCTACGTTGAATGTATATACTGCACCTATGGTATATTTTAGAGAAAAGAAAATTGTACTTGCAAGAGATAAAACTTTAGTTAGTACTGATTACCTGAATAGTCTAATAAATCAAGCTAAAAATAAAACTGAATTAATCGTGAAATTAAACACTTTACTAGGTGGAAAAACCTTTTTTGTCAGAGAATTTTCTGTAGATTGTAATTTTAAAAACAAGTTTGAAAAGCCTATTTATATTAATTTATGTAGTTCAATAGGAATTGAAGCGTTAAAAAATTATATCAAGGATCTTAGTTGGATTGTTTTTGAGGAGCCAAACCCTAATTTCGATGAAGATTACCTAACTGAATATATTATTGAAAGTAATAATACTGTTTCTGATAAAGTAGGGTCCGATTCTGATAATTGATAAAAATTAATGTTGAATAATGTTATCTTATAGTCATCAAAACAAAGGAGATAGTCATGTTTTCATTGCATAATATTAAGAAAAAATTTGGATCAAAGAATGTGCTTAAGGATATCTCGTTTACTATTAAGGAAGGCGATAAGATAGCTTTGCTTGGATGTAACGGGGCAGGGAAATCCACTTTATTTAAAATTATTGCTGGACAAGTAAAGAGCGATAGTGGACTTATAAAAACTCAATTGGATTTTAAAAATGATATTGGAATGATGCCTCAAGATGATCTTTTGATTAAAGATTTGACAGTAAAAGAACTAGTTTTGCTTAAAGCATATATGAACAAACTAAAGGACTTTGAAGTTGAATCAATGCTTTCTAAGGTAGAACTATCAGATAAGAAAAAAGACCTAGTAGGTGATTTATCGGGGGGGCAACAGAGAAGATTGTCCTTATTATTATCATTATTAAATAACCCTAGATTACTTTTTTTAGATGAACCAACAACTGGTATGGATTTGGCTTCTATAGATAATTTTTGGGAATTATTAAAAGATAGTAGTTGTACATCTGTAATTGTAACTCATGATTTCAATCAGATTGACCAGTTTTTTTCAAGGGTGTTGATTTTAAAAAATGGATATATTTTAGCGG
The DNA here is from genome assembly GCF_001807785.1 of Streptococcus sp. HMSC10A01. Classification (NCBI taxonomy): domain Bacteria; kingdom Bacillati; phylum Bacillota; class Bacilli; order Lactobacillales; family Streptococcaceae; genus Streptococcus; species Streptococcus sp. HMSC10A01. Next base: position 241,456 of record NZ_KV790983.1, on the reverse strand, counting down.
ATGAATCTGTCGCTGAAATTCATAAGACAGGAAAAACAATTGAACAATATTATCGAGATTTGAGTAATTTGGAGGAAAAACATGATTAGTCTTATTCAATTTAAACAAGTATTGAGAAATAAACGTTTTATTCTTTTTACTTTATTTATTCCAGTTACATGGTATATGATTTTGAATAATCTTCAAGGGGATATGATGCCAAATATCTTATTGAGTATTGCGGTATTTATCGGTGTAATTGGGAACAGTTTGGCGACATTTAGTAAAAGGATTTCTTCGGAAATAGAGTTTTATAAATTAGAATCAAGTTTTTCAAATTATAGCATAGTTAATTATCTTTTGAGTCAAAGTTTAGTTCAGGTCTTGTTGAACGGATTGATTTTTGCGGTAGTAACTTTAGTTGCAACCATATTTTTTAGATTGCCATTTAGCAATTTGTTAATCTATCAGTTTATTTTATTAATGTTTATGGGAATGTACTTTAGTTTTATTGGTTTTGTAATTGGAGTTCGTGTTGATTCTAAAGTTATTGATACTATTAGCTTTCCTATTATTGTACTTGCTTCAATTACCATTATTCCTTTCTCTCACCTAGCTGTCGAAAGTGATTTTGTAAACACAGTAAGTACAATTCAAAAGATATTTCCAGGATATTATTATAGTCAGATAGTTAATTCTTTAGTAACGTCAAAAGAAATTCAAATTACGGATGTATTGCTATTTGTACTCACAATTGTTATTAATTTACTGCCATTATATTTATTAATACCAGATAAAAAATCTCTGAAAATGAATAAATAAATTTTAAATAGATGACAATCGTATTTATAGTTTTAGATTGTTAATTTCTGAATTGGTCTTTAAAATTACTTTTGGGAGATCAGTTTCATCATAATGGACAACTAATTTTTGAACAATCTAGTGTATGAGTTTTACAATCAGCTATATTTGCTCAATGTTGTTTGATTGGATGGCAACCACAGCACTCAAAACGTTAAAATTTATTTACGTATATTCCAAGCATCTCCTTATTGGGATGCTTTTCTTATATTCTAAAATCAAATGCCTTAGCAATATTTAAAAACACCCTCATCCATAGTTCTGCTAGAATCGTAGGATAAGAGTGTTTTTTATAAGAACGACAGACGATGATTATTTATCGTCTTTTTTGATAATGTTTTTAACGCCTTCGATAGCTCCTTCAACTGCACCTTTAGCGTCTTCTGCAACTTCTTTTGCTTTTGAAGCAACTTTTTCAGCAACGCCTTCAGCTTGTGTTTTTGTATCGCCAGTTAATTTACCGACTCCTTCTTTAACAGAACCTTTAGCTTGGTTAAATTTTTCTTCTAATGACATAGTGTCACCTCCATTAAGTGAATGATTTGTTTCTCTGAATTCAATACAGTTGATTTTAAAAATTAAATATATTCATCTCAGATTATTACGAGTATATTCTTTTTAAAATGATAAGTCAAATTATTGCTACGGTATTCTGAAAGCAGGAACGAGTCATTATTAGATAGCAAATAACGATGGGTTAATAGGTCACCACATTGATTTCGCCTTTGTCATATTCTGCAATGAAGATATCTGATACATCGTCAAATCCTTCTTTTTTGAGTTCATCCATTAACCATTCTTCAGTTTTACCAATAGTCTCTAAAATTTCAATCTGAACAACACCATCGGTAACGATAGGATACTTAGGATTTTCATCTCCCATTCGAACGATTATGAGTTGGCCATTTTGTTCGATGACGGCTCTTTTGACTTCTTTCAATTGGAAGACCCCTTGAGAGCGCAACTTAAGAGCGACGTCAGAAGCAGAAAGGCCTTTTGAGCGACAAGCTTCTGGATCTAATTTTCCGTTTTTTATGATAATAGTTGGTTTTCCATCAATCAGATGTTTGATGAAGTAAACATTGGTATTAAGCCATTTGAGTGACAGAATCAAAATCGTCCAGATGATGAGGATGACGACATATTGAAGGATGGTAATCGAGCTATTGTAGATGACCCCGCCGATAATACCCCCGAGAACAAAGTTCTGTATTTGGTCTACTGCAGAACTTGGCGCTAAATTTCCTTTTCCTGTTACGTTAATAACAAAAACAAGAGAAAGAAGCCCCCAGGCCAATTTAATTGCAATTGTAGCAAAAAAGCTTATCATTTTTCAACCTCCACCAGTTCTACATCTGTTTTATATAAGTCCATTTTTTCAAGTAAATAGCTATCTTGGTCAGTCCCGCTAATGGCGCGATAAAAATTGTCGCCAACCTTAATAATAGCTCCATCAGTAGTAGCTGAAGTATTGACATAAATATCTTTTTTATCAACACCTAACTCTTTTGATACAATCTCGATGAAGTGTAAGGAACTACGAAATTGATTATCATTGGATTGGCTGTTTTGAAAATTCGTAATGCTAATCAATACAAAAGCAATTAACGTCAAAATAGAAATGAGCGATAATTCACGGAACTTACTCCCTCTTTTATCTTTGAAAGCCTTAAATGCAAAGAATCCAGTCACAATCACTAAGAATGTCGACACAATAATCATGGTCCAATTCTGTTGACTAATCTGACTGAGAACATAGTCATATGAATAGAATTTCATAAGATTTCTCCCTTTTTTAAATTCAATCTATTATAAAACAATTTGTTACTTCTATCAACGTATTTATTTGAAAAAGTAGTTTGCTTCATCAAGGGATTGTATTACTTTTCGAAATTCATCTTCTGTCCAAAAATCAACATGATTTTTATGATTGAAATATTGGTGTTTTGACTTATTAATTGTGACGATGTTATAATATCCTCACTCTATCACAAAATTTTTAAATAAATAATAATCTAGTGGTATAATAAGAGAAATAATTTATTTGATGTTGCTGGGGGTATTTATGGCTTTTTTAAATTACAATAAAGATGAAAAGTTAGAATTTAATTATAAGAGAGCATGTGGACTATGGTTAATGGTAGTAGCTGTCATTATTTCAGTAGCTACCTTAACAGGAGGGAAACAAATAATAAATATGCCAGTGTTTAGTATTGGGTATGTTATTAGTTTTTTCTCAATCAATATGAATAAAAAAGTATTGAATAGATTATCCAACGGTTCTTCAAATACATTTCAAAATAAAGTATCTTTATATGCTATTTTTTTACTATTTATTTTAATGTTTTTACTAGGTGGTCCTTTTTTTGCGACTGAAAATTGGAGATTGATTTGGTTGGGTGCATTAATGGCAACCGCACTACATTTTTTTCCGTATTATTTTGTACATGGAAAATCAATGATATTTTTAGGTCTTATTTGTGTCATTAATATTTCTGTAGGATATATTTTTACGGATATTCCATTAGAAGTGATCGCATATATTGACTCAGCAATTAAGTTTGTATTTGGAATATATTTATTATTTTTTTCAAAGCCATCAAAACAGAGGTAAGGCATAGTTCATAGTGTACTGTTGCAAAATTATTTGAGATATATGAAGAATTAGCAAAACAATAGAGGTATTTTTTTGGGTAAACATCAGAAAATATGGATGTAGATAATGATGGGAGGTGCTTTACATTGATAAGTTTAGAGCTACTTTCTGAAGAAAATAGTCTAGATGTCTATTCTTTTGAAAAAGAAAATCGGGAGTATTTTGAGCAGAATTTACCTCCTAGACCAGATAACTATTTTGATTCAGAAGGCTTTAAAGAAATTACAAGGGAATTGCTAACGGAACAAACGAATCGGGATGTCTACATGCATCTTATTAGAGACGCGCAAGGCGTAATGATCGGAAGAATCAATTTAAGTGTTTTAGGGAATGATCAAAAAATAGCGGAACTTGGATATAGGATTGGAGAAAATTACACTAATTTAGGTTATGCCAGCGAAGCGGTTAGACTCGTTTTAGACAAGGCGTTTAATAATTATGGTTTAAATAGAATTATTGCGGGAACGGCAACGGATAATCTGGCCTCTAAGAGAGTACTTTTAAAAAATGGTTTTACATTTAGTAAGATTATAGAAAATGACTTACAAATTCATAATGTGTGGGTTCATACAGCAGTATTTGAGATAACGAGACCATAATATCATCATTTCCAGTTTACTGACAGAACAAATGGAGTCGTCAATCTATACAGACATCTAAGAATTTTCTCTTGGGTGTCTTTTTTAGTTATTCAACTCCCCCATAAAATTCTTCTATTACTTTCATAGAAAATATATATTAGCCAGGTTGGGAGAATCATAGTAGAATAGCTATCAAAATAGAAAAAGGAGTTTGGGGATGAAAATTTTTTCTTTATGGTCAAAGGTTTCTTTGGGGTTGCAACTCTTGATTGCTTTGGTTTTGGGTGTTCTTGTTGCTCTTGTATGGCCGCAATTTTCGGCTTTCTATCAATTTTTGGGACAAGCTTTTATCAGTCTGATTAATATGGTGATTATTCCGCTGGTATTTCCGGTTGTGGTCGTAGCAGTGGCTGGTGTGATTGGTAAGAAATCTTTTGGGAAGCTCTTGACAAAGAGTTTGCTCTATTTCTTTGGGGTCACGACAGTGATTACCTTGATCTTTGTCTTTGCTGCTTATTATCTAGGCTTTGGTCAAGGGGTCAATATCGGTCAGACTGGAGGAAATATTGATGGGATTGCTAAGAGTATCCAGTTAAATGAGTTCTTTCTCAGTTTTATTCCGGCTAATATTGTTAAGTCGCTTTCTGAAGGGGCTTTGCTTCCTATCATCGTCTTTGCGATATTCTTGGGTTATGGTCTTGGAAGTCTTAAGGAAGACAAGTCACAGAAGTTTATTGATTTATTGCAAATTTGGATTGAAGCCATTTACAAAATTGTCGGTGTGATTATCAAGTTATCACCAATTGGAATTTTCGGTTTTATTGCCAAAGATGTATCCACAACAGGAGTTGATAAGTTGATTGGTTTGGGTCAATTTGTAGCAGGGACTTATCTGGCTTATGCTGCTTTGGCTTTAGTGGTTTTTCCTTTGATTGCATTGGTTTTCGGAGTTCCTTATCTGACAAGTATTCGTCAGAATTGGAGTCTCTTGACTTTGGCTTTTGTTTCTGGTAGCTCCAGTGTTGTCCTGCCACCTCTGTTAAAAGATTTAAAGAAGCAGGGGCACGATGAGCATGTCATCGACCTGGTTGTGCCTTTGGGTTATACTTTTAATCTTGAGGGAGCGGCTGTCTATTTCTCGGTAGCTACTATCTTTATCGCTCATGCTTATGGAATTGCATTTTCTATTTCTGGTCTCTTATTTACCATCTTACTTTTAACCTTGGTTGGAAAGACTGCTGCAACAGTGCCTTCTGGAGCGATTGTTGTCTTGCTGGCTGCGGCGCCTCAATTGGGATTGCCAGTGGAAGGAGTTGCCTTGATTTTTGCGGTTGATTTCTTTGTTAATGCTGGTCGTACTGCCCTCAATGTTCTAGGCCAGGCTTTGGCTGTGAGTGTGATTGAAAAAACAGAAGGTCACGTAGTGGAAGAATCAAAAAGCAGCGAACTGGCTGTTCGGTATTCGTAAAGGAGAGAAGACTTATGAGTCAAGCAAAAGTATACGTTATTCATGAAAATTTGGAGTGGACGCAGCACTTGGTCAAATGGCTAGAGGAGAAAAATGTTCCCTATGAGCTGTGGGATTTGTCAAGTGGGATCTTAGATCTGCAGAGTCCGCCCCCAACAGGAATTTTCTATAATCGGATGTCAGCCTCTTCTCATACTCGGGGACACCGCTACGCACCAGAATTTACAGAGCAGGTTCTAGCTTGGCTGGAAGCTCATGGCCGTAAGGTCGTCAATGGTAGCGGAGCTATCAATCTAGAAATCAGTAAAATCAAGCAATATTTGAAACTTTCTGAAGCTGGGATTGCTTCTCCAGAGACAGTAGCTGTTTTGGGGCAGGAGAATATTCTGGAAGCAGCTAGAAAACTCAATATTTATCCTCTGATTACCAAGCATAATCGCGCTGGGAAAGGTTTGGGAGTGCAACTCTTTAACAGTGAGGCAGAATTAGAAGCTTATGTAGACAGTCCTGCTTTTGAGCCTTCTGTGGATGGGATCACTCTGCTTCAGGCCTATATCAAGCCCGTGGATGGCCGTATTCGTCGTTCGGAGTTTATCAATCAGAAGTTTCTTTATACAGTGTCGATTGATTCATCGGATGGTTTTCAGCTTTGCCCGGCAGATGGGTGTCAGATTGGACAAAGGCCTGCTCAGTTGGAAACATCAGATAAGTTTCAAATCACAGATCCTCTCCCTACTAGTCAAAGACAGGCTTATGAAACCTTCTTGGCTCAGGCTGGTATTGATGTGGCTGCTATTGAGTGGGTAGAGTCAGAGACAGGTCAGATCTATGTCTATGATGTGAACACCAATACCAACTATAATCCGACAGCCGAAGAAAAAGCAGGAATTTTTGCTCATCAGCATTTGGCAGAATATCTAAAGAACGAGCTGGTAGCATCCTATTCAGAATAAATTTAAAACAAACAAAAGCTTTCCGTTTTGGAGGCTTTTTGTTTTTTCTTCATTTCTAAAATATGACATCTGTCATTTTGTTTTTGTGACAAACGTTAGGTGAAGCGCTTACAAAGATTTGTTATATTTAGATTATTGAGATTGCTACTTTTTTATAAAGGAGTTAGGTGCTAAACAAGGTGTTCATTTTGAACAAGAAAAGGTGAAAGGAGTGCGTTATGTAGCAGTAATTTGGTTGTGAGGAGTCTGACTTTATTTTTAGAATATTGAGGTGCGTCATGAAAAATCATCAGGAAAAAGTGTGTAAAAATTGGTTTATGAGAAAAAGCGGTAAGCGTTGGGTTTTTGGTTGTGCCCTGCTGGCTTTTGGAGCTTTCTTATTAGATGGCGGTGGAGTGGTTTATGCAGATGAGGGTAAGGCTAATCCAGCCCCTGCTCAGGTCTTGCAGGCTGATTCATCAGCTGTCTCGGAGCCTGAAAGCGGGCAAACAGCTGTTCCTACAAGTAATGCCGATAAGACAGAAAACTCTGTTGCTGGAGAGACTGCTGCGACGGAAGCGAGTGGTCAGGATGCAGCAGTAGAGTCAGCCAATCAAAAGACTGATAAGGAAAATCAAGCCACAGCAAATGCTAAAGAGACCAAACAGGAAGAAGACAAACAGCCAGCAGCGAAGGAAGTTGCTTCGGAAAAACTCCCTGCCTTAGAGAGTGTAGATAAGCAGCCAGGCTTCAATACTAATTTGGCAGAAGCCAAGGGAGACAAAAATGGAGTTTGGGAAGTCCGAGAGCAAGGACTTTATAGTGATGCCAGAGGCAAAGGTGATAGTTTCCTTTACTCTCAAAGTCAGGGCAAGGATTTTGTTTACTCAACGGATGTAACTTTCCTCAGTAAGGAAGGGGCGGCAGCCCTCATTTTCCGCAGTAATAATAATCTGGATGACAAGAGCAGCTATGCAGTTAATATTGATGGTGGCAGCAACAATGTGAAGTTTTGGCGTTGGCAAGGCGGGCGTGATTATCAATTTATCAATGAAAAGCATATCGAGCCAACGAATGACAATAAATATCGGCTCAAGGTCGTTTCTATTGGCTCTTGGGTATCCTACTATGTCAATGATATTCTAGTAGCCAGCTCAGGAGATTACACGCTTCAGAGAGATGATAAGGGGCAGAATACTTATCTGTCAGAAGGTCATTTTGGCTTACTTAACTGGAATAGCGAGCTGCTTTTTCAAAATACCTTTTATAAAGAAATCACTCCTCAGTCTAATCCCGAGTTGGAGGATATAAGGGTGACTTCTTCGGTTGGGAAAGTAGAGCAGAAAGGTCAGTTTACTGCTCCTATTGCCATCCAGTATGTTAAGCATGATGCTGAGACTGTAGACTTGACTGTCGTAGCGAAAAATCCTGCTGCTAAGGTAAGCGTGACCGATGCTGCAGGTAGGGTTTATAGTGATTTGAAGAATATCCCGCTGGCAGTGGGGGCAAACTATCTGACTGTGACCAGTACTGTGACGGATGCGGATGGGCAGGAGGTCAGCCTGACTTACCGGCTCAATGTCCATCGTCGGCAGGCAGATGAGGTATACTACAATGAGTTCTATCGCGGTCAGTATCATTATTCGGTCAAGGACGGTTGGGCCAATGATCCCAACGGGCTGGTTTATTATAAGGGAGTCTATCATTTCTTCTATCAGTTTTACGACGATACCAAGTGGGGGCCTATGCACTGGGGTCATGCGACCAGCAAGGATTTGATTCATTGGGAAGAACAGCCGATTGCCTTTTATCCGGATGCTAATGGGGCTATGTTCTCAGGCTCTATCGTAGCAGATACTACCAATTCCTCTGGTTTGTTTGACAATGACCAGGGCGGTTTAGTCGCACTGATTACTGCCGACGGAAATGGTCAGCGCATCAAGTTAGCCTACAGTAAGGATGAGGGTCGGACTTGGACGAAGCTTGATCAAATTGCAGCTGACTGGACGGATGATCCATTGCAGTCTCAGGATTTTCGTGATCCCAAGGTCTTCCGTTGGGAGGGTAAATGGTTTATGGTCGTTGCAGGCGGACCGCTGAGAATTTATTCGTCTGATAATCTGCGTAATTGGAAGGTCGAGTCAACTTATGCGGATCTCCATACGGAGTGCCCAGATCTCTATCCTCTACTGGCAGACGATGGTAGCCTAAAATGGGTCCTGTCTCGTGGCGGGCGCTCCTATAAGGTCGGTGATTTTAGACAGGTGGAGGGCAAGTGGACCTTCGTCCCAGATGCTGAGTTTGCTCAGGCTGATCAGGTCATGAACTTTGGTAAAGATTCTTATGCGGCCATGACTTACTACGTTCAGGACTTTGGCAGCAAGGCTAATCCAACCCTACCCGACATTATCGAGTCTAACTGGATGAATACTTGGGAGGACTACTGTAATCTGGTAGCCGATACCGTCGGTCAGAAGTTCAACGGCACCTTCAACCTTAACCTCAAACTAGGCCTTATCAAGCAAGACGGCAGCTATCGGCTGACTCAGACGCCAATAGCAGCCTATCAGTCTCTGCGTCAGGAAGACAAGGCTGTGTTGTATAAAGACGTAGAAGTCAGTGAGAAGAATGGGCTGTTGAAAGGTTTTTCCGGTGATCAGTATGAAATTGTCTCTACTTTTCGGCCGAGTGAAACGACCAAGAAAGTCGGTTTTAACCTGCGGGTTGGAGATGGAGAAGTGACTAGAGTTACCTATGATTTAGAAAAGGAAACTCTCTCTATTGACCGCAGCCGGTCCGGCATTATTCTCAGTAATAAATTTGCTCAGGTGGATAGTCAATCCGTCAAGCGCAATGCAGATGGCAGCATAGATCTGCATCTCTACGTAGATCGCTCCAGCCTAGAAGTCTTTGCCAAAGGATATACTGTAGCGGGTGCCAATCAGATTTTCCCTGCGCCAAATAGCCTTGCGGCTAGTGTGTTTGTAGAAGGTGGTGCAGCTAAGGCTGACATTGCTCTTTATCCGCTGAAGGGCATCTGGAAAGACAAGCAGGCAGTGACCAAACCACTGGAACTAGTGCAGGCTTCTCCTGTAACAAATAATATTTATGTCGGTGATAGTTTGGATTTGAAAGCATATGTCATGCCAGCAAGTGTCTCTCAAGCGGTCAGCTGGAGTGTGGATCAGCCAGAGCTGGTCTCTGTCACGGAAGATGGCAATAAGCTACGAGTGACTGCTCTGCAAAGAGGGGTGGTCAAGGTAACGGCAACCTCTAAGGAAAATCCAAGTCTTTCCAAGGTCTTCACCATCAATATCAGCCGTAATGACTTTAAGACCAATGTTCCAGATCTAAAAGCTGTTTCCGGTAAGTGGTATGTCGACGGTGAAAGTCTCTATAATCAGAATACCAGCGCCAATGATTATTATATGGGAGGTCAGAAGATACCTTTCCCTGAGTATAACTTGGATGTGGATCTCAAGTATCAAAAAGGCTTGATTAACATCTTCTATGCGTCTGAAAATGTTGATCCTCGCAATGCTTATTCTATTCAATTTGGCGATAATGATGAGATTCGACTTTACCGCTTTATGGGAGAGACGATTGCAGAAAGTAGCATGAATGGCAAGCATCTTAATGACGGCCAGTTCCACCATGTTAAGCTAGTGAAAACTAAAAATGGTGTCAGTGTATCTGTGGACGGTGTAGAATACCTGAACCACCAATTTGATACGGTTGAGCCTTATTATAATGATGCCTACGTCGGTCTGGGACTCTGGGATGGGGACTTGGAAGCTCGCAATTTCTTTGTGACCAATCTTCATGCGCCAGCAGTTAATAAGGCTTCTCTGCAGAAAGTGGTAGACAATACGGCTAGTCTAGATCCGAGCCTCTACACAGATGAGACAGTTCAGGCTTACAAGGCAGCCTTGGCTCGAGCTCAGTCTCTCTTGGCAGATGAAAAAGCGGAGCAGGCAGATTTAGATAGAGCAGAGCAGGATCTGAAGACAGCTCTTGCTGCCCTGGCTCTGAAACCAAGTCATCAGGTCACTCCGGAAGAAGGAATAAAAGACCTAGTGGAAGAAAAGCCGTTCTTAGAAATCGTAATGGAAGAGATTGCATATCAGACTCGAGAACAGGAAAATCCAGAACTGGAACAAGGGCAGCGGCGGATACTTGTAGCTGGTCAAAAGGGTCAAAAGCGAGTCTTTGTAGAAGTCTTGAACGGTCAGCGAACCATCCTCGGTCAGGAAGTGCTCTCTCTAGCAGTTGACGAACTAGTAGAAGTTGGCAGCAAGGTGGTGGTGGCTGAAAGTGCTAAACAGCCTTTGACAATAGCCCAGCCTCAAGCTCTGAAGCAAGGTGAGGAAGGAAAAGTTATTACGACGCCAAGATTGCACCCAACTCCCGACTCAGCTCTGCCTAAGACTGGCACTCAAGAAGATAAGTTTCTGCCTCTGGCTGGTTTAGCTTTTCTGGGAATGAGGCTTCTAGCTGGAAGAAAGAAACAAGAAGACTAAGGTGCTAAGCAATGGTTATTTGCACATAAAAAGGATGGGTGTTTTCCCATCCTTTTTATATATAGATACGGCTTGTGAAATGATTAGTTTTTGGCTGGGCATGCTCTAGTATCTGGCAAGAAATTCTACTACATACATCTACTTGCTTTTTATCCCTCTATCTGAACTTGCATCCGGATGAACATATCGCGGTGCTGCTCCTGGAGTTGTGGCTGTTCATGAATGACCTCGCAGATATAATCGCCCACAGGAGTATATCCAGCTTGGGTCAGAGCTTGGTGAAAATGCGGCAGAACTTTAAGTTCATCTGCAAAGGAAGAGCAGTAAGCAACAGCATAATTTCCTGCCGGCAGCAACATTCGATTTAAGTGAGGGAGTTCATTAGGAGTATGATGGAAGAGACAGAGTTGCTTGGAAATCCATCTTTCTTTTTGGAAATCTTCTTGTTTCATAATGGAGCCAACACGGCTGAAATGGGTGAAAAAAGGACTGTAACGCAGGATTTCTTGCTTGAAGCAGCGTAGAGCAAGTTCGTATTCTTCACTTTTCATTTGATAAATATTTTGATCAATTTCAAAAATAAGCAGCTGCCGTTCAGGAAAAGTTTGGATTTCCAGTTCTTGCTCGCTCTGTTTTTCGCCATAGATACGGGCACCAGACCGAAAGATTTCGATTTCTTGGATTTGTTTTTCTAAATTCTCTTTTTCCTCTAGAAGGCGCTGATAGCGTTCCTCGATAAGCTGGTGCAGTTGAAAATGGTCTTTATCAGATAGGATTTCTTTGATGTCTTCTAGAGAAAAATTCAGTTGACGCAGGTACTGAATGGAGTCAACCAGAGAAGATTGATTGATGTGGTAGTAGCGATAGTTGGTTTCTGGATCGACTTTATAGGGTTTTAAAAGACCGATTTGGTCATAGAATCTTAGAGTTTGGATGGAAATCTGATTTATTTGGGAAAACTCTCCTATACGCAAAATTTTTTTCATTTTTTAAAACCCTCTATTGACTCTCTAGTTACTAGAGATATTATACTATAATTGTGAAAATAATAATAATCAATGGAGGGTTTGCCATGAGAAATACAAAAATTCGTGCTGTTCAGTATGGCTGCGGCAAGATGTCTAAAGTGATTTTCAAGTATCTACTGGATCACGGTGTAGAAATCGTAGGAGCTATTGATAACAATCCTGCTTTAGTAGGGCAGGATGTTGGTGATTTTGCAGAGCTAGGTTATAAGACTGGTGTCCTGATTTCTGATAATGCTGAACGTGTCTTTGGAGAGTGTGACGCTGACATTGCCATTGTCACCATTGCTTCCTATATGCCGGAAATGTATGATTTTTTTGAAACAGCCATCAAGCATGGAGTTAATATCATCACGACCTGTGAGGAAGCGATCTACCCTTGGACGACGTCGCCATCCGAAACAAACCGCTTGGACAAGCTGGCTAAAGAATATGGTGTCACTGTAATGGGCTCAGGCATGCAGGATATTTACTGGATTAATATGCCTTGCTTGGCTATGTCTGGCCTTAATCGCATTCAAAAGGTGAAAGGGATTGTCAGCTATAATGTGGAAGATTATGGTCTGGCTTTGGCAGAAGCGCATGGTGCTGGTTACGATTCAGAGCGATTTGAAAAGGAAATTGCCAGTGCTGAGAGTCTGCCGTCCTATATGTGGAATGCTGCTGAAGCCATTTGCTCTAAGATGAACTGGACCATTCAGGATATTTCACAAAAGAGCGTTCCTTACATTTTGGATGAAGATGTTTATTCTGAAACGCTGGGACGTACAGTTCCGGCGGGGCAAGTAACGGGTATGTCAGCTGTGACAACCATTCATACCCATCAGGGAATTGAGTTAGAAGTAGAGTGTATTGGCAAGGTCTATCGTGAAAATGACGGAGATATGTGTGATTGGGAAATTACTGGTGAGCCAAATCTAGTCTTCTCAGTCAGAAAGCCTGATACTGTAGCCTTGACCTGTGCCACTATCGTCAATCGAATCCCTTCTGTGTTAGATGCACCGGCAGGTTATGTGACTTCAGAGTTGGCGCGTGACTTGGCCTATCCGACCTATCCACTTCATACCTATGTGAAAAAATAACAAAGCTTATAACTAAAAATACACCTCCCGCATCAATTGGGAGGTGTGTTTTTAAGTATTAATTTTCCTTTTTCTTCAAAAGGAAGAATCCGGCAGAGCAAGCGATTAAAATACTTGCTAGCTTGAAGCCTTCAGTCATTTCTTGTGTTCCAGTTTTTGGAAGAGACTCTCTGCTATAGGTCAAAGAAATCTCTTGAACAGGATCAACTTTAGTTGCAGGTTTAAAATCAAGTCTTGTTTGATTTGGAGCTTGATAGGTCTTGCTTGGAGCCTGGTAAGTAGGAGGCGTTAATGGCTGAGGTTGAGGAATAGGATTTGGAGTTGGACTTGGCAAGATATAATCTGTCAAGTTTGCCAATTGACTACCAAAGACAGCATTGGATATCCAACGGTAGAAGTGAATTGTATGCAAGCGGTTGGTAGGATTTCCAGCATATACAAATAATGGATTTTCGTTGTATTTCCCAGAGATAGCTACAATTTTGTTAGCCAGTTTTTCGTTGCCTGGCCACCATCCAGCTATATAGTAATCACTGCCAGCGATTGTTGCCAAAGTTTTGAAGTTGGCTGGAGCCTTGGCAATCCAGTTTCCTGAGTTAGAATAGAAGAGGTCGTTCTTATTATAGCCACTAGTCAGTGGGTCTTGATCATCTATAATTGCTTTCATGAGGCCTTCAAAATCACTGCCACCAGAGAATTTTTCAGCGTCAAATCCGTCGATAAGCCCCAATTTTTCGAGTCTTTGCATAGCAGAACCACCAACGACGATGGTTGGCTTGAGACCGACCAGGGATTTGTCAAAATTATTGCTTTCTAAAACAACAACATCAGCTTCCTCTGGGGTATCGACAAGATCAAAGCCTAGATTTTTTAGTGCTAGAGCTGTATGTGTAGGCGAATCAACACCTGCCCAATAAAATTGATGAGGAGGTGAATAGACTTTCAGGGCTTTCAGGCTTGGGCCGTTAGGAACCTTATAGAGTGCATCCCCGTAGATGGCATAATCTCCCAGCAAGTTTTCGAATGTCGGTGTATCAACGATATATCCATCGTCTGTTAGATAGACTTTCTTTCCTTGGCGAATGGCTTGGTTAACTGCTTTTACGGCACTGTCAGATGTATTTGCAATCACATAGTAAGGAGCTGAGTGGTTAATTTCGCTTGTACGAGTAGCACGAAGAGCTGTTACGTCTCCTAATTTTCCGTCAAAGAGTTTATCTTTGAAGACTGCTTCCGCTTTAAAGCCACGCATGTCTGGGAAATTCACTAAAAGTTCGGCATACATAGCTGACCAAGCGGATTCATTAGAACCTTTATAAAGGATATGGTTGGCATAGCCTCGTTTAGCTTGGGCCATATCAACAACCAGGTCCCCTTTCTTATAGTTGCCTACATCTTCCTTCAATTCTTTAAGAGTGACACCATTTCTCTTGAAGTATTCAATCATATTGAAGGCTTGTTGGGAGTCGTTGTTTTTATCAAGTCCCATTGGAATGACATAATAGTCAGGGAAGAATTTCTTTTGACCATTCTTGATCCGTCCAACGACCTTACCATCAGGTCCTACTAATTCATTCTCTGCTTTAGGATCTTCTATCTTATTGATACCTCTGAGATAGAAGTTGAGGCGCATTTCCATCAATTTATCTGGGTTTTGGGATAAGTAAGAAATACCTCCCAATACTGCGTGGTATCCAGCTTTATAGGACTCTTGATTTCCTTCAGGTATTTCGATTGTATGCCCTAAGATACCATGGTACATAGCGTAAACTCCAGTATAGCCGGAGAAGGAATCATCCCAGCCATCACCCCAGTCTAGTTTAGGGATAATATAGCTGTCATACTTAGAGTTAGCAACGCCGGCACGTCCCATGTGGTGGGCGTTTTCCAGCATATTTTCTGACAAGAGGTCATATTCGAAGTTGGGATCATGAGGTGGTGTTGCTGGTTCGATCAAGAATTCTTTAACGAATCCATGGATGTCATAAAGAGCAATAGGATTCCATTTATTGATGAGGCCAGCGACAGTTCGAGTTTCAGGATTGGCCTGATAACTTGTGTCACGGTTTGGGTCAATTCCATTAGCGAGTGCACGAGTATTGGCAACATCTCCGTCCGGATTTTCTGTGAAGTTAAATAAGAAAATAAATTTCTTGAGGAGTTCCTTGACACTAAGAGTAACATTTTTGGCAAGTCCATTAGCATCAGTTGTCTGGAAAGAAATAAGATCTTTAGTGGCAAAGGTATTGAAAAGTCCAGTGATGATATCGATGGCGGGCTGTTCATCAGCATGGGTATTGTTGATAAGGACTGGGAGCTTATAATCCAGTGTACCGTTCTTTAAGGCAGCCAGCATTTCGGCAGGTTTTGTGAGGGTTTTTGGATTGGTTGTATTGAGGTAGTCATCGATGCTCTTTTGATCGGAGCTAATGATGCCCAGTTTGACATCTCGTCCTTGCGCGCTCTTGCCAATCGTTTCGATTTGGACCAAACGATCATCTTTAGCTTCTTGCCGACTTTTTTCGATAGAGGCCAGCATTTCGTCGTGGGTATGGAAGTCTTCATATGGTCTTAGGACAATGTTTTTGCGAATAGTAAGTCCTAAATCTTCACTGACCCCGACTAATTCATGATTTCCCATAAAATTGCGGTAGGTTCTGCGAATATTGTTGGGTGTTCGTAAACTCAGATCTTGGCCAAATAGTTCGTTAAATTTCAGAGATAGCTTGAGGTCGTTTCCTTCGGCTTTTTCTTCTATGGTAACAAAAGGATCTCCGGAGAAGGTACCGTCTTCCATTTTCCATGTTTTCCACTCGCTAATTGGCTTATTATCAAGTGTCCAGTTAATTTTGTTGGCTTTGGCACCTTGTTCTTGAACGGTTTCCTCAATGCTTGCTTTTTCAGACATATAAACCTTACTGTCCGCAAGCTGAACTTTTGAGTCTTCGCTACTTGCTGCACGTGTTTCAGACTTATCAGGTGCAGTAGTGTTTTCAGAGCTAGTTTCCTTTTTGTTTTCTGCTCCTGTGGCTGGGCTAGTAGCCGTTTCGCTTGTAGTCTTATCCGATTCGGCTACAGGCTGAGTTTCCTTATTAGCAGTATCTGCCTGAGGTTGATCAGAATGATCTTCTGTTTTCTCGGCACTGACCGGAGTAGGATTTTCGACAAGACTACTTACAGGACTTGCTTCTTGTGGCGCTTCAGTCGGATTTAGCGTATCGGCAGCTACGTTTCCTTGGGCTAGAACAGCTAGAAGGGTTGCGGCTGACAGGCTAAGAACCTGAGTATATAAGCGTTTCTTATAGGTGTCTTTCATAAGAGACCTCCTTTGTAATGTGTTCTTTAATCTTACTATATCAATTTTTGTAATCGTTTTCAAGAAAAAGCATAGATAAAAAATATGCTTTCAATAGACAAATCTGAGAATCTTGTCTTGCAATTCCATCTATGAGCCTTGTCGAACAAGAAATGACGGGCTTATTTTATATGGATGAATTATGGATTCCTGCCTAAAATAGAAGAGTGAGAAGAAAGCATGTATAAGCTCGTCTGAGGAATTTCTACAATTCCATGCAAAATCACATCTTTTATGCTACAATAATACAAACAAAAAATGGATTGGAGTCGACAATGAAAGCAATTATTACGGTTGTTGGGAAAGATAGATCAGGGATTGTTGCGGGAGTCTCAACTAAGATTGCAGAGTTGGGATTGAATATAGATGATATTTCACAGACAGTTTTGGATGAATTTTTTACGATGATGGCTGTTGTTTCAAGTGAAGAAAAACAAGATTTTGCAGCTCTTCGTAGTGAATTTGAAAGCTTTGGTCAGACTCTTAACGTCAAAATCAATATTCAAAGTGCAGCTATTTTTGATGCCATGTACAATATCTAAGGAGTGAAGGATGGATATTAGACAAGTTACAGAAACCATTGCCATGATTGAGGAGCAGAATTTCGACATTCGGACTATCACCATGGGTATTTCACTCTTGGACTGCATCGATACAGACATTGATCTGGCTGCTGAGAAGATTTACCAAAAAATCACGACCAAGGCTAAAAATTTGGTGGCAGTTGGGGACGAAATTGCTGCAGAGCTCGGGATTCCTATCGTCAACAAGCGGGTCTCAGTGACTCCGATTTCTCTGATCGGAGCGGCTACGGATGCTACAGATTATATTCCTTTGGCTAAGGCTCTGGATCGAGCGGCTAAGGAAATCGGAGTAGACTTTATCGGTGGTTTCTCTGCCTTGGTCCAAAAGGGCTATCAAAAAGGCGATGAAATTCTCATTAATTCTATTCCACGAGCTTTAGCGGAGACGGACAAGGTCTGTTCTTCTGTCAATATCGGTTCAACAAAAACTGGTATTAATATGACGGCAGTTGCAGATATGGGACGGATTATTAAGGAAACAGCCCAACTGTCTGACATGGGTGCAGCTAAATTGGTCGTCTTTGCCAATGCGGTAGAGGACAATCCTTTCATGGCGGGTGCCTTTCATGGTGTCGGTGAAGCAGATGTGGTCATCAACGTCGGTGTTTCAGGACCTGGTGTTGTCAAGCGGGCTTTGGAAAAGGTTCGTGGCGAGAGCTTTGACGTGGTGGCTGAAACAGTCAAGAAAACGGCCTTCAAGATCACGCGTATCGGTCAGTTGGTTGGTCAGATGGCCAGCGAACGTCTGGGCGTTAAGTTTGGGATTGTTGACTTGAGTTTGGCTCCAACGCCAGCAGTCGGAGACTCAGTGGCCCGTGTTTTGGAAGAAATGGGCTTAGAAACAGTAGGTACCCATGGCACAACAGCAGCGCTTGCCCTGCTCAATGACCAAGTCAAAAAAGGTGGTGTCATGGCCTGCAATCAAGTGGGTGGTCTATCTGGTGCTTTCATTCCTGTTTCAGAAGATGAGGGCATGATTGCGGCTGTGCAAAACGGTTCGCTCAATCTAGAAAAGTTAGAAGCTATGACAGCCATCTGCTCAGTAGGTTTGGATATGATTGCTATCCCTGAGGCGACGCCGGCTGAAACCATTGCAGCCATGATTGCCGATGAAGCAGCGATTGGCGTCATTAATCAAAAGACGACAGCTGTGCGGATTATTCCAAAGGGCAAGGAAGGCGATATGATTGAATTTGGCGGACTCTTGGGAACAGCTCCGGTCATGAAGGTAAATCAGGCTTCGTCAGCTGCCTTTATCGCGCGTGGTGGACAGATTCCAGCGCCGATTCACAGTTTTAAAA
This sequence comes from Streptococcus sp. HMSC10A01, assembly GCF_001807785.1. Lineage (NCBI taxonomy): Bacteria > Bacillati > Bacillota > Bacilli > Lactobacillales > Streptococcaceae > Streptococcus > Streptococcus sp. HMSC10A01. The sequence continues at coordinate 223,112 of NZ_KV790983.1, read as the reverse complement.
ATTAATAAGAAAATCGGGTCTGTGCAGACAGGCCTTTTCGATTGAACAAGGAGAAGAGATGACAAAAACGAGATTATTTATCATTCGGCATGGGAAGACAATGTTTAATACCATTGGCAGAGCTCAAGGTTGGTCAGATACTCCTCTGACAGCTGAAGGGGAACGTGGTATTCGAGCGTTGGGGATTGGATTAAGAAAATCAGGCCTTTCCTTTGTAAAAGCTTACTCAAGTGACTCGGGTCGAACCATCCAGACTATGGGGATTGTGTTGGAGGAACTTGGCTTGACTGGGCAAATCCCTTATACCTTTGATAAAAGAATCAGAGAGTGGTGTTTTGGCAGTTTTGATGGTGCTTATGGTGGAGAACTCTTCCACGGTGTCATTCCTCGTGTTTTGAAGACAGATAACTACAAGGAACTTAGCCTACCGGACTTAGCGAATGGCTTAGTTGAAGTAGATACTGCAGGTTGGGCGGAACCATGGGATAAGCTCAGTGGTCGGATTTTAGACGGCTTTGAAGCTATTGCAAAAGATGTAGAGGCTTCCGGTGGTGGGAATGCTTTGGTAGTCAGCCATAGCATGACAATCGGTACTCTTGCTTATTTAATTGACGAAGAGATTAAGAAGAATCCTGGAGTTGAAAATGGAAGTGTGACGGTTGTCGAATATGCCAATGGAAAACTATCCATTGAAAGTTTGGGAGATGTGTCCTATCGTCAAGCTGGTGCAGAGGTTTTAAATAGTCGCTGACAGGAATGGTCTTGATTTTTTCCTAAAAGTGGTATAATAAAGGAAGAATAAGGGAGGCAAGTAAATGTCAAAAACAAGATTGTATATCGTCCGTCACGGTAAAACCATGTTTAATGCGATTGGTCGAGCGCAAGGATGGTCGGATACTCCTCTGACAGCTGAAGGTGAACGAGGAATTCGAGAGTTAGGGTTGGGTCTAAAAGATGCTGGTATAGACTTTAAGCGGGCTTATTCTAGCGATAGTGGTCGGACTATTCAAACCATGGGAATCATTTTAGACGAGCTGGGTTTGAGAGATAAGATCCCTTACCGTACAGACAAACGCATTCGTGAATGGTGCTTTGGTAGCTTTGATGGGGCCTATGACGGAGAACTCTTTATGGGAGTCATGCCCCGTGTCTTTCATGTCGAACATGTCCACCAGCTTAGCTATCCAGAATTAGCAGAAGGATTGGTAGAAGTGGATACAGCGGGCTGGGCAGAATCTTGGCCTAAACTCAGTGGCCGTATTTTAGATGGTTTTGAGAGTATTGCTAAAGAAGTTGAGGCGCTAGGAGGAGGAAATGCTCTGATTGTCAGTCATGGTATGACGATTGGAACCTTCGCTTGGTTGATTGACCACGCAACGCCTCGAGGTTTAGGTCTACACAATGGCAGTGTAACTGTAGTGGACTACGAAGATGGTAAGTTTACGATTGACCGGATTGGAGATATGTCTTATCGTGAAGTGGGCGCTAAAATAATGGAGTAATAAGTTGAAACACGCTAAACATCTAAGAGTAAAGAGAAAATCCAAGGCCAAGAAGGTTGGCTTGACGATCTTACTATTACTTATCTTGACCCTAGTCATTGGTGGGACGGTTATTTATTTCTGTCCATCCTTACTGAAGAATCTTCTCAGCTATGTTCAGGTTTCGAGTCAAGTGAGTAGTGCTACTAAGCTAAGTAGCTCTAAATCTTCAGAGTTAACAAGTTCTGATTCTGATTTACCCAAGGTGTCTTCAGCGGATTGGAATTTAGTCTTGGTTAACCGTGATCATCTACAGGAGGAAAAGACGCCATCTTTGACTCAGGTTGGGGAAATCCGGGTGGATAGTCGTATTGCTGAGAATACTCGGCAGTTCCTTACTGCGGCTCAGACCATAGCTCCAGGAGAAATACTAATTTCTGGTTATCGGAGTCGTGCAGAGCAAGAAGAGCTCTTTAATGAGAATGTTGCAGCAGAAGAGTCTAAGGGTGTGTCACATGAAGAGGCTGTCAGTGCTGTCCAGAAACAGATTCAGCTTCCAGGAGCTAGTGAACATCAAACAGGTTTGGCTATTGATATGAGTGTTCCTGAAGGTCTGGAGGATGAACTAGCTGCTAAGATAGCTCAGCTGGCTCCACAATATGGCTTTGTCCTTCGCTATCCCGAAGGCAAGAGTAATATTACTGGAGTGGATTTTGAACACTGGCATTACCGCTATGTCGGTGTAGAGAACGCCCAATATATGCAAAAGCACAATCTAGTTCTGGAAGAGTACATCGCATTACTAAAGGCAGCAGAAAAATAAATCAAGTAAGTCAGGTTTTCCTGGCTTTTTTTATCGAGAAATTTGCATTATTGTGGCCAATGTGATATATTTATAACATAAGATGTGATATATTTATAACACTACAGGAGGGTTTGTCATGAAAAAAGGTCAAAAGTTAGTCTTGTTACTACCTTTGTGGATTCTGGTCTTTTGGAGAGATTGGGCGGTTTTATCTGGGATTGTTCGATTTAGCTTGCTGGAAAAGTTGATATTGATTTGTGGGACAGGAATTGGTCTATTTTTTGCTACTTGGGGTGCTTTAAAAAGCAAACAAAATGAAGTTAGGGAGAGGAAGATTTTCTCTATTAAAGAAAAATTAAATGGTATCCTCGTTTTATCTGCCTCGTCTATCTATACACTAGGCATTTGGCTCAGTACGCCATCTGCTGGTCTTTTAAAAGAAATAGTGATGGCGCTAGGTCTTCTAGTGCAGCTGATTTTTCTTGGTTATTTTATCTTAAGAAAAGCAGATGAAGAAGCAGATGAGCGTTTTTATGCAAATTTATCTAAGGCTGCCATGACAGCATTTGCTAGCAGTATAGTCGTTCTGTTAACCTTAGCCTTGCTTTTAACGATCATGAAGGAGCTGTATATTCCAGGAGGTATCTTTTTTATAGTAGCAGGGGTGCTGGTCTTACTTTTCAATTTTGTATTCATGTATTTGGAAAGTAGAGGGGCATGATGGGGAAAGTAAGCAATCTTATTACAAGTTTGAAGTCTACTCGTGAGGCTCGTGGCATGACCCAGCAAGAGTTGGCAGAGCGTATAGGTGTCAGGCGAGAGACGATTTTGCATCTAGAAAATAATCGTTACAATCCCTCTCTTGAAATGGCTCTAAAAATTGCACGAGTCTTTGATTTGAAGATAGAGGATCTATTTGAGCTAAAAGAATAATTTAAGTAAGATCCCTATATAAACTCTTGACAACTATATCGGACTGCGATATAATAAATATATCAAGATTCGATATATCGAAGTGAAAGGGAGAAGCAAAGATGAGTGGATTGACAGAAAAACTCAGGCGAGTCTATGTACCGATGACAGAGACAGGATTCTATATTCTCTTTTGTCTCCAGAAAGAAAGGCATGGCTACAGTATTACTCAAAAAGTCAAGGAATTGACAGAAGGTCAGTTGTCAATTAGTCCAGGAACCATGTATGGAACCTTGTCCAAAATGGAAAAGGATGGTCTGATTGCCTTTGTTCGCGAGGAAGAAAAGAGGAAGCTCTACCAGATTACAGATCTTGGGCAGAAGATTTTGAACTTGGAAATTCAGCGGATTGAACGCCTTTACCGGAATAGTAAGGAGGATGTTTGATGGGAAAGAAAGTCGTCTACAGGATCTTTACCATTGCAGACTACGATAGAGAAGCGGCTTATTTAAAAAAGATGCATGGCCAAGGCTGGAAGTTGAAAAAAGTAAACTATTCCCCTTTTATAATTGCAGTTCGTTATACTTTTGAAAAAACTTCACCTCAGGAAATGGCCTATCAGTTAGATTTTCGTCCTATAAAGAAGGCGGAGCGAGACTCCTATTATCAACTATTCAAAGATTGTGGTTGGGAGCATATTACAAATTTTAATCAATTTTCCTATTTCCGCAAGCCAGCTTCTCAGCTTGATGCGGAAAGTGACCTTGAGATCTATAATGATGCCTGGTCTAAGCTAGAAATGGTCAAGCGTTTGCTTATATGGCGGTTTTTGCCAGCCCTTGTAGCTTTGTTTTTTGCTACTTATTTAGTTTTAAGTGTAGCTCAAAAAGGTTCAGATGTAGATTGGCTAGTAAAATGTATCTTATTAATAGATACGATATTGTTATTTATTTTATTTGGTCAACTGGTTCATATCGGCTTGAGTTTCTGGAGAATGAAGCAGGAGCTCAAAGACTGATAAGTTTTTTATCAATTGTTTTTATGAAAGCGAGGATAATGATGAAAAAAACGATTATTGAAGTTCAAGGCTTGAAAAAGAAGTTCAAAGAACAAGAAGCCTTGGCAGGAATTGATTTTTCCATTCAAGAAGGAGAGATTTTTGGCTTCCTAGGACCATCTGGATCAGGAAAAACAACGACTATTAATATCTTGACTGGGCAGCTAGAGGCAGATGCTGGAACAGCTCATGTGCTATCTGAAACGGTTGAGGATTTAAAGGTAGAAGTCCTAGAGCAGATTGGGATTGTCAGTGATACGAGTGGCTTTTATGAGAAGATGTCGCTTTACAACAATCTCAAGGCCTATGCTATGATCTTTGGTGTTGATATGAAGAAGGTTGATGAGCTTCTTCAAAAAGTGGGGCTCTATGATAGTCGCAACAAGGTGGCTGAAAAGCTATCTACAGGTATGAAGCAACGGATGCTATTGGTCCGTGCCTTGATTAATCAGCCTAAATTGCTCTTTTTGGATGAGCCGACCAGTGGTTTGGACCCGTCAACTTCCCGAACAATCCATGACTTGCTACTGGAACTAAAAGCTCAGGGAACAACTATTTTTCTGACGACACATGATATGCAGGAAGCTACACTTTTGTGCGATCGTTTGGCTTTATTGCATAAGGGTAAGTTGGTCGAAGTAGGCAGTCCGCATGAGATTATCCAAAAGTACAATACAGATAAGAAAGTTCGTTTAGAATATGTAGATTTGACAACGAAGACGGTGGCCTTTGAGGAATTGCAAGGAGGCATGGATCTGTCAACTGTTATCAGTATTCATTCTTGCGAACCAACTTTAGAAGATGTTTTCATCACTTTGACAGGAGGTACCTTAAATGTCTAATAAATTAAAAGGTATGATTTGGCTGAGAGGTCAAGTGACATTAGCAAATAAAAGTATTCTATTACAAGTTCTCATGCCGGTTTTCTTCGTTTTTCTTTATAAATTTATTTTTTCACTGAATGGAGCGGGTCAAGAACTGGGAGCAGACAGACTAGCTACCTTGTTAATGAATATTTCTTTGCCCTTCTCTTTAGCCATGTCTGTTGGGACACCCATTATTATCATCTTAGCTGAGGAAAGGGAAAAACATAATTTGCAAAGTTTGCGCTTGGCTGGTGTGACAGCGGGTCAATACATTCTCTCCGCTTTAATCTGGCCCACGATTATTGGGATCTTTTATATCATCATTACCCCGATTTTGATAGGAGCCAAGCTTTCTAATCAGGTATTCAGCTATGGTTTGGTTCTCTTGTTAACTTTGCTAGTCTTAATTTTCTTTTTCTTAATGGTTGGTCTGTTTTGTAAAAATCAAGTCATGGCTCAATCCCTTAGTGTTCCGGCTATGCTCTTGGTAGCTTTTATTCCTATGTTTTCAAATATGAATGAGGATTTATTTAAGGTTCTGCGTTATAGCTTTTTGGGCCTCTTTACTATTTTTATGAAAGATTGGTCTAACTTCCAATTTTGGAGTGGAGAACTTTTGGCTCTCGTTCTCTGGCTACTTCTTTTTGCAGGACTTTCCTTCTACTTAATGAGTCACATGAAATCCTTGGATGATTAAACTAGGTCTTTAGACTGATTTTTAGCACTCTTGTAAAAAGAGTGCTAATTTTTTGAGTTTTTATCTTGACATTGTTTCGGAAGAGTGTATAATAGAATCATGAGTTAGCACTCGAGGTTATCGAGTGCTAACAAAGAAGGGATCTTGAATGGAGGTGGTACCGTGGTAACGGAGCGTCAAAATGAGATTTTAAATTTGATTATTGATATCTTTACCAAGACTCACGAGCCAGTAGGATCTAAAGCTTTACAGGATTCTATCAATTCGAGTAGTGCTACTATCCGAAATGATATGGCAGCTCTAGAAAAACAGGGACTATTGGAGAAGGCTCATACATCTAGTGGTCGTAAACCTAGTGTTGCTGGTTTTCAGTACTTCGTCAAGCATTCGCTATCTTTTGATCGTCTAGCTGAGAATGAACTTTATGAGGTTATCAAGGCCTTTGACCATGAGTTTTTCAACTTGGAGGACATTCTTCAACAGGCAGCGGACCTTCTAGCTAAGCTGAGTGGTTGCACAGTTGTTGCCTTGGATGTCGAACCCAGTCGGCAACGTTTGACAGCATTTGATATCGTAGTACTCAGTCAGCATACGGCTCTAGCAGTCTTCACTCTAGATGAGTCCAATACTATCACCAGTCAGTTTATGATTCCGCGCAACTTCCTAAGAGAAGACTTGGATAGGCTTAAAGCTTTGGTTCAGGAGCGATTTTTGGGACAGACAGTCTTGGATATTCACTACAAGATTCGGACGGAAATTCCTCAGATTATCCAGCGCTATTTCACTACGACAGATAATGTCATTCATCTGTTTGAGCATATCTTCGGTGATATTTTCAAAGAGAATGTTATTGTGTCCGGCAAGGTTGGCTTGTTGAATTTTTCAGATTTGAAGGCCTATCAATTCTTTGATGATTCACAGAAGGTGGCCTTTGAGATTAGAGATAGTCTAGCCGAGGATCAGATGCAAAGTGTGCGCGTGGCAGATAGCCGAGAAAGTTGCTTGTCTGATTTGACCATTATTTCTAGCAAATTTCTGATTCCTTACAGAGGATTTGGAATTTTAGCAGTCATTGGACCAGTCAATCTCGACTATCAGCGAGTGGTCAGCCAGGTTAATGTGATTAATCGTGTCTTGACTATGAAACTGACGGACTTCTATCGCTACCTCAGTAGTAATCACTATGAAGTTCACTAATTACAGTATAATCATTCCTAAAAAGGAGGTGCCTTGTGGCAAAACATAAACATAAAGAACATCCAGAAGATGTAGAAGTAAAAGAAACTGTCGAAACAGCTGAGCAGGCTGAATCAGCAAGTCCCGAAAAATCAGAATTAGAACTAGCAAATGAGCGGGCAGACGATTTTGAGAATAAATATCTCCGTGCTCATGCAGAAATGCAAAACATCCAACGCCGTGCCAATGAAGAGCGTCAGCTCTTGCAACGCTATCGTAGTCAAGATTTAGCGAAAGCGATCTTACCTTCTTTGGACAACCTTGAGCGTGCTCTTGCTGTTGAAGGATTGACAGACGATGTCAAAAAAGGATTGGAAATGGTGCAAGAAAGCTTGGTTCATGCTCTCAAAGAAGAGGGCATCGAAGAAATTCCGGCCGATGGAGAATTTGACCATAACTATCACATGGCTATTCAAACAGTGCCAGCTGATGACGAACATCCAGCAGATACCATCGCACAAGTCTTCCAAAAAGGCTACAAACTCCATGACCGCATCCTAAGACCGGCTATGGTGGTAGTATATAACTAAGATATAGAGCCCGAAAAAGCTCACAGTAAAAATAGGGGATTGACGAAGTGTTCGATGAACACAAGGAAATCTATCTTTTTTACCCAGAGCTTAGGGCGAGTTCGATTAGGCGGTAAGTCATAAATCTGTGATTTCGTTGACGTACCCCCGCAAGGCTGATTAGGCTGGTCACGAGAGTTTCGAAGTGAATTGCCAATCAGCTACTGCGTATCATTTCGACTTCTCATGTCGTAACTTACATAATAGAAAACTCGTCCGAAATGACAATAAACTATGAAGAAAGATAAGAGGCAAGTTTGAGGCTTGCAAGGAAGATATTTCCCACCGTGGTGAAAGTTTCAGTAGCCCGTGCTACTGAAACAGGGGATTTTTGAGACAATAGGCTCAAAAATAAGTGATGAAATCCCGGAGGGAGTTGCTCACGTCCCCACCACTTAAGGGGAATATTAAGAAAAATCAAAAATAGAATATAAAACTTAAGGAGAAAAACACATGTCTAAAATTATCGGTATTGACTTAGGTACAACAAACTCAGCAGTTGCAGTTCTTGAAGGAACTGAAAGCAAAATCATCGCAAATCCAGAAGGAAATCGTACGACTCCATCTGTAGTATCATTTAAAAATGGCGAAATCATCGTTGGTGATGCTGCAAAACGTCAAGCAGTAACAAACCCAGATACAGTAATCTCTATCAAATCTAAGATGGGTACTTCTGAAAAAGTTTCTGCCAACGGTAAAGAATACACTCCACAAGAAATCTCAGCTATGATTCTTCAATACTTGAAAGGCTACGCTGAAGAATATCTTGGTGAAAAAGTAACCAAAGCAGTTATCACCGTACCAGCTTACTTTAACGACGCACAACGTCAAGCGACTAAAGACGCTGGTAAAATCGCTGGTCTTGAAGTAGAACGTATCGTTAACGAACCAACTGCAGCAGCTCTTGCTTATGGTTTAGACAAGACTGACAAAGAAGAAAAAATCTTGGTATTTGACCTTGGTGGTGGTACATTTGACGTATCTATTCTTGAATTGGGTGACGGTGTCTTCGATGTATTGGCAACTGCAGGAGACAACAAACTTGGTGGTGACGACTTTGACCAAAAGATTATCGACCACATGGTTGCAGAATTTAAGAAGGAAAATGGCATCGACTTGTCAACTGACAAGATGGCTCTTCAACGTTTGAAAGATGCAGCTGAAAAAGCTAAGAAAGACCTTTCAGGTGTGACTTCAACTCAAATCAGCTTGCCGTTCATCACAGCAGGAGCTGCAGGTCCTCTTCACTTGGAAATGACTCTGACTCGTGCGAAATTTGATGATTTGACTCGTGATCTTGTAGAACGTACAAAAACTCCAGTTCGTCAAGCACTTTCTGATGCAGGCTTGAGCTTGTCAGAAATCGACGAAGTCATCCTTGTTGGTGGATCAACTCGTATCCCAGCTGTTGTAGAAGCTGTTAAGGCTGAAACTGGTAAAGAACCAAACAAATCAGTGAACCCTGATGAAGTGGTTGCCATGGGTGCGGCTATCCAAGGTGGTGTGATCACTGGTGATGTCAAAGACGTTGTCCTTCTTGACGTAACCCCATTGTCACTTGGTATCGAAACAATGGGTGGCGTCTTCACAAAACTTATCGATCGTAACACTACTATTCCAACATCTAAATCACAAGTCTTCTCAACAGCAGCGGACAACCAACCAGCCGTTGATATCCACGTTCTTCAAGGTGAACGCCCAATGGCAGCAGATAACAAGACTCTTGGACGTTTCCAATTGACAGATATCCCAGCTGCACCTCGTGGAATTCCTCAAATCGAAGTAACATTTGATATTGACAAGAACGGTATCGTGTCTGTTAAGGCCAAAGACCTTGGAACTCAAAAAGAACAAACAATTGTCATCCAATCTAACTCAGGTTTAACTGATGAAGAAATCGACCGTATGATGAAAGATGCAGAAGCAAACGCTGAAGCAGATAAGAAACGTAAGGAAGAAGTAGACCTTCGTAACGAAGTTGACCAAGCAATCTTTGCAACTGAAAAGACTATCAAGGAAACTGAAGGCAAAGGCTTTGATGCAGAACGTGATGCTGCCCAAGCTGCCCTTGATGACCTTAAGAAAGCGCAAGAAGACAACAACTTGGACGAAATGAAAGCAAAACTCGAAGCTTTGAACGAAAAAGCTCAAGGACTTGCTGTTAAACTTTACGAACAAGCCGCAGCAGCACAACAAGCTCAAGCAGGAGCAGAAGGCGCACAAGCAACAGGAAACGCAGGCGATGATGTTGTAGACGGAGAGTTTACTGAAAAGTAAAATAATTTATAGGAGGGGAGTTTATGTCAACTATTTACACTACTAATGAGTGGAAGGGACACGGAAAGAATTACTACTGGAATGAATATCGTTTAGAAGGCGATACAGTTGTAAAATATAAGTGTTCTCGCAGTAAATTTTTTGATGGCGATGAAAATGTCTGGAGTGAGGATGAACATGAGGTTGAATCTTGGAGTCTTGATGATGATTCAATGCCAGATTGGTTGAGAAACTATCTATAAATTTTTTTAACAGAGGTTGCAACCCAGCCTCTGTTTTTCGGTAAGATAGAGGGCGATGCTTATGAAAAAAGCACTTTGTATCATTTATCCTAATTTTTCACTTTATGAAGTAGTTGGTCTGACCAGTACTTTAGCTCTATCTTTTGGTATTGAAATCGATTATGTTGGTTCAGATAGAAATGTTATAAGGTCGGAAGATGGATTAGCCTGTCAACCTACTAGAACACTGGATGAAGTAGTTATCGAAGACTATTCTTGTGTGATTTTGCCAGGGATGATAAATATTGCCCCTGCTTTGCACGATGAAAAATTGATTTCTTTCCTAAGAAGTTTGAATCAGCAAGAGATTTTGATTGCAGCTATTTCCTCAGCGCCCATTTTATTGGCGAAAGCAGGCTTATTGAAGGACACGAAATTTACTGGTGGGATTTGGCAAAACTTCTTTGACTATTTTGAATTTCTTCCACGGGAAAATTTCAAAGCTAAAGCTGTCCTGCAAGATAAAAATATCATTACTGCTGTCGGCTTTGCACACCAAGAGTTTGCAAGAAAAGTGCTTCTTAGTCTAGGCTTGGTAGGTAATGCTGACAACTATTTTAAAGAACGGAATCAGTATTCAGAAGAGGAATTGATATTCAATTTGTCAGAAGAAGAATTTGCTGAGATGAAACAGAGCATAAAAAACAACTTCTAAGAATTTTCTTAAAATTTAAAGAAAGGAACAAGGGTGTTCGCAACTGAACACGGGTTCCAAAAATTCTAATTCAATATAAAAGAAAGGAACTGAACCCGACCTAAATCGAGGGTTGGTTTCGAAAACATTATAGAAAGGAACAAGAGTGTTCGCAACTGAACACGGGTTCTAAAAATTCTGACTCAATATGAAAGAAAGGAATTGAACCCGACCTAAATTCTCAGAAAAAAGAGAAATCTGTCTAGGAGCGTCGCTCCGTCGCCTGATTTCCTATTTTTCAGTCGAATTTTACGGTCTTGGTATCTTATATGAACAATACAGAATATTATGACCGTCTAGGTGTCTCAAAGAATGCTTCACAGGATGAAATAAAGAGAGCCTATCGGAAATTATCAAAAAAATATCACCCAGATATTAATAAAGATCCTGGGGCAGAAGATAAGTACAAAGAGGTCCAAGAGGCTTATGAGACTTTAAGTGACGAGCAGAAAAGAGCGGCCTATGATCAGTATGGTGCTGCTGGAGCCAATGGTGGTTTTGGCGGTGGCGCAGGTGGCTTTGGAGGCTTTGATGGAGCTGGCTTTGGTGGTTTCGAAGATATCTTCTCAAGTTTCTTTGGTGGCGGTGCTTCGCGAAATCCAAATGCTCCTCGTCAGGGTGACGATCTTCAATATCGTGTAAATCTCAAGTTTGAAGAGGCTATTTTTGGTACTGAAAAGGAAATTAAGTACAATCGGGAAGCGTCTTGTCGTACATGTAGCGGATCAGGTGCTAAGCCAGGGACAAGTCCAGTGACTTGTGGACGCTGTCATGGCTCAGGTGTCATCAATGTAGATACGCAAACTCCTCTGGGCATGATGCGTCGTCAAGTGACCTGTGATGTCTGTCATGGACGCGGAAAAGAAATTAAGGAACCTTGTACGACCTGTCATGGAACAGGACATGAAAAACAAGCCCACAGTGTCCATGTTAAAATCCCAGCAGGTGTGGAAACTGGCCAGCAAGTTCGCTTAGCAGGCCAAGGAGAAGCAGGTTTCAATGGTGGCCCTTATGGAGACTTGTATGTAGTCGTCAATGTCGAACCAAGTGATAAGTTTGAGCGAGATGGATCTACTATGTACTACAAGCTCAATCTAAACTTCGTTCAGGCCGCTCTTGGAGACAGTGTGGATGTTCCAACCGTTCACGGGGATGTTGAGCTCAATATCCCAGAAGGAACTCAGACTGGCAAACGATTCCGCTTGCGTGGCAAGGGAGCTCCTAGTCTCCGTGGTGGAGGTATGGGCGACCAGTATGTTACTGTTAACGTTGTGACCCCAACGGGACTGAATGACAAGCAAAAAGCAGCGCTCAAGGACTTTGCGGCTGCAGGAAATATCAGTGTAAACCCTAAGAAAAAAGGCTTCTTTGACCATATTAAAGATGCTTTTGATGGGGAATAAAAGAAAGGTAGAGAGTGGACTGAAGTTGTAGTTCGCTCTCTTTTTTAGATTTAAGATCTTTGGAAATGCTACTTTAAAATATAGGTATCTGAATTAAATCTCTTTATCATTAAATTATAGAATCTTGCTGAAGGCTCATTGCAGAAAAGGAGGTAATAGCCTATAATGAAGAAAAAGAAACCGTTTACATAATCGGTTTTTCTATTTATCAAAAAGGAGATTTTATGATGGTCTTTCATAGAGAACAGCGTTTTTCTATTCGTAAATTTTCAGTTGGAGCGGCTTCTGTTCTAATTGGAATCACTATGGCTGGACAGGTTGTTTCGGCAGAAGAGCTTCCAACTACGCAGTCAAATGTTGTCGCTCCAGCAGATTCTACTGAACCCAAAGCTACAGAAGAAGTGGCAACCTCTAGTCCCGCACAAGATAAGTCTACAGCAGAGGAAACGTCCGGAGCAAATCCTGTAAACAATAGTGAAGCAACTCCATCAACTTCTGCTCCAGCAGAATCTAATACAGATACTCCTAAGCAAGACAAGACCCCTGAAAAAGATGCTACTGGAGAAGCAGAAAAAAGAAATGATTCTGAGGAGAAAGCTGGCTTACCTACTGATGCACCAAAGGGTCAAGAGTCAGACCGTGTTGATGAAAAACTTGCCATGCGCAAAATGATTTCAGTTGATGCAGGTCGTAAATATTTTAGTCCAGAACAATTGAAAGAAATTGTAGACAAGACTAAGCGTTATGGTTTTACAGACATGCATTTACTGTTAGGAAATGATGGACTGCGTTTCCAATTGGATGATATGTCATTGACTGTGGGCGGTAAGACCTATTCTAGTGAAGATGTAAAAAAAGCCATTGAAAAAGGGACCAACGATTATTATAATGATCCAAATGGCAATCACTTAACACAAGCTGAAATGACAGACTTGATTGATTATGCTAAACAACAAGGAATCGGTCTTGTTCCGACAATCAATAGCCCGGGCCATATGGATGCGATCCTGAATGCCATGAAGGAGCTGGGAATTAAAAAACCTAATTTTGACTACTTTGGCAAGGAATCTGCTCGAACAGTTGATTTAAATAATCAGCCTGCTGTTGATTTCACAAAAGCCTTGATTGAGAAATATGCTGCATATTTTGCTGGTAAGACGGATATTTTCAATATTGGTTTAGATGAATATGCTAATGATGCGACTAATGCTAAAGGGTGGCAAGTCTTACAAGCGGATAAGTATTATCCAGGAGAAGGTTACCCAGAAAAGGGCTATGAAAAATTCATCGCTTATGCTAATGATCTAGCTAAAATTGTTAAGCGAAATGGTCTGAAGCCAATGGCCTTCAATGATGGTATTTACTATAATTCTGATCAAAGTTTTGGTGAATTTGATAAGGATATTATTGTGTCTTATTGGACTGGTGGCTGGGGAGGCTATGATGTTGCTTCTTCCAAACTTTTGTCTGAAAAAGGGCATAAGATTCTAAATACCAATGATGCTTGGTATTATGTTCTAGGTCGAAATGCAGACGGCCAAGGTTGGTATAATCTAGATCAAGGGTTGAAGGGAATTGCTTCTACACCGATTACAAGTGTTCCTAAGTCTGAGGGGGCAGATATTCCAATTATTGGTGGTATGGTGGCTGCATGGGCTGATGAGCCTTCAGCACGTTTTTCCCCATCTCGTCTTTATAAGTTGATGCGTCGCTTTGCTGATCAAAATGCTGAGTATTTTGCTGCTAATTATCAAGATGCAGAAAAAGAATTGGCAGCAGTCCCAAGTGACTTAGCTTCTAAATATACACCAGAAAGTATCGCTCGTCTTAAGGAAGCTGAAAAAGCTGTGAAAGAATTAGACAGCCATCTTAGTCGTAGCAAGCAAGAAGAGATTGATCTTGCGGTTGTTCGCTTAAAAGAAGCCCGTGAGCATCTCCAGCCAACCCCTGATTATCAAAAGGTGCTAGATGCCCAAGCTGAACGAGAAAAATTAGCTAAGAGCAAGGTGATTTCTATTGACGCTGGTCGGAAATATTTCTCATTGGATCAGCTAAAGAGAATCATTGACAAGGCTAGTGAATTGGGATATTCAGATTTGCATCTGCTAGTTGGAAATGACGGGATGCGTTTCATGTTGGATGACATGACCGTTGAAGCCAACGGTAAAACCTACACAGTGATGAAGTGAAAGAAGCGATCTTGGCTGGTACCAAGGCTTACTACAATGATCCAAATGGAAATGCCCTCAGCCAGAAAGAGATGGATGAGCTGATTGCTTATGCCAAAGGAAAGGGGATAGGCCTTATTCCAGCACTCAATAGCCCAGGCCATATGGATGCTCTTTTGGTCGCTATGGAAAAACTAGGTATTCAAAATCCTCAGGCTTATTTTGATACACTATCCAAAACAACCCTTGATTTGGAAAATGAAGAAGCCAAGTCCTTTACCAAAGCTTTGATTGGAAAGTATATGGATTACTTTGCAGGCAAAACCAAAATTTTCAACTATGGAACGGATGAATATGCCAATGATGCAACCAATGCTCAGGGTTGGTATTATCTGAAATACTACAACCTCTATGGTAAGTTCGCAGAATATGCCAACTCTCTAGCTGCTATGGCGAAAGAGAGAGGTTTGCAGCCAATGGCCTTCAACGATGGCTTCTACTACGAAGACAAAGACGATGTTGAGTTTGATAAGGATGTCTTAATCTCCTATTGGTCTAAAGGCTGGTGGGGCTATAACCTGGCATCACCACAGTATTTAGCAAGTAAGGGCTACAAATTCCTCAATACCAATGGGGATTGGTACTACATTTTGGGACAAAAACCGGAAGATGGCGGTGGTTTCTTACAGAAAGCACTTGACAATACTGAAAAGACACCATTTAATCAACTAGCTTCTACCAAGTACCCAGAAGTAGACCTTCCAACAGTCGGTAGCATGATTGCCATCTGGGCTGATAGACCGCAAGCTGAATACAAGGAAGAAGAGATTTTCCAATTAATGACTGCCTTTGCTGATCATAATAAAGACTATTTCAAGGCTAATTATGGCCCTATTCAGGAAGAAATTGCTAAAATTCCAACCGATTTAACCATCTATACACCAGAATCTGTTGCAGCTCTAAAAGCAGCTCAAGATGAGGTTGATTGGGAATTAAGCCGGATGAAGCAAGAAGAGGTGGATAAACTAGCAGCTAAACTAAAAGTTGCTCGCGAAAATCTCAAGCCAATCACCTACAATGGCAGCGCTGATGAGGAAGAAGTTCGCGCTCTTGTGGAATATAAACCATATCTTGATATTCAAACAGAAGAGATTTCCTTTGAGACAAAAGAAGTAGCAAATCCAAACCTTGAAAAGGGGCAACGCAAGATTGTGCAAGTGGGAATCAAAGGTGAAAAAACGAATTTGGTTGAAATATCTGCCCGGGACGGTAGTAGCAAGCTTGTGGAAAGTTTCGTTTCTAAGGATGCTGTAGCTGAAATTGTGGAAATTGGGACAAAAGAAGCAGATTCAGCAAAAATGGGTGGAAGGCAGGTTCAACCAGCCCCGTTGGTTACTCCTTCTGTTAAGGGATCATCACCTATTAGCCAAGTAAGTAAGAAAGAAGAGGGTCTAAAACCGACTCAAACTAAGCAGCCAATAGCTGAACAAAAATTATCTCAACCATCTGCCCAAGCAGTGGCTAAGGACAATAAACTTCCGCAAACTGGAACAACTTCAGCTTGGCCTATAACCCTTCTTGGAACAGCTTTAGCTATGATCGGTTTGGGTGGACGCAAGAAAAGGAAAGGATGATTTATTATCGTTCTAAAAATCGAGTGTAAACCTAGGCTTAAATAATTATTTGGACAAGAATAAAGACGAGGTCAAAGAAAATAGTTTGGCCTCGTCTTTTTGTTTATGACATTATGGGGAATAGGCCCTCTAAGGGGGGTGCTAGCTTAGGTTCTTTTTCTTCACTCGCCTGGTTTTCCAGTTATGATGTGTTGAATTCCTTGATGGATATGAGGGAGCAGTTCAGGTAGAAAATTAGGATAGGCTGTTTGGTGTTGGAGTTCTTCCAAAGGGATCCATTCGACAGTTTCATTTTCTGAAAGACTAGGGAATTGCTGTCCTTTTGGTTTCATCAAGTAATAAAAGCAAATTTCGTGACAGTCTAGTCCTGCCAATCGTCCTGTTTCCTGCCGGAAGAAGTTTTCATGGATAAATACTAGCCGATCAATCTCGTATTCTTGACCGGTTTCTTCTTGGATTTCCCTTTTGACAGCTTCCTGGGAGGATTCTCCCAACTGAACAGCACCTCCGAGTGGATAGAAGTAGCTTTCGTCAGGGTTGGTCATGAAGGCCACGGCTCCTTCTTTTATGATAAGTGCTGCGGCTTTGTATCTGAAACGTCTATGTTCTTCTTGAAAGCTGATATCTGCTAACATTCTTCCCTCCTTTTTTAGAATTAGTATATCATTTTTTTGTTGATAATGGCATAATGAAAATGTTCTTGCTACTACTAGCTTTTCCTGCTACAATAGGTCTTATGACTAGATATAAAGCGATTATTTCCTATGATGGACATGACTTTGCTGGTTTCCAAAGACAGCCTCATGCTAGAAGTGTCCAAGAAGAGATTGAAAAAACCTTGACTCGAATTAACAAAGGCCAGCCTGTGGTCATTCATGGTGCAGGTCGAACAGACAGTGGTGTTCACGCTCTGGGACAAGTCCTACATTTTGATTTACCAGAAGAGCGGGATGAAGAGAAATTGCGTTTTGCCTTGGATACGCAGACGCCAGAAGATATTGATTTTATTAGTGTGGAGCAGGTATCGGATGATTTTCATTCTCGCTACAATAAGCACAGCAAGACCTATGAATTTTTGGTGGACATCGGCCGGCCTAAAAATCCTATGATGCGCTATTATGCCACCCATTATCCTTATCCTTTGGAGTTGAGTCTGGTAGAAGAAGCGATTACTCAGTTAGAGGGGACGCATGATTTTACAGGCTTTACTGCTTCGGGGACCAGTGTGGAAGACAAGGTTCGGAACATTACTGAGGCCAAGGTCCGCTATGATGCAGAGCGTAATTTTCTGGTCTTTACCTTTTCTGGCAATGGCTTTCTCTACAAGCAGATCCGCAATATGGTAGGAACGCTACTTAAGATTGGTAATAAACGCATGCCAGTGGAGCAGATTCAGAGGATTTTAGCGGAGAAAGACCGTCATCTAGCAGGGCCAACTGCCGGTCCCAATGGCCTTTATTTGAAAGAAATTAGATATGAAGAATGAAGCTGAGATAATGGTATCTTGGCTTTATTTGATTGTGAGTAGGTTTTTAGAAAAGAGGCTAAAAGATTCTTGTCTGATACATTTTTATTTTTATCTGGGAAGTCTCTTTAAAATGTCATATGGAATAGGTGGGAAGTGACTATTTGGAGCGATTTTTAGCGATTCTACAAAAAAAGCTGAAAAATTCTCCATTTTTTAGTAGTTTTTAAAGAAATAAATAGCTTTTTCAGGAAAAATCTATTGTAAAAAACATCTAAAAGAATTATGATAATACTATGTGTATAAATGCTGTCTTTTAAAGGCTGATAGGGAGTTGGCTAGTGAAGACTTAGGGAGAAAATTTATACATCCAAACAAATAATGGGAGTTATGAAGTGAAGGATTTTAGAAAAGTACAGGAGAAAATTCAGAAATTTTCAATTAGAAAATTATCTGTTGGTGTAGGCTCCGTTGCAATTGCTGCTTTGATTTTTGGGAGCTTTTTGACTAGTCCAGCTGTTGCTGCTGATGAAGTTGGAAAGACTGGTCAGGCTCATTACACTTATGTTGAAGAGCAAGAGTTAACTGAGCAGGAGAAGGAACTGATTAAGCATGAGCTTCCTTCCGATTTGCAATCAGGTGAGAATTATTACCTGATTTATCGTAAGCAAGGGAAACCAACAGTTTTGCCTCAAACAGGAAATAATGGGCAACCGCTTCTTGGCATACTAGCTGGGACGGCTATTTTGGCTGTCTTGGTGTTTTCTCGTAAGAAGGCTGGCAAGTTGGTGGGAGTGCTTTTGATTGGAGCGTTCGGACAGAGCCTTTTGCTTTCGCCTCAAGTTTTTGCGCTAGAAAATAAAGAGATGGTTTCTTATAACCGTCAAGTTCCAATTTCTTCAGGTGTTTCTGAGGCTGATTTAGCCATTGAAGGATACGACTATATCGGTTACTTTACTTCTTCTGATTTGCGGGCTTTGACAGGAACCTCGCCTGCCTCTCTGACTGAAGAAATTAGTCTTAAAGATCAACTAGCAGTACCAGAAAATTCAAAATCTGGACGGGATGCTAGGGGTCAAGAAAAGCAAACAGAGCTTATGGAAGAGGAAAAACCAGATCAAGATATTTCAAGTCAGGTTGGAAGCATCTCTGATTCCACTCCTAACCCATCTTCTCAAGGATTACATCCAAATAAGGAAACTTCAAAAGAAGAAAATAAAACGAATCCGAATCAGTCTGAAAAAAACAGCAGTAGTAAGGGAGAACCAGAAGTTCAACCAGAGAAACCAACCTATACAGAGCCGGTTGGAACAGCGGGGGATACAGCCCCAGTCGAGCCTGCGCTTCCAGCATACACAGGTTCTGTGAATGGCGAACCAGAAGTTCAACCAGAGAAACCAGCCTATACCGGACCGGTTGGAACAGCAGGAGATACAGCCCCAGTAGAGCCTGCGCTTCCAGCATACACAGGTTCTGTGAATGGCGAGCCAGAAGTTCAACCGGAGAAACCAGCTTATACAGAGCCGATAGGTACAGCAGGAGATACGGCCCCAGTAGAGCCTGCGCTTCCAGAATACACGGGTGGTGTTAACGGGGAATCAACAGTTCAAGCTGAACTGCCTAGTTTGCATACAGAGGTCAAGCTAGAAACAATTGAACCAAAGGTTGTTCACAAAACTGATGATAGCAAGTATCTTGATGAAGAGACAACTGTAGAAGGAACTCCAGGCCAAAAAGAAATTGTAACCAGCTATGAAGTCTTGGATGGCAAGCGGATATCGGAGCCACAAACAACTGAGCGCACCTTGCATGAAGCAGTTGATACAGTGGTCACTCGAGGCACTAAGACTCGCGTTAATAAAGAAGAATTAAGTAAGCAGCTAGCTTTAGCAGCGGCTGTGGATCCTGCAGTTTACACCAATCAATCCTACCAGCAATTGCAAGCAATTAAGAATATGGCTGAGTTGGTTTATCAAACTTCGTCGAGTCAAAATGAAGTAGATGCAGGTGTCAACCAACTCAAGCAGGCTTTAGCCGACTTATTGGCTCTTAAAACAGCGCCAACTCTGACTGTTTCAGCGGTTAAGAAGGATGAATTGCAGAAATCAGCGCAAATTCAATACCAGCTGACGGACAGAGATCAAGCTTTTACTAGCGCTCATGTTCGCCTGAAGAAGGATGGTCAATTAATAGCAGAGCAAAACTTGGCGACTGGTCAGTTGACTGCCAGCTTCAGTGGTTTGGACTACTATACACCTTATGATATCGAGACGACCCTGTCTTATGACTTAGGAAATGGATCTGAAAGCAAAGAGTTAGCTCAAGAGACAGTTCAGCTTGACCTGAAGAAGGTGGAACTCAAGTCCATCACTAATGTCGCCTTGATGAAGGTTGAGAATGGCCAGACAAAATTGATGCCTACTTTGGCTGAAAAACCAGCAAATCTGGATCAATATTACCTGCACTTTACATCCGACCAGTTCAAGGACACTGTCCTGCCGGTTACCTCTATCGAGGAAGTGGTCGTTGATAACCAGCCTGTCTTCAAGATCAAGGCTCAGCTGCCAGACTTGCTGCAAAGAAGCTCAACTGGTCTTCAAAACAGCTTTGATTTCTATCTGGAAAAAGCCAAGAAGCATGAAGGAAATGTCTACTATGACTTCCAAGACCTTTTAGACGGGATCAAGGAAAATCCATCTGGAACCTTTATTCTGGGCCGCAGTATCAGTGCTAAGTTGATTGACAAACCTGCCAACAGCAAGTCTTACTTGCCAGGAGAATTCAAAGGTCAGCTGATTGGTGGTCAAAATGGTGAGCGCCATGCGATTTTAGACTTGGCACATCCTCTATTTGATACGATTACTGGCGGAACGGTCAAGGATATTGACTTTAAGCGAGTCAATATGGTTTATCCAGATTCGCAAGCGGGCGATACAATTGCGACAATTGCTGCTCGCTTGAAGAATAAAGGAGTAATCGAAAACGTCAATGTCCAAGGCTACTTGGAAGGAAGAGACCATATTGCCGGTCTGGTTAACAATATAGAAGGCCAATCTCGAGTTGAAAATGTCTCCTTTAAGGGCCGTATTAAGTCCAAGGGTGGAAATTCTGTAACAGGTGGTATTGCAGGTACCAACTCTATGTCCTTGGTGAAACGAGCCTACGTTGAAGCGGATATTTGGGTGCATAGTGCTCGTAATGCAGGTATGTTGGTCGCTCAAAACTTCACTGACAATTCAGGCTCAGGCTGGGGCAATTGGGGTAAATTGATGCAGTCCGTTGCCAAAGGTAAGTTAGAGGATGCAGGCTCAAGAAATGCAGCTGGTATCGCTGCTTCCATTTGGCCGTATGGAACTATCAATGACACTGTCAGCTATGCTACAGTAGTGAACGGAAAAGAGCTCTTTAGCTCAGATAATGAGATTACCGATGCTTGGATGGGGCAAAAACTCCAAAACCTTTTTGGTGTTCAGGGACACAGCTCTGGAACCAAGATAGGAAAAGATGCCAAGTTCCGCCGCTTGACAGAAGCTGAAGCGGAGCAAAAAGTTAAGAGCTATCGGATTACGGCTCTTGAAGAAACCAGCGCCAATGAAGTAACAACTGAGAAGCTAAATGCTGCTATCCTGAGAACAAGTACTTATCAAGACAAGCCGGGTTATAAGGCAGAAAATGAACAGCTTTATCAGAACCTAGAACGTTTTATGCCTTTCTACAATCAAGAGTTCTTGATTCATGAAGCCAATAAGCTGGTGGATGCTGGTAAAGCAGGAGACTTGTTGACTAAGAAAGTTCTATCCGTTCAAGCCCTGAGAGGCAATCAGTTTGTTGCTGGCGGAACAGATGCGGACAAGATTTTAGTCCATTTTGCAGACGGAAGCAAGACCATCTATAATCTTCAAAATCAAGCACGATTTGAACAGACTGCTCTGCCGGAATATCAGATTGCAGAGCTTGGTACGGTCTATACTCCAAATCACTCAACGGCTGTCAAAGAAGACTTGCTGACTCAGCTGACAGAGAGCTTGAAGAGCTTTGACCTATACAGTGATGAAGTCTATCGTTCTGTTGGCCTGCCTAATGATAATGATAGGGTCAACAAAGTGAAGCGCCTCTTCTTGGATGAATCTCTGACTGAAGTGAAAGCCAACTTGCAGGATATGCTTGGTAAGCTCCTGGCCAATGAATGGACAAGATTCCATGCTGACAATCCGGCAGCCAACGAAGCTCTGAAAGCTAAAATCGAAGAGAACAAGACCGCTATCATGCTCGGTCTGACCTACCTCAACCGTTATTACGATCTCAAGTTTGGCGACTACAACCTCAAGGAGCTAGTGCTCTTCAAACCAGACTTCTATGGTGAAAAAGTACCATTGTTGGATCGCTTGATTAAGATTGGACGTTCGACAGAAAATCAACTAAAAGGGGCAGACAATGTCAATATGTTTGCACGTCAGTTGAAGGCTGAGTCCAAGTCTAGTGATTTGGTAGCTTACTTGGATTACAACCGTCGCCTGCTGACTGACTTTGCGGATATGGATTCTTGGTTCAAGGATGCAACCCGAGGCTTTATTCAGTTTGAAGAACGCCAGTCAGAAGTTGAGGAGATTAAGTCTGCTAAGTATCGCGTCTTCGATAACCTCAATTCTGAATATTTCAGCAACTATATTCTTCCGCTGCTAACCTTGAAGAATACGCGTTTAGCTATTCTGTCAAACTATAGCACGATGGCCTTTGTCAACAGAGACAAGCGCCGATCATGGTCTGATGAACGATTTAATGCACGCATCAAGGAAGTAGCGACCCAGCATCGAAATCACGTAGACACTTGGTACAAACTGCTCTCAGATGATATCAAGTCCAGAATGGTCAAGCAAAATGTAACGGCTGTATGGGATGGTTTTGATGTGGAAGGACGTGGCTGGATTGATGTCAACGGAAATGATAATAAGGGCAATCCTTATGCTCCATCCCGCGAGTTCTTTAACCTAGTTGGCGGCAGAGCTGGTGGCTGGTACAAGTCAAATGGATACGGTGCCCATGCTGCTGGTTCAATCCGTGTGAACTTCGAAGCCTTTGACCTCTTGACGGAATACGGTGTATCCGTCTTTACGCATGAGCTCACCCACGTCAATGACGGCTATATTTACCTGGGCGGACATGGCAGACGACAAGGAATCGGACCAGAAGGCTATGCCCAAGGGTTGCTCCAATCACCTGTTCCTGATCAGCCAGGCTGGGGTGCTTTAGGTCTTAATATGGCCTTTGATCGTCCAAATAATGGCAGTCTCATTTTCAATAGCTCGCCAAGCCTCTTCAAGAACCGAGCAGACATCGACCATTACATGAAGGGCTATAATGATAGTCTCATGCTGCTGGATTATCTTGAAGGCCAAGCAGTTGTAGATAAAGGAAATGCAGCCGTGGCTAAATGGTTCAAGAAGGTTGAGCCAAAGGTTGTAGATGCTCGGACTCAATATGATGTTGTGAGAGATTTGACAGCAGAGGAGAAAGCGGCCATGTCAGTTTCATCTGTAAATGACTTGGTTGATCAAGGTTTGCTGTCTAACCGTGCGGTGGCCAATCGAACTTACAACCCTGCTGACTTTGACTCTAGTTACATTGCGATCGACTTCATGACAGGTATTTATGGTGGTGGTCAAAACAATACTGGAGCACCAGGCGCCTTGATGTTCAAGCATAATACCTTCAGAATCTGGGGTTACTATGGCTATGAAAAAGGCTTTGTAAGCTATGCTTCCAATAAACACCGTAAGACAGCCAATGAGCAAGGTGTGACTGGCTTGAGTGATAACTTTATCATTAAGCAAATTTCTGAAGGCGAATTTGAAACCATGGAAGCCTTCAAGAAAGCTTACTTCAGAAAAGTTGTAGATAAAGCACAAACCTCAGGTATTAAACCAGTGACTGTCAACGGAAAAGTCTACAGTACTTATGAAGAGCTGAAAGCTGGCTTTGCAGAAGCTGTTGACAAGGATCTGAAGAAGTCTCGTGTCGATGAACGGGCAACCAAGGACTTCAAGTATGCTGTCTTTACGCAGTTACTCAAGAACACCAACAGCTTTATGGATGAAAACTCTATTTGGGGTTCTTAAAAAAGTGTCAAATTTGTTGCGTGTATAATTGCAAATAATGACCTTTAGCAATAAACAATAAATAACCCATTTGGATTAGCTCTGTTTGTGTCGTCACTGACAGTCTGATTCAGATGGGTTATTTTCTTGCGTATTAGTAATTCCTAACATCAGCCATCTCCGTTTGTTATATTCTATTTTCAAAAATCTGTCCCCAGACAGTTCCTGTTTTTAGTCCTTGCTGGGGTATTTTTTTCCTGCTAAAATAAACATATAGCACCTTATAAAGCTATTGTTTCGCTGGATTTACGTAAAAAATAGTAGATTTCAGAAGAGAAGACCGCCATCTGGCAGAAGGGCAATAGCAGGATCAAACGGTTTTATCTAAAGGAGATTCGTTATGAAGGATAAACTCATTTTAGCCCTATCGGGTAATGATATATTTAGCGGTGGCGGACTGCATGCTGATTTAGCTACCTATACAGTCAATGGTTTGCATGGCTTTGTGGCTGTGACTTGCCTGACTGCGATGACAAACAAAGGATTTGATGTTATTCCGGTTGAAGAGGAGGTTTTTGCCCAACAGTTGGCCAGTCTCAAGGATGTTCCTTTTTCTGCTATTAAGATAGGGCTTTTACCCAATCTGCAAATAGCAGAGCAGGCATTGGATTTTGTCAAGCAACATGCGGACATACCAGTAGTGCTGGATCCTGTTCTGGTCTGCAAGGAAAATCATGATCTGGAAGTTAGTGCATTGAGAGAAGAACTCATCAGGTTCTTCCCTTATGTCAGCATCATCACGCCTAATTTGGCAGAAGCTCAGCTATTGACCCAAAAAGAAATCAAAACTCTGGAGGACATGCAGGTAGCAGCGAAGGAGCTTTATGATTTAGGAGCCAAGCATGTGGTGATAAAGGGTGGCAATCGTTTGAGCAAGGAGCGGGCGGTGGATGTTTACTTTGACGGCCAAGATTTCAAAGTATTGGAATCGCCAGTGCTAGCTAGCAACAATACCGGAGCAGGTTGTACATTTGCTTCCAGTATTGCCAGTCAGTTGCTTCTAGGCAAGTCTCCTCTTGCAGCAGTTCAATTTTCTAAAGATTTTGTTTACGGAGCGATTCAGCGCTCAGATCAATATGGGGTGGTTCAATATGAGAAATAATCAAGTTAAAAAATTAGTTATCTTAGCTTTCATCACAGCTCTGTCTGTCGTTTTGGGGAATTTTTTGAAAATCCCTACGCCTACTGGCTTTTTGACCTTGTTGGATGCAGGGATTTATTTTACGGCCTTCTACTTTGGGCGTAAGGAAGCTACTATTGTCGGAGGGCTTTCAGGCTTTCTGATTGACCTGATTGCCGGCTATCCTCAGTGGATGTTTTTCAGTTTGATTTGCCACGGACTGCAGGGCTTCTTTGCTGGTCTGGAAGGTAAGGGTCGCTATCTTGGTCTAGTTTTGGCTGCAGTTTCTATGGTCGGTGGCTACGCCCTTTTTGACAGTATCATGAATGGTGTCGGAGCAGGTCTGGCCGGCATGTTGGGTAATTTTATGCAGAATGTTTTTGGTTTAGTAGTCGGTTACGTCCTTTACAAAGTCTTCCCAGAGAGTTTGAAAAAGATGGCCACAGTGAAATAAATGAGGTGAGACATGGACTTAGATAAGATTGGAGCAGAAACACGTCAGATTCTTCAAGATGTTTTAGATAAAGCGTCCTTGGATGAGGGTGATATTTTTGTTCTGGGTCTATCCTCTAGTGAGGTTATCGGAGGTCATATTGGCCGAAATTCCAGTTTAGAAGTAGGGCAGGTCATTGTCAAAACAATCCTGGATATCTTGGAAGAGAAGGGGATCTTTCTAGCAGTTCAGGGATGTGAGCATCTCAATCGGGCTTTAGTGGTTGAGAGAAGCTTGGCAAAAAAGAAAGATTTAGAAATTGTTAACGTTCTCCCCACTCTTCATGCAGGAGGCAGTGGTCAGTTAGCAGCTTTCCAGTACATGAAGGATCCTGTTGAGGTGGAATTTATAGTGGCTCAGGCTGGTCTAGATATCGGAGATACTGCTATTGGTATGCATGTTAAGCATGTTCAGATTCCTATCAGACCAAAGCTTAAATCAGTGGGTTCTGCCCATGTTACAGCTTTAGCTAGCCGCCCTAAGCTGATTGGTGGTTCAAGAGCAGCTTATAGAGAAGACAAAATAAGAAAAGGCTAATAGTAAAAAAATATTATATAATTTTGAAAAATTTTTTAAATATGCTATAATGGAGTGTATTCAATAAATTTTAAGGAGAAATGACAGAATGTCTGTATCATTTGAAAAAAAAGAAACAAATCGTGGAGTTTTGACTTTCACTATTAGTCAAGAACAAATCAAACCAGAATTGGACCGTGTGTTTAACTCAGTAAAGAAAACAATTAATGTACCAGGTTTCCGTAAAGGCCATCTTCCACGCCCTGTCTTCAACCAAAAATTTGGTGAAGAAGCGCTTTACCAAGATGCTTTAAACAACTTACTTCCAAATGCTTATGAAGCTGCTGTAAAAGAAGCTGGTATCGAAGTTGTAGCACAACCAAAAATCGATGTCGTTTCTATGGAAAAAGGTCAAGATTGGACTATTTCTGCTGAAGTTGTTACAAAACCAGAAGTAAAATTAGGTGCTTACAAAGACCTTGAAGTATCTGTAGAAGTTTCAAAAGAAGTAACAGACGAAGACGTTGATGCGCGTATCGAACGCGAACGCAACAACTTGGCTGAGTTGGTTCTAAAAGAAGGTCCAGCAGCTGAAGGTGACACAGTGGTAATTGATTTTGTTGGTTCAGTTGACGGTGTTGAATTTGACGGTGGAAAAGGAGATAATTTCTCTCTTGGACTTGGTAGCGGTCAATTTATTCCAGGATTTGAAGATCAATTGGTTGGTCACAAAGCTGGCGAAACAGTTGATGTGGTTGTAACTTTCCCTGAAGACTATCAAGCAGCAGATCTTGCAGGTAAAGAAGCTAAGTTTGTAACTACAATTCATGAAGTAAAAGAAAAAGAAGTTCCAGCTCTTGACGATGAACTTGCAAAGGACATCGACGAAGAAGTAGAAACTCTTGATGAATTGAAAGAAAAGTACCGTAAAGAATTAGCTGAAGGAAAAGAAGCTGCATACAAAGATGCAGTTGAGTCAGCAGCAATCGATCTTGCGGTTGAAAATGCAGAAATCGTAGACTTACCAGAAGAAATGGTTCATGAAGAAGTGCACCGTTCAGTAAACGAATTCCTTGGAAATATGCAACGTCAAGGAATTTCACCTGACATGTACTTCCAAATCACTGGTACTACTCAAGAAGACCTTCACAAACAGCACGAGGCTGATGCAGAAGCTCGTACTAAGACAAACTTAGTGATTGAAGCTATTGCAAAAGCAGAAGGATTTGAAGCAAGCGCTGAAGAAATCGAAGCAGAAATTTCTTCACTCGCAAATGACTACAACATGGAAGCAGATCGTGTTCGTCAACTTCTTTCAGAAGATATGTTAAAACATGATATCACTATCAAGAAAGCTGTTGAAGTCATCACAAGCACTGCAAAAGTGAAATAATGATTTGAAAAGTCCTAGTTTGACTAGTGACTTTTCGTTTTTCTAAAAGGGAAAAAGAGCAAAATTCTTTTGACGAAAATTCAAAAATATCGTACAATAGAAAGTAGCGAAAAAATACAAGAGGGCGAATGTCCTTTATCAGCTTAAAAGGAGACCAACTTTGGAATTAGAAGTATTTGCTGGACAAGAAAAAAGTGAACTTTCTATGATTGAGGTAGCGCGTGCGATTTTAGAATTGCGTGGTCGTGACCATGAGATGTATTTTAATGACCTTGTCAATGAAATCCAAACTTATTTAGAAAAATCAAACAGCGAAATCCGAGAAGCTCTACCATTGTTTTATACTGAGCTAAACGTTGACGGAAGCTTTATTCCGCTTGGTGACAACAAATGGGGCCTTCGTTCTTGGTATGCAATCGATGAGGTAGACGAGGAAATCATCGCGCTTGAAGAGACTGATGAAGAAGATAATCCGAAATCACGGAAGAAAAAACGCGTTAATGCCTTTATGGATGGTGATGAGGATGCTATCGATTACAGTGATGATGATCCAGAAGATGAGGATTCATACGAAGCAGATCCTGCACTCAACTATGACGATGAAAATCCAGACGATGAAAAGAATGAAGCAGATGCTTATGATGCTGAAATCAATGAGATTGCTCCGGATGATCTAGATGAAGATGTTGACATCAATGAAGAAGATGATGAATTTTCTGACGATGATGCAGAGGGCGAAGAAGAATAGAAAGAGAGACTGGGGGCAAAAAAGCTCCAGTCTTTTTTGTCAGAATCGAATTCTTTTTTAATACAAGTTAAGGAGAGAGTGTTCTTTGGATTTGAAATAGACTGAAAAAAGTCCTATAATGATGGGGAATAGATAATAGTAATAAGGAGGGATGTATGATGAAATTTATCCTGGATCGAAGCCTATGTGACTTAGGAATTGAAAGTGTAGTCATTGGTATTGCTAAAAATGTCAATCCGCATGCAGAATTATCTCCAACCTTTCTAAAAAAGAAAAAAGAAAGAGAAGAGTGGGCTCTAAACTGTGACCTGGAGCAAGTTCTCCAATCGCCAGTTATCCAAGGCTATGAAGATATCCTGCAACGTGTAGGTCGCAGTGTCAAGAAAAATCCTCCAACCGTTCCAGCTCTGATTAAAAATATCCGCCATCGCGGGTCTCTTCCTTCTATCAATACGATCATCGATATTTATAATGTAGAAGCCTTGCAATCCCTGTTAGCTATTGGTGGACATGATTATAATAAAATTGGAGAAAAGATAGAGTTTACTGTCAGTCAAAGAGAAGATACCTTTCTCCCAATTTTGTCTAAGGAGAAACACGTAGCTAAAACAGACTATGTCTATCGCGACGACAAAGGGATTTTAGCTTGGTTAGATATTCGAGATAGTGACCTCTATAAGTTTGATGATGATACCAAAGATGCAATTTTTATCATTCAAGGGAATGCGAATACTTCCGTTGAGATGCGTCTGGAAGCGTTGAAGCGAATCCAGTCTGACTTAAAAGAATGCATGCCATATATGAAATTTGAGACATTGGTTATCAAGCAATCTGAAAATTGATTTAGTAGTTGGAATAAGCTTTAGTTTCAGATTGAAACCTTGCTCTCCTCTATATCATATAAAAGCCTCTTGGTTGAAAGAGGCTTTTTTCTAACAAAAAGGACAGGTTGTTTCGATAGAGGGTGTAGAAGGAAAAAATGCTATAACTGACCGGAAAAACTTATCATTATTTATCTTGAATGCTTACTTTGGTACGTGAAATAAAAGTAGAGTTAAATTGTGGGAATGAATCAAAGAGAAGGCTTTATTTCGGTATAAAAATGCTTAAGTTTCTTGAAAGTTATAGGAGAAAATGCTATAATGAAAAGAACATTCTAAAATCAGAAAGATTATAAAGTAAGGATAAAAATGGCAAATATTTTAAGAACAATTATCGAAAACGATAAAGGTGAATTAAGAAAATTAGAGAAAATGGCAAATAAGGTCATTGCTTATAGTGACCAGATGGCTGCCTTATCCGATGAGGAGCTAAAGGCTAAAACAGATGAATTTAAACAACGTTATCAGAATGGTGAAAGTTTAGATGACTTGCTCTATGAAGCCTTCGCAGTTGTCCGTGAGGGCGCGAAACGTGTTCTTGGTCTCTATCCTTATCCAGTACAGATTATGGGGGGGATTGTTCTCCATCATGGTGACGTACCAGAGATGCGTACAGGTGAAGGGAAAACTCTTACTGCGACCATGCCTGTATACTTGAATGCGTTGGCAGGAGAAGGAGTTCACGTTGTAACGGTCAATGAATACCTGACAGAGCGTGATGCGACAGAAATGGGTGAACTGTACTCTTGGTTAGGGCTTTCAGTTGGTATTAACTTGGCTGCTAAATCTCCAGCTGAGAAGAGAGAAGCCTATGCTTGTGACATCACCTACTCAACGAACTCAGAAATTGGCTTTGACTACCTTCGTGATAACATGGTGGTTCGTGCTGAAAACATGGTTCAGCGTCCACTTAACTATGCCCTAGTTGATGAGGTGGATTCCATTCTGATCGATGAAGCTAGAACCCCTCTGATTGTTTCTGGACCAGTTTCATCTGAAACTAATCAGCTTTACCACATGGCGGATAGCTTCGTTAAGAGTCTTAACAAGGATGATTATATCATCGACGTGCCATCAAAAACAATCGGCCTGTCTGACTCTGGAATTGACAAAGCTGAAAGCTATTTCAAATTAGATAACCTCTATGATATTGAAAATGTGGCATTGACTCACTTCATTGATAATGCCTTGCGTGCTAACTATATCATGATTTTGGATATCGATTATGTGGTTAGCGAAGAACAAGAAATTCTGATCGTTGACCAGTTCACCGGTCGTACCATGGAAGGACGTCGCTATTCTGACGGACTTCACCAGGCTATTGAAGCTAAGGAAGGTGTTCCGGTTCAAGATGAAACTAAGACGTCTGCTTCTATTACCTACCAAAACCTCTTCCGTATGTATAAAAAACTGTCCGGGATGACTGGTACAGCTAAGACTGAGGAAGAAGAATTCCGCGAAACTTATAATATCCGTGTTATTCCAATTCCAACTAACCGTCCAATTGCTCGTATTGACCATGAGGATTTACTGTACCCTAGTTTAGAATCTAAGTTTAAGGCAGTTGTAGAAGACGTGAAAGAACGCCATCTTAAAGGACAACCTGTTCTGGTCGGTACGGTTGCAGTTGAAACCAGTGACTATCTTTCTAAAAAGCTGGTTGCAGCAGGAATTCCTCACGAGGTATTGAATGCTAAGAACCACTATCGTGAAGCACAAATCATTATGAATGCTGGCCAACGCGGTGCAGTTACAATTGCAACCAATATGGCTGGTCGTGGTACCGATATTAAGCTGGGAGAAGGTGTTCGTGAATTAGGCGGACTCTGTGTGATTGGTACAGAACGCCATGAAAGCCGTCGTATTGATAATCAGTTACGTGGACGTTCTGGTCGTCAGGGAGATCCAGGTGAATCTCAATTCTATCTATCTCTTGAAGATGAGCTGATGCGTCGTTTCGGTTCTGAGAGAATCAAGGCTGTCTTGGATCGTTTCAAACTGAGTGAAGAAGAGTCTGTTATTAAGTCTAAGATGTTTACGCGCCAAGTTGAAGCGGCTCAAAAACGGGTTGAAGGAAATAACTATGATACTCGTAAGCAAGTCCTTCAGTATGACGATGTGATGCGTGAACAGCGTGAAATCATCTACGCTGAACGTCATGATGTTATCACAGCTAATCGGGATTTGGCTCCAGAGATTCACGCTATGATCAAACGAACTATTGATCGTTTTGTTGATGGAAATAGCAGAGCTCCTCAAGAAGAAAAATTGGATTCAATTTTGTACTTTGCTAAGTATAACTTGGTTCCGGAAGAGTCGATTTCATTGAGCGATCTTCAAGGTTTATCTGATGAGGAAATCAAGGCTAACTTATATGAACGTGCTTTAGAAGTCTACAATAGTCAAATTGCTAAACTTCGTGATGAAGAAGCTGTTCGAGAATTCCAAAAAGTATTGATTCTACGTGTTGTAGACAACAAGTGGACAGATCACATTGATGCATTGGATCAGCTTCGTAATGCTGTAGGTCTTCGAGGTTATGCTCAAAATAATCCTGTTGTTGAATACCAATCTGAAAGTTTCAGAATGTTTAACGATATGATTGGTTCAATCGAGTTTGATGTGACTCGTCTCATGATGAAAGCACAAATTCACGAGCAAGAGCGTCCTCGTACGGAGCATAATATTGTAACAACAGCAACGCGCAATATCTCAGCGCAAGAATCCGATCTGCCAGCAGATGTTGATTTGGCAAAGGTTGGCCGAAATGAACTATGCCCATGTGGCTCAGGTAAGAAATTTAAAAATTGCCACGGCCGTCGTTAAAAAAGATTGAGGGGGAGTTGGAATGACATTTACAACAAGAGGTCCTATTGTTGACGTAGAGCAGGTTCGCACCTTGTCTCAGCTTGATGAAAAAGCTTTGGCAACGAAGCAAGTTCGCGACCAGGAGTTGGCTGCTATTCTCAAAGGAGAAGACAAGCGAATTTTATTGGTCATAGGTCCTTGCTCCTCTGATAATGAAGAAGCGGTCTTAGAATATGCTAAACGTCTGGCTGCCCTTCAGGAAGAAGTAAAAAAACATATCTTTATAGTTATGCGGGTTTATACAGCTAAACCCCGTACAAATGGTGATGGTTATAAAGGTTTGATTCATCAGCCTGATGCAGCAGGAGCTCCAGATTTAATAGCTGGTATTAAGGCAGTTCGCCATCTGCACTACCGAGTTATTACAGAGACTGGCCTTACTACAGCTGATGAAATGCTTTATCCTGAAAATGTATCTCTAGTGGATGACCTGGTTTCTTATATGGCTGTAGGAGCACGTTCGGTTGAAAATCAACAACACCGTTTTGTTGCTTCAGGTTTGTCTACTCCTGCAGGAATGAAAAATCCGACTTCAGGTAATTTATCTGTGATGTTTAATGCCATTTACGCCGCACAAAATAAACAGACTTTTCTCTATCGCTCTCAGGAAGTGGAGACTTCAGGAAATCCTCTAGCCCACGCCATCCTTCGTGGCGCAATTCATGCTAATGGAAAGAATGAGCCGAATTATCATTATGAACATCTTCTTGAAGCGATTTCAGGTTATGAAAAGTTAGGCTTGTCCAATCCTTTCATCATGGTTGATACGAACCATGACAATTCAGGCAAGCAATATTTAGAGCAAGTGCGGATTGTTCGCGAGACTCTCTTAAATCGAGACTGGAATGAAAAGATTGAGCAGAGTGTTCGTGGCTTTATGATTGAATCATATTTGGAAGATGGCCGACAAGATCAGCCAGAGGTTTTTGGAAAATCCATTACAGATCCTTGCTTGGGATGGGACAAGACTGAACAGTTGATTCGAGAAATTTATAGCCATTTAGAAAAATAACTCTATTATTGAAATGAAAGGGACCGTTTGGCAGAAGAAAATCTTGCCAATTGGTCGGAATGCAGCAAGCTCAGTTGGAACTCCAACTGAGTTTTGTCTCATTCTGAGAACAAAGATGATTATAGGACATGGAATTGATATAGAGGAGTTATCTTCTATTCAGCGGGCCTACGAAAAACATGCTCGCTTTGCAAAAAAAGTCTTGACAGAGAAGGAATGGCTTCGTTTTGAAGAACTTTCTGGCAAGCGAAAGATAGAATATTTGGCCGGTCGCTGGTCAGCTAAAGAGGCTTTCTCCAAAGCATGGGGAACAGGCATTGGCAAGCTTAGTTTTCAAGATTTAGAAGTCTTGAATGATGAAAGAGGTGCTCCAGTCTTTACAAAAGCCCCTTTTTCTGGGAAGATTTGGGTGTCTATTAGCCATGCAGGTACCCTAGTAATGGCTAGCGTAATTTTGGAGGAAAGAGATGAAAACTAGTATACATAGGCCAAGTCAAGCACTTGTTGATTTGTCAGCAATTCATTTTAATATTCAACAATTAAAAGCTCATTTGCCTCAAGATGTTGAAAAATGGGCTGTCGTTAAAGCTAATGCCTACGGACATGGTGCAGTAGCTGTTTCAAGTTATATTGATGATATTGTAGACGGATTTTGTGTCTCAAACATTGACGAAGCTTTGGAATTAAGAGAAGGTGGCTTGGACAAAAAAATCTTAATTTTAGGTGTCTCAGCCATAGAGGTAGTCCCTCTGGCGATTGAACACAAGATTACATTGACAGTGGCTAGCTTAGAATGGCTGGACTTGCTGGAGGCTTCAGGCTTGTCTTTGCAAGGTCTGGTTGTACACCTGAAAGTGGACTCAGGTATGGGCCGGATTGGCTTTAGGGATAGCCAATCACTTCAGACAGCTATTAATCGTCTCCAGTTGGCTGGTGTTCAGGTAGAAGGAATTTTTACTCACTTTGCGACAGCTGATGAGGCAGATGCTAGTAAGTTTGAAGAGCAGTTAGTTTGTTTTAAGGGAATCTTAGCGGGCTTAGACGATCTTCCACCGATTATTCATGCTAGCAATTCAGCTACTTCTCTTTGGCATGCGGACACTGTTATGAATGCTGTTCGTTTGGGAGATGTTATTTATGGTCTCAATCCTAGCGGTAGTGTTTTGGAACTGCCTTATGATATAAAACCAGCTCTTTCTTTGGTTTCAGAATTAGTTCATGTCAAGGAAGTGGAAGCGGGAGCTGATGTTGGTTATGGAGCAACCTACACAGCGGATGAAAGACAATTTATTGGAACAATTCCACTGGGTTATGCAGATGGCTGGACTAGGGATATGCAAGGTTTTGACGTTCTCATTGATGGTCAACGTTGTCCAATAGTTGGTCGAGTATCCATGGACCAGATTACAGTTCGCTTGCCGGAGAAATATCCTCTAGGTACACCAGTTGTTTTCATTGGTAAGAGCGGAACAGAAAGTATCTCGGCGACTGATGTTGCTGAGAAACGAGGGACGATTAACTATGAAGTAGTTTGTTTGATTAGTGATCGGGTACCAAGAATTTACAAGAATTAATTAGTTTAAGTCTCCTTGATGAAAATATGTAGTTAGAGAAAGCGATTTGATGCTAGAACTGAAAGAGGAACTATGAATTTACACCAACCTTTATCGGTTCTGCCGGGAGTGGGACCGAAATCAGCAGAAAAGTTTGCCAAGCTTGGTATTGAGACCTTGCAGGATTTATTACTGTATTTCCCTTTTCGCTATGAAGACTTTCAAAGCAAGCAGGTGCTTGATCTAGAGGATGGAGAAAAAGCCGTCATTTCTGGTATAGTTGCGACACCAGCAAATGTTCAGTATTACGGGTTTAAGCGCAATCGTCTCCGCTTTTCAATCAAGCAAGGGGAAGTCATTCTAGCAGTCAATTTCTTTAACCAGCCTTATTTGGCGGATAAGGTTGAAGTGGGGGCAAATATTGCTATTTTTGGAAAGTGGGATAAGGCTAAAGCTAGCTTGACTGGGATGAAGCTCTTGGCTCAGGTCGAAGACGATTTGCAGCCAGTTTATCGGGTGGCTCAGGGGATTAGCCAGACAAGCCTGATTAAATTAATTAAAACAGCTTTTGACCAAGGCTTGGATTTACTGATTGAAGAAAATTTACCCCAGGTCTTGTTGGAACGCTACCACTTGCTGTCTCGAGCAGAAGCAGTGAGAGCCATGCATTTTCCAAAAGATTTGTCAGAATACAGACAGGCACTACGTCGTGTAAAATTCGAAGAATTGTTCTATTTCCAAATGCAACTTCAGGTGCTTAAAATGGAAACGAAGGATGTCAGCAATGGTTTGGTACTGGATTGGCAGGAAGAGCAGCTACAAGAGAAAAAAAGTCAGCTACCTTTTCCTCTGACAGGAGCTCAGGAGAGGGCTTTGGCTGAAATTTTGTCTGATTTGAAGTCGCCTGCCCACATGAACCGACTCTTACAGGGAGATGTTGGAAGTGGGAAGACAGTAGTGGCGGGATTGGCCATGTATGCTGTGCATACGGCTGGTTATCAATCGGCTTTAATGGTTCCAACAGAAATCTTAGCTGAACAGCATTTTGAAAGCCTCAGTCAGCTCTTTCCTGATTTAAAACTAGCCTTATTAACCGGTAGTATGAAAGCAGCTGAGCGTAAAGAGACTTTGTCGGCTATAGAGCTCGGTCAGGTAGATATGGTAATTGGGACCCATGCTTTGATCCAAGATGGTGTTCAATACCATCATCTAGGGTTGGTTATTGTAGATGAACAGCATCGCTTTGGGGTTGCTCAGCGTCGTATCTTACGAGAAAAAGGAGATAATCCTGATGTTCTCATGATGACTGCTACTCCCATTCCCAGAACTTTGGCCATTACGGCTTTCGGGGATATGGATGTGTCCATTATTGATCAAATGCCGGCGGGACGAAAGCCCATTATTACCCGTTGGGTCAAGCATGAGCAACTCGAGATCGTACTCGATTGGATAAAAAAAGAATTAGTAAAGGGAGCTCAGGTTTATTTTATTTCTCCTTTGATTGAGGAATCAGAAGCTCTGGATCTAAAAAATGCTATTGACTTAGAAGAAGAACTGCAAGCTTACTTTGGAGGAGATGCCCGAGTCTCTCTCCTTCATGGGAAGATGAAGAGTGACGAAAAAGAGGCTATTATGCAGGACTTCAAGAATAAAGAAGTAGATATTTTAGTGTCCACAACAGTCATTGAAGTGGGTGTTAATGTGCCCAATGCAACGATTATGGTCATCATGGATGCTGATCGTTTTGGTCTCAGCCAGCTCCATCAGTTGCGCGGGCGTGTGGGACGTGGTGATAAACAATCCTATGCCGTTCTTGTCGCAAATCCAAAAACAGAGTCCGGGAAGAAACGTATGAAAATCATGACGGAAACGACAGATGGCTTTGTACTTGCTGAGGAAGATTTAAAAATGCGTGGTTCAGGAGAGATTTTTGGAACCCGTCAGTCCGGCATTCCTGAATTTCAAGTGGCTGATATCGTAGAGGACTACCCTATCTTGGAAGAAGCGAGAAAGGTAGCTAGCCAAATTGTGCAGAATAAAGAATGGAGGAGGGATCCTAACTGGCATCTAGTGGCTCTTCATTTGGATAAACAAGATTATTTGGATTAAGCTTTTTGAAAGTTTTTTATAAGAATGTCTTAAGTTTTACTGCCTATAATAAAGTCAATCAAAAGAAATGAGGTATTGATCATGACAGTAAATATTCACGTAGATTATAAAAAAGTTTTCAAGGATTCAGAAAAGATTTTTTCTACATACGGTAAGTAGGTAGAATATCTATTTTTCATTACCCCTCCTTTCATAATCCTGATGAAAAATAGTAAACCAGTCGAGATTTAATCTCGGCTGGTTTTTGTTTATCCTTCTAGATACTCTTTTAGTTCTTGGCCTGAAAGTCCTGCATTGAGAGCAATAAGGAGTTTAAGACGGGCTTTAGGAGCATTTAGCTCTTTAACGAAATAAATACCTGCTTCGTGAAGTTGCACACCTCCACCTGAGTAGGCATAGACAGGTTCAGCTATACCATTGAAACAGCGGGATACCAAGGCAACAGGAATTCCTTGATTGATAAAATAGGTTAATTTTTCAGCGACTTCCTGAGGCAGGTTGCCTGCCCCGAAAGCTTCAATGATCAAGCCATCAAGACGGTTGCAATCAAGCATATCTAGTAATTCAGTCTTCATGCCAGCATAAGCAGGGATGATAGGGACAAAACCGGTGATCTTGTCTAAGTCAAAACGAACACGTGGCTCAGCTGTCTTAAAATATAGAACCTCTTGTTTCATGATAAGTCCAAGGGGGCCGTGGGTTGGAGTTTGGAAGGTGCTGACATTTGTGGTATGAGTCTTGGTAACGTATTTGGCTGCGTGAACTTCATCATTCATAACGACTAAGACGCCCTTGCCGTGAGCCTTCTGGTCAGCAGCTACACGCAAGGCAGAAAGGTAATTATAGACCCCGTCGCTACCTAGCTCGTTTGAACTACGCATGGCACCTGTGAGGACGACTGGGATGTCAGGGATTTCCATAGTGTCTAGGAAATATGCTGTTTCTTCAAGGGTATCGGTCCCATGGGTAATGACGACTCCATCAAAATCCTTAGAAGAGGTTTTGATTTTTTTATAGAGTTGAAGCATATGTTCTGGTGTCATATGGGGGCTAGGGATATTGAAAAAATCGAGAGCCGTAACTTGGATACCTTCCAAGGGGACGGTAACATGATTCATAGGATTTTCGTCGTTTGTTACGACTTTACCAGTTCCATCAGCCTGCATAGAAATGGTGCCACCAGTATGCAATACCAATATTTTTTTGTTCATAGATGAGCTTCTTTCCAAATTGTGTTATAATTTATTTTATCATAAAAGGAAAGAATAAGAAGTATGGAAGTAAAAGCTGTTTTTTTTGATATTGATGGTACCCTGGTCAATGACAGCCGAACTGTCCTCAAATCAACAGAGCAGGCTATTCAGAGTCTGAAAGAACAAGGTATTTTTGTCGGTTTGGCCACAGGAAGAGGTCCCTTTTTCGTCCAATCTTTCATGAAAGATTTGGATTTGGATTTTGCAGTTACCTATAATGGCCAGTATATATTTTCAAAGGAAAAGGTCATTTCTGCGACCCCTATTGATAAGTCTAGTCTTCGAGAAATCATTGATTATGCCAAAAAGCATAAAAAGGAAATTGCTCTTGGGACAGAAACAGATATGGTTGGCAGTCATATTATGCGCTTTGGCATGAGCAAATTCTCTCAGTGGAGCAGTCGCTTTGTGCCTAAAGGTTTTACTCGTTATATTAGTCATGGCTTTAATAGGGTTGTTAGTAAAGCTCTTCCACAACAGAAAAAAGATTTGTTGGATATTTCGCGAGAGCCCATTTATCAAGTGGTGATGTTGGCTACACCTGAAGAAACTCAGGCTATGGAGGAATATTTCCCAGATTTGAAGTTTACTCGTTCTAGTCCCTATGCGGCAGACATCATCAATGGGGATACCTCAAAGTTGCAGGGTATTGCGCGTGTAGGAAAAGAATATGGCTTTGATATTAACCAAGTGATGGCTTTCGGCGATTCAGACAATGATCTTGAAATGTTGTCGGGAGTAGGCATGTCGATTGCAATGGGAAATGGAACCAGTAAGGTTAAAGAAGTGGCCAAGCATACAACGACTAGCAATAGTCAAGATGGGATTCATAAAGCTTTGGAGCATTTTGGGATTTTGGCAAGCGAGAAAGTCTTTACTAGTAGTGACCATCATTTTAATAAGGTTAAAGAATTTCATGGAGTCATGGATAAGAAGACCCAGGAAGAACCAATCGCATGGATGCCTGAGGGAGCTCGACACCGGGCAGCCTTTAAACTAGAGGAACTAGTGGAATTTTTACGCGCTTCAAGTAGGTCAGAAGAAGAGTTTGAAGAAGCTGTTGTTCATATGCATGAAGCCTTAGATAAGGCTGCTACCAAGGTTAAGGGAAAGAGTCCGGCAGAAATTTCTTTAGTTGGTCAAGTAGATGCCTTGATTGACACACTTTACTTTACTTATGGAAGCTTTGTTTTAATGGGGGTAGATCCAGAACGCCTTTTCACAATTGTCCATCAAGCCAATATGGGTAAAATTTTCCCTGACGGTAAGGCCCATTTTGATCCAGTAACTCATAAAATTTTAAAGCCGGATGATTGGGAAGAGAAATATGCGCCAGAACCAGCCATTAAAGAGGAATTAGAAAGGCAGATAAAAGCCTACGAGAAAAATTGTGGTTCCAAAGAAAAAAACTGAGATCAACTCAGTTTTTTTATGTCTAAAACAAAATCTCTATAAGGTTTTTTCGCTATCACGGACAACGAGCAAGTCAACTTTAGCATGGCGTAGGATATACTCAGATGAAGAACCGACCAATAAACGTTCGAAAGCATTGAGCCCTGTTGCTCCAACCATGATTAAGTCAACCTTTTGTTCATCTGGAATTTCTGTTGCTAGTAAAGTTTTAGGATTTCCAAGTTCAACTACAGTAACAACATCACCAACACCAGCCTCACGAGCTTTCTTTTCATAGCCTGCGACTAATTTCTTTGCATCTTCCTGTAGTTCTTCATATACTTCAGCATCAAATGTTGATACACTTTGAAGAGCGCGAGTATCAATAACATGAGCAATGGTTAAGCGAGATTTGTTTCTAAGGGCAACATTAACCCCTTTTTCAAATGCCAATTCTGCTTCACGGGAACCGTCAATTGCAACTAGAATATTTTCATATTTTTGTAACATAAGCCTACCTCCATAAAGATGCTAAGAAAGTTTCAGCAGTTTAGGAACCTGTCGAAAGAGATAGATAAAGAAAGCCTAGCTTTCGACTTGAATTCTATTTCATAAAATATGAAGATTGTTTTAAGAGTTCTAATCCTTGCTGAAAATTCTCTTATATTTATATTGTAAACCTTTTCATGAAAGAAGTAAAGCAATTTTCGGTAAGAAGGGGAGAAATTCTCGTTAAAAAATGAAAAGAAATCAAGGCTCAAATAGCTGAACGAAGAGCAAAGAGCTTCCCTTACAGGAATTTATAATCATTTTTTCTATCAATATTTTTGTGATATTTTTTGGATTTTTGAGAAAAATTGAGTTATAATAAGACGATTGATTGAAACGAGGAGTTCAAAATGAAAGAATACAATAAATCTGTCAAACTAGAGCATGTAGCATATGATATTCGTGGCCCAGTTCTCGAAGAAGCTATGCGCATGCGAGCGAATGGTGAACGGATTTTGCGTTTAAATACTGGAAATCCAGCTGAGTTTGGCTTTACTGCTCCAGATGAAGTCATTCATGACTTGATTATCAATGCTCGTAGTAGTGAAGGCTATTCTGATTCTAAGGGATTGTTCTCAGCTCGGAAGGCTATTATGCAATATTGCCAGCTCAAAAATATTCCTAACGTTGGAATTGAAGACATTTACCTAGGAAATGGTGTCAGTGAGCTGATTGTAATGTCTATGCAAGGCCTGCTAGACAATGGAGATGAAGTTCTGGTTCCTATGCCGGATTATCCATTGTGGACAGCGGCAGTAAGCCTAGCGGGCGGAAATGCAGTTCATTATCTTTGTGATGAAGAAGCGGATTGGTATCCAGATATTGATGACATTAAATCAAAAATTACTTCAAACACCAAAGCTATTGTCGTTATTAATCCAAATAACCCAACAGGAGCCCTGTATCCAAAAGAAGTATTGGAAGATATTGTTGAGATTGCCCGTCAGAATGATTTGATTATCTTCGCAGACGAGATCTATGACCGTTTGGTTATGGATGGTGAGAAGCATACGGCTATTGCAAGTCTAGCACCCGATTTGTTCTGTGTCAGCATGAATGGTTTGTCAAAATCTCACCGCATTGCAGGTTTCCGGGTCGGCTGGATGGCGCTATCAGGTCCCAAAAAGCATGTTCAAGGCTATATTGAAGGTCTGAATATGCTGTCTAATATGCGTCTTTGTTCCAATGTTCTTTCCCAACAGGTAGTTCAAACTTCATTGGGAGGACATCAGTCTGTAGACGAGTTATTGTTGCCAGGCGGTCGTATCTATGAACAGCGTAACTTCATTTATAAAGCTATCAATGACATCCCGGGTCTTTCTGCAGTCAAGCCAAAGGCAGGACTATACATTTTTCCTAAGATTGATCGCGAAATGTATGAGATCGATGATGATGAGCAGTTTGTTTTAAATTTCTTAAAACAAGAAAAAATTCTGCTAGTTCATGGCCGTGGCTTCAATTGGAAGGATCCTGATCATTTCCGGATTGTATATTTGCCACGTGTGGATGAATTGGCCCAAGTGCAAGAAAAAATGACTCGTTTCTTGCAACAATACCGGCGCTAATTAAGTTAATAAAAGTGAAAAGAAGAACGAAATGTTCTTCTTTTTTTGTTGTTTAAATGGAATAAGGCTAAATTACTGTATCAGATGGTTTCTAAATTAACTTTTTAAGTTAAATAGTTCTAATTTTAAAATTGTTAAAAAAATGAAATAAATGACATAAAAGCAGATCTAAAAAAATGGGAGTGGAAATTATGTTTGTTTTTATCAAGTTTTCGTATATTTTTTATGTAACATTTTAATGACAAAATTTTCGATTCTCTTGTTTGAAGTCCAAATGAACTGGGTACCTACTTTTCTGTCAAATCTAAAGATGGTAGAATAATTCCATCATTATTTTACTAATGATGAAAAGATTTAAACACAAAGGAGAGTTTTTATGTTTAAAAAAATGCTGAGTGCATTTTCTGTTGGTGCCCTTGCTTTGTCTTTGCTCTTTGCCAAAGAGGCCAAAGCAGATCAAGTGACAGGAGGCAAGCCGGCGCCAGAAGATACGATTGATCAAGGGACAAATACCCAAGCTGTTTCAGCAGTTAATAAGGCTGAAGTTGATGCTGCTAAAGACAGCTTAGATCAAAAGAATGAGCAGGTCAAAGAAGAGGAAGCAGCGGTCAAGGAAGCGGAAAAATCCGTAGAAACTGCCAAAGCGAATGCTGAGCTGGCAAAAGAGGCAGTTAAAACTGCTGAAGAAGGGACTCAAGCATCTTCTGCAACTAAAGAAGC
This sequence comes from Streptococcus sp. HMSC10A01, assembly GCF_001807785.1. NCBI lineage: Bacteria > Bacillati > Bacillota > Bacilli > Lactobacillales > Streptococcaceae > Streptococcus > Streptococcus sp. HMSC10A01. The sequence continues at coordinate 181,240 of NZ_KV790983.1, read as the reverse complement.
GGCTAGAGAGGCTGTAGCTAATCAAACGGAAGCCGTGAAGGAAGCAGAAAAAGTAGCTCAAGCAAGTCAAACTGAACTGGATAAAAGTCAGAATCAGGCAAACTCTCAAGCTCAAAAAACTCAAGAGGCTAAAGAAGCTCTGAAAAAAGCAGACGAAAAGGTTAGTCAAGCTCAAGCTGATTTGGAACGAACTCAAAAGAGTCAAGAGGGATCGAGTGCAGAAGTTTCTGCAAATCTTGAACAAGCAAAAGCAGATGTAGCCAATAGTCAGGCTGCAGTCAATAAAGCACAGGAGGAAGTGAACAAGGCTGAGCAATCAGATAGTCAGCGTCAAGAAAAAATTGATCAGGCTGTTTCAAATAAAGCTCAGGCAGACTCTGATGCTGAAAAGGCTAAACAAACTTTGGATAAAGCAAGTTCTCAGGAAGCTGAAGCTCAAGCTAAGCTCAGTCAGGCACAGGCAAATTTGGAAGCAGCCCAGGCTACTGAAAATGACAGTCTGAAACCTTCTGTTTCTAACAACAAAAACAGGCTTTACATGACGCCGGAGTATATTGCCGCATTGAAACAGTTGGCTGATCCAAATACACCGCAATCTCAAATCAGTCAGATTGAAGCAACGTTGACAGCAGTTAACGATAAGGCCAAATCTTACAATAACTACATAGCAGATCCGAATGATAGCACTAAAATGTATGATACCAATAATATTCCTTATGAGGTTCGCAGAGAGTTATCGCAGTTTGCTTCAGAATTAATTAACCAATTGCGTGCTCAAATGGGAACGGGTGAAACCTTACTAACTCCATCATCTTTAGAGTTTGCTGACAAGGTTTCCCAAGCATACAGAAATGACAATTGGAACTGGGATTTGATGAATCGCTATCACCATGATACTTGGGGGATAAATCGGGTGGCTCGTGAATATGGATTGGTCACGACCACTTCTGAGCAAGAGCAACAAGGGCTTCAATACTACGAAAATGCCTATATCTGGCGAGCTAATACAGCTCAGATGAGCGTGGCAGATATGAAGCGAGACATCTACTTCTCTCTTGTTGAATTTATGTATAATGGCTATGAATGGGTCCATGCCAAATCAATTTCTGGTCTTAATACAGGAAGCCAGAAAAATTATCTAGGCGTTGATTTTTCGATGGAGAGCGATATCACGGTAGCCCATTTCACTATGGTTTCCGAAGATCAAGTTAAATATGCGACAAAAAATAACTTTGATGCTACACCTTTAACAGCCAGTGGAAATTCTACTTCTAGTGATCCGCAAGCTTTAGCCCAGGCTCAGGCAGCCTATGATCAAGCTAAAAGCGCTCATGATCAAGCGCAAGCAGAAAAAAGTACTGCTCAAACTGCTTATGACCAAACTATAACTGCGGTGCAAGTGGCGCAAAAACAATTAGATGAAGCCAAGCAAGCGCCTCTAGAACTTGCAACTGCCCAAGCCGCCCTAGCTACTGCTAAGCAGGAATTAGAAAAGAATCAAGAAAAATTATCTAAGGCTCAAGAGGCACTGAATCTTGCGAATTCGGATCAGGCAGATAAGGCAGCTGCCCTCTCAAAAGCTCAAGAGACCTTGTCGGCTGCTCAGGCCGCCCAAGCTGTAGCCAGAGATAGACTAGCTCAAGAAGAAAAAGCGTTGGCTCAGGCCAATCAGGCTTTGGATCAAGCTCGAACCAAGCGTGATGCCGCCCAAGTGGCAGTTGCTCAAGCTCAGACTGCTTTGGATCAAGCCCAAAAGAATTTAGCAAACCTGCAGGATGCTCAAACGAATCTGGAACAAGCTCAAGCCAATCTGGCAGCAGCTGAGAAGGATTTAGCTGATAAGACAAGCGATCTAGCAGCTAAACAGCAGACTCTATCAGAGCTGAAAGCTGCTCAGGCCCAAGCAGAGAAACTCTATAACCGTTTAGCTGCTCAAATCCAAGCTCAAGAGAAACAAAAACGCGATGATCACTATCGAAATATTTTGGATCAGACAGAGAAGCACTTGAATGGCTCTGTCCAGTCTAATCCAAGCGTGGAAATGCAGACGCAAGAACCTAGCCCAGATCCGCTAGTGAAAACGAAAGAGGAGCCGATTGTTAAAGGAGTTGCTACTCGCAAAGCGCCTGCTAACAGAGTGGCATCGACGTCATCAGACCCTGGTGAAAATCATTCCATGCAGACGTCTGTAGGCTCTTCAAAATTGCCAAATACTGGAAGCAGACTTTCGGTCTGGGCGATGATGAGCGGAATTCTCGCTTTGGTATCTGGTTTTGCATTGCTGGTCTGGAAGCATAAAAAAGAGAGTAAAAACTAGATTTTTTGAAAAAACTATAGATATAGCAAACAAGATAATAGGCCGGAAGTTAGGGTAAGTTAAAACCCTAGCTTCCTTTTATCTTTCAAAAAAAGAAGCGTTGAAATCCCAATAAATTTAAATCAGGACCTCGCGCTGTTTTCAAAAATATGTTGGTTTTGAAGGAACTAAAATCGTTCGCTGGATAAAATGTAAAGAATTATTATTCAATAGGCAATTTTCAGATAATTATTGAAATTTCTGTCAATTTATGATATAATCAATCGGACTAAATACGAGGTGGCTTATGGCACATTTATTAGAAAAAACAAGAAAAATTACATCTATTTTGAAGCGCTCTGAAGAGCAGCTTCAAGAAGAGTTGCCATACAATGACATTACAAGACAGTTGGCAGAAATTATGGACTGTAATGCTTGTATTGTTAATAGCAAGGGACGTTTGTTGGGTTACTTTATGCGGTACAAAACAAACAATGACCGTGTAGAGGCCTTCTACCAAACTAAAATGTTCCCAGATGATTATATTCGTTCTGCCAATTTAATTTACGATACAGAGGCTAATTTGCCAGTCGAGCATGAATTATCCATCTTTCCGGTTGAGACACAGTCGGATTTTCCAGATGGTTTGACAACCATTGCACCTATTCATGTTTCAGGGATTCGTTTGGGATCTTTGATTATTTGGCGAAATGACGAGAAATTTGATAATGATGATTTGGTCTTAGTAGAAATTTCAAGTACCGTTGTGGGCATTCAGTTATTGAATTTCCAAAGAGAAGAAGATGAAAAGAATATCCGTCGTCGTACAGCAGTGACAATGGCAGTAAACACTTTGTCTTATTCAGAATTACGGGCTGTTTCGGCCATTTTAGGAGAGCTAAATGGGAATGAAGGCCACTTGACAGCTTCTGTCATTGCTGACCGTATTGGAATTACGCGGTCTGTTATTGTCAATGCCTTGCGTAAGCTAGAGAGTGCTGGGATCATTGAGAGCCGGTCTTTGGGAATGAAAGGGACCTATCTGAAAGTGCTGATTCCAGATGTTTTTGAGGAAATTAAAAAGAGGGACTACTGATGGCAAAAGCGCTAATTTCCATTGATTATACAGTTGATTTTGTAGCAGATGAGGGTAAATTAACTGCAGGAGCGCCTGCTCAGGCAATTTCTGAAGCCATTGCCCAAGTAACTGAGGCGGCCTTTGAGCGTGGAGATTATATCTTCTTTACTATTGATGCCCACGATGAGAACGATGCCTTTCATCCTGAAAGCAAGCTTTTTCCACCCCACAATATCAAGGGAACTAGTGGTCGAAACTTGTATGGGCCTTTGGCAGATTTCTATGAGAAACATAAAGGAGATTCACGGGTCTTTTGGATGGATAAGCGTCACTATTCGGCTTTTTCTGGGACGGATTTAGATATTCGCTTGAGAGAAAGACATGTAGATACGGTCATTTTGACAGGAGTCTTGACGGATATTTGCGTCTTGCATACGGCAATAGATGCCTATAATTTAGGCTACCATATCCAAGTGATAGAGCCGGCTGTTGCTTCGATTTCAGAGGAAAATCACAAATTTGCCCTCAATCACTTGCAAAATGTACTAGGTTCGACTATAATAGAAACAATTTAAAAGTAAAAGAGAAGCAGAGTAGGTTTGTTAACTTGCACAGAGAGCGCTGGAAGTTGAGAGCAGCGCCAAGAAGACAAAATCCGAAGAACATGTTTCATAATCTTTTGTGTGATAAAGCGCAAACGTTGCTCACGTTACGAGCTTAGAGGCTACCTTCTTAGGTGGCAAATAACAGTGGTACCACGGTTTTCGTCTGTTTTTCAGAGGAAGCTGTGGTTTTTTCTATATCTCTAAGATTTTATTCAAAATAGAAAAAAGTTATATCTAAGGTTTTTTGATCAACCAACAAGGAAGCCGGCAATGGATTTCTATAATGATTTGGTGGGCTATTGGTATGGGAAATCAAGAATATAGAAAAAGAAATTTTTACGAAATGAGAGTATAAAGAAAGAGGAAGAGATGAAAGAAATTTTTATCGGAAACTATGGTTTAGAGCAAGTCGGACAGACTATGACAGCACAAGGCTGGGTGGCCAATATCCGCAATCACGGTAAGCTGGCCTTTATTGAGTTGAGGGACCGTGAGGGCTTGCTTCAGGTTTTTGTTAGCGGTGAAATTGAAGATTTTGCTAAGTTGGAAGAAATCGGCAAGGAAGATCTTATTGCAGTGACTGGACAAGTAGTTCAGCGTGAAGAGCGTTTTGTTAATAAGGCCATTAAGTCTGGTCAGGTAGAGCTGAGGGCTGAAAAGATTGAAGTCATTGCTAGTAGCAAGGCCCTGCCTTTTGAGCTAGATCAGCATGCCCATACAGGGGAAGACCTGCGTCAGAAATACCGCTACCTGGACTTGCGCCGTGAGAAGATGACACATAACCTTAAAGTTCGTCATCAGGTCACCTCAACTATTCGAGAATATTTGAATGGTTTAGACTTTTTGGAAGTGGAGACGCCTTATCTGACTAAGTCAACTCCTGAAGGTGCTAGAGACTTCTTAGTTCCTAGTCGGATCTTTAAAAATCAATTTTACGCCTTGCCACAGAGCCCGCAGATGCTCAAGCAGTTACTGATGGGAGCTGGCCTTGAGCGCTATTATCAGATTGTTCGATGCTTCCGTGACGAAGACTTGCGAGGCGATCGTCAGCCAGAGTTTACCCAGGTGGATTTGGAGTTGAGTTTTGCCAGCGAGGAAGAAATCCGCGCTTTAGTTGAAGCTATGCTCAAGGCTGTTGTTAAGAAGACTCATGGTTTAGAGTTGACAGAAGATTTCCCAACTATCAGCTATGAAGAAGCTATGAGTCGCTTTGGCTCAGACAAGCCGGACACACGCTTTGGTTTAGAGTTGAAGAGTTTAACGGATTTGTGCCAGTCCAATGACTCTCTTCTCATCAAGAAAGCCTTGGATAACCAAGAGGAAGTGATGGGAATCTGTGTGCCAGATGCAGCCAGTGCTTTTAGTAAGAAACAACTGAGTCATTACTATCAGGAAATGAAGGAATTTGGCTGCAGTCGTTTTGCCAATCTCAAGGTTGAAAATAGTCAGTTGGTTGGTGATTTGGCTAGCACCTTTGAGGCTGAAAGTCAGAAGTTACTGGCGCGTTTTGAGGCTAAGGATGGAGATCTCATCCTGCTAGTCATGGCCAAGAAGCGTCGAGCACAGGAAGCTTTGGGACATCTACGTTTAGAAGTTGCAAAAGCTCTGGATTTGATTGACGCAAGTCTACTTCATTTTCTCTGGGTTGTCGATTGGCCACTGCTGGAGTGGAATGAAGACCAAAACCGCTATCAAGCCATGCACCATCCTTTCACACAGGGAATCTTTGAAGAAGGCCAAGAGCCTGGTCAATTCCGCAGCCATGCCTATGACATCGTCTTGAATGGCTATGAAATTGGCGGAGGAAGTCTGCGGATTCATGACCGGAAGGCTCAGGAAGCTATGTTTGAGCTATTGGGTATGAGTCGAGAAGACTATGAGCGGGACTTTGGTTTCTTCCTGGAAGCCTTGGAATACGGATTCCCGCCACATGGTGGTTTAGCTCTAGGATTGGATCGTTTAGTTATGATCTTGGCTGGAGAGCAAAATATCCGCCAGGTCATCGCCTTTCCAAAAAATGGTACAGGCTTTGATCCTATGCTGGAAAGTCCGAGTCTGGTTGACCAAAGACAGGTAAAAGAATTGCATTTGGAATTGAAGAAATAGAGCCAAATATGGTAAAATGAAATGATGCGAATTCCTGAAAGATAGCAGGAATAAGCCCAAGAAAGGAGTTAGTGGATGCTAAACAAATCGGTGTCCGCTAGCTTATGAAATCAAACGTGAGCTAAGCTCTGGAAATAAAGAACTCATCTCAAATTCTTATTTTCAGTCGCTAAAACTCACATATTCTACGAAAGGAATCAGAGATGAAGATTACTCAAGAAGAAGTAAGTCATGTAGCTAAGTTGTCAAAACTGGCTTTCTCACCAGAAGAAACAGCTGAGTTTGCAACGACCTTGTCTAAGATTGTTGATATGGTTGAATTGCTTAATGAAGTAGATACGGAGGGTGTACCTTTCACTTCCAATGTGGCTGCTAATATCAACTATATGCGAGAAGATGTGGCACAGCCAGGCTGGAATCGGGAAGAGCTTTTCCAAAATGTACCTGAAAAAGAGCGGGGCTACATCAAAGTGCCTGCCATCCTAGATGACGGAGGAGATGCCTAATGACTTTTAATCACAAGACCATTGAAGAGTTGCATGATTTGCTGGTCAAGAAAGAAATTTCTGCGGTAGAGTTAACTCAGGCAACTTTGGCGGATATTAAAGAACGTGAAGGAGCTGTAGACAGCTTCATTACTGTTAGCGAAGAGGAAGCTTTGGCTCAGGCTGCGGCTCTAGATGCCAAGGGCATTGATGCTGACAATCTCATGAGCGGAATTCCGCTGGCGGTTAAGGACAATATCTCAACCAAGGGAATTTTGACGACGGCTGCCTCTAAAATGCTCTACAACTATAAGCCGATTTTCGATGCGACCAGCGTAGAGAAGCTTTACGGTAAGGATATGATTATCGTTGGGAAGACCAACATGGACGAGTTTGCCATGGGTGGTTCTAGCGAAAACTCTTACTTTAAGACGACTAAGAATGCTTGGGACAGCAGCAAGGTTCCTGGTGGATCATCTGGTGGTTCAGCGACAGCTGTTGCCTCTGGTCAGGTCCGTCTATCACTGGGTTCTGATACTGGTGGTTCTATTCGCCAGCCTGCTTCCTTTAACGGTGTAGTCGGCCTCAAGCCAACTTACGGACGGGTTTCCCGTTTTGGTCTCATTGCTTTTGGTTCTTCTTTAGACCAGATTGGGCCTTTCTCTCAAACGGTTAAGGAAAATGCACAGCTTCTGAATGTTATTTCTGGTAATGATCCTAAGGATTCTACATCATCACAAGAAGCAGTGCCAGATTTTACCAGCAAGATTGGCCAAGACATCAAGGGAATGAAGATTGCCCTGCCTAAGGAATACATGGGTGAGGGAATTGACAGCAAGGTCAAGGAAACGATTTTAGCAGCGGCGAAGCACTTGGAAAGCTTGGGAGCTATCGTTGAAGAAGTTAGCCTGCCTCATAGCAAGTACGGTGTGGCTGTTTACTATATCATTGCTTCCTCTGAAGCCAGCTCTAACCTGCAACGTTTTGACGGTATTCGCTATGGCTACCGCGCAGAAGGCATTGAAAATCTAGAAGATGTCTATGTCAAATCTCGCAGCGAAGGCTTTGGTGAAGAGGTGAAACGTCGGATCATGCTGGGTACTTTCAGCTTGTCATCTGGTTACTATGATGCTTACTTCAAGAAAGCTGGTCAGGTTCGGACCTTGATTATGCAAGATTTTGCTAAGGTTTTTGAAACATATGACTTGATCTTAGGTCCAACTGCACCAACAGTAGCATATGACTTGGGCAGTCAAAACCAAGATCCAGTGGCTATGTATCTGGCTGACCTTTTGACCATTCCAGTCAATCTGGCTGGCCTACCTGGCATTTCAATCCCAGCTGGCTTTGCAGATGGTCTTCCTGTTGGCTTGCAGCTGATTGGTAACCACTTCGATGAATCGACTATCTATCAAGCAGCCGCAGCATTTGAAGCGACGACTGACTACCACAAACAGCAGCCAGTTATCTTTGGAGGTGAAAAATAATGAACTTTGAAACAGTTATCGGACTGGAAGTCCATGTTGAATTGAAGACCAATTCAAAGATTTTCTCACCAGCTCCAGCTCACTTCGGTGAGGATCCAAATGCCAACACCAATATCATTGACTGGTCCTTCCCAGGTGTCCTGCCTGTTATGAATAAGGGTGTCATTGACTATGGTATCAAGGCTGCTCTGGCCTTGAACATGGATATTCACCAGAAGATGCACTTTGACCGCAAAAATTACTTCTATCCGGACAATCCAAAAGCCTATCAAATTTCTCAGTTTGATGAGCCGATTGGCTACAATGGCTGGATTGAAATTGAGCTAGAAGATGGCACGACCAAGAAAATCCGTATCGAGCGGGCCCACTTGGAAGAAGATGCTGGAAAGAATACCCACGGCAGTGATGGCTACTCTTATGTGGACCTCAACCGCCAAGGGGTGCCTCTGATTGAGATTGTATCCGAAGCGGATATGCGCAGTCCAGAAGAAGCTTATGCCTATCTGACTGCCCTCAAGGAAATTATCCAGTACACGGGCATTTCTGATGTCAAGATGGAAGAGGGCTCCATGCGGGTTGACGCCAATATTTCTATCCGTCCTTACGGCCAAGAAGAGTTTGGTACCAAGACTGAGCTGAAAAACCTTAACTCCTTCAACTTTGTCCGCAAGGGTCTAGCGTTTGAGGAAAAACGTCAGGCTGAAATCCTACGCAGCGGTGGCCAAATCCGTCAGGAAACTCGTCGTTATGACGAAGCAACTGGCGAAACTCTGCTTATGCGGGTTAAGGAAGGTTCAGCGGACTACCGTTACTTCCCAGAGCCTGATCTGCCTATCTTTGAGATTGAGGATGCTTGGATTGAGCAAGTACGCGACAGTCTACCAGCCTTTCCAAAAGAACGCCGGGCTAAGTATGTGGGCGATTACGGTCTATCTGACTACGATGCTAAGCAGTTGACAGCGACTAAGGCTGTGTCAGACTTCTTTGAAGCAGCTGTTGCCGCAGGCGGTGACGCCAAGGCTGTTTCTAACTGGCTCCAAGGAGATGTGGCACAATACCTCAACGCTGAAGGTAAGACCATCTCTGAGATTGAGCTGACGCCTGAGAACCTGACGGAGATGATTGACCTGATTGCAGACGGAACAATTTCCTCTAAGATCGCTAAGAAAGTCTTTGTCCATCTGGCTAAAAATGGTGGTTCTGCCAAGGAATATGTACAAAAAGCAGGCTTGATTCAAATCTCAGACCCTGCCCAGCTTCTGCCAATCATCCAAGAAGTATTTGCTAACAACGAAAAAGCTATCAATGACTATAAGGGCGGTAATAAGAATGCAGCCAAGTCCTTGATCGGTCAGCTCATGAAAGCAACCAAGGGCCAAGCCAACCCACAAGTAGCACAAAAACTGCTCAATGAAGAGTTGGAAAAACTATAGAAATAAGTAGAAACCAGTCGTGAGGCTGGTTTTTGTTGTGGAAAATAAAATATGCTAAAATATAAAAAAAGCATAGGAGCGATACAGATGAAACATCTCTCGAAACTGATTGTTCTGCTACTGGGTGGACTGTTAATAATGGTGAGTTTAGGAGCATGTGGAGAGAAAATACCAGAAAATCGTACAAAAGAACAGTACGAGTTGGAGAAGGAGTTTCAGCCACTGTTTGATTTTTTAGCGGAAGAAAAGAAAGATTTGTCAAATGTGAAATTATTTAGTAGTAAAATTTTTATGATGGATGAAAGTACTGGTAATAAAATATCAAGGAGTGTTTATTTACAACCTGATAATACGGGAGAGTACATAATTGAGCAAGAAGGACAAACTACGGAGTTTCCTGTTCATTACCATAACATGAAATTACAATATGATAAGGAGGTGTCTCAAGAGTATGATTTAGATGTTTTAAATCTGAAATTAGAACCTCAATTTTTTAAAAAGCTATCTGTTTTTGATGATATGGCCAAACATCCTGGTACAGGAATGAAAAGGATTGATTATGATATTGTAGATACTAGTAAATACTTTAATAATTTAAAAGAAAAGTATGGTTTTAAAAAAGATTGTTCAACTAATGTGGATGTGATGATTAATAGCAAAGGCCATTTTGAGCTGATATTAGAATTCTCTGACAAAGGACGATTACTTGTCATTACGAATTCAATCATGGTAGATCTGGAGTGATAAATGCTTAAACAGATGAATTAAATAAAGTGGACAATGCGAGAAAGTCATTTATTAAACAGAGATATTGAAGGACCTCCGCAAGTAGCACAAAAGCTGCTCAATGAAGAGTTGGAAAAACTATAGAAATAAGTAGAAAACCAGTCGTGAGGCTGGTTTTTTGCTTTTTCTTGAAATATCCGATATGATAGAATAGATAAAAATTAAAGGAGTTAGTTATGTCGGAAATTACAATTACGCGTGATACGGGTATGGTTGGTGTTGCTCAAAAAGTAGCGGTATATCTTAATGGTGAACTTGTACATAAACTTTCAAATAATGAAAGCAAAACTCTGTCATTTGAGGGAGACAGTATTGAGCTACAGGTTGGACAAAGTTTTATGAAGTCTCATAAAATTCAAGTAGAAAATGGCCAAAAGGTACTTGTTAAAGCTTCTGGAATTCGTGTTATGCTTGGAATTCTTGGGACTATCTTAGGCTTACCTTATTTACTTCTTGAAATAGAGGGTTAATATTTCCAAATTGCAGCAGGAGCGGAATTTAACAGTTTCTAAATCATAGAAAAAATCAGTCAAAAGTGACTGATTTTTTGTCTCTACTATGGTTATAACAAATAAAGTGATTTGATTAGAAGTATCAAATTTTTAAAATTAAAACTTTTTTCTGAGATTCTATTAATCATTTGACAAGAAAAATAAAAAGGCTTACAATTGAGCTGATCATTTATAAAGCGAGGTATGTTTATGGCAAAAATGAAAGCTGCTCGTTGGTATGGAGCTAAAGATGTTCGCATTGAAGAGGTGGACGTACCAGAAGTCAAACCTCATCAGGTCAAGATTGCGGTCAAGTTCACAGGAATCTGTGGTACTGACTTGCATGAATACTTGGACGGACCAATTTTTATTCCGACAGAAACAGAGCATGTCTACTCTGGACAGAAAGCGCCTGTAACCTTGGGACATGAGTTTGCTGGGGAAATTGTTGAGGTTGGAAGTGACGTAACACGGGTCAAAGTTGGCGATCGGGTAACAGTTGAACCTATTTTAGCTAAGCATAATCTTGTCGGTGATTACAATCTGGACCCCAATCTAAACTTTGTCGGTTTGGCTGCTGATGGTGGTTTTGCCAAGTACTGTGTTTTGGATGGAGACATTGTTCACAAAGTTCCAGATAGTCTTAGCTATGAGCAGGCAGCCTTGACAGAGCCTGCTGCTGTGGCAGTTTATGCAGTTCGTCAGTCAGCTCTTAAGACGGGCGATACAGCGGTTGTATTTGGTTTGGGACCAATCGGGCTCTTGATTGTAGAGGCTTTGCGGGCGGCCGGTGCCTCTAAGATTTATGGTGTCGAGTTATCTCCAGAGCGCCAAGCAAAAGCAGAGGAGCTTGGGGCCATCATTGTGCGACCAGAAGAAGGTGAAGATGTGGTAGCTGCTATCCAGCGTTTAACGGGTGGTGGAGCAGATGTGTCTTATGAAGTAACTGGGGTGCCAGTTGTGCTGGGACAAGCTTTGGCTTCTGTCCACAAGGCTGGAGAATGTATGGTTGTTTCTATCTGGGAACGAGAAGCTAGTATCAACCCTAATGAATTTGCCATTCAAGAAAAATCGCTTAAGGGTATTATCGCCTATCGGCATATATTCCCTAAGGTGCTGGAGCTGATGGAGCAAGGCTACTTCTCTGCGGATAAGCTTGTGACCAAGAAGATTAAGCTGGAGGATATTGTGCAAGAAGGCTTTATCGAGCTGACTCAGGATAAGGCTCAGATTAAAATTTTGGTGTCCCCTGAATAAATTTTGCTCAACTATGATATGAAAATCAGTCAAAATTGGCTGATTTTTATTTATGGTTTATGCTATAATAAACAAAGTAATAGGGGAGAAATTTAGGATGTCTAAGACAGTAAGAGGGACCATTTATACACTAGTGGCTGGGACAGCTTGGGGGCTGTCTGGAACGAGTGGCCAATATTTGATGGTGCACGGATTTTCTGCTCTGAGTTTGACCAACTTTCGCTTATTAGTGGCGGGTCTTGCTCTGATGGGGATGGCTTATTTTGCTGATCCCAAGTCATTTGGTCAGATCTGGAAGGACAAGCAATCACTCGTGATGATCTTTGTTTTTGCTTTGTTTGGTCTTTTTCTTAATCAATACGCCTATTTGGAGGCTATTCATGAAACAAATGCAGGAACAGCAACAGTGCTACAATATTTATGCCCTGTGGGAATTTTAGCCTACACCTGTATCAAAGACAAGGTTGCCCCAACAGTTTCTGAAGTATGCTCCATGTTTTTAGCGATTGGGGGGACTTTCTTGATTGCCACTCATGGTCAGCTCAATCAGCTTTCTATGACACCAAAAGGTTTGCTTATTGGTCTCTTTTCGGCCTTTACTTATTCGCTCTATATCCTTTTGCCCATTGATTTGATTAAGAAATGGGGCAGTATGTTGGTCATTGGAATTGGCATGACTATGGCGGGGATTTTGTTATTTCCTTTCAGTGGGCTTATTCAGCATCAATGGCAGTTTCGCCTGGATATTCTCTTTGCCCTGCTCGGTATTATCGTGATTGGAACGATCTTTGCCTACACCGTCTTCTTGAAAGGGTCAAGTTTGGTAGGGCCGGTAAAATCAAGCTTGTTAGCTTCAATTGAGCCAATTTCTGCTGTATTCTTTGCCTTTCTAATTATGCAAGAACATTTTTATGCCTTGGATTTTCTGGGAATGGGGATGATCCTAGCTGCCGTGATGTTGATTTCCTTGAAAGATTTATTCATTCAAAGAAAAAAAGGACTTTTATAAATCTATATCAAAAGACCGAGGCAAATGCCTCGGTCTTTTAGTTTGCTGATTTTGCTTTGTTTATTTGGGGACCATTTGCCAGAAGAGATCGATAATATAAGTCAAACCATAGGTGTAAACAACTAGTGTGAAGGGTTTGCACAGAATGATAATAATCATATAGCGTTTAAAGGTCATCTTGGTCAGGGCAGCCAGCATACAAAGAAAGTCTGCGGGGCTGATTGGCCAAATCATCATAAAGATGAAAAAACGATCAAAACGATTGCCTTCATCGAGCCAGCCGATATATTTATCGTAAGTTCGCTTGCTGACAACGGATTGAACAAAGGCTGGGCCATAGATTCGAACCAGGTAGAAGATGATGGCGCAACCAATGACGATACCGATGTAGTTATAGATCGTTCCTACGATATGCCCATAGATAAAGACACCAGCAACTGAGGTTAAAGCTCCAGGAATAATTGGGACCACAGTTTGCAGAATTTGTAAAAAAATAAAGAGTGGGGGTCCCCATATGCCTGCTTGTTGGATGAAAGCAGAGAGTGTTTCTTTTGATTGTAAAACTCCAGCCTGATAAGCCCAGATACAAAAGGCGATAGTCCCGACAGCTCCAATAATAGAAGACCAATTAATAACTTTTTGTAAAAAAGGGGACACAGCCTGTAATTGTCGATTTCTCTCTGACATACTCTCCTCCAATGAAATAAACTAATTCTACTATAGCATGTTTTACGTTTTTTGTAAGCTTTGGGCTGTGAGGGTCCAAAATTCTAAAAGATGATAAAATTATATAAGCAATTGACAATAATCTATAATTGTGCAAAAATTGGAAAGATTACATAGATTTAGATTAAAATTTCAGTGTATTAGGAGAAGCAATTTTGGAAGAATATTTAAACTTATATCATCAAAAACTGTGGGAGATTGCATATGAGAATCTCATAAGAACATTTTTCCACCCTTATACAATTATTCTCTTTGCGCTATTTTTAATTATTTGGTACTTATTTTTCGGAAAAAACGAATTTTACTATTTATCGCTAGTTATTTATTCTTGTTCCTTTTGGGAGGAGTCGCAGAGTATGTGAATAGCTATGACAAAATTATGAATCCAGATTCAATTTATAATAAAGATATTCTTTACTATTCGTTAATTCCAGTAGAAATTCGTTTACAGATTGAGTATGTAGAAGAGCAGCCCTTATCAAGCGTTGATGGAGAGCTTAAGAAAGCAGATGTTATACTGTTTGCACTATCTAATCCTTCATATTATGATGGTCTTTTTAGTGACACAGCAAATTTGTTAACAGGTGAGCATAGATTAAGGAAATCATTTTTAGTTGCTTTAGTAGGTTACGAAGAGAAAGATGGTGAATGGCAATCAGTTGATATTCGTATCGCTCCTGGTAAGGAGGAAAAGGATTTTCAGAAGTTTTCGAAGATACTTCATATCAAAAAAGCTAAAGAATCGTCTTTTAATGGCATTGTCAGCTATCTTCAAGAACTTCATGAAAAAAAGTTAGAGAGCGAAAAAAATAGATAGTGGTCTTATGAGCATAATCTTTGGCCCATTTTAAAACGAAGTTCCTCATTTGGGGAGCTATTTTTATTTGCTTGGAAAATAGAAAAGTGAACATCACCTAGCCACTCTAGAAGAAATAGGAGCATGAGTGCCAAAAAGCCCATTTTATGCTATAATAATGAGAATACGAATTTTTGGAGAGAGATGTGGCGATTGAAGATTATATGCCGGACTTTGCGGTCGAGGCAGTTTACGATTTGACAGTAGAGAGTTTGAAAAAACAGGGGATCAAAGCGGTTTTGGTGGATTTAGATAACACCCTGATTGCTTGGAATAATCCAGATGGGACCCCAGAGATGAAGAAGTGGCTCCATGATTTGCGGGACGCGGATATTCGGATTATCGTAGTGTCCAATAATAACAAAAAACGGGTCAAGCGGGCTGTTGAAAAGTTTGAAATTGACTATGTCTACTGGGCGATGAAGCCTTTCACTTGGGGTATTGACCGAGCGCTCAAGCTTTTTCATTTTGAAAAAAATGAAGTGGTCATGGTGGGCGATCAGCTCATGACGGATATTCGGGCGGCTCATCGGGCTGGGATTCGTTCAATTTTGGTTAAACCACTGGTTGAGCATGACTCTATCAAGACCCAGATCAATCGGGCGCGTGAGCGCCGTGTGCTCAAGAAAATTACTGAAAAATACGGCCCAATTCAATACAAAAAAGGAATTTAAGCATGGAAGAACTTCTCTGTATCGGCTGCGGAGCCACTATTCAGACCGAAGATAAGGACAAGCTAGGCTACACGCCTCAGTCAGCTCTGGAAAAAGGCTTGGAGACAGGCGAACTCTATTGTCAGCGCTGTTTCCGCCTGCGCCATTATAATGAAATCAGCGATGTCCAGCTGACGGATGATGACTTTCTACGGCTTCTGCACGAGGTTGGAGATAGCGATGCTTTGGTCGTCAATGTTATCGATATTTTTGACTTTAATGGATCTGTCATCCCTGGCCTGCCTCGCTTTGTTGCTGGAAACGATGTTCTCTTGGTTGGGAATAAAAAGGACATTCTGCCTAAGTCGGTCAAGGATGGCAAGGTGACACAATGGCTGACGGAGCGGGCTCACGAAGAAGGCCTGCGTCCAGTCGATGTGGTCCTGACCTCTGCTCAGAACAAGCAGGCCATCAAGGACTTGATTGACAAGATTGAGCACTGTCGTAAAGGGCGTGATGTTTATGTGGTCGGCGTGACCAATGTGGGCAAATCCACTTTGATTAATGCGATTATTCAGGAAATCACAGGCGACAAGGATATTATTACGACTTCTCGCTTCCCAGGTACGACTCTGGATAAAATCGAGATTCCTTTGGCGGATGGCAGTCATATCTATGATACGCCGGGTATCATTCATCGTCACCAGATGGCTCACTATCTATCTGCTAAGAATCTCAAATACGTCAGTCCCAAAAAGGAAATCAAACCCAAAACCTACCAGCTCAATTCAGAGCAAACCCTCTTCTTGGGTGGTTTGGGTCGCTTTGACTTTGTGGCAGGCGATAAGCAGGGCTTCACAGCTTATTTTGACAATGAGCTTAAGCTCCACCGGACCAAGTTGGAAGGTGCTAGCGATTTTTATGACAAGCATGTCGGCAGTCTCTTGATGCCGCCAGTTGGCAAAGAAAAGGAAGAGTTTCCAGCCTTGGTCAAGCATGAATTTACCATCAAGGACAAGACAGATATCGTCTTCTCTGGTCTGGGCTGGATTCGCGTCAGTGGACCTGCCCGAGTAGCCGGATGGGCGCCAGAGGGTGTGGCGGTTGTCACTCGGAAAGCTATTATATAATACTCAAGAAACCAAGGGGAATAAATCTCCTTAAAATAAGGAAGGAAAAGGCCATGAGCAGTGGGGTGACAAGCAGGTCCCAACTGTATCAAGCCTTATAGAAGAACATGACACTAACATCAAAACAACGTGCCTTTCTCAACAGTCAGGCACACAGTCTCAAACCTATCATTCAGATTGGGAAAAATGGACTCAATGACCAAATCAAAACCAGCGTCCGTCAAGCACTGGATGCTCGAGAACTGATTAAGGTTACACTTTTGCAGAATACAGATGAGAATATCCACGAGGTCGCTGAGATTCTGGAAGAAGAAATCGGAGTAGATACAGTGCAGAAGATTGGCCGGATCTTGATTCTCTACAAGCAGTCCAGCAAGAAAGAAAATCGCAAACTCTCTGTTAAAGTAAAACAAATTTAAGGAAAAATTTCTGTGGAGATGTCATCCTATGGCTATTGAATTACTGACCCCCTTTACCAAGGTGGAATTAGAACCAGAAGTTAAAGATAAAAAACGCAAGCAGATTGGTATTTTAGGTGGGAATTTCAACCCTGTCCACAATGCTCATTTGGTCGTGGCGGATCAGGTCCGACAACAGTTAGGCTTGGATCAGGTCCTGCTCATGCCAGAGTACGAGCCACCCCATGTGGATAAGAAAGAGACCATTGATGAAAAGCATCGGCTGAAAATGCTGGAGCTGGCTATTGAGGGCATTGAAGGCTTAGGGATTGAAACCATTGAGCTGGAGCGCAAGGGAATTTCTTACACCTATGACACCATGAAGCTCTTGACAGAGCAGCACCCAGATACAGACTATTACTTTATCATCGGTGCAGATATGGTGGATTATCTGCCCAAGTGGTACCGGATTGATGAGCTGGTTGAACTGGTTCAGTTTGTTGGTGTTCAGCGACCGCGCTACAAGGCGGGGACTTCTTACCCTGTTATCTGGGTGGATGTGCCCCTCATGGACATTTCCTCCAGCATGGTGCGGGATTTTCTGGCTCAGGGACGGACTCCTAATTTCCTGCTGCCTCAGCCAGTCTTAGACTATATTGAGAAAGAAGGGCTTTATCTATGACCTATGAAAGCTATATCAGTATGAGTCGTGAAGCTTTGCTGGCTAAGATGGAAACAGTCATGCCCGAGAAGCGCCTGCGGCATTGTCTAGGTGTGGAAAAGGCTGCCCGTGAATTAGCGGAGCGCTTCAGTCTTGATGTCGAAAAAGCGGGTCTGGCAGGCCTTCTACACGACTATGCTAAGAAGGTCTTGGACGAGGATTTTCTATCCTTGATTGACAAATACCAGCTAGATCCTGACCTGAAAAACTGGGGTAATAATGTCTGGCATGGCATGGTGGGTATTTACAAGATTCAGGAAGATTTAGGCATCGAAGATGCTGAGATACTGCGGGCCATTGAAATCCATACAGTGGGCAGTGGCACCATGTCTGAGCTGGACAAGGTGGTCTATGTCGCCGACTATATTGAACACAACCGGGACTTTCCAGGAGTGGACAAGGCCAGAGAGCTGGCTAAGCGGTCGCTCGATCAAGCTGTGGCCTATGAAACCGCAAGGACTGTGGAGCATTTGGCTCACAAAGGAATGCCCATCTATCCGCAGACCTTCGAGACCTATAATGCCTTTGTAGGATATTTGAAGGAAATAGAAGAAAATTAAAGAGGAACTATGAAAGAACAAGAATTATTAGAACTGGTCGTGAAGGCGGCCGATGAAAAGCGTGCAGAAGATATTGTGGCTTTGGACTTGCAAGGTCTGACTACTGTGACAGATTACTTTGTCATCGTCAGCTCGATGAACAGCCGTCAGCTGGATGCGGTCGCTGAAAATATCCGTGAGAAAGCTGCTGCGGCTGGTGTTTCTGCTGGTCATATTGAGGGAGATGCAGCTGGTGGCTGGGTACTCTTAGACTTGGGAGGCATCGTCGTCCATGTCTTTTCTGAGGAAATGCGGGCGCATTACAATCTGGAAAAGTTGTGGCACGAAGCAACTGGTGTGGATGTTGCAGCCTTATTGGAAGAAAAGAATAAGTGATTTTTTGCCCTTGGGCAGAAAGCAGAATTTGGCTCAGTCAGCCTGCTGGCTGGGCTATTTTTGAAAGGAAAAGTATGGCAACTTATGAAACCTTCGCGTCGGTTTACGATGCGATTATGGATGATTCTTTGTATGAGAAGTGGACAGATTTCAGCCTGCGTCATTTTCCCAAGGATAAGAAAAAGCTGCTGGAGCTGGCCTGTGGTACGGGTATTCAGTCCATTTATTTTAAGAAGGCTGGTTTTGAGGTGACGGGGCTGGACCTGAGTCAGGAAATGCTGGATTTGGCAGAGAAGCGCAGCAGAGAGGCCGGTTTGGACATTCCCTTTATCCAGGGCAATATGCTGGATTTGAGTGGTGTCGGTCAGTTTGACTTAGTGACTTGCTATTCGGACTCGATTTGCTATATGGAGGATGAAGTTGATGTCGGTCAGGTTTTCATTCAAGTCTACCAGCATCTAAATGAGGGCGGTCGCTTTATCTTTGATGTCCACTCGATTTACCAGATTGACGAGGTTTTTCCAGGCTATTCTTATCATGAAAATGCTGAAACCTTTGCTATGGTCTGGGATTCTTATGCGGACGAACCGCCTCATTCCATCGTGCATGAGCTGACCTTCTTTGTCCAAGATGAGGATGGGCGTTTCACGCGCCATGATGAGGTGCATGAGGAGCGGACCTATGAGATTCTGACCTATGATATCTTGCTGGAGCAGGCTGGCTTTAAGAACGTCAAGGTGTACGCGGACTTTGAGGACAAGGAGCCAACTGACAAGAGCGCTCGCTGGTTCTTTGTGGCGGAGAAATGAGATGACAGTTACTGGTATTATCGCAGAGTTTAATCCTTTTCATAATGGACACAAATATCTGCTGGAGCAGGCTACTGGTCTGAAAATTATCGCTATGAGTGGAAATTTTGTTCAACGAGGGGAGCCGGCTATCGTGGACAAGTGGACTCGGGCACAGATGGCTTTAGAAGCTGGAGCGGATCTGGTTCTTGAGTTGCCTTTCTTGGTCAGCGTTCAGGCGGCGGACTTTTTCGCTAAGGGGGCAGTAGACATCTTAGAGAGACTGGGCATCGAACAGCTGACTTTTGGGACCGAGGAAGTGCTGGATTATGAGAGTGTTTCCAAGGTCTATGCTGAAAAGGCAGAGCAGATGGCGGCTTATCTGACTGGCTTGCCTGATTCCCTATCCTATCCCCAGAAGACTCAGGCTATGTGGCAGGAGTTTGCAGGGCTCAATTTCTCAGGCTCTACGCCCAATCATATCTTGGGCTTGGCCTATGCCAAGGCTGTGACGGGAAAAGATATAAAGCTGTGTCCGATTCAACGTCAGGGAGCTGGTTATCATTCCTTGTCAGCTGATCAGGAATTTGCTTCGGCAACAGCCCTTCGTCAGAATCTGGATAAGCCAGACTTTCTGAAAAAATTCACCCCAGCCCATCACTTGATTGAAGCGGCTCCCAAGGTGACCTGGTCGGACCTCTTTCCTTATCTCCGTTACCAGATAGTGACTTGTTCGGATTTGACAGACTTTTATCAGGTCAATCAGGAGTTGGCCGTTAGGATTAGAGAGGCCTTGAAAAGCAGTGAGACCATAGAAGAGCTAGTTGAGCAGGTGGCTACAAAGCGCTATACCAAGGCTCGGGTTCGGCGTTTGCTGACCTATATCCTGGTCGGAGCTAGGCAAGAAGAGCTTCCGTCTGGAATCCATATTTTAGGTTTTTCTGAACAGGGGCGTCAACATTTGTCCAAGCTTAAGGGAAAAGTTGAATTGGTCAGCCGTATTGGCAAGGAACCATGGGACAGTTTGACCCAGCAGGCCGACAAGGTCTACCAGCTAGGAAATCCTGCACTTAAGGAACAGAATTTTGGACGAGTTCCGGTGATTTTGTTGTAAAGAAAACTTCTATCTAAACTAGAAAGATAGAAGTCAAAGAATAGAAAAAGGAGTCTTCTTTTATGAGAATGAAAAAATCAATCTTACTTTCCCTCTTGGCTATCATTGCCCTTGGCTTAGGTGCCTGCTCGAACTCAAGCAATAATAAGCAGGCCAATGGTCAAGAAAACAGTGCTCAGAAAAAAACTAGTCAAAGTTCTAGTAAAACTAAGGATATAGCGACTCTTCTAGAAGAAATAGAAACTGCTAATCAAAAAATGACTAGTGTTCGTCAAAAAACCAATATAGGTGGCTTGCTGGGAACAACAGATAAAAAGATTCAAAAAGAACAAAATATGACTTCGCAAGTTATCTATAAGACCGAAAAACAAGAAGTAGAGATGGCAAGCATTACAGTTAAGACTGTGGAAGATGGAGAAGAGAATTTTAAAGAACTCTTGATGCCTGGTGGTGAAAAGGCTCCATTATATACCCGTTATAATAAAACTGGTGAATGGGATAAAGAGGTCCAAGAAAAAGGAGGAAAGTATATTGTTTATCCAGACTATTTCCAACTCTTAAATGGCTTAAATGAACTAGCACAAGACTTAAAACTAGAAGAGACAGATAACGATTATGTCTTTACTTTGAAAACTCAAGATGCGGATATTTTAGGAGTATATGGGAAAGAGTTTCGGTTTAACTTTTCTCAATTTCCTAAATCCAACTTCAAAAAAGAATTGACCGTAAAGATTGACAAAAAAAGCAAATTCCTCAAAGAATTTAAGATGAATATATCTACCTCTGGTGATCAAGGAACACTTGCTATCAAGAGTGAAACGAGTTACTCAGACTGGAACTTGGTTAAAAAGGAAGACATTCCAACTATCTCTGACGAGAAAAAAGAGCAATAAGCCGGTGAGTTGAGCTTTGTTATTCTATTTCAGTTTTCCAAGGCTAAGTTCAGAAAGAGCAAGTCAATGGGGAATTTTAAGTTTAAGGTTAACAGGTAATGATCTTCTTTTCTGTGAAAGAAAAGATATAAAAGAGAGCAAATTAGACTATTTTTCTTAGTGATTTTTCCTTGTTCCTGTGTTATAATAAGAAAGATTAAAATGTAAACTATTAAAAGGAGAACCTCCAATGGGACGTAAATGGGCCAATATTGTGGCAAAGAAAACGGCCAAAGATGGCGCAAACTCAAAAGTATATGCTAAATTCGGTGTTGAAATCTATGTAGCAGCGAAAAAAGGTGATCCAGATCCGGAAACAAATACAGCTCTGAAATTTGTTATCGACCGAGCTAAGCAAGCACAAGTACCAAAGCACGTTATTGATAAAGCTATCGATAAAGCAAAGGGAAATACAGATGAAACCTTTACAGAAGGTCGTTACGAAGGTTTTGGGCCTAATGGTTCAATGTTAATCGTGGATACTTTGACTTCAAATGTGAACCGCACTGCAGCGAATGTTCGTGCTGCTTTTGGTAAAAACGGTGGGAACATGGGAGCAAGTGGTTCTGTTTCTTACCTTTTTGACAACAAAGGAGTTGTTGTATTTGCAGGAGATGATGCAGATAGCATCTTTGAATTGCTTTTGGAAGCAGATGTCGATGTAGATGATGTTGAAGCAGAAGAAGGAACAATTACGGTTTATACTGCACCAACGGATCTTCACAAGGCTATCGTAGCTCTGCGTGAGTCTGGCATTGAAGAATTCCAAGTGACAGAGTTAGAAATGATTCCTCAGTCAGAAGTGGTACTCTCTGGTGATGATCTTGCAACTTTTGAAAAATTAGTAGATGTCCTTGAAGACGATGAAGACGTTCAAAAAGTCTACACAAATGTCGAAGGCTTTTAATCTACTGGACCTGCAGTTGGAACTGCAGGTTTTTTTATTATAATCGAAAACTCCAAATGACGTTTACCAGTTAAGGCGATTATGATAAAATAAAGAGAACATATTATTTCAAGGAGACAAGCATGAAAAAAATCTTTCAATATGTAGCCATACTTGTAGCTGGACTGAGCTTGATGGCTTGTGATCTACTTCCTGGCCAAAGTAAGGGTGGGGGCACTCCAGCAGAGCAGAAAGAGGCGAAATCAGGTGCCCTATCAGCTAGCAACAAAGAGATAGAAATGAAAGTAAAGGGCGGCCAGTATATTCTGCCAAGTGATGGAAAAGAAAATTCAAAATATTTAGCCTTGGAATTGGAAATTAAGAATAAATCAGATGAAACAGTTAGAATTTCTCCTTCTGATATTGATATCTATAATCCTAATGGTGAAAAAGTTAAGTTAAGCAGAGTCAGTGATTATAAGCATGGTTTTGAGACAATACAATTCGATAATCTCTCGGCAGGAAAATCTCTTTCTGGTTATTTAGTCTTTGAGGTTGAAACCAACGGTAAGTATGAACTTGAGTATGAGAAAAAGATTTATAACCCAAAACAGAAAATCAAAGGATTTAAATTGACTATTGATCCAGCTAAGTATCCTAATCAGGTGGCAGAAAGTAAGAAACTTGCTTTTGACTATCTCAATACTGTTTTCTTGGGCGGAAAAGCTAAAAGTAAGGATGAGGCTAAATCATCTGGTGGTAAGGAAGATTTTGTTTTGGGAGGCGACCTGTCCCAAAATGAAAGTGACTTCAGGGCAGCGTTTACAGAGGATTTCAAGCGTAAATTACATGATTATCCATTTACTGATGACGAAGTTAATGCTTTTATCGATTCTTATGTAGAAATGAATGCCAAAAGGGCTGAGATTTCTTATAGGGTAACTCAGTACCTACCAAATTCGGTTGTGATCAAGATTAGACCAAAAACGATCAGTCTAAGTAGAACGATTTTAAACCATCGTAAAGCGTTTTATGAAAAACATCGTTCAGAATATGCCAATCTGACCGAAATTAATAAGGCAATTGACAAGAATTATGCTGACGTGATGACGGCTGGTTTAGATTCTCATCCTCTTCTTACAACTGAATCTGAATACCAGTTGACATTTGTTAAGACAGATGGGAAATGGGTTGTAGAACCAGATTATACTTATGATTCCATTGTTGTCGCTTTTGAAGGCGATATATCATAAAAAGTAAAAGAAGAGAGCCTGATTCATCCATCAGGTCTCTCTTTTTTGTTTCTTCCTTAAGCTTTGTGCTATACTGGAGAATAGATAAGTTAGAGGAAAAGGAGCCTGCTATGAAGAAATTTTATGACAAACTAATACAAACCCGCCATTATCTCCATCGTCATCCAGAACTGTCTGGTCAGGAATATCAAACAACGGATTTTTTAAAAAAATATCTGGAAGACCTTGAGATTAGAATATTAGATTCTAATCTGAAAACAGGTCTAATTGCTGAAATCGGCTCCGGACAGCCTATAATTGCCCTGAGAGCTGATATAGATGCACTGCCCATTTTTGAACAGACTAATCTGCCTTATGCCAGTCAAAATCCAGGTGTCATGCATGCCTGTGGACATGATTTTCATCAGACAAGTCTCTTAGGGGCAGCTGAACTGCTCAAGGCTATGGAGGAAGATTTGCAAGGGACAATCCGTCTTATTTTTCAACCTGCTGAAGAGACTTCTTGCGGAGCTTTGGAAGTTATAGAGACAGGCTATTTAGATGATGTGAAAGCTATTGTTGGTTTTCACAATATGCCTCAGCTAAAAGCAAATCAGTTAGCTTTAAAGCCAGGGGCTATGATGGCTGGAGTAGAGAAATTCAAGGTAGAAGTGGAAGGGATTAGTAGCCATGCTGCACGGCCGGATCTGGGTGTTGATACAGTCATAACCTTGACTAGTATGGTCCAAGCCTTGCAAGTTTTGGTGGCCAGAACGGTCTCCCCTTTTGAAGCCAATGTTCTTTCTATTACCCATATCGAGGCAGGAACTACCTGGAATGTTCTGCCCCAAAATGGTTTTTTTGAAGGCACCATTCGATCCTTTAGCCCAAACTCTCAAAAAAAATTAAAAGAAGACTTTATTAAAATTGTTGAAAATACAGCAGAAAACTTTGGTGCACGAGTTTCTATTACTTGGGATCAAACACCACCTGTGACTTATAATGATCCGGATTTGACCGAACTCTTATTTGAAAATTCTAAAACATTTGCTGAGGTGGTGGAGGCCAGGCCTTCCACAGCTGGAGAAGACTTTGCTTTTTATCAGGAGAAGATTCCAGGAGTTTTTGCCTTTATTGGTTCAAATGGAGCAGATGCTGCACCAGATCTCCACCATGACACTATGACTATTGATGACGAAGCTTTTAAAGTATCTGTTCCATATTATGTCGAAAGCGCCCTCTGCTTATTAAGATGCTATAAATAACAACTATATCCCTATATAAAAAAATGAAACTAGGCAAATCTCCTTCCTTTTGTTAAGATAGAACAGTGGCAAGGAGATTTTATTGTGCCTTTATTGTGTGCCTGCAATAAATAAAATTTATACCCTTGATAAAAAATATATACTAGGCAAGCTTAGGGATATTTGTTATTATAGGACATAGTTTATAAATGAATAGGAGAATATCTGTGAAAAAATTAGTTAAATATTCTGCCCTTCTTGCTCTTACTTTTGCAGCAGTCGGAACCTTAGCTGCTTGCTCAGCTTCAAATAGCAAGTCTGAATCAGGTAAATCAGATGAGAAGAAGGTAACAGTTGAAATTGCAACCGTTGGAACAACCCGACCTTTCTCATATGATGATGAAGATGGAAAATTAACAGGTTATGAAATTGAAGTGCTTAGAGAGGTCTTTAAGGGATCAGACAAGTATGAAATCAATTTCAATAAAACTAAATGGACTTCTGTCTTTGCTGGTTTGGATAGCGATCGCTTCCAAATTGGTGCCAACAATATTAGTTATTCAAAAGAACGTGCTGGTAAATATCTTTATGGAAACCCATATGCTAAAAACCCAACTGTTTTAGTAGTTCGTAAGGGAACAGATATTAAATCTTTAGATGATATTGGTGGTAAATCGACGGAAGTGGTACAAGGAACTTCTACAGCGAAACAGCTGGAAGACTACAACAAAGAGCATCCTAAAAAGGAAACGAAAATTAACTACACGGACGGAACGATTCAACAAATCCTAGTGAATCTGAATGAGGGTCGTGCAGATTACAAGATTTTTGAACGTATTTCTGTTGATACCATTATCAAAGAACAAAATTTGGAAAATCTAGAAGTCATTGAACTTCCTAGCGATCAACAGCCATATGTTTATCCTTTATTTGCTCAGGGACAAGAAGAATTAAAAACTTTTGTAGACAAACGTATTAAGAAACTATACGAAGATGGTACTCTTGAAGAACTTTCTCAAAAATACTTCGGTGGTAGTTACCTTCCAGAGGCAAAAGATATTAAATAATTAATAAGACTTAAACTATAAGGAGATAAGAATATGAAATTAGCAAAATGGTTTGGAGCAGCTGCAGTTGCGGTTGCAGTCCTTGGTTTGGCAGCTTGTGGAGCTTCTAATAAAGAATCAGGAAATGGCAAAGATAAAACAGTAACCATTAAAATTGGTACAATGACCATTGACAACGATGAGCAACAACGTTGGGATCTCATTCAAAAGAAACTTGAAAAAGAAAACGTGAAACTTGATTTTACTCCATTTACAGAATACCCACAAGTAAATAAGGCCGTGGCAGATGGTGAGCTTGATGTCAATGCTTTCCAACACTACTACTACCTTAACAACTGGAATAAGGAAAATAATCAGGATCTAGTTGCGATTGCGGATACTTACATCGCACCAATCCGTCTCTACTCCGGTACAAAAGACGGTAAAAATAAGTATAAAAAAGTTAACGAACTTCCAGATGGAGCAGAAATCGCTGTACCAAATGATGCGACTAACGAAAGCCGTGCATTGAACTTGCTTCAAGCTGCTGGCCTAATTAAATTGGACAAATCTGGTAACGAGCTTGCAACAGTTGCAAACATTAAAGAAAATCCAAAGAAATTGAAAATTACGGAATTGGATGCTAGTCAAACTGCTCGCTCACTGACTTCAGTAGACGCTGCTGTTGTAAACAACACTTTCGTAAACGAAGCAAAATTAGACTATAAGAAAGCTTTGTTTATCGAACCAAAAGATAAAAATTCTAAACAATGGTACAACATCATTGCAGCTAAGAAAGATTGGGAAAAATCTGACAAGGCTGATGCAATTAAGAAGTTGATTGCAGCCTACCATTCTGACGATGTTAAAGAGTTAACAGAAAAAACTTCAGATGGCTTGCTTGAGCCAGTTTGGTAAGAAGTAAAAGACAGTAGGCACCAGTCTTAATGGATTTATCAAGCATGCAAGACTGAAAGTGTTTAATAAAACTCAGTTGGGATGACCAGCTGAGTTTTATCGCCTTATTTATGGGAGGAATTATGGCTTTTTTCAGTGAAAAAGAGCAGTTACAAAAATTTGAAGAGGATGAACTCGCGCAGGCTTATTTTGAGGTTTTACGGGAGTTGATTGCTAAAAAATCTATTTTTGCTCAGCAGATAGGCTTGAAAGAAGTAGCAGATTATTTGAGAGAAGTTTTTGAAGAGGCTGGTGCAGAAGTGACTGTTGATGCAAGTTACAGAGCTCCTTTTGTCATTGCTCGTTTTAAGAGTTCAGATCCTAATGCTAAAAGTATCATTTTTTACAACCATTATGATACAGTACCTGCAGATAGTGATCAACCTTGGACAGAAGATCCTTTCACCTTGTCTGTCAGAGATGGGGTCATGTATGGCCGAGGTGTTGACGATGACAAGGGGCACATCGTGGCTCGCCTGACAGCCTTGCAGAAGTATCGAGAAGGTAAGCAAGATTTACCTGTGAATGTTACTTTTATTATAGAGGGAGCGGAAGAGTCTGCTTCGACTGACTTGGATCGCTATTTGGAAAAGCACAAGGAGGAATTGTCCGGCGCCGATCTCCTCATCTGGGAACAGGGTAGCCGGAATGCACTGGGTCAGTTAGAAATCACAGGCGGAAATAAAGGCATTGTAACCTTTGATGCCAAGGTGAAAAGCGCTGATGTAGATATACATTCGAGTTTTGGTGGCGTAATTGATTCAAGTAGCTGGTATCTTTTAAATGCGCTAGCTAGCTTGCGAAGAGCTGACGGTCGCATCTTGGTAGAAGGCATCTATGAACAAATTGTCGAGCCAAACGAACGAGAACTAGCTCTGGTTGAGGAGTTTGCGCGACGCAACCCAGAAGAACTAAAACAAATTTATGGTTTAGAATTGCCCCTGCTTGAGGAGGAAGGGCAAAAGTTCCTACGGCGTTATTTCTTTGAACCAGCTATCAATATTGAGGGATTATCCTCAGGTTATCAAGGTCAGGGTGTCAAGACCATCCTGCCTTCAGAAGCTAAGGCCAAGCTTGAGGTGAGACTCGTACCTGGTTTAGAACCACAAGATGTGCTTGATAAGATTCGAAAACAACTGGTCAAGAACGGTTATCCTAAGGTAGAGCTTATTTATACATTGGGAGAAATGAGCTACCGCAGCGACATGAGTGCTCCGTCTGTTCTTAGTGTTATTGAGTTGGCCAAGAAATATTACAGCGAAGGAGTAGCAGTGCTGCCTACTTCTGCCGGGACTGGACCTATGTTTACTGTTTATGATGCTTTAAAGGTACCAATGATGGCCTTTGGCTTGGGACATGCTAACAGCCGGGACCATGGTGGAGATGAGAATGTTCGCCTAGCAGATTACTACACCCATATAGAATTAGTAAAGGAGTTGATTGCAAGCTATGAGTAAAGAAATTATTACATTAGATCGGATTGATGTGACCTTTCAGCAGAAGAAACGTCAAATCCAAGCTGTAAAAGATTTGAGTATCCGCATTAACCAAGGAGATATCTATGGAATTGTTGGCTATTCTGGAGCTGGGAAATCTACTCTGGTTCGGGTGATTAACCTTTTACAGGTACCGACTGGAGGAACTATTACCGTTGACAATGATGTCATTTTCAAGGACAAAAGAGTTCAACTTTCTGCAACTCAGTTACGACAAAAGCGTCAGGATATTGGGATGATCTTCCAACACTTCAATCTAATGAGTCAGTTGACAGCTGAAGAAAATGTTGCTTTCGCCTTGAAGCATTCAGGACTGTCTAAGGAAGAGAAAAAAGAGAAGGTGAAGAAGTTGCTAGATTTGGTAGGCTTGGCAGATCGAGCTGAGAACTATCCTTCACAGCTGTCAGGTGGACAAAAGCAGCGTGTAGCGATTGCTCGTGCCTTAGCTAATGATCCAAAAATCTTGATTTCAGATGAAGCAACATCAGCTCTAGATCCTAAGACGACCAAGCAAATCTTGGCTCTTTTGCAAGACTTGAACCAAAAATTAGGTTTAACGATTGTGCTTATTACTCACGAGATGCAAATCATTAAGGATATTGCTAACAGAGTAGCAGTAATGCAGGATGGACAATTGATTGAAGAAGGGTCTGTTCTCGATATTTTCTCTAATCCTAATCAGGATTTGACTAGAGACTTCATTACAACAGCAACAGGAATTAATGAAGCCATGGTTAAAATCGAAAAGCAAGAAATTGTGCAGAATCTGGCTCCGAATAGTATCTTGGTGCAGTTGGAGTACGCGGGTACAGCAACAGATGAGCCTTTGTTGAATCAAATTTACAAAAAATATCAAGTTACTGCCAATATCTTATATGGGAATATAGAAATTTTGGACCATACACCTGTTGGTGCTTTGGTAGTTGTCTTGTCTGGCGAATCAGAAAATCTTACTGCGGCTAAGACGGCTATTAGTGAAGCAGGCGTTCGTTTGACTGTTCTAAAGGGAGGTGCATAAGATGCTGAAATTAATCGAAACTTATTTGCCAAATGTATATAGGATGGGCTGGACTGGTCAAGCAGGCTGGGGAACAGCAATTTATACGACCCTTTATATGACAGTAATCTCTTTCTTGATTGGTGGTTTCTTTGGACTTATAACAGGACTTTTTCTTGTTCTAACCAAGCCAGGTGGAGTTCTGGAAAATAAGGTGGCTTTCTGGATTTTGGATAAAGTGACTTCTGTCTTCCGTGCGATTCCTTTTATCATTTTGTTGGCTGTCCTATCACCTTTTTCTCACTTGATTGTTGGGACAGGAATTGGACCAAACGCTGCTATTGTGCCACTTTCATTTGCCGTTTATGCCTTTTTTGCCCGTCAAGTTCAGGTTGTTTTATCTGAGTTGGATGGTGGAGTGATTGAAGCAGCCCAGGCTAGTGGTGCAACTTTATGGGATATTATTGGTGTCTATCTTATTGAAGGTCTACCAGATTTAATCCGTGTAACGACAGTCACCTTGATTTCTTTGATTGGCGAAACTGCGATGGCGGGTGCAGTTGGTGCAGGTGGTATCGGTAATGTAGCGATTGCTTATGGTTTTAACCGGTATAATAATGACGTTACCATTCTTGCGACGGTTGTCATTGTAGCTATCATCTTTACGATTCAATTTGCAGGAGACTTTTTGACTAAAAAATTAAGTCATAAATAGAAGTTAATTTGCTAGCCATTTTGGCTAGCTTGTTCTTTGGTTAAATATTCTGAAAATTTAATTTACATTCGACTTTGTGAATGTTATAATAAGGAGAAAAAACCTACGGAAAGGGAAAGCTATGGCTCAAGAAGAGGAAAAGATCTCAAGAAGCAGGAAGAAACAGCTATTAGCTCGCTTGAAAGAGCAAATTCAACCAAAGAAGGGCATGATTTATCTGGCTGCTTTTTTATCATGGATTCAATTTTTAACGAGAATTACTAGTTTTGCTTTGATTGCTCAAGCATTGACAGAGTTCTACGAAGGAAAACAGCTTGACTTATACACTCTTTTTCTTTATTTGCTAGCCTTAAACGGTTTAGGATTTGGTATTGCTTTATTTGCCAAACAGTTTCAAGGCCTAGCCTCTCAGTTTGCACGAAACAAGCTAAAGAGAGAATTCTTTCAGGCTTTTGTTGCTAAGGATGGTGAATTTCAAGATAGCCGAACTGCAGCGGATATTTTAACAGTTGCTGCTCAGGGAATTGATAGCTTGGATACCTACTATTCCTACTATCTATCCTTAAATCTACGAACCTATTTTAACTGTTTAACCGTCCTTATCTTAGTCGTTTGGCTCTTTCCCTTGGGTGGTTTAATTTTTATATTATCCTTGCCCTTTATTCCTGTGTCTATCATCTTGATGCAGAAGAGATCGCGTAGGATAATGAATCGATATTGGGGCTCCTATATGGATGTGGGCAACCTTTTTCTGGATGATTTAAAGGGGTTAAACACATTGTATTCTTATCAGGCTGATGAGAAATACGAGCAGGAATTTGCGGAACAGGCCGAAGATTTTCGCGATGCCACTATGGAACTGCTAGGTTTTCAACTACAATCAGTGGGCTATATGGATGCTGTTATGTATTTGGGAATCGGCCTGTCAGGTTTTTTAGCCCTTTCCTGGCTGGCTGCTGGGAAATTGTCCTTGTTTAGCATGATTTATTTTATCTTAATTGCGACAGAATTTTTTACACCGATTCGAGAAGCGGGCTACGGTATGCATTTGGTCATGATGAATACCAAGATGGCAGATAGGATTTTTAGTTTTTTGGATTCGGTCCAAGAGACTAAAGTAGAAACAAAACAAGATTTGGCACCATTTCAACACTTGAGTGTGCAGGATTTGTCCTTCTCCCATGGAGATAAAAAGATTCTGGATAGGGTCTCTTTTGACGTAGGAGTAAGCCAGGTATTTGCTATTGCTGGGGAAAGTGGGCGCGGTAAGACGACCTTGGCCAAGATTCTACTAGGAAAATTGGAACCCGAGCAAGGCCAGATATTCTTTGGAAAGACCTCCAATGAAAATTTGGCACAATCAGCTCTCTACAAAGAGATAATGTATGTGTCGTCAAACAGCTTTCTTTTGAATGCCAGTATTTTAGAGAATTTGCAGTTGGCGAGGGATTGGAGTCGGGAGAAAATTCAGCAATGGCTGACCGAGAAGAAGCTTTTATCTTTTATTGAAAATTTGCCTGAGGGTCTAGATACCCTTGTTGGTGAAGATGGCAACCAGCTGTCACCAGGTCAAAGACAGCAAGTGATTTGTGCCCGGGCAATTCTTGCTCAAAAATCGCTCTATATCTTTGATGAAATTACTTCTAGTGTTGATAAGGACAATGAAGACCTTCTTTATGAACTGCTAAACGTGCTTTCTAAAGAAGCCCTTGTCATCGAGATTACTCATAAAATGAAGCGGGTAGCAGAGGCTGACCAAGTTCTTTTTATGAGCAAAGAGGGAACGGTTTTGGCTAGTCCAACCCAGCTTTACTGGGAAAATCAGGACTACAGAACTTTAGTGGATAGACAAAGAGAACTGGAGGAGAGAATTCATGGAAGCTAAAAGAACTTATCCAAGCAAACAACTCCTTTTCAGGCTATTTCAGATCATGAAGCATCTATTACCTGCTCTAGGAACAGCTGTTATTTTTGCAGTTTCAGGCTTTACAGTTTCAGTCGCGATTCCTGTTTTATTGGTAAATCAAGGATTTTTGGCTGTAGGAGGGCAAGCTCCGACTCTAGGTTTTCTGTTTCTTCTTTTAGCTTTGGCCATTGGTCGAGGACTCTTCCGCTATGGAGAGCATTATTTTGGTCATTATGTGGCTTTTCATTCCCTAGCGGACTTGCGAAAGCTTGTCTTTGCTAAACTACGACGTCTTGCGCCTGCTATGTTAGACCGACAAGATAGTGGGAGCTTATTAAAAATGATCGGGGAGGATATTGAAGCAATTGAAGTCTTTTTTGCCCATACAGTTGCACCAGTTTGTACAGGGCTTATCTCTGCTTTCATTATGTGGGTCTTTCTCTCTAGGATATCCCCAGCTCTTGGTTTTTTGGCTTTTCTGACTTACCTTCTTTTAGCTGTGGTCTTGCCTCAAAATTTTGCTCGACATTTACAAAAACTCTTATCAAAACAAGCGGATGATCGGACAAGATACATTTCTTATTTCTTGGAGAGCCTGAAGGCAATACATGATTTGTCCCAGCTCGGACAAACTTCAAAACGTTTTTCTTGTTTAGAACAAAAAAGCCAAGGTTTAAATAGCATAGAAAGGCAGGTTGCTCAGAAGCAATTTTTTGAACAAGCTCTAACCTTTTTAGTGGTGGGTTTATCTGTTATGGGCTTTGCCATCTTGTCTCTCTTCCAACTTAATCAAGGTGATATTGATCTGACTCAGGCAGGACTAGCTCTGGTAGCTTTTTCAAGCTCTTTTGCTCCATTTCTGGAATTAGGGCGACTACCTCTAGGTTTTAAAAGAGCAATGAATGCCAGTCGGCAGGTCTTTTCGCTCTTGGATGAGCCAGAGGCAGATAGCAGTGGTTTGAAGACTGATGTCAGGATCGAATCAGTTGATGTTAATCATTTAAACTTTGATTATGAAGGACGAGTGCAAGGACTTTTTCAAGGTTTGTCAGCACGATTTGAGAAAGGCAGAATAATTGGTATTGTAGGTGGAAGTGGAACAGGAAAATCTACTCTCATGAAAATTATCATGCGTTGGTATGATCCTAAGGCAGGACAGGTTTTGCTGTCTGGACAGGATCATCAAACCTTCCATCGCCAGCATTTACAAGCCTCCTTCGCCTATGTTCCTCAAGTTGCTCAGCTTTTCCATAAAAGTCTTCGGGAAAATCTAGTCTTGGGCCGAACTGATATCAGTGATGAGGCGATCTGGACCTTGGCAGCTAAATGTCGCCTCAAGGAACGTTTGGAGCGCTTGCCAGAGGGGCTAGATACTGTAATTGATGGAGAAACAACTTTTTCTGCTGGTGAAGCCCAACGTTTGGAGCTGATGCGAGCCCTGCTCAAGGAGGCAGATTGTTATATTTTTGATGAACCCACCAGCAATCTCGATTCACTGAATGAAGCAACCTTCCTATCTATTGTCAAAGAAGAATGCCGTGGCATGGTCTTTCTCATCTCCCATCGCTTGTCAACGGTTGCTTTTGCAGATGAGGTTTATGAATTAAATCATTCTCAAGTAAGGAGGATAAAAGGATGAGAAAAGGACTACAAGTAAAAGACCTTGTGATGACAGGTGCTTTTGCAGCCCTCTATTTTCTATGCGTCGGTTTAGGCGTCCTGGTTGGTCTGATTTTCGACCGGTCAGGGAATATGTTCTATGCCCCAGCTGGAGCAGCAATCTTTGGTGGGACGGTTTACATGCTTCTACAAAGCAAGATCAAAAAATTCGGAGCCATTAGTCTCTTGGGAATCGTGATGGGAGGATTTTTCTTCTTATCTGGCCATTTCTTTGTGGCCTTCTTGCCAGGCTTTATTTTTGGCTTTCTAGCTGATTTGTTAGCCAAACAAGGAAATTATCAAAATAAATGGCTAAGTTTAGCGTCATTTGTCCTTTTCTCCTTTGCCAATTCAGGCCCGATTATTATGATGTGGCTGGCTCGGGAGACTTATGTTCAAAGCTTGCTAGCGCGTGGTAAAACTCAAGAGTATATTGACCGGGTTATGGTTCCTGTGAATCCACAAGTGGTTCTTGGTTTTTTAATTATGGTTGTGATTGCCGCTATTATAGGGGGACTATTTGGTCAATATATGGTCAAGAAGCACTTTATAAAGTCAGGGATGGTCTCATGAAATTAGATGTACGAAGCAAGGTCCTTTTGGTTTTATTTGCCAATATGGCCTTTCTTTTTAGAGTATCCGGCTGGCTTGAACTGATGATTATTTCGGGCTTAGCGACGCTCTTATACTTTGCTGGAAAAGGTAAGATTGCCGTCTATAGTTTACTATCCTTTGTCCTATTTTGGACTCTGGATGCTTATCTAACTGATTTTTTTTCTTTTCAACTGATACGAAATTTCGTAACTCTGCTCACGGCTGGACGTTTTATGCTTCCTTCTTTTATGGCTGGGAGTTTGCTTTTGACAACTGCGACGGCCTACGAACTGGTTCATGGCCTCAGAAAATGGCATCTACCGGAATCTTTTCTTTTAACCTTAGGAGTAATGATGCGATTTTTGCCAGCTATACCAGCAGATGCGAAAACGATTCATAGAAGTTTACGTCTTCGAGGGATTTTCCTTAGAAAAAGGGATTTTATCTTTCGTCCAGTGACC
Source organism: Streptococcus sp. HMSC10A01 (assembly GCF_001807785.1). Taxonomy (NCBI): domain Bacteria; kingdom Bacillati; phylum Bacillota; class Bacilli; order Lactobacillales; family Streptococcaceae; genus Streptococcus; species Streptococcus sp. HMSC10A01. The sequence continues at coordinate 146,761 of NZ_KV790983.1, read as the reverse complement.
TACTTTGAGTATCTCCTGGTACCGCTACTCATGTCACTCATGCGAACGGTTCAAGCGTTGACCATAGCTAGCCTTACCAAAGGATTAGCACTAGGAAAAAGACCGACAGAAACTTTTTCATCAACCTTTAATTTAGCAGATTGGAGTACCTGTGCATGGATGTTTATCATGACCTTGTGGATGATAAGAGGCTGATTACTGCGACCGGCTGTCGTTTTACTTATGAAAATAGCAGAGCTAGTAGCTTGCTGGTTGAAGATTTACAAATCTCATCAGGCCAGTTGGTCATCTTATGTGGCAAGAGTGGGAGTGGCAAATCAACCTTCTTAAGGTTAATCAATGGTTTAATCCCAGATTACTATGAGGGAAAATTAGATGGTCAATTAGAAATAGCTGATCAGTCAGCAGGAAAACAGACGGTTGAAGAATGTTCCAAGCGAGTTGCTTCAGTTTTTCAAAATCCCTCCAGTCAGTTTTTTTATAAATACGTTAAGCATGAATTGGTTTTGCCAGGTGAAAATCATGGCAAACCAGCAGCAGAAATTTTGAATAGATTGGAAAAATTAACTGCTGACTTTGCTTTAGCAGACTATCTTGAACGTGATCTTTCTACTTTATCAGGTGGAGAAAAGCAGAGAATTGCCCTTTTAACGGCCCTAATGCAGGATACAGATATCTTGGTTTTAGATGAACCGACAGCTAATCTGGACAGATCAGGGATTGAGCAAGTAGCTAGTTATCTTTCTATCTTAAAACAAGAAGGGAAAACGATTCTTATAGCGGAGCATCGCTTGGATTATTTAAAGGACTTGGCTGACCGCTATCTTTATTTTGATCAAGGTGTTCTTAAAAGAGATTATTCAAAAAAGGAGTTTGATAGCTTAACGGAAACAGAACGACATGATTTAGGGCTTCGAAGTCAGCAGCTATCTAGCTCTATCTCGAGACTTGAGGCAAAGAAGCAAGTTGCTCCTTCACCACTGATGGGGGATTTGACCATAAAAAATCTTTGCTTACAGGCAGGGGACCAGGAATTGAGTTTTCTTGAAGAAGCTAACTTCAAGTCAGGAGCGATTACAGCCCTTGTGGGGCCTAATGGAAAAGGTAAATCGACTCTAGCTTTTTATCTGGCTGGTTTATTAGACGATGAAGAAGCAGATTTTTATTTAAATGGGCATGCTCAGTCAGCTCATGAACGTCTGAAAGATACTGCTTTTGTTTTACAAGAAGTTGCTCTTCAGCTCTTTTCAGATAGTGTCCAAAAGGAGTTGACCTTGGGTTTGAAAAAAGTCGTCGATTCATCAAATATCTTAGAAAATTTGGGATTAAAAGGCTTAGAAGAAAGGCATCCAATGACTTTATCGGGTGGAGAGATGCAACGGCTAGTCATAGCGAGTCAAGTCCTTACAAAAAAAAGAGTGTTTATTTTTGACGAACCTAGTTCAGGTTTAGATTATCAGCAAATGTTACAAGTAGCTGAGTTACTGAAGGCATTAAAAGAGCAGGGGAAAATCATTCTGCTCATTTCTCATGATGAAGAACTGCTTGAGAAGACAGCTGATTACTTTCTTACCTTAAATTAATTACTTGCTATACAAAAAAACTATAGCTTTTGCAGTTGTTTATCTAGATTTCCCCTCCTATTTTTGGTATGATTGAAGAACAGAAATGTAGCTTCTGGCTTTGCTATTTTTGTATTTCTAAAGTTGATTAGACTGATAGAATAGTAGATAAGTAGGTTAAAGTTCAGGACTATAAGAGGGAGAATACATGAACAATTTACTTGTATTGCAATCGGATTTTGGCCTTGTGGATGGTGCAGTATCAGCGATGATTGGTGTGGCTCTGGAGGAGTCAGCTACGTTAAAGATTCACCATTTAACACACGACATTACGCCTTATAATATTTTTGAAGGTAGTTATCGTCTTTTTCAAACAGTCAACTATTGGCCAGAAGGGACAACCTTTGTTTCAGTGGTTGATCCGGGTGTCGGCTCTAAGCGGAAGAGCGTAGTTGCAAAAACAGCGCAAAACCAATACATTGTCACTCCAGACAATGGAACCTTGTCTTTCATTAAGAAACACGTTGGTATTGTGGCTATTCGGGAAATTTCTGAAGTCGAAAATCGTCGAAAGAATACTGAACATTCCTATACCTTCCATGGTCGTGATGTCTATGCCTACACAGGAGCTAAATTGGCTAGTGGCCACATCACTTTTGAAGAAGTAGGACCAGAATTAAGCGTGGATGACATCGTTGAGATTCCAGTTGTGGAGACCACCTTTGGCGAAGGTTCTGTCAGCGGGGCTATCGATATTCTAGACGTTCGATTTGGATCTCTTTGGACTTCTATTACTCGCGAAGAATTCCAAGAGTTAGAACCTCAATTTGGAGACCGTTTTGAGGTAACGATCTACAATAACGATATGTTGGTTTACCAAAATCAAGTGACCTATGGGAAGTCCTTTGCGGATGTTCGCATCGGTCAGCCGATTATTTATATCAATTCGCTCTATCGGGTTGGTCTAGCAATCAACCAAGGTTCTTTTGCCAAAGCCTATAATGTTGGTGTTGGTGCCCAGTGGCATATTGAAATCAAGCGTATTGACAATTAGTGATTTGTAAAGAGGAGATGAACATGAAAAAAATATTTGATACAACTTTTACGATTAAAGAAGTCGTGGCAACTGGTATTGGTGCAGCACTCTTCGTTGTAATTGGGATGGTCAGCATTCCAACGCCTGTTCCAAACACTAGCATTCAGTTGCAATATGCTGTCCAAGCTTTGTTTGGTGTTGTTTTTGGTCCAATCGTTGGTTTCTTAACAGGATTTATTGGCCATGCCCTAAAGGACTCTATCCAATATGGAAATCCTTGGTGGACTTGGGTCTTGGCTAGTGGTTTGTTTGGACTTGTAGTCGGATTACTTAAGAACTACCTCCGTGTGGCTCAGGGAGTATTTGAATCAAGAGATATCATTACATTTAATGTGGCTCAGTTTGTGGCTAATGCCTTGGTTTGGGTAGTCATCGCTCCACTTGGAGATATCTTGATCTATAATGAACCAAGTAATAAGGTCTTTGCACAAGGTGTTGTCGCAACCCTTGCCAATGGTCTGACTGTTGCAGTTGCCGGAACCTTACTTTTAATTGCCTATGCACGTACTCAGACAAAGAGTGGCAGCCTTAAAAAAGATTAAATCATGCGATAAGAATAAAAAGATCGAGAGATATCTCGATCTTTTTCTGTTAAAAATAAAATACTTTTTGCAATTTATATATTGCATTTTAAAAAATATATTGTATAATAGACTTATAAAAATGAAGGGAGAACCGATATGAAAAACATCAAAAATATTTATTCACCACTTATTTGGCTTGTTTTGGGTGTAATTTTTTTGGTTATAGGACTGAACAATCAAAATCATACTTTTCTTATTTTTGCTGGCTGTGATATTGCAATTGGTTGTGCACTTTTAAGCATAGCAACTAAGAAGAAAAATGATAAGGACGATGATCATGGCAAAAAATCTTAAGCTAAAGATGGCGCGAGTGGAGCATGATATGACTCAGGGCGACTTAGCAGATGCTATCGGAGTGACCCGCCAGACCATTGGCTTGATTGAGGCGGGTAAGTACAATCCCAGTCTCAGTTTATGCATAGCGATTTGCAAATGTCTCAATAAAACGCTGGATCAGTTGTTTTGGGAGTAAAAATGTCCGGGGGACATTTTTAGCCCGAGCCGAAAAACGCGGAAGCGAGGGAATGTCCGGGGGACATTTTTAACCTAAGCCTAAAAATGTGAAAGAAATGACCAGCAATAGTTGAAGAGCAATTTTCATACAAATGTTGAATAAGATGAAATTTTAAGTAAAAGAGGAAAACGCATATGAAATCTAAAAATAGACAAGAGATCTTTAAAGATGAGCGTACGGTACAGATTGAACATAAAATAGGAAATGAACTCGCTTTTTTAGCTATCATTCTATTACTTTTATCTATTTTTGTGAAACTCCTTTATTGGAGATTAGATTGGCAAGCTTATTTACCTGAAATTATCATTATTTTTACTTTAGAAATTTATGCTGGTGTACGCAGTTGGCAACTTGGCCTAGATATTAGGCGTAGTGATACAACTGGTAGTAGTAGAAGATTCAGAAGTCGTCTGGCTACAGGAATATTCCTAGCAGCTTCCTTCTTGCTTGTTCAAAATCTGAATGGAGACTCGAAAGAAAAACCATCATTTAGTCAGAATCCTGTTTTGCAATTTATTTTTATTTTAGTTTTGATAGTTGCCTTTTCTAGTATACTTGATCAACTGGTCAATTATTTTTATCGGAAGAGACAGATAAAATTAGAGCAAGAATTAGAAAATGATGAGAATTAGAATTAATGAATTTTTAATTTATAAATAAGAAAGTGAGTAAAAAAATGAAGAAGCAGCCTGTTTTAAAAGATGAACGAATAGAGAAATTGGACGGAAAAGTTGCAGGAGAATTAGTGTTAGGAATGTTTTTCTTCTTAGCTATATCTGTGTTTTTCAAAGTCTATATTCTCCGTCTAAGCTTGCTAGCTTATCTGCCAGAAGGGACTCTCCTTATCCTAGTAGGTCTCTATGCTTTGCTTCGTCGCTTAAGCCTAGGCATTGATGTTCGTGATATGGTGAGAGAGGAAAAATGGCCAGAACGTGTTGGTAGTGGAATTATTTTTGCTTTAATTCTTGTGGCTATTGATTTCTTTGGACAGCGAGAAAGTATGGCTAGCATGCTGAGTATGTTGTATCTGCTTAAGATGTTTTTTGCAATGGTTCTTTTTATATTTGGAAGCTTGACCATGGACAAGATTAGTCTTTTCCTAAACGGCAAACGTCAGGCAAAGTTGGATCAGGAATTGGAGGATGAAGAATGACTTGCTGGAAAAGATTGATGTGGGGTGGTTGTGCCTTCTTAGCCTTAGCCTTGTATGTGCTACCTATGGTATTTCAGCAGAAAGCAGAAACTTATCAAATTTCAAAACAGTGGACTATTGGCATAGGTATTTTGCTAATCTTCCTCGCTTTACTGGTCTTTATCGTGGTAGCAAAGAAGATTGGAATCTTATCTCAGTCTGGGAAAGTCTTTCAAAAAGGAGACGGGAAACGAATTTCTCTTAGCATCTTAGGCATGTTCCTTATATCTATCCTTGGAACTGCTTTATTACGGTGGCTAAACGGAGAAGTTACAACGGCTAATCAGGCGTCTTTGATAGAGGAGTTTAAAAGAGGAAATGGGATTTTGTTACCCATCATGCTTGGAGTTTTAGCACCTATTGTTGAAGAAATTATCTTCCGTGGAATCCTCCCACTAAAAATCTTTAAAGGCTATGAGGGATGGGGCTATATCGTAGGCGGACTCCTCTTTGCGCTTTTTCACGGGCCAACCAATATCGTGTCTTTTGTGATTTATGCTGTTTCTTCTGTGATTTTGACATTGCTGGCCTATCGAACTCGTCGCTTGGAAGTCAGTATTGCAGTTCACATGATTAATAATGGACTTCCTGCCATTATCATGTTGTTAATTGGTATTTTTGGAATGGAAGTATAGGAGCTTAAAATGAAGATAAAACTAATTCATCGTCAAATCTTGGACGAGCGGGAAGAACAGCTGGTCAATAAGGCCGGCATGGAAGCTTTTAGTTTCCTGCTGTTTAGTAGTTTGGCCTTATATGTTGGATCGGTGGTTATGAATGCGGGAGCCATTCACTATCAACCATTCTTGATTCTGATTGCGATTGCAGGTCTATATTTTTTCTGTCGAGCTCAGTATCTAGGAGCTAATTATTACAATAGTTTCAGTCTGACTATCTGGGGTGTGCTGGCTACAACAGGCTTTCTAACCCTTTTGATTGCCTGCCAGAATTTTCAACTGAATCATGCTATTTATCATAATAGTGTTTTTCACCCCATGTTTCTATTTGTTATTTTAATTACTTTTGTCATTCACTTTCCCTTGATACTGGTGGTTAATATTTTCTTAGAGGCTATAAGCAAGAATCAAAAGAAGCGTTTTGAACGCTATTTGACCCAACTTGAGGAGGAGTGAAGTATTTAGCAATTTAGCTTTGCTATTTTCCAAACAAATTTTTTGCCCAGTTTTTTCAATCAGGTTATAATAAATAGATGAATTAAAAATTCAGAAAATTTTATAGAGAAAAGAGAGTTGAAATCTTATGGCAAAAGATATTCGCGTCCTACTTTACTACAAATATGTTCCGATTGAGAATGCTGAGAAATTTGCAGCTGATCATCTGGCCTTCTGTAAATCTATTGGTCTTAAAGGCCGTATCTTGGTGGCAGATGAGGGAATCAATGGAACGGTTTCTGGTGATTATGAAACCACTCAAAAATACATGGATTATGTACACAGCCTTCCGGGCATGGAAGACCTTTGGTTCAAGATTGACGAAGAAAATGAGCAAGCTTTCAAGAAAATGTTTGTTCGCTACAAGAAAGAAATCGTGCACTTGGGCTTGGAAGACAATGATTTTGACAATGACATCAACCCGCTGGAGACGACAGGAGCTTACCTGTCACCTAAGGAATTTAAGGAAGCACTCTTGGACGAGGACACTGTCGTCCTAGACACTCGTAACGACTACGAGTACGATCTAGGTCACTTCCGAGGAGCCATTCGTCCAGACATCCGCAACTTCCGCGAATTGCCGCAATGGGTCCGTGATAACAAAGAGAAGTTCATGGACAAGCGCGTGGTTGTTTACTGTACAGGTGGTGTTCGCTGTGAGAAATTCTCAGGCTGGATGGTGCGTGAAGGATACAAGGATGTCGGTCAGCTTCATGGCGGTATCGCGACTTACGGCAAGGATCCAGAAGTTCAAGGTGAGCTTTGGGACGGCAAGATGTATGTCTTTGATGAGCGTATATCCGTTGATATCAACCATGTTGATCCAGTTGTGATTGGGAAAGACTGGTTTGACGGTACTCCTTGCGAGCGCTATGTCAACTGTGGCAATCCAGAGTGTAACCGCCGCATCCTGACTTCAGAAGAAAATGAAGACAAGTATCTCCGTGGCTGTTCTCACGAATGCCGTGTTCACCCTCGCAACCGCTATGTGGCTGAAAACGACCTGAGCCAGGCAGAAGTGATGGAACGTTTGGCTGCGATTGGAGAAAGCTTGGAAACATTGGTAGCTCAGTAATCTCATAGTAAAGATCAAAAACTTTAGACGTTTCAAATGTCTAAAGTTTTTTCATTATTTATTTGCAGCTTGGCTTTTCTTTATTCAGGTTTTGATTTTTTGTCCTTTCTTTTTGATGTGATATAATGAGCTTAAATAAATGGGAAAGGAGCAAGTCTATGTCTAAAGCTATCATGGAAGAAGTGGCAGCCTATTTGCGTCAGCATGCAGATGAAGAGCTAAGTCTGACCGATTTGGCTCAGCATTTCCATTATAGTCCTTCCCATCTATCCAGAACTTTCAAGAAAAAGATGGGCTTTTCTATCAAGCAATATATGGAAGCTCTTAAGATGGAAAAAGGGATCCAGGAGATTGTAGAAGGCCGGCAAAATGTGACTGAGACCTCTATGGAAGCTGGTTATGATAGTCTAGGCAGTTTTTCTAATACTTTTAAGCGGCATACTGGACTTTCGCCTAAAAAATACTATCAGGAATCAACCAAGGCTTATGATTTTATGATCAAGCAGCTAGATGAGAAGGGAGCTTTATTGCATCAGGATCCCGACTGTAAAAGTGGCAATCGATTGACCGTAGAGTTATCTTATCCTGAGGGGTATGAACCACGCATTAGCTGTGTCGGGCTTTTTAAAACCCGCATTCCCAAAGAAGAGCCGATTATCGGAGTAGCACTGAGTCAGAAGAGAAAGTTTACTTTTGAAAATGTACCGGATGGTCACTACTATCTTTTGGCCTGTGAATTGCTGGAGGATTTACGCCTAACTAAAAACTACATCTTGAAGCATAACTTTCGCTGGGGAAGCGATGAGCCTCTCACTTTTTCAGGCGATAGCATCTATCAGGAGGAAATCAGCATGCGCAGGCCCTTGCCCAGCGATCCACCTATTACAGTTAATCTTCCTGTTTTAATCATGCGTTCCCTAGCCAAACAAGCGCAATTGAGAATAAGAAAATTTTTATCCTAATTGATAAACTGATACTAGAGATTTATTCTCAGTTATAAACAATTGGAGGAACAATAATGAAATTAGACGTGTTTTTAAGTTTTAATGGTCAGGCCGAAGAAGCTTTTCGTTTCTATGCAGATCTTTTTCAGACAGAGATAAAGGGACTTGTACGAGCCAGTGATATGATGGATCCAGCTGACCTTCCTGCAGCAAAACGGGATAAGATTGCTTGGGTTGCCTTAGATACGGGAAACTTGACCCTGAATGGTGAGGATGTAGGCATTTTTAACGACCTATCTATTCCTAGCAATCATCAGCCCAATCAATGGTTGGTTCTGAGTCCAGATAGTAGAGAAGAAGCCGATGAGCTCTTTGCTAAGCTTGCTGAAGGTGGTCAAATTCTCTATCCTTTAGAGGAACAAGCTTTCGCAGAGTTTTATGGCCGCTTGATTGACCGTTTTGGTATCGGCTGGGATGTGATGAAATGAGGTAGAAGGATGGCTTATAGTGAATCCTTAGCCCAGCAAGTCCGTGCCATTTTAGCTACTGAACTTCCTCCTCATGTTTTTGAAGAAGAGGTAGAAGAGAAGAAGATGTTTGGTGGTTTGGCTTTTATGGTCCGAGGTAAGATGACTGTTACTGTGAGTTCGAGAGGTCAAGAGCTTGTCATGGTCCGAATCGGTAAGGAAATGGAAAAGCAAGTCCTGCCTAAAAATGGTGCTAGTGTGACGTTAATGAAGGGCAGGCTTTATCATGGCTATATTGATTTAGATGGCGAAGGACAAAAGGAACTGTCTTACTGGATCAAGCTAGCTTTGGCCTACAATCAGGAGTTGAGCCAATCGTCTGAAACTTAATAAAGAAATAATAAAGAAGAAAGTCTTGCTAAATTTTGATTCAGCAGGCTTGTCTTCTTTTTTAATACAAATGTTTATATACTTTTGCACTAGATATCCCGTTAATTGAGAGTCTAGAAGATTATTAGACTTGCTGGTATAAAAAATGAGTTTTACCTTACTATGACATGCTAAGAATAAGCAAAAACTATCCCAATCTCGTGATTTTAGGTATAATAGTAGCCAGAGGTGATCTTATGGGAATTCTATTATTTCTATTTATTTTAGGTTTAATCTTTTTATTCTATTTTGTAGGTTTTATAATTAAGTTGATTCTAGGGATTGTCTTCCTTGTTATTGGTTTGGTGGTACTTTTATTCCTACTGGGTCGTTATCGAAAGTAGAGTAAGTGACTGCTATGAACCAATGGAAAATGAGAGGAGATCAATGTTAAAAATAGAGCAACCAATTACGATCGTTTCATTTCTCTTTGATGATTTTGAGACCCTAGATTTGATGGGGCCAGTAGAGTTTTTAGCTACTTTACCCAATGTAGAGACGAAATATGTCTCCCTTGCTGGTGGTCTGATTTCTAGTCGTCAAGGTTTTCAAATCATGACGGATAATTTTAAAAGCTTACCTCCCAATTCTCTTCTCTTATTGCCTGGTGGTCAAGGTGTCAGAAAGATGGTGGAGGATAAGGTTTTCCTATCTTCGCTAGAAAAGGCTGTCCAGCAAGCTGAGTTGGTCTTAAGTATTTGCACGGGAGCAGCTCTTTTAGCTATGATTGGTCAGCTCAAAGGCCGTAAAGCCACTAGCAACAAGCTTGCCTTGTCTTGGGTCGCTTCACATGATAGAAAAGTCCTTTGGCAAGATCAAGCACGCTGGGTCGTAGATGGGAAGTTCTACACTTCATCAGGTGTCTCGGCCGGTATGGATATGTCCTTGGGCTTTGTAGCTGATTTTTGGGGGCAGGACTTGGCAGAAGAATTGGCAAAAAAAGCAGAATACGTGTGGCAAAACAAGGCTGACCAAGATCCCTTTTCTAGTAAATAAAGAGCAATCTGAGGAGATAGGATTATTTTTTGAGTGATTGTGTAATTTGTACTGCCATGTCAAAAGGAAGCATTAAAAATAGAAAAGCTTGTTTCAGATTCTTATTTTCCCCATAGCAATTTATGATATAATATAGTAAAAATATAATAGGAAGTTTATTTTATGAGTATAACATTTTCCGTTTCGAATAAACGAGGTTTTCTAGGATTTCAGAAAGTTTTAAAAATCAGTGAATTGCTTGGATTTGTTGATGGACTTGAACCCCACCCTATACAGAAAGAGTTTGTGTACCTTGGACTAGATAAGCTTGCTCTATTGAGATGCTGGGTTCCTGCAAAGTCTGGCCGCTATATTGACTTGGAATATGATAAGACTCAACAAACATACAATGTGCAGATTCTGACTCCTTCAACACTTGCCGATTGGTCTCAGGCTCTTACTTTGGTTTCTAAGTTATCAAGTCGCTTGGGGACAAGCATCCGTGATGAACATGGTAGAGAATATAGCAGTTCAAGTGTCTGGGATTACCCTTATCAAGAGGACATAGTTTTCGGCTTGGAGGATTTTCTAAAATCAGGATATCCCTTAGTGTATCAAGATGGAGTTCGCAGGAGAATTGCTCTGATCCCTCAGATGGTGGAAGGATTCCTAAAAGAGGATAATCCTGCTCAGAGTTATAGCGATTTCTTCACTCTTAGACAGTACCTCGACGCTTACGATGCACAAAGTAAATTTTATGGGAATGAGCAGAATCAACAAATTTTAGGAGTATATACTCTAACTGCTGGTGTTGACACGATTCTACCCTTTGAACTTAGTCTAGCTCCAGAAGATGTAGAGTATATCGATGAGTCAAAATTAAGCTGGTGTTGCAATCTTGTGGGATGTGATGATACGGATCCAGATAATGTTGAAAAGTTCTTCTTTTATAAGAGAATTTCTTATTCAGATCTTTTGGACAGGCTCCCTAAGGATATGGCTCAAGTATTTGATGGTGAGAAAATTTATGTTCCTGCTATGACTTTTGCCCAAATGAAGGATCTTTTTGACAGCTGTTCTGAGTTTGTGTAAGAGAGACTTGGTCATTTTACTCGATTCATTTAGCAAAGCCTTGTATAAGATACTCTAAAATTTCTTCCAAGCAGTTAACTTCTCATATCAAGAAAAGCAATCTGTTCTATTCAGATTGCTTTTTGAGTTTATTGGAGATTCCTTTTGTTAAGTTAGAGAGAAATGTTGAAGCTTATCCGACCTTTCTTATAAGAAGCCCAGATTCTCCCTTTGAAGAGACTGGTTAGATGTTGGGCCATGGAGAGACCAATGCCATAGCCAGAAACAGCTTGGTTATTGTGGGAAGTTTCGGCTCGGTAAAAGCGGTCAAAGAAACGTTTATAATCAATCTTTGTCCCAGCCGCATAGTCGTTTGAAATTTCAATGCGAACTTTGCGCCTAAAGGATCGACGGTTGTTGTAGGCCTTAATCATAATCGTTCCTTTATCATCGCAATACTTACGAGCATTATCCAAGAGAATGCTAATTAATTCGTAGCCTTCATCTTCTGACATCATAACCTTTAAATCTGGCTGGATATCGAGTTCTAGATGTTTGTCTTCCTGCTGGATAAGAGATGAATGGTCTTTCCCAACTTTTTCAATCAGTTCTGAAAGATTGATGCTGGTTAACTCAAGATTTTCGTGTTCCTCCATCCGAGACAGCCTGATTAAGCGGGCAATTAGTTTGTTTAAGCGTTCCGTTTGAGCCTTGGTACTTTCTGTCCATTCGTTTTCACCTGTCATCATCTCTTGCAGTTCAGTGTTGGCTGCGATAATGGCCAAAGGTGTTTTGAGTTCATGACCAGCATTGGTAATGAAAATACGTTGTTTTTCGTAGCTTTTTATATAAGGACGGATAACAATGCCTGAAACTAAGGCGATAATGAGCATTAAGAAGAAGAGACTCGCAAGGGCGATCCAGGTAGAAAATTGAGCTAAAATACTTCGTTCACGATTGTAGTTGGTCGTTTCTAAAAAGGCAACTAGGCGTTTTTGGCCTTTGCTACTAATCTGGTAGGAGAAGTAGCGATTGTTGGCTTGCATTTGGCCATATTTACCCCCTGTTTTTAAGGCCTTTTGAGCCATCTGATAAATAGTATTTTCACTGAGTGATTGGATATTGCCTAGGTTGATGCTGGTAGCCTGCTTTGTTTGGCTGGCTGAGAAATATTGGAAGTTGTAAATAATGCCTTCTTGGATGTTTTTATCGGTCAAGTCTTGCTTAATTTCTTCTGTCATGGGTAATTGGCCGTCATTATCTGTCAGCACAGACAAGACGGTTTGGATATTGCTCTCAGTTTGAGCATAGACAGCAGAGTTAATCAAGAGCCAAAACATTCCCAAGATTAAGGCAACAACCAGAGTGGCAAGTCCGATAAAACGAAGCTGTAGCTTACGAAACATGATCCTCACCTGCCTTTTCAGTAAGTTGGAATGGGCCCGCTTCATCACCAAGGATTTCTAAATTAGAATGGACACTTTTCAATTTTTGCCGAAGGTAGGATACATAAATAAAAGCCAGCTCTTGATCTGTTTCTTCATTTGACCAGACTCGTTCAAGGATTTGCTTACGGCTCAGATCTTTTTCCGAGTTCTGCATGAAGTATTGAAGAAGTTTGAGCTCTTTTCCAGCTAAGCGGATACTATTGGAAGCACGAAGTTCTTGTTCGTCCAGACGAAGCTCGGTGTTGCCAATCTGGAGCTGGACGGGACTATAATTATCTGCTCGACGAGCCATTGAGCGGAGGCGAGCCAAGAGTTCTTTAAGAGAAAAGGGCTTGGTTAGATAGTCATCAGCCCCAGCATCTAGTCCAGTCACTCGATCATCGACCTCAGCCATGGCAGTCAGCATGATGACATGGGTAGTATTACCAGTTGCTCGGATTTCTTTGAGCGCTTCTAATCCAGTCATGATGGGCATCATAATATCAAGAATGATGACATTGTAGGTGTTTTGATTGGCGAGGTTTAAAGCCTCTTGACCATTAAAGACACTATCAACTTGATAGCCGTCATGCTCAAGAGCAGCTAGGATAACACGGTTGAGTTGGGCTTCATCTTCAGCTAACAAAATTCTCATCACTTAGTCCTCTCTTTCATTAGATTCTTGAATGAGATTACGAATCGTCTGCATGGTTAAGTCACAGGAAGCGAGCTCATCGGCACAGCGTTTCAATTCCCGCTCGATCCGTTCTGGATTTTTGATCTTGTGCTTGTATTTCATCTGGTGCTCAAGACTGGCCCAGGAGTCCATGGCAATGGTTCGTAGTTGGACCTCAATAAAGTACTTGCCTGGAGTATTGCCGTGGCAGTCAGGGTAGGGGGTCTCTACTTCTAAAATAAGGTGGTAGGAGCGGTAGCCATTAGGCTTGACTTGATTGATGTAGTCTTTTTCCTTGAAGATATGAACGTCAGGCATTTGACGAATAAAGTCAATAATTTGGTAAATGTCATCCACAAATCCTGTAATAATACGAATGCCGATAGCATCCCGAATCTGTTTGAGAGCCGATTCAGCAGACAGAGGTAGATTTTTTCGTTGGCATTTTTCTACCATGCTGTCAGAGGTCTTAATACGGGCGTGAAAATGTTCATAGAGTTTGAAAGAAGTTGTTTTTTTGTGCTCTAATGCGGCTGTTTTGATTTTTTGAGTAAAGTCCTCTAGGATAAGAGGCAGGTACTGCTCGTAAGCTTCATAAATACTCGTCATGATTCTCTCTCTTTGCTAGCTTTAGTCTTTCTATTATACCACGAAAGACAGGTAAACATATCAGGCTTTAGCAGGAAGTGATTTACTTTAAGTTTTGTGAAAGGAAAGATTCGTCTTTTGCTCTGTTAATGGATGAATTTAATTGATAAAGCTGAAGGATCCAAGCTTTTTATGATACAATAGAAAGAACAAATGCGAAAGTGAAAGGAGTAGGCGTGATATTAGAAGAATTTGACCAAAATCCCAAGGCCATTATCAATCCTGAAGATTTGATTGAGCCTATTCCTGATTTTCCTTCAGTAGCAGTTTCCTGCTTTGCTAGAGAAACTTTCAAAAGACTCTTGGAAAATTTTAATCATGAGCTTATCACAACAACGAGTATGGCCAATATAGAGATTCCGATATACAGAGTTTTTGTGGCTGATCAGGAACTAGCTTTTTTTAATGCTCCGGTGGGGGCCTCGTCCTGTGTTGCCATTTTAGAAGATCTCATTGCTTTTGGAATGAAGAAGCTTGTCCTCTTTGGCACCTGTGGCGTGCTGGACGAGGATATTAGTGAGACTTCCATCATTGTGCCAACAGCTGCCATACGAGATGAGGGGACTAGTTATCATTACCAAGCAGCATCTGATGAAATTGTGGTGAATGATGGTCTGCAGGATTTTCTGCTAGAATTTTTAGATGAACGAGGCATTTCCCATAGTCGGGGCAAGGTTTGGACCACAGATGGTATTTACCGAGAGACAGCAGAGAAACTCTTAAGGAGAAAAGAAGCAGGAGCTATTTGCGTCGATATGGAATGTTCTGCTGTTGCTGCTCTGGCAGCCTTTCGTTCTGTAACTATCTGCCAATTTTTCTATGCGGCTGACCATTTGTCAGAGGAAAAATGGGATATGAGAAATCTGTCCAATCATGCCGACTTGGATGAAAAAGATAAGATAGCAAATCTGGCGGTGCAAATCGCCCTAGCTTTATAATGAGAATACAATGAAACAACCTATTATTCAGTTTGAAAATTTCACTTTTCAATATCAGGCCCAGCTGGAGCCGACCTTAAAAGATATTAATCTGACTATTTACGAAGGCGAAAAAGTCTTAATTGTCGGTCCTTCCGGGTCAGGAAAGTCAACTCTGGGCCAGTGTCTAAACGGTATCATTCCTAATATCTATAAAGGCCAAGCTAGCGGCCACTTAAAGGTTCAGGGACAGGATGCCTTTGCGTCTAGCATTTATGACAAGTCCAATTTAGTCAGTACAGTTCTACAAGATACAGATGGTCAGTTTATTGGCCTCAGTGTGGCGGAAGACTTGGCTTTTGCTTTGGAAAACGACATGGTTGAATTACCTGTCATGAAAGAAAAAGTTCAGCATTGGGCGGAGAAATTAGACTTGGTGAATTTGCTTCAGCATCGGCCTCAGGATTTGTCTGGCGGTCAAAAGCAACGGGTCAGCCTGGCAGGTGTCTTAATTGATGAGAGTCCCATTTTGCTTTTTGATGAACCGTTAGCCAATCTAGATCCGAAGTCTGGCCAGGATGCAATTGATTTGATTGATCAGATTCACAGGGAAGCTGGAACGACCACCATTATTATCGAGCATCGTTTAGAGGATGTCCTTTATCGCTCAGTAGACCGTTTGGTCTTGGTCAATGATGGTCGGATTCTCTTTGATGATCACCCCGATCTTTTGCTGAAGACAACTTTACTGGCTGAAAATGGGATACGAGAGCCCCTCTATCTGACTACCTTGCGCCAGCTGGGACTTGATATAGCTGAGATGGATCATTTGTCTGACTTAGCTAGTCTAGATTTGCCAGCTTTGCCATTTTCAAAAGAAACTGTTGGGGAAGCGACTCAGGAGCGAGATTCTAATCTATTTTCCGTTGAGCATATCAGTTTTTCTTATGGCAAGCGACCTGTTTTGCAGGATATTTCTCTTGAGATTTCTAAGGGAGAACGGATTGCTATTGTCGGAAAGAACGGGGCCGGTAAGTCCACTCTAGCTAAGGCTTTCTGCCAATTTATCCAGACAGAGGGCAACTACAGCTGGCGGGGCAAGGATATCAAGGGTGATTCTATTAAGGAGCGAGCGGAACGGATAGGCTATGTGCTGCAAAATCCTAATCAGATGATTTCAGAAACCATGATTTTTGATGAAGTGGCCCTAGGTCTTCGCTTGCGAGGTCTCCCTGAGGAGGAAATCGAAGAGCGAGTCTTGGCAGTTTTGAAGACTTGTGGCCTGTATGAATTTAGGAATTGGCCTGTTTCAGCCCTATCTTTCGGTCAGAAGAAGCGGGTAACCATAGCATCTATCTTGGTCTTAGGGCCAGAAGTCATCCTGTTAGATGAGCCAACGGCGGGCCAAGATCAGCGCAATTATACGGAAATTATGAACTTCTTGGATGAGCTGAATCAAAAAGGTCATACTATTATCATGATTACCCATGACATGCAACTGATGCTGGATTATTCTGACCGTGCGATTGTAATAGTGGATGGTCAGGTTTTGGCGGACAAATCACCTGCCCAAGTACTGACTGATAAAGATTTGATTGTGGCAGCGAATCTGAAGGAAACCTCCATTTTTACTCTGGCTAAAAAGTTGGGAGTTGACCCTCTAGCCTTGACAGAGTTTTATATGAAAGAGAAGGGAGCAAGCCATGTTTCAAGATAAGAAAATCATTGGTTATCATGCTGGAACTGGCTTTGTTCATAGTCTGTCAGGTGCCAGTAAATTATTATTTTTCATCCTTGTGTCTGTAGCAGCCATGATTAGCTATGATACTCGACTTTTGCTAGTGATCGCTATCCTATCTCTGTCACTTTTTCGCTTGTCAGGAATTCGTCTGCGAGATGTTAGCTTTGTCTTGGTTTTTGCAGGAGTCTTTGCCATCCTCAATATACTGATGGTTTATCTCTTTGCGCCCCAATATGGCCAGGATATTTATGGGAGCAGTACGGTTCTGCTGGATGGTCTCGGTATTTATAATGTTTCCTTGCAGGAATTGTTTTATCTCTTCAATCTATGTTTGAAGTACCTCTGTACCATTCCTTTGGCAGTTATTTTTCTAATGACAACACATCCCAGTCAATTTGCTTCCAGTCTCAATCAGATTGGTATTCCTTATAAAATCGCCTATTCTGTCAGCCTTACCCTCCGCTATATTCCAGATTTACAAGAAGAGTTTTATCTGATTAAGATGTCACAAGAGGCGCGTGGTTTAGAATTGTCAAGCAAGGCCAAATTGAGCCAGCGGATTAAGGGAAATTTACAAATTATTATTCCTCTGATTTTCAGCTCTTTAGAACGAATCGAAACGATTGCGACAGCCATGGAACTCCGCCGTTTTGGAAAAAATAAAAAGAGAACCTGGTATACCTACCAAGCCTTTACCAAGTTAGACATCCTTGTTATTACTTTGTCTCTAGCTTTTTTGTTGATTAGTTTAGGTTTATTTTTTGTCAACCATGGACGATTTTATAATCCTTGGAGATAGAAAACGGGAAACAGAAAGTATGGAAAAAAAGAGAATGAAAGAAGAATACAGGTTACAGATTCAGCTTGTCTTGGTCATTTATCTGATTTGCTTTATACTACGGATTGCAGAATACCTGATTTTGAGGACAGATCAGACATTCTGGGGAGAATCATTTGTCCACAAGCTTCTGGGTCTAATGCTACTGGTTCCGGCTTTACATTTCTACGGTTTGAATTCAAAACAAATCGGCTTTGGGACAAAAGGTTTATTCTCCTATGTTAGTTTAGGTCTAGTCTGGGGGAGTCTGTTTTTTGCCTTAGCTTATCTGATAGAAATCACTTTGTTGCTGAGTCAAGGCAATCTTTTGGGGCTTGATTTCTATGTGTCTGCTTATTCAGTCAATGGTAATATTGGCCAGCAAAGAGGCTTTCTTTTTCTGTTGATCTGTCTGGTAGGCAATCTCATTAATGTCCTCATGGAAGAAGGAATCTTCCGTGGACTTTTTCAAAAAGTTTTTGAAAGAAAATACAGCTTTTTGAAGGCGGCTCTTTTGTCCAATCTTCTTTTTGGTTTTTGGCATATTATGGGGCCATTCAGAAGTTTTCTCGATGGGGAAATGAGCTTGACAGGATTCTGGATTAATAGTTTGATTTTAATTCTCACCAGTTTTCTGATTGGCTTTCAGTTTGCTCTTATGACCAAGATGACAGGCAGCCTTTATATGGGGATGGCCGTTCATTTTGTTAATAACACGGTCGTTAATCTGCTTCACGTTCTGTCAAAAGGCGGAGTGGATCAGCTATTGAGTCTTAGAATTACTGTGGCTCAGACCTTGTCATTTTTGGTGCTTTTGATCGTCTATCAAATACGAAAGCGATCGCGTAACGAAGTTCTTTAGTACATCGGATTTTTTCAACTAATCTCAACGAGACATTTAAAAAGCAGGCAATTTCTGAATTGCTTGCTTTTCTTCTTATAATGGTCTTTTGTTTGGCATGCCGGCTTTGCGGGGGTATTTGTTGGGGGTTTCTTTCTTCTTTTCTACCACTGTGATAAAGCGGGGGTCGCCGTTTGGTAGGGCATAGCTGAGGTTGTCTTGGACCTTGCTAAAGAGTAAGTTGAGGGCGTTTTTTGCTTCATCCAGTTCCTCCGGAGCATTGGAAGCCTTGAGCGCCAGCAATTTCCCGCCAACTTTTAGATAGGGAATGGTCAGTTCAGACAGGACTTGCATGCGAGCGACTGCACGGGCAGTGACCAGGTCAAATTGAGCTCGAAAGGCCTTATCCTGAGCAAAGTCTTCTGCACGACCGTGGTAGAAGTGAACCTTGTCCAGCCCGATCTCTTCTGCCAGCAGTTTGAGGAAGTTGATTCGTTTATTGAGCGAGTCAATGATGGTCACATCCAGCTGAGGGCAGATGATTTTCATAGGGAGACTGGGAAAGCCAGCACCGGCTCCGATATCCAGCAGCTTAAGCTCTTGATTGTCAATCAGGCCTTGTAAAACAGGGGCAATTGAATCATAGAAATGCTTGAGATAGACTTCATTTTTCTCGGTGATAGCTGTCAGATTGATTTTTTCATTCCATTCGACCAAGAGTTCAAAATAAAGCTCAAACTGATCTTTCTGGCGGTCGGTCAGCTCGATTCCATGCTGGCCCAATAGCTGGTAAAATTCTTGCGGTGTCATAGTTTCATCCTTGTTTGTCAGTATTCATCCTATTATATCATAAAAAGGAGACCCCCGTTCAAGAGGGGATCTTTTGTATCATTCCGGATTAATCTTAGAAACGTATTCGAGCTCCTTTATTGCGGGTTGGCGGTAGAGAAAGAGTGCACTAATACTGATACAAAAACCTGCAAGGATGAGAAGAAGTCCATAACCTCGGCCACTTCCTATTCCGATGATGGAGCCGAGCCAAGTGGATAATGCTCCTTTAGGTAGAAGTAGTGGTTTAAAGAAGCTATCGGCCACCCAGCCCATACTAGCATAGGCGATGACGTAGCCAAACTGAGAGATGATGCCGATTGTCCCCCAGGCTTTCCCTTGTTCACTCTTATCTATATTTAAGCGAATCAAATAATCAATAGCCGTATTCGCAAAGGGCAGAGACATAAACAGTAAGAAGCCAAAAAAGCAAATCCAGACTAGGTTTTCTTTACTGCCCATACCTGCCATAAAGATTCCTAGTAAACCTAATGACAGACTAAGAATCAAATGAAAATGCCTTTTAATGGAAAAGATTCCTAAGATAAGTCCGCCAAGGAGCATACCGCTACTGGAAACGGCCATTGTCCAGCCGACTTCCTGACTAGAGGCAAAGCCCAGAATCATAGGAGAAAGCAAAATCTCAACAGTGCCTAGAAAGAAAGAAAAAGCCGTTCCTAGTAAAACCAAGAGCCAGATTCCTCTCTTTTCATGGATAATCTGAAAGCCTCGTATAAATTCACTCCAGAAAGGATGAGGTGTAG
Source organism: Streptococcus sp. HMSC10A01 (assembly GCF_001807785.1). NCBI lineage: Bacteria > Bacillati > Bacillota > Bacilli > Lactobacillales > Streptococcaceae > Streptococcus > Streptococcus sp. HMSC10A01. Next base: position 127,021 of record NZ_KV790983.1, on the reverse strand, counting down.
ACTTTCTCGGAGTTTTGATGTGACGGCGAGCGATTAGGCTACAAATGACAGTTACAAAAATAGTTGAAAAATCAATTAAGAGGATCTGACCGATGGTCCCCCGAGCTAAGATCAGTCCAGCGAGACTAGGGGAAATGAGATAACGAGCGATGCCGTTGATCTGTGACAGACCGGTTGCCTTGGAAATCTGGTCTTCAGGAACCAGGTCGGAAATAGTGGCTCGAAAAGCTGGGTTCACTAAAGCGGAGAATACAGAACTGATTGCAGCACCAAGACAAATGTTTAGTAGGGAGGGTTGGCTAGTCTGTAAGCTAAAGTAAATCCAGAGGACTCCCAGACCTGATAGACCATCACCCAGAGCCATTAGAAGACGACGGTCATAACGATCGGCTAGAATCCCTGCAAGGGGAGTCATTAAGAGCCCGGGTAAAAAAGCACAAAGGGTGACTAGGGCAGAAGAAGCAGCTTGACCAGTCAGCTGGTAGATGTAAATTCCTAGTGCAAAAGAAGTCATACCTGTTCCGATTTCCGAAATAAAAGTTCCTAGCCATATCAGGAGATAAATTTTAAAGCCACTATGTTTCATACAGGAGCCTCCTTTAGTGGATTAATTGTGCCAAAGAAGCAAAATACCCTTCTTTTGTTTGAAAAATTTTCTCTAATAGGTAGATGAAAGCTTGAATTTTATGATTTTTTTCTGCTTGGTCTAATTTCTGGAAGGAGCTGTTAAAAATCTGCAAGGAGTAAGTTAGCATCATCTCGATACTCTCGTAAGGATAAGTCGTTTGCATCTCGCCTGTTTGAAAGCCTTCTTGAAAAAGGGGATAGAGGATTTCAGGAACCTTGCTCAATAAGATTTGATTGGTTTTTTCGTGAAGAAGTGCGTTTTGGGGCGCGTGTAAGTGGTCTAGAAGTTCTTGGCCATCTTTTTGCATATTCAATGAAGCTAGAGCACCCATTAATCTTTCAAGTATTGGAAGCTGTTTTCGCTCCACCCAAATGCGCACTTGCTCAAAAGATTGATCAATCCAACGTTCAATGATGGCATCCATTATTTCTTCTTTTGAAGTAAAGTAATAATAGAGGGTTCCTTTTGCAATCTGGGTTGCATCTAGAATCTGAGCGATAGAAGTTTGGTCAAATCCTTGTTCTACAAACATTTTTTCTGCGGTATCTAAGATAAATTCCTTTTTATTTGCCATGAGAAACTCCTGAAGTTTATCAACCGACCGTCGGTCGATTGTTTTCTATCTACAGATTACTCTTTTTGTAAAAGATTGTCAATAATTTAGCCACTTTTTCAAAATTTTGATATAATGACTAAAACAGTAGATTTTCTGTTTATTCATATCTCTTAGGGATGGGGACTTACAGTGGCTATTCCATTCCTACAATGTTGTTAAAAAGGAGACTTCTTATGTCATTTATTATTACTATTGCAGTTATTGTCGTTATAGTCTTGTTTGTGATTTCTGTTTATAATTCACTTGTTCGTGCACGTATGCAGACTCAAGAAGCTTGGAGTCAGATCGATGTTCAACTTAAGCGTCGGAATGACTTGCTTCCTAACTTGATTGAAACTGTTAAAGGCTATGGGAAATATGAACAAGCTACTTTGGAAAAAGTGACTCAGTTACGTGCTCAAGTGGCGTCTGCTTCTTCGCCTGCCGATGCGATGAAGGCCAGCGATGCTTTGACTCGTCAGATTTCAGGAATTTTTGCTGTTGCGGAAAGTTATCCTGATTTGAAGGCAAATGAGAATTACTTGAAGTTGCAAGAAGAATTGACAAACACTGAAAATAAGATTTCTTACTCACGCCAGCTTTATAACTCTGTTGCTGGTAACTATAATGTGAAGTTGCAAGCTTTCCCAAGTAATGTTATTGCTGGAATGTTTGCCTTTAGACCTGCTGATTTCTTGTCTACTCCTGAAGAAGAAAAAGCTGTGCCTAAAGTTGATTTTGGTAGCAATGGTTTAGGTGAGTAATATGTTATTTGAACAAATTGCTGCAAATAAAAGGCGGACCTGGTTTCTCTTGGTCGCCTTCTTTGCTCTTTTAGCTCTTATCGGAGCGGCTGCTGGCTATCTTTGGATGAATTCTCCTCTGGGTGGGGTGATTATTGCCTTCATTATTGGCCTTATTTATGCGATCACGATGATTTTTCAATCTACTGAGGTAGTCATGTCCATGAATGGTGCTCGCCAAGTGTCTGAGCAAGAAGCACCTGAACTTTATCATATTGTTCAAGATATGGCGATGGTTGCTCAGATTCCAATGCCTAGGGTTTATATTGTGGAAGATGATTCTCCCAACGCTTTTGCGACGGGTTCTAATCCTGAAAATGCTGCTGTCGCAGCGACGACTGGTCTTTTAAAACTGATGAATCGCGAGGAATTAGAAGGTGTCATAGGGCATGAAGTTAGTCATATTCGCAACTATGATATTCGTATTTCAACTATTGCAGTCGCCCTAGCTAGTGCTATTACTATGATTTCTAGTATTGCTGGTCGGATGATGTGGTATGGTGGAGGACGAAGAAGGAATGACCGTGATGATGATAGTGGTCTTGGTCTTTTAATGTTAGTCTTTTCATTAATTGCGATTATATTAGCACCTTTGGCAGCTACCTTGGTTCAGTTGGCCATTTCCCGTCAGCGTGAATTTTTAGCAGATGCTTCAAGTGTTGAGCTGACTAGAAATCCTCAAGGAATGATTAGAGCCCTGCAAAAATTAGATAATAGTGAGCCCATGCATCGACATGTGGATGATGCTAGTGCAGCCTTGTATATTAGCGATCCGAAGAAAAAAGGTGGTCTGCAAAAACTTTTCTACACTCACCCACCAATCTCTGAGCGGGTAGAAAGATTAAGAAAAATGTAAAAACTGGGATTTTTCTCAGTTTTTTTATTATGACAATGCTTCAAATTGAGGAGGAATGTAGTTGTAGATAGTATGATCAACCTTACAGCCAGAGTGGTCGCAAAACAAAAAGGATGAGATTAGCTGATGAATTGTGTAAGTGTTAATTACCTGGTATGTGCAGTTCTTCCTTTTGACTAAGGAAAACAAACAAGATTAGATATCTTTTATTGACGGAGATTAGCAAAAAGTCTTTTATAATACCACGTTTTCAGGTGTTTTAGTATCGAATTTAATAGGTTGGAATTACTGAGAAATCTTTTGTTGCCAGCCCTTAACATAACTGTAAAATAGGACTAGTATATTAAAAATAGATTTTTATTACATATATGCAAGTGAGGTATGCTTATCGTAAAGTCGTCGGGAAAAATTTTAAAAATCATTAGAGAATCAAAGAATATGTCCCTCAAAGAAGTGGCGGCAGGTGATATTTCTGTTGCCCAGCTGTCTCGATATGAACGAGGGATTAGTAGCCTTACAGTTGATTCTTTTTATAGTTGCCTCAGGAACATGTCGGTCTCTTTGGCTGAATTTCAGTATGTTTATCATAATTATAGGGAAGCTGATGATGTTGTGTTGTCTCAAAAACTTTCTGAGGCTCAACGTGAGAATAATGTCGTTAAATTAGAAAGTATTTTAGCTGGTTCTGAAGCCATGGCTCAAGAATTTCCAGAAAAAAAGAACTACAAGTTAAATACCATTGTAATCAGGGCTACCTTAACGGCCTGTAATCCAGACTATCAAGTCAGTAAGGGAGATATTGAGTTTTTGACAGACTACCTCTTTTCTGTTGAAGAATGGGGCCGCTATGAGCTTTGGATCTTTACAAACAGTGTGAATCTATTGACCTTAGAAACACTGGAAACTTTTGCCAGTGAAATGATTAACCGTACTCAATTTTACAATAACCTGCCGGAGAATCGTCGACGGATTATTAAGATGTTACTTAATGTTGTAGGTGCTTGTATAGAGGACAATCATTTACAAGTAGCTATGAAATTTCTTAATTATATTGATAATACAAAAATCCCTGAGACAGACCTCTATGACCGGGTGTTGATCAAATATCATAAGGCTCTTTATTCTTATAAGGTTGGCAATCCTCACGCTCGAAATGATATTGAACAATGTTTGTCAACTTTTGAATATTTAGATTCTTTTGGTGTTGCTCAAAAACTCAAAGAACAATTTGAGCGAATTCAACTAACAGTAGTTGCAGATCTGCAAATAGAATAGAACCTCCTCTGAAAAAGATTAAAATAAGGGTAAAACTTTATACTATTTTCAGAAGGAGGTTTTATGATGGAGAAAAAAGTTCATTATAAAATGCATAAGGTTAAGAAGAACTGGGTAGCGATTGCTGTTACCTCCCTGACTCTTCTTGTGGCTCCAAAGGCCTTGGGGATTGAATCAGGTGTGATCTATGCGGATGATGCTAATCAAGTGGCCGATGTAAAAGAACAGTCCGCTGTTCAGAGCAAGGACTCGGGGCAAACTACTTCAGACATAGCAACGGACTCTTCGCAGCTGGAAGTAAAAGAACAGGCTTCTTCTAGCAAAGAAACCTATCAAGCTAGTGCGGCAACCAATCCAACAGCTAACGAACAGACGACGCCACAGGATAAAGAAGTTGAAACTACAAGAACTGACTCCAGACAGGAATTGACTCAGAAAACGAGTGCTGACTCTTCTGAAAAGAGTGCCTCCTCTCAAGAGCCTAAAGTAGCCGATCAGGCTGAGTCAACTGACAAAGCTCAAGATGCATTACAGGCTAAACAAGATAGTAGAGCTAATGATCAAGAAGAAACTACCGAAAATGTAGCAAAAGCTACTGTTTCTGACAAGATTATAGCGACTCCAAAGAAAGGGCGTTTGCCAGAACCAGCCCAAAGAAAAGAATCAATAACCGAGAAAATGCTGGCTGCTCAAGCACAAGCGGCGCCGGTAAATACTGAGCATGATGACGATGTGTTGGCCCATATCAAGACGATTGATGGTAAGAAATACTATGTTCAGGATGACGGCACAGTTAAGAAAAACTTTGCAGTTGAGCTCAATGGAAAAATTCTTTATTTTGATGCAGAAACCGGGGCTTTGGTTGATTCAAATGAATATCAGTTCCAGCAAGGAACCAGCAGTCTCAATAATGAATTCACCCAAAAGAATGCTTTTTATGGTACGACTGACAAGGACATTGAGACTGTAGATGGCTATTTGACAGCTGATAGTTGGTATCGTCCAAAGTTCATCTTAAAAGATGGAAAAACATGGACGGCCTCGACAGAGACAGACTTACGCCCTCTTTTGATGGCTTGGTGGCCTGATAAGCGGACCCAGATTAATTACCTCAACTATATGAATCAAGAAAATCTGGGGATCGGCGCTTTTGAAAGCAAGACCGAGCAAGTTCTTTTAACAGAAGCTGTTCAGCAGGTACAGCGAAAAATTGAAGAAAGAATTAGCAAAGAGGGCGACACAAAATGGTTGAGAACTCTAATGAGTGCCTTTGTCAAAACTCAGCCAAATTGGAATATTAAGACAGAATCTGAAACAACTGGGACGAACAAGGACCATCTGCAAGGTGGAGCCCTACTCTATACAAATAGTGATAAGACATCTCATGCCAACTCTAGATATCGTCTGCTTAACCGCACACCAACCAGCCAGACCGGTACGCCTAAATACTTCATCGATAAGTCAAATGGTGGTTATGAGTTCCTATTAGCCAATGATTTTGATAACTCTAATCCAGCTGTTCAAGCTGAGCAGCTAAACTGGCTCCACTATATGATGAACTTCGGAAGTATCGTGGCCAATGATCCAACTGCTAACTTCGACGGAGTCCGAGTTGACGCAGTGGATAATGTCAATGCAGACTTGCTTCAGATTGCCTCTGACTATTTCAAATCTCATTACAAGGTTGGAGAAAGTGAAGAAGAAGCCCTCAAGCATCTGTCTATCTTGGAAGCTTGGTCTGATAACGATCCTGACTACAACAAAGATACTAAAGGCGCTCAACTAGCAATTGATAACAAGCTACGCTTGTCCTTGCTTTATTCGTTCATGCGGAAGCTTTCTATCCGTAGCGGAGTTGAGCCAACGATTACGAATAGCCTGAACGACCGTTCTACTGAAAATAAAAATGGCGAGCGGATGGCCAACTATATCTTTGTTCGGGCTCATGACAGTGAAGTGCAAACCGTTATTGCTGACATCATTCGGGAAAATATCAATCCAAATACGGATGGTTTGACCTTTACCATGGATGAGCTCAAGCAAGCCTTCAAGATTTACAACGAAGATATGCGCAAGGCGGACAAGAAGTATACGCAGTTCAACATTCCAACTGCACATGCTCTCATGCTCTCCAATAAAGACTCCATCACTCGGGTCTACTATGGCGATCTCTACACAGATGACGGCCAATACATGGAGAAAAAATCTCCATACCATGACGCTATTGATTCCTTGTTGCGTGCTCGGATTAAGTATGTAGCTGGTGGACAGGACATGAAGGTGACCTATATGGGTGTGCCTCGCGAGGCTGATAAATGGGCATATAACGGTATCTTGACTTCTGTTCGTTATGGTACTGGTGCTAATGAGGCTACGGATGAAGGAACAGCAGAAACTCGTACCCAGGGGATGGCAGTTATTGCTTCTAATAACCCGAACCTTAAACTGAATGAATGGGATAAACTGCAAGTCAATATGGGAGCAGCCCATAAGAATCAATACTACCGCCCTGTGCTCCTGACGACCAAAGATGGGATTTCCCGCTATCTAACTGACGAAGAAGTACCCCAATCGCTCTGGAAGAAGACGGATGCTAATGGTATTTTGACCTTTGATATGAATGATATTGCAGGCTACAGCAATGTCCAAGTTTCTGGTTATCTGGCTGTTTGGGTACCAGTTGGTGCTAAAGAGAATCAGGATGCGCGTGTAACAGCTAGCAAGAAGAAAAATGCTAGCGGTCAGGTTTATGAATCTAGTCCTGCTCTTGATTCACAGCTGATTTACGAAGGTTTCTCTAATTTCCAAGACTTTGCAACTCGAGATGACCAATATACCAATAAAGTCATTGCTAAAAACGTCAACCTCTTCAAGGAATGGGGAGTGACGTCATTTGAACTGCCGCCTCAATATGTATCTAGCCAAGACGGTACTTTCCTAGACTCTATTATCCAGAATGGTTATGCATTTGAAGACCGCTATGATATGGCAATGAGCAAGAACAATAAATATGGTTCTTTAGATGACCTGCTCAATGCTCTCCGTGCTCTTCACAGTGTCAATATCCAAGCCATTGCGGACTGGGTGCCAGACCAAATCTACAACCTGCCAGGTAAGGAAGTGGTAACAGCAACTCGTGTCAACAACTACGGAACCTACCGTGAAGGCGCAGAAATCAAAGAAAAACTTTATGTGGCTAATAGTAAGACCAATGGGAGCGACTACCAAGGCAAGTATGGTGGAGCCTTCTTGGATGAGCTTAAAGCTAAATACCCAGAAATCTTTGAACGAGTACAAATTTCCAACGGCCAAAAGATGACAACGGACGAGAAGATTACTAAGTGGTCGGCTAAGTACTTCAACGGAACCAATATCTTGGGTCGTGGTGCTTACTATGTTCTTAAAGACTGGGGAAGCAAAGAATACCTGTCTAACAAGACTGGGGAAGCAGCATTGCCTAAACAGCTGGTCAATAAAGAAGCTTCTACTGGATTCGTAAAAGACACAAATGGCTTTAAGTTCTATTCAACTAGTGGGAATCAAGCCAAAGACACTTTTATCCAGGATGAAAATGGCAATTGGTATTACTTTGATCATCAAGGCTATCTAGTAACAGGAGCTCGTGAGATTGATGGCAAGCAGCTTTACTTTATGAAGAATGGGGTTCAGTTGCGCGATGCTTTACAAGAAGATGAAAATGGCAATCAGTACTACTATGATAAGACTGGTGCCAAGGTTCTCAACCGTTACTACACTTCTGATGGCCAAAACTGGCGTTATTTTGACGACAAGGGTGTTATGGCTCGAGGTCTCGTCAAGATAGGAGATGGACAGCAATACTTTGACCAAAATGGTTATCAAGTCAAGGGCAAGGTTGTGCGTGCTAAGGATGGCAAACTTCGTTACTTTGACAAGGATTCAGGAAATGCTGTCATCAATCGTTTTGCTCAGGGTGATAACCCAAGTGATTGGTACTATTTCGGGGTAGACGGAGTCGCTCTAACAGGCCTTCAAAAGATTGGTCAGCAAACTCTTTATTTCGACCAAGATGGCAAGCAAGTCAAGGGTCAGGTAGTGACACTAGCAGACAAGAGCATTCGTTACTTTGATGCTAACTCAGGAGAAATGGCCGTCAACAAATTTGCAGAAGGTGCTAAAAATGAATGGTATTACTTTGACCAAGACGGCAAAGCTGTAACTGGTCTCCAAACGATCAACAAGCAGGTTCTC